>NZ_CAFK01000039.1 GCF_000239815.1 Bradyrhizobium sp. STM 3843 | reverse complement strand
TCTCCTCGTAGTCGCCCTGCTGCAGATCGACGATCTCGCGCTCGGACGAGCCCGAGATCAGAATCATCGGGAAGCAGTTCGTCGTCGCATGCGCGAGCGCCGTGAGGCCGTTGAGGAAGCCGGGCGCGGATACGGTCAGGCAGATGCCGGGCTTCTTGGTGAGGAAGCCGGCGATCGCCGCGGCGTAGCCCGCGTTCTGCTCGTGACGGAACGAGAGCACGCGGATGCCCTCGGCCTGCATCATGCGACCAAGATCGGTGATCGGAATCCCCGGGACGTTGTAGACCGTCTCGATCCCGTTCAGCTTCATCGCGTCGATCACGAGATGGAAGCCGTCGGTGAGCTCCTCGTGGGTGTCCGGGACCTCGGTCTTGATCGCAGTCTGCGCCATGCGCCTCATCTCCCTAGTCTTGCTGTCGAAGGCGCAGGTGGCGTCTTCTTTTGTTGAACCGTAGCTAGTTGAATAGTTCTTGGCCGTGGGTCTCGACATAGGTCGCAAGGCCCAGCGTGTGATCGCGCGCGCGCTTCTCCGCGAGCTCGGTGTTGCGCTCTTCCAGCGCCTCGATGATCGCGAGATGCTCGGGCAGGGACGCAGCAATACGGTCGGCGCGGTTGATGGTCAGCTGCCGATAGCCGCGGACGTGCAAGAGGATGTCGTTAGTCATGTCGACCAGAACCGGCGACTCCGACAGCGAGATCAGCGCCTGATGGAATGCGATGTTCGCCTTCGAGTATTCCTCGATGTGATCCTGCGGCAGGCGGTCCGGACCGAAATCCTTGAAGAAGTCGCGCAGCGCCGAGATGTCCTTCTTGCGCGCCGTGGTGGTGATCAGCCGCGCGGCCATGCTCTCCAGCGCGGCCCAGGCGCGAATCATGTCGACGATCTCGTTCTTGGTCCGGCGCACCACGATGATGCCGCGGCGCGGCACGGTCTTGACGAAACCATCCTGCTCCAGCATCGCGATCGCTTCGCGGATCGGCGTGCGGCTGACACCGAGGCGCTCGGACAATGCGCGCTCGTCGAGCATCACAGGTTCCGGCGTCGCATAGATGTCCATCTTCAGGATGGCTTCCTTCAAGGCCTCATAGGCCTTATTCTTGAAGCTCGTCTCCGGGGCGATGCGAGCGATCGCGATGTCGGCCTCGGCCATCAGCGGTAATGCCTTGGTTGGTTTTTGCGTCGACAAGACCAATCTCCTCTGCTGCGGGAGATGTCTTCATACAGCAATTTTACGGTCAAGTTTTTGGCATGCCAGATGCCAGACTGTCAAGCTGGGTGATTTTTCAGCGTTTCCACATCTTCGCTGCGCTTGACAAAGTTTGCTTCTGGCATACCAAATGCCATAAACGTGTGCCCCCCAGGAGGAAGCCCTATGTCTGATGCCGCGATGCCCAACGCGAAAGCCACGATCCGCGAAGTTCTCGATCGGGTGAAGGCGGATAAGCGGACCAGCCTGACCGCGCCGGAAGGCAAATTGGTGTGTGATGCCTATGGCATCCCGGTGCCGAAGGAGGGACTGGCGAAGTCGGCGGCCGAAGCGGCCAAGGTCGCTGGCGACATGGGCTTTCCGGTGGTGATGAAGATCGTCTCGCCCGACATTCTGCACAAGACGGAAGCGGGCGGTGTCATCGTAGGCGTCAAAACCGCCGATGACGCGCAAAAGGCGTATGAGACGATTCTCGCGAATGCGAAGAAGTACAAGGCCGACGCCAAGATCGAGGGCATCCAGGTACAGCAGATGCTGACCGGCGGGACCGAGGTGATCGTCGGCTCGATCACCGATGGCTCGTTCGGCAAGCTGGTGGCTTTCGGCCTGGGCGGCGTGCTGGTCGAGGTCCTGAAGGACGTGACCTTCCGTCTCGCGCCGGCGACCAAGGAGGATGCGCTGTCGATGCTCGACGGCATCCAGGCACATGAGATGCTCAAAGGTGTCCGCGGCGGCGAGCCGGTCAGCCGCGAGGCGCTTGCCGACGTGATCGTCAAGGTCTCGAAGCTTGTCAGCGATTTCCCGGAAATCGTCGAGCTCGACCTCAACCCGGTGTTCGCCACCAAGGCCGGCGCCATCGCGGCCGACGTCCGCATCGTCGTCGATTTCGACTACAAGCCGCGCCCGGCGCCGCGCTCGAACGAAGAAATCGTCACCGCGATGAACCGGATCATGAAGCCTTCGGCCGTCGCCGTGATCGGCGCGTCCGCCGAGGACGGCAAGATCGGCAACTCCGTGATGAAGAACCTGATCAACGGCGGCTACAAGGGTCAGATCTATCCGATCCACCCGAAGGCCCCCGAGATCCTCGGCTACAAGGCCTATAAGAGCGTCAAGGACGTGCCCGGCGTGATCGACACCGCAGTGTTCGCGATCCCTGCCAAGTTCGTAGCTAGCGCGCTGACCGAGTGCGGCGAGAAGCAGATCCCCGGCGCGGTGCTGATTCCGTCGGGCTTCGCCGAAGCCGGCGCGCCGGAGCTGCAGGCCGAGATCGTCGAGGTCGGCAAGAAGTACAACATCCGCCTGATGGGGCCGAACATCTATGGCTTCTACTACACGCCGGCCAATCTCTGCGCCACGTTCTGCACCGCCTATGACGTCAAGGGCCATGCGGCGCTGTCGTCGCAGTCCGGCGGCATCGGCATGGCGATCATCGGCTTCTCCCGTTCGGCCAAGATGGGCGTCTCCGCGATCGTCGGCCTCGGCAACAAGTCCGATATCGACGAGGACGATCTGCTCGCCTTCTTCGAGCAGGACCCGAACACCAATTTGATTGCGCAGCACTGCGAGGACCTGAAGGACGGCCGCGCCTTTGCCGAGGCCGCCAAGCGGGTGTCGAAGAAGAAGCCGGTCGTCGTGCTCAAGGCCGGCCGCACCTCGGCCGGCGCGAAGGCGGCCTCGTCGCACACCGGCGCGCTCGCCGGCAACGACAAGATCTACGAGGACGTGCTCAAGCAGTCCGGCGTGATCCGGGCCCGCAGCTTGCGGCAACTGCTGGAGTTCGCCCGTGGCGTGCCGGTGCTGCCGACGCCGAAGGGCGAGAACGTGGTCATCATCACCGGTGCCGGCGGCTCGGGCGTGCTGCTGTCGGATGCGGTCGTCGACAACGGCATGTCGCTGATGGCGATGCCGCCGGACCTCGATGCCGCGTTCCGCAAGTTCATCCCGCCGTTCGGCGCGGCCGGCAACCCGGTCGACATCACGGGCGGCGAGCCGCCGATCACCTACGTGAACACCGTCAAGCTCGGGCTGTCCGACGACCGTATCCACGCGCTGATCCTCGGCTACTGGCACACGATCGTGACCCCGCCAATGGTGTTCGCGCGCAACATGGTCGAGGTGAAGAAGGAGATGGAGGCCAAGGGCTTCGTCAAGCCGATGGTCGCCTCGCTCGCCGGCGACGTCGAGGTCGAGGAGGCTGCCGAATATCTCTACCAGAACGGCATCCCGGCCTACGCCTATTCCACCGAGCTGCCGGTCGAGGTTCTCGGCGCCAAGTACAAGTGGGCGCGCGGGGCAGGGCTGCTCTGAGCATGCGTTAAGCTAAGACTACCAATGACGCCGCTCCGGTTGGGACCGGGGCGGCGTTTTGATTCCCGCCTCCTAAAACGCGTGCACCACCAACGCGGTTTTGATCACCAAGACATACGCCACGAACGTTCCGACGTACGCGGCCGCCAATGCGATCCCGCCGCCGAGCGAGAGCCGCTCCAGCTGAATAGCCTGATGACCTGCAAGATAGCGCTGCAGGACAACGAGCAGAAACGGAATGCCGATCAGGAATGACCGAAGATAGATCGCCAGCGCAAGGCCGGCCAGGACGCCGATCCAGCCGACGATCAGGGCAATCTTCCGGCTCAGCGAGCCGATGAGCGCATTGAGAATCAGACCACCATCGAGGGGAAAGATTGGCAACAGATTGGCCGCGTTGATGAACGCAAACATCGACAAGGTCAGCCGCAGGTCGGATTTTCCGGTGGCCGGCAGAGCAGCCATGAGCGCGAAGGTCGGTATGAGACTCATGGCTGGACCCATCAGCGCAATAAAGCCGAGCCTGCCCTCGGTCTTATAGGCCGTCTTCGGCACGACGGCCGCGCCGAAGAAAGGAATGAGGTAAACCGCGTGTACCCCGACGCCCGACATCAGCATTGCGGCCGCGTGCCCGGCTTCGTGCACGACGAGAACGATCGACAGCAGCGCAGCTTCTTTCAGGCCAAACAGATACCAGAAGCTTGCCAGCGCCACGGCCGAAAGCACCAGCCCATGGTTTGCCAGCTCGGTGATGCGGCTGTGTGTCCCGGCTTCCTGTTCGCATTGCGCCTTGACCATTTGGGCCATGCGGCGCATGCCAAGCGGGTAGATGATGCGATCGCGAAAGCTGCGCACCGTCACCTCGTTGAACATCGTCAGGATGGTGCCCTGAGGCGTCGCTGCGATTGTCATTCCCGAATGGCTGTTGCGCCCACCCTCCGGCGGCACCGATAGTTCGTGCGCCACCGTTTGCACGCGCATGATTCCTTTCTCCTCGTCGCGCTCGATCTGGCGAACGACTGCCTGCGCTCTGGGTTGGCCGGCGACGGCGATACGGGTGAGCCAGAGGTCTTCATCCTCGAGAAAGTGCTCGCGCGTGATCTCCATGATGGGCGGTCCATTCAGCACCATCTGGTCGGCAACATTGAAGCGCCACACCGCCTCGCGCGGCGCGTTGATCAGCACCGTGGCCTCATAACGCTGTCGGTTGCGTGACATTAATAAATCAACCATGGCCTGCAAGGCGCAGAGGGCGATGCGCAGCAAATCAATCGGCAGAGCTAGCAATCTGAGCATGAAAGCCCCTCAAATAGTGGCGAGCTGATCATGCAACCGGCGTAAGGGGCACGACCGACGCGGTCAAGCTCCAGATGTTCAGAGGGAAGGTGCGCGCTGTTCGTAACAACCGAAGATCACCGTAGCTGGTCCGCGCTTAGGCCCGTCACGACTAGCAATCCGCTTTCCTTCGGAAAGCGACCTACAAGGGCCATCCTTTGCGGTTGCAGACGGCCGAACGGCGAGATTGACCCGACACCGGGTGCACGATCGCGCAGGCGATTTGACGTTGATCGCGAGCACGATCGGAACCGCAGCGGCCGGTAGCCGTTTATCCCGGCCAAGGAGGAGGTTCTTGATGAATAAGCTGTCGTTCGCGCTCGCGGTGTTTCTGTCGACTCTACCCTCGTTCGTCCTGGCCCAAGGCCATATGGGCACGCCCCAGGAGCAGCAGGCCTGCTCACGCGATGCCAAGCACTTCTGTCGGGGGCAGCTCGGCGACGATAATGCGGTCCAGCAGTGTCTGATGCAGAATCGCAGCAAGCTGAGCAAGAGCTGTTCGGCGGTCTTCCAAAGTCACGGGATGTAGTTTCACATCGCTGCACCGGGCAAGAATTACGGGGACCGGGGCGGCACCTTTGTTTGAGGCATCGGGCCGGATTGGGCCCGATGCTCGCTTTCTGCCGACAGCGGGCCACCAGCACGCCTTCCCAAATCGCAAAACCGGCTGAACCCGGACCTCGCGACGCGCGCGCCCAAATGCTCAAATCGGTCGAACGCCTGGCCTGACCTGGGTGATGGCGACGCCGGAGATCGCGAGCAGCCCGCCGACGATCAATCGGGTGGTGATGCGGTCGCCAAGGAACAATACGCTCGAGATCAAGGCGAACACCGGCAGCAGCAGGCCGAAGGGGGCGATGCGGCTCATGGAGCAGCGCCCGATCAGCCAGAACCAGAGGCCAAACCCGACGATGCCTCCGATGAAAATCGTGTAGGCGAGGGCGAGCCAGCCCCATTCGTCTGCCGTGACGAGGCTCGTCACCTGTCCATATTCAAGCAGCAGCGACATCAGCATCACCTGCGGCACCGTGAGCAGCGATGACCACGCCATCAACATCAGGGGATCAAAAGGGCCGTAGCGCTTCGTCAGGACGTTGGACACCGCGAACGAGAAGGCGGCCCCGACCACCAGCAGCAGCGGAAGCGCGTTGGCCGACCCGGCGCGCTCCGCGGCCAAAACGACCACGCCGACGAATGCAAGCACCACGCCGGCGGATGTGGTGAGCGATGGCTTCTCCGCGAGCAGCGGCCAGGCCAACAGCACGGTGAAGGGCGTGGCGAGCTGATAGGCGACGGCGGATAGGCTTCCCGAGCCGAGCCCAAGGCCCACATAGAACAATCCGAAGTTCAGTCCGCCGAGGAAGATCGAGATCGCTGCGATCGGGCCGACCTGTCGGCGCGTGGGCCGTTTGACGAACGGGACCAGCAGCAGCGCGATGGCCAGAAAGCGCAGCGCCAGGAAGAAGAGCGGCGGAAACTCTGCAACGCCAACTTTGATGGCCACGAACTGATAGCCCCAGAGCAGGGGAACAGCGACCGCGCAGACGATCTGGATCGCAGACATGGCATCGTTTCCTTTCAAGACCGATCAGTCCAGATATAAGCGCGCCAAAGGAGCTGAGGCGCCTTTGGGAATTTACTTGATGAAGCGGTCGAGCAGGGCGTCGGCGGTGGCTTGCGATGCGGCCCGTGCCGGTGCGGTTTTGCCGACCACGCGCAGCCCCTCAACGAAGCAGACGAGAATGCGCGCAGCGCTTGAGGGCTCGACACCATCGGCCAGCTTGCCCGCCGTCTTCGCACGGGACAGTGCATCCGACACCCCGGCTTCCATGGCTTTGAAAAAGCCCGCGACGCGGCGGTTAACTTCAGCATCCTGGCCCGCCAGTTCCATGGCGGTCGCCACCAGCAGGCATCCGCGCCGCCCGTTGGCACCGCTGGTACGCTCGACGTAGCCGGCGAGGAAGGCCCGCAGGCCAACGACCGGATCGTTGCGGGGATCGAGCTCGCGATCCATTCGTGTGACCGCGTCGGCGATATAGCGGTCAAGCGCCCGCAGGAACAGCGAGTGCTTGTCACCGAACGCCGCATAAAGGCTCCCGCGCGAAAGCTTGGTGGCACGAAGCAGGTCCGGGAGCGCGGTGGCATGATAGCCGCGCGACCAGAACACGCCCATCGCGCGTTCGACAGCGGTGTCCACGTCGAAACTGCGGGGGCGTCCCCGGGGGACCTGCACGGGGGGCGGGTGGCTCATTGCCAATATATGGACCAAACGGTCGTTAAATTGCAAGTACTTTGATGTTGGTTAGCTCGGCCGGGCGGGCGCCACTCCAAGTCGCTAATCGGATAAGACGTGATCGCTAATCGGAAGCGGCGGGGCTGTTATCTTCGGCAACCCACCCCGTGGCTTTTTGCGGAAAAGTGGTCCGTGCTGCAGCTAACGTCCGCAGTGGGCCATAGAGGCAGCCAGTTGCGCGCAATTCGCATTCATTCCGGCAGCGGGGACGGCGCGCGCTCGAGCGCGTTGTCGTGGCCAATTCCAAGTACGATACCCATCGCGATGATGCCGAGCCCAGCAAGCAGCAGCAGACCATCTGTATAGCTGCCGGTATGATCCCTGAGCCAACCCATCGCGAACGGGCCGGCGAATCCCGCGAGATTGCCGATCGAATTGATGACTGCGATGCCAGCGGCGGCTGCTGCACCCGACAAGAACGCGGTCGGCAACGTCCAAAACACGGGCAGACAGGCGAAGATGCCGAAACCTGCAATACAGAAAGCTAGCATCTTCAGGCTTGGATCGGTGAAAACCACGGCCAAGACGAGGCCAGCGGACGCGATGAACAACGGGATGGCCGCATGATAGGTTCGCTCCGCGGCCCGATCCGAGCGCCGACCCCACCAGACCATGCCGATCACCCCCACGAGGTATGGCGCCGCAGACACCACGGTCGTCAGGAAGGTGTTGAGCCCGAAGGCCTTGACGATCTGCGGTAGGAAGAAGCTCAGGCCGTAATTGGTTGCGACCGCGCCGAAATAGATCAGGCTGAGGCCGATCACGCGCCGATCGAACAATACCTCGGACACCGTGTACATCCGCACCGCCTCGCGCTGGCGGCGCTCGATCAGGAGTCTGCGACTGAGCCATTCCTGCTCATCGCTCTCTAACCAGAGTGCCTCTTCGGGGCGGTCCGTCAGATAGAAGAACACGATGATGGCCAGGATAATTGCTGGTATCGCTTCGATGAGAAAGAGCCATTGCCAGCCTGCCAGGCCGAAGCCGCCATGCAGATAGAGCAGGAGTCCGGAAATCGGCGCGCCGATCACGGTCGAGAGCGGAATCGCGGCCATGAAATAGCCGACGATCCGGGCGCGATACTCCGCCGGAAACCAGAGGGTGAGATAGAAGATGATTCCCGGGAAGAAGCCGGCCTCGGCGGCACCGAGCAAGACGCGCAGGACATAGAAGGTGTTTTCATTGCCGAGCCCGGAGACCCGCGAGAGCCAGGGGAGACATGCCATCAATCCGGAGAGAATACCCCAGCTCAGCATGATCCGGGCAATCCATGTGCGCGCCCCGAGACGTTCGAGCAACAGGTTGGATGGCACTTCGAAAATGAAATAGGCGATGAAGAAGATGCCCGCGCCGAAGCCGTACGCCGTCTGCGACAGGCCGAGATCCTGGTTCATGGTGAGAGCAGCAAACCCGACATTCACCCGGTCGAGATAGGCGACAAAGTAGCAGACGACCAGAAACGGAACGAGGCGCGCCGTGACCTTGGCGATTGTCCTGGCTTCGAGATCTTGCAACATCCGAATCGTCCGATATCGGACCACAACTCACAGTTCTGATGCACGTTCCTGAGGGATGGCCTCAATGATAGTGAGTGGGTGCATCGCAATATCCCGAGGCCGGGGCCAGTTCAGTGTTGCTCGTCGTCGCAGCCCTGAAAGCGCGGTTCGTGACCTCAGTGTCGAAGTGGTCGATCTGACTGGCTGTCGAGCGAAGCCGAGCCTATGAGCAGTCGTGAGACGCGTGGCGTCGTGCCTTATTTGGATCGATCAGCCTTTGCCTCGGCTCGTCCCAGTCGAGCCGTCTCGGAAGGTGTCTCACCGTAAGCTGCACGATATCTGGCCGCAAAGTGCCCCATATGGGTGAAGCCCCACTTCAGCGCCACATCCTTGATCGGCAACAGATTCAGCGGCGAAGCCAGTTCAGCCTGCACCGCCTCCAGACGGATCTCGCGCAGATAGGCGAGGGGTGTGGTGTTCCGAAACCGGCGAAATCCATATTGCAGGGATCGCACGCCGATCCCGGTTGCGTCGGCCACTTCGCTCAGGGTCAGCGGCTGATGCATGTTGGCACGCATGAAATCGACCGCCTTCATGATCTGACGCGATGTGGCGTCCGTCAGATGGGGCTGCGCGCGATTGCTTAAGCCGTGTGGGAAGTTCAGAAAAACCAGCCGCAGAACGGCTTCGCCGAGCAGCGCCATCGATTTTTCGGACCGCAAGCGCGCATCATGCATTCCGGCGCCGATGGCCTCGCCCAGCGCGCGGAGCATTCCTCCTGCCGGACTGGCGAGATCAAGTCGCGGAATAAGCTCGCTGCTCCGCAATGTGGCGCCCTCGAAAATAGCGGAGAGGGTTTTTTGCACCGCAGCCGGCTCGAATTCGAGCGTGATGTGCCCGTGCTTGCCGCGACCGGAGTATGAGATCGAGCTGACGTCCGGCACGCTCAGAGCGAGCGCGGCTTCCCGATCGATTGCGACTGTCCGATTTCGAATCCTTGCATTCACGGTTCCCGAGCTTGGCAGCACCAAGCCTAGTCTCTCCTTGCGCTGTGCAAACCGGCATGTCCAGTCGATCTCGGACTCAACCTCCCACCAGGAGAAGCCGCGTGTCGAAGCAAATCTGCCTCGCCAACGAAATGCGCTTTGGCCGCTGTTGAGCTCGATTCGTGCGTGAGGTGCGAGCTGGTGGAATGTACTGAGAAATGTCTCAAAGCTTTCATCACGACTGGAGAGATCGCTAAACATGAGGTCTCGCCGTCTCAAAATGAGGTATCCGCCACGCAGGCTTGCTGAAATTCAATCCCAAACGCGCAGTCTTGTCCAGTAAGCGCAATTCTTCCCCCAATAGGTGTTTCGCTGAAAAATTCCTGGCCCTAGGATCGTCGGACAAGTCGCTCGAAAGCGTCAAGCCTGTTCGATGAGGGAGGAATTCATGCCGGGCATAAAGGGCGTTGCAAACTTATTCTTATTAGCTGTACTCGCAATACTCGCCTGCCTGGCCGCGTTGCCGAATCGTGCGGTTGCTGAACGGCCGATATCGCTGCCAACCACTTGCGCGCAGCTGCCGGCCAAACTCTTGGGCGGCAATATCAAATACGCGAACGCACAGATCGTGCCGGCCAATACAGCGCCCGGACCGCAGTTCAACAACTTCACCGGCACGCCCCCGAGCTCGGCGAAAGTCCCGGTCGCTTATTGTCTCGTGGTGTTGAGCTACAGCAGCACCCCTGCGAACGATCCGACGCCGCAGAACATCACCATCTATGTCGGTCTCCCCCTGAATTCGCTCGACGGCGGCACAACCGGTTCTACCATCGACGCGCCCTTCAACTTCGCCACAATGGAAGGCAACTGGAACGGTCGCACCGAGGGTCAAGGCGGTGGTGGTTGTACCGGTAATACCAACGTCAATTCGGCGGGCGCTGTCGCCAACGGCTTTGTCGGATCGGGCACCGATGGTGGGCACGGCAATCCGACTAATGATCCTAACAACACATGCCAGCAGGGCGTTCTCAGCCTCGGGCACCTGAACAAGCAATATATCGACGATTGGGTTTACAACGGACCTCAGCAGGAAATCCTCTGGTCGAAGAAAGTTGCCAAGCTGTATTACCGCAAGGCGCCGCTCTACAACTACTGGAATGGCTGTTCGACAGGCGGGCATCAGGGCTTGGCATTGGCTCAAACGCTGGCCGGCGAGCTGGACGGCATCCTCGCCAATGCGCCCGCGATGTACTGGACGCGTTTCCAGACTGCGCAGATGTGGGGTCAGATCGCGATGTTCGAGATCGCGGGCGGGGTGATTGCAGGCGGCAAGCTTGCGGCCGTACAAAACGCGGCGATCGCTGCGTGCGACAAGAATGATCGCGTGCAAGACGGCATCATCGACGACCCGCGGACCTGTACGTTCAACGCAAAGGCCAATATCTGCGGTCAAGCCGGCGCGCCGGCTGCTCCGAACTGCCTGACGCCCGCGGAAGCCAACGCAGTCAACGTCATGTGGGACGGACCGCGCAACGATTCCGGCAAGAGAATTTGGTTCCCGATCGATCGCGGCACCGACTTCAACTTCTGGGATGGAAACGTGCCGTTCGGGCTCGCCCCGGTGCAGTTTGGCTGGGATCTGGCAAATCCGGCCTACTTCAATGCCGGCTCTTTCCCGGGTAACTATCCCGGCTATTGGGGCAATGTCGCGCTGAATTCTGCGACGCAGCCCGCCGGTGCGGTCACGACCTACGCTGCGGTTGCGCAGGCCGGCTCGAACAGTGTCGCCGATCGCACGGATACGTTCGACGACCTCGATGCATTCAAGGCAAGCGGCGGCAAAATGATCACGGTCCTCGGTACCAACGACGGCCTGATCATGCCGCGCGGTGTGATCAACTATTATCGCGTCATGGCCAGGCGTTACGCCGAGAGAGGCGACCGCGATCGCTTCGCAGATGCGGATGACTTGGAGGGATTCGGCCACGATCCGTCTGGTCGGTTCCGGGGAATCCAGAAGTTCTACCGCCTGTTCCACGCGCCTGGGGTCAGTCACTGCGGGCTCGGCATTCTGAACCACGGCAGCCTCGGACCATGGCCGCAGGGCGGCGCCGACTTCAATGCCGTCATCAACTGGGTCGAACATGGTGTTGCACCGAGCCAGGTGATCGGGTCGGGCAACACGGCGGCGCCTGCGTTCATCTCGGGGTCGCCGACGACGCTGGCACGTCCGTTGTGCCCTTACCCGCAAACCGCGGTGTATGACGGCTCGGGAAATGTCAACGACGCTGCGAACTGGCACTGCGACGGCGACATGGAGAAGAACACGCCGGTCGGTGCGCCGCTGTCGGGGCCACCGGGTCTGCCGGTTGCGTGTTACGACTTGCTCGTCAAGTACAAGCACGAGGTCAACGGGCCGCTCGATTTCGAGGGCAGTGGCGTTGACCCGGCTTCCTGCCGCGTCCCCGGACCTTGACGAGGTTCAAACCGGCGGAGCAGCAATCGCAGGGCTGCTGTCTTCAAGTGCGGGAGAACGGTAGGCGTGCGCAGTGATGCGCGCGCCTGCTTTGTAGACCACGGGGACTGCTTTTCATGATGTATCCGATCAGATCGGTCGCGGCGAAGACAAACCGTCTGCGCATGCTGACAATGGCTGCGCTTGCTCTCGGGTCGGGGACGCACGCATTTGCACAGCCTGTCTCAACAAATCCAACAGCGGCACAAGTGACGCCGGTGCCGAACGCGGGACCGGCGTCACAGACAGCGCCGGCTGAAACGGCGCAGAGCGGCCCGCCGATGCAGCTGATTTTTTCACCCTGGGCCAAATACTGCACCAAGGGTCTGACGGAACAGTCATCCGAAATCAGGGCCAAGGAGGTCTGCTTCACGGCCGCAGACGGCCATCTGACATCAGCCCAAAAGCTCGTTATCGCGCTGCTGCTGGAGCAGGAGGGCAGCGATACGAAGCTGCTGCGCGTCACGTTGCCCTTGGGCGTGGCGCTGGTCCCGGGGACCCGCATTGTGATTGATGAGAAAGAGGCGATGACGGCGCCCTACATCGCCTGTCTGCCAAAAACCGGTTGCATGGCGGACTACAAGGCCGACGCTGGTTTGATCGAGAAGCTGAAAACAGCACGAACTCTGGCGATCCAGGCCTTCGACAAGGGCAAGCCCATCAGCTTTACCTTGCCGCTCGCAGGGTTTGCGACGGCGTATGAGGGGCCTGCCGGTGATCCGACCGGCCTGAATGAACTCCAGGAAGGCCTGCCGGACGAACTGCAAAATCACTCCGGGGATCATCGAGACACGCGCGAGGGCAGGTGACAACAGAACTGCGGTGACAGTGCGCTGGGCTGCATCCGCTAGCTGGCGTTGCCTGGCGGGCAAATCACGTGTCTGCCATCGCACCTGTTCTGGTTTGCGGTGGCGCCTCAAAGCGCAGAAAAGCGTCCGCGTGGAAAAACTCATTTGTCGAGACGATTCAATGCGAAGCGTCCGGCGAGGTTCGCCCAGGCAAAAATTTCACTTTCGTTTTTACCGAAATCGTGGATCATATATGTATCCCGCCTCGAGGAGAGGGGCGTTGCGCGCGATCGTCACGACACGTGAGGCGGGGATGCGGTGGCCGTGACTGCCCTGGCAGCGTGTTTGTTCGCGCGGACGAGCGGGGCGGATGCGGACGTGAAATCGTGTGGTCCTGACCTCCCGGTGCTGAGGTCCGCGCAACGCGCAAGCGTTGTCGCGACGCGATGAAGCTTCGCTTCACGCGGACGGGGGCAATCAAGCCGGTCCCCGGGGAGATCACGTATAAGCGTTAAGACCATCGCGCAGGGAATGCCGGATGATTTGGCTGCACCTGTGGTAACTGCCGCCTGCTTCTTTGCTGCAGGCGGGCCATGGGTGAGGCCTTCACCCGGCATTCCCTGCGCCCTCTCACGTCTCGAGGGCTCGCCGATCGCAGCACTCGGGCGCAGTCCGCCGCGAGACTGCCGACGCGCGTCCGCTGCTGTTTGAAACGTGGATAGGAAAGAAGCGAAAACTCTGCCCGCCGTCATTCCGGGGCGTGCGAAGCACGAGCCCGGAATCCATAACCACAGGCCGGCATGTAGGGCGGCGCTCTTAGATCAATCCTGCTCCAACAACATCTGCCGGCGGGTATGGATTCCGGGTTCGCGCGTTCCGCGCGCCCCGGAATGACGTCGTAGAGAGAGTTCGGCTTATCGCGGCGAGGGCGCAGGTAAGCAGACCGCAAGCATAAGCTCGAATGGGATTCGTTCCCTGCGCTTGATGAACTTTACGCCACATGGAACCCGGAACCGCAGGCAATCCTTCGTAGTTGAACGGCATCTTCAAACACACTGGAGGAGAAGATGATGAGGACCCGTCTTGCTGTTTCACTGATTGCGGCTTCGCTGCTGACCTCGGGCGCAGCGCTTGCCCAGTCCACCACCGTCGTAGGCGCGCATAATGGTGCGGAGGCCGGCGGCGCGGTGGCCGGGCCGCTCGGCGCGATGGTCGGTGGCACCGTGGGCGCGGCTGTCGGTGCCGGCCTGGAAATCCCGAACGCCGTGATTAACTCGATCGACGAAGAGCGCGCGCCGTCTGTCGTGGTGCACGAGCGCGTCGTGGTCGGCGAACCGCTGCCGGATACGGTCGTGCTGCGGCCGGTGCCGCGCTACACCGAGTATCGCTATGCCGTGGTCAACGATCGCCGCGTGATCGTCGATCCGCGCACCCGCCGCGTGATCAAGATCATCGACTGATCCCACGCTGTTCGTTCGACCGAACAGAAAGCCCCGCCGCTTGGAGCGGCGGGGCGTTTCATTGGTGTCGGCCGAACTGGTGTGGGCTAAGCGGCTGCAGGTCGCAGCTGGGCGGCTACCCAGTCGAGCGTGGCGGCGAGCAGGAAGCCGGCACAGGCGGCGAACGCATCGACGAGGAAATCCTCCAGGCGGGCATGACGGCCCGGTGCCCAGAATTGGGCGATTTCGAGTGCCCCGATCAGGACCAGCGCGATGGTGATGGTCAGGAGGCGCTGGCTTCGATAGGCGAGGCCGAAGGCAAGGCCGACCAGGATGAAGGCCAGCGCATGCTCGCCATCCTGACCGAGATGGGAATGGGGCCGCAATTGCGGCGGACCAAGGGTGGCGAAGGTGACGGCGGCCGCGAGCAGCCAGGCCGATAGGCGCAAGAGAATGGTCATGCGCCCCCATAGCATAAAACGGACCACGGAGCCGCATTCACGGAATTTGAATTCCGCGTGTGATTAACGCGACAGCCACTTCAGAGGGGTTGCCGGACGCCCAAACCCTGCATGAAGCGCTCCCGGATCTGCACAGGATCGCGGCGCGTTGCGCCGACCCCGGGCTTGTCGTCGATCCGCGCCGCGATCAGGGTCGGGCCGGCGGATTCGAACGCCTGATCGACCAGGCGCTCGAAATCCTCTTCATCCGCCGCCCAGCTGCTTCTTGCGATCCCGCATCCGATCGCGATCGCGACGATATCAGCGTGTCGGGCGGGAGTCGGCTGGCTGCCAGTGATCTGGTAGATGCCGTTGTCCATCACGATCATGACCAGGTTGTCCGGCGCAAGCGTCGCGATCGTGGTCAGACAGCCCAGTTGCATCAACAGCGAGCCGTCGCCTTCGAGCGCGACGACGCGCCGCTTCGGCTGCGCCAGCGCGACGCCCAGGGCGATCGGAAAGGCGAGCCCCATGCTGCCGAGCATATAGAAGTTCTGCGGCCGCTGGCCGGTGGCCCAGAGATCGAAATTGGTGTTGCCGATGCCGCCGACGACGGCTTCCTCATGCTCGAGCTTGGCAACCAGGCGCGAGGTGAGATCGAACCGGTTCATCACCTTGGTGTTGCGGACAGGGGCGTTCGTCATCGGCGCGCTCATTTCTCGAAGACCTTGCCGCCGGTCAGAAGCGGCGAGAGGATCAGCGCCACCGGGGCCTGGGTCGCGACCGCCTGCTTGATCGAGCGATCGACGGTGAATTCCAGCTCGTCGAGCCGGGTCATGGTGTGATGCTCCATCGCCAGCGAATCCAGCACGGGCCGCATGGTGCGGCAAACCAGCGACTGGCCGTAGTTGAATTCGCCCAGCGTACCGCGCTCGGAGACGAACATGACCAGCGGGATCTGGCAGGGCACGACCAGCGACGCGAGCACATTGGCGAGCGTCGCGAAGCCCGAGGTCTGCATCAGCATGGCGCCGCGGGCCCCGCCCATCCAGGCGCCGGAGAGAATGCCGACCGCTTCCTCCTCGCGCGCGGTGGCGAAAGTGGAGAAATAGGGATCGGCGTGCAGGCCCGCGATCAGCGGCGTCAGGACGCGATCGGGGACGTAGGGCACCAGCCGGACCTCGTTGCGCCTGAGCGTGCGCAGCACGATCCCGTGCCAGCTCTCTTCGTTTGTTGTGGCGAGCGCAGGGTTTCCCTCGGCGGTCATCCTTGTCTCCCTGTGTTGCCGCCGAACTTGACGCAGCAAGCGGGATTGTCAACATGCGCTGGTGCTGACGTGCCTTGCGCCTGAGACGGCGGATGGCGCGGATCGAAGAACAAACAACATCAAACAAGATGGCGCCAAGGGGAGGATATAGCTTGAGCAGATGGTTTGGAGTCGCCGCCGCAATCGCGGCCATGCTGGTCACGGCCGGAGGCGCATCGGCGCAGAGCATTTACCCGACCAAAGCGGTGCACCTCCTGGTGCCCTATGCCGCGGGTGGCGCGGTCGATGTGCTGGCGCGTACGCTCGGCGACGTCGTCTCCAAGCAATGGGGCCAGTCGGTGATCGTGGAGAACCGGCCTGGGGCAGGCGGCGTGGTGGCATCGCAAGCCCTGGTCGCATCGGCGCCGGATGGATACACGTTGATGGTGGTCGCGAGCGGTCATCCGACCAATCCGTTTTTGTATCCAAAACTGCCCTACGACACATTCAAGGATTTCACGCCGGTGACCTTGCTGGCGTCGTCGCCGAACATCCTGCTGGTGCGGGCGGACTCGCCGTACAAGACGCTCGCCGACGTGATCGCGGCGGCGAAAGCCAAGCCCGGCAGCCTATCCTTTGGGCACGCCGGCATCGGCACCTCGCAGCACTTGGCCGGCACCTTGTTCAAGAGCATGGCCAAGGTCGACATCGAGCCGATCCCGTACAAAGGCGGCGCGCTCGCGATCAACGATCTGTTGGGCGGTCAGATTCCGCTATCCTTCAACAACGGCCCCGAGGCGGTCGGTCAGCTCCAGGCCGGCACCGTCCGGGCCTTGGCCGTCACCACCGCGACCCGCGCCTCGTTCCTGCCGGACGTGCCGAGCATTGCCGAGACCGTGCCGGGCTATGACACCGAGGTGTGGTGGGGGCTGTTGGGGCCGCGCGGCATGGCCTCCGATCTGGTCGAGAAGATCTCGCACGATTTCGTCGCCGCCCTCAACACCGACGACGTCAAGCAGCGCCTCGCCAAGCTCGGTGCGACCCCGATCGGCAGCACGCCGCAAGTCTTCGACGCCAAGATCCATGCCGACTATGACAAGTGGGGACCGATCATCCAGGCCGCCGGCATCAAGGCGGACTGAGGCGGGTGCCCGGCTCGGGGCGGCTTGTCGGCGAGGGGCGACGAGAAGATTTTCGTCGTCCCGGGCTGCCGGGGAGCAATAAACGTTCTGCCGGCGAGGACGCTGGCGACGCAAGTTTTGCTATTTTTCCCAGCCCCTCGACGGCTTTCTCAAGTGAGGCCATTTCTCCTTTTGCGCCAGGGATTTGCGGGCGATCGCTCGCACGGCGCAAAGGGGAATTTCGATGCGTCGCTTCAATTCATTGCTGCAGACCACCGGAAGCCGCGTTCGGCGCGTCGTCGCGCAGTTCGTCGCCATCGCCGCGGCCAGCCTTCCGGCTGCCGGCGCCTGAGCCCTGCGGTTCCAGGCCGCATTATTAAATATTTCGGCGGGTCTGATATCGCTCAACACTCTTCCGCAGAGCACGCTAACATGGGCCGGCGAATACCTGAGCGGAGGGCGGTTCCATGTCACGCTACGTCGTCAAGTTCATGAAAGACGTGCTCGGCGAAAATGGCCGGGAATGTGAGATCTGCCAGAGTTCCGTCGAGATCGATGCGGCCAACGAAAATCTTGCGGCCGAGCTTGCCAAGAAGAAATTCTGCGAGATGCAGGCACTGCGTGACTGGTCGCTGCACGCCGACCGGATCCAGGTGAAATCGGCGGATTACCCCTCCTGATCGAACCGCGCCGATCGGTTCAACGGCCGGGGGTCGGCGGCTCAGTCGCGCCTGACCCAAGCGAGCGCTGCACCATCACCGTGTCCGACCAGCGGCCGTAGCGGAAGGCAACGGCCGGCAGAAGCCCGACCCGGTTGAACCCAAATCGCTCATGGATCCCGAGCGAGGCGGTGTTATCAGCATCGATATAGCCGATCATCTGCCGGAAACCGGCCGCCGCGCAGGCGTCGATCAACGCCTGCATCAACAGCCGGCCGACACCGCGGCCGAGATGCTCATGATGCACATAGATCGAGTGCTTCACGGCGAACCGATAAGCGGGGCGTTTCCGGAACGGCACCACATAGGCATAGCCGACGACCTCGCCGCGGAAGGTGGCCACGAGATGCGGCAGACGGTTGTTGCGCAGGTTCTTGCGCCGTTGCCGGAGATCATCGGGCTCCGGCACGCCAGAATTTTCGGTGCCCTCTTCGATGCCGCGGCGGATATGGCGGCGATAGATCGCAAGCATCGACTCGACGTCGTCGTCCCGCGACGGGCGGACGAGCACCGGCGGCTCGGCATTGATGGCTGCGATCATCTCTTCCATCGGCACAGGCTCACTCGGCGGCGACGTAGGTATAGAGCCTGACGCGGCCGGCCTCGTCGACCTCCTTGTAGAGCCCCTGGATCTCGACATCGAAGCCGGGGAAGGTGTTGAACGCCTGCTCGAACATCTTCAGGTAATCGATCATCGGCTTGGCGCGTTCCGACAGACGTTCGCCCGGCACGATCGTGGCAATTCCTGGCGGGTAAACCACGAAGGGCGTGGTCGCGATCCGTCCGGCGATCCTGTCGATCGGGAGATAGTCCACATCGTTGCGCATCAGGCAGCGCGCGGCCTCGCGAGGCGACATTGCAATCTCCGGCATATGCTCGGGCAGGAACTGCTTCGCCTGCAGCGCGCTCACGTCGGCCTCGCGGTAGAAGCGATGCATCTCGGCGCAGAGGTCGCGCAGCCGCACCTTGCCGTAGCGCGCGAAGCGGCGGCGGGTGAATTCCGGTATCGCATCCTCCAACAGCACATTGTCGTCGTGCAGCTTCTTGAAGGCGACCAGGCCGCTGATCAGGGTGCCGGCCTTGCTGGCCTCGACCCCCGGCGTCACCAAAAACAGCAGCGAGTTGAGATCGTTCTTCTCCGGAACGATGCGATTTTCGCGCAGATATTGCGCAACCACGGGGGCGGGCACGCCATGCTCGGCATAGCCGCCGGTCGCGCGGTCGAAGCCTGGGGTCAGCAAGGTCAGCTTGTTCGGATCGGTCATGGCGAAGCCAGGGGCGAGATCCGGGAAGCCGTGCCAGCTGGTCTTTTGCGAGCTGGTCTTGGGATTGAGCTGCCAAAGCGATGCGTCGGTGGCGAGCTGATCGGTCGAGATCGCGTCCCAGGCGACGTCGTGGACCCCGCCGGGGCTTGCGGCATCCGGAAGTGCCACGCGGTCCGGCACGAAGGGCTCGAAGAACCAGCGCCGCGCCGGATCCTTTTCCTTCTCCTCAAATTCCCGGCGCATCGCCCGGATCTTCTTGCGCAATTCGATGCCGAGCCGGATCGTGTCGTCCCACAGCACCTCGCCGGAGCGGCCCTTCATCATCTGCGCGCCGACATCGAGCGAGGCGAACAGCGGATAGAACGGCGAGGTCGAGGCGTGCTGCATGAAGCTTTCGTTGAAGCGTCGGTGCTCGACCCTCCGGCGCTGGCCCTTGATGTGACGATCCTTGATGTGGATCTGCGAGGCCTGGGAGAAGCTCGCGAGCTGCTTGTGGGTCGATTGCGTGGCGATGATGCCCGGCGCATCCGGTCCCAACTCCGACAAGCCCATGGCGAAACGGCCGGCATAGAGCGGGTGGAATTTCATGAACCCCGCCCAGGCCTCGTCGAACATGATGTACTCGCAGAGGTGGCCGATACGCTTGAGGATCATCTCGGCGCTATGGATCGAGCCGTCATAGGTGCACTGCTCGACCACCGCGACCCGGAACGGACGTTCCTTGCGCCAGGCGTCGGGATCCTTGACCAGCGGGTTGTTGCGGATCTGCTGGCGCAGATGTTCCTCGTCGAGCAGGTCCCAGCGCATCGGGCCGATCAGGCCCCAGGCATTGCGTACCGTCGGGATGTAGACCGGAATGCCGCCGGAGATCAGCAGCGCACCGTGATGGGCGGCCTTGTGGTTGTTGCGGTCGAACAGCACGAGATCGCCGTCGGTGACCAGCGCGCCCAGCACCACCTTGTTCGAGGTCGAGGTGCCGTTCAACACGAAATAGGTCTTTTCGGCGCCGAAGATCTGCGCCGCCTCCTTCTGCGCCCGCAGCGCCGGCCCCTCATGGGTCAGGAGGTCGCCGAGGTCGAGCACGGAATTGTCGAGGTCGTCACGGAACACGGCTTCGCCCAGATGCTCGACGAAAACCCGCCCGATCGGGCTGCGGCTGTAGAACACGCCGCCGTTGTGGCCCGGGCAGGTCCAGAGCTGGTTGCCTTCCTCGGCATAGTCGACCAGCGCGCCGAAGAATGGCGTCTTCAACGTCTCCGCATATTGCTTCAGCCGGCTGATCAGGTTCTTGGCGATGAAGGGCGGGGTCTCCTCCGAGAGGAAGACATAGCCGTCGATGAAGTCGAGCACCTCGACCGGCAGATCCTCGAATCGCTTGCGGCGAATCAGCAGGATGATCGGGAAATCGAGGCCGCGTCGGCGCATCAGGTTGATCAGCGCCGCCGTCTTGCCTTCCAGGCCTTTCTTGCCCCAATCGACCACCATGCAGCCGATCGCCGCATCGGTCTGCACCGCGATCTCCGCATCCTCGAGCTTGCGCGCGCGCACCACCTCGAAGCCGGAGCGCTGGATCTCCTCGATGATCTGGTTGAAGCGGACGCCGGCGAGGTCGTCGGCCTCGAACACCGGAGCCGCGAACAGGAAGGTGAAGCGTCGGAAGTAATCCATGCGGGTCTGCCAGGTTGGGTCGGGAGGCCAGCTGTCGGCGTATTCCATGACACTTAAATGACAGTATAAGGTGCCATCGGAGCGGGCGCGTTCAAATCAGCGGTATGAAGGCTGCTTGTCACGCCGCCGCGCCGATGGCAATCGTGCCAGTTCGATTCTTTGCTATGGAAGTCGCCGTGTTGCCTGATTGGATGAACGTCAGATGTCCAGCTCCCTCGGAGCGCCACCGCGAGGCAGCGCTCGCGCGCCAGTCGCAGCTGACCAAGCCGCTGGGCTCGCTCGGACGGCTCGAGGAGGTCGCCGTCCAGCTGGCAGCGCTGCAGGCCACCGATAGGCCGGGTGCGGATCGGGTGCCGATTATCCTGTTTGCCGGCGATCACGGGATCACAGCCCGTGGGGTCTCGGCCTATCCCTCCGAAGTGACCGTGCAGATGCTGCACAACTTTGCAGCTGGCGGGGCCGCAATCTCGGTGCTGGCGCGCACGCTCGGCTGTCCGCTCGAGCTCGTCGATGCCGGCACATTATGTGAGGAGCCGATCACTGGCGTGATCGTCGATAAGCCCCGCGCTGGCGCACGAGATTTCAGCATTGCGCCGGCACTGACCTTGGAGGAGATGGCGTTTGCGCTTGCCTGCGGGCTGCGCGCGGTCGCACGACAGGCGGAGCGCAAACCGCACCTGGTGATTCTGGGCGAAATGGGAATCGGCAACACGACCTCGGCTGCGGCGATTGCGGCGGCGCTGCTCGGCTGCGCCGCGGATGATATCGTCGGCGGCGGTACCGGGCTCGACGGGGAAGGGCGATCGCGAAAGGCGCGCGTGATCGCCGATGCGCTCGTGCTGCACGGACTTGAGGTCGGAACCCCCGTGCAGACCGTGCTCGCGGCCGTTGGCGGGCTCGAGATCGTGGCGATGACCGGTGCGATCATTGCGGCTGCGCAAATGGGCATCCCGGTTCTGATTGACGGCTTCATCGTGTCGGTCGCTGCCCTTGCTGCCGTCAAGCTCAATCCCTCATGCCGTCCCTGGCTGATCTTCTCGCATCGCTCGGCGGAACGCGGTCATGGGATCGTGCTGGACGTCCTCGACGCGCGGTCGCTGATCGACCTCGATCTGCGGCTCGGCGAAGCCTCCGGTGCGGCCACCGCGCTGCCGCTGCTGCGGCTGGCCTGTGCGCTCCATAACGGGATGGCGACCTTCGCCGAGGCCGCCGTGTCGGGCCGCACGAGCTGATGCGCATCGATCTCCTGCGGCATGGCGACACCGGCCGCGATGGCTATCTCGATGGTCGCACTGATCCTCCCCTGAGCCAGACCGGCTCGCAACAATTTGCCACGCAGACGAAATATCGAGATTGGAAGCTCATCGTAAGCTCGCCGCTGGTGCGGGCGCGCTCCGCTGCCGAGAAGCATTCGCGACGAATGGCCACACCGCTGCAGATCGATCCGGATTGGCGCGAGCTCGATTTCGGTCGGTGGGACGGCCGCGAGCGTCGCGAGATCGCGACAGAGCCCGGCGATGCCGCGTTGCTCGAGGCTTTCTACGCGGACCCCGCTGCGTTCACCGCACCCGAGGGTGAAAGCTGGACCAGCCTCCAGCATCGCGTCGGGCGCGCGCTCGATCGGCTGACCGCGAATCCCGAGCTCTCTCCCGTGCTCGTCGTCACCCATGGCGGGGCGATCCGCGCAGCACTGTCGCTGGTCTTGGGCTGGCCGCTGCGATCGCTGTGGAGTTTGCGCATCAAGCCCGCCACGCGTATCACGCTCGAGATTGGGCGCGGCGAGGACGGCGCGCTCTGGGGCGAACTCGTCGAGATCATCCAGCCATGAGCCTGCGTGAATTCTGGATCGCGCTGCAGTTCCTGACACGGCTGCCGACGCCTCGCATCAAGGATGCTGAGGCAGGCGATCTCGCGCGCGCGGCAATCTACTTTCCTGCGGTCGGACTCGTTGTCGGTATCTGCCTGGCGCTGATCGCGCGCATCCTCCATGGCAACGATTCCTGGGTGGTTGCGCTGGCCGTGCTCGCGGCCTGGATCTGGATCACCGGGGCGCTGCACCTCGATGGGCTCGGCGACGTTGCGGATGCATTCGGCGCGTCGCATGGCAAGCCCGATCGCTTCATCGATGTGCTGGGTGATCCTCATGCCGGCAATTTTGCCGTGGTCGCAATCGCGCTCCAGATCGCGGCGAAACTCGTGCTGATTGCGCAATTGCCGCCGACGCTCGCGCCGTGGGCGCTGCTTGTTATTCCGGCTTGGGCGCGCTGGGGCACGTTGCTCTGGAGCAGGCTGCTCGTATCGTTGAAGCCCGGGCTCGGTGCAAGCGTCGCAAACAGCGTCGGCTGGTTGATGATCGGAGTCTGGGCTCTGGCGCTCGTTGTTCTCGCCATGTTCGGCGCGCGCCCGACGCTGCTTGCCCTCGTGGTGATCCCGGCGATCGCGCTCTACTGGCAATGGCGGCTCGGCGGCATCACCGGCGATGGCCTCGGCGCCGGTATCGAGGTGACCGAGACCCTGCTGCTGTTCGCCTGCGTGCTCAGTTGGCGCTGAGCGCATCGGCGAGGCGCTGCCATTCCCGCTCGCAGCCGGGCAGGCCGAAGCGCAGCCACGCCGGGTTGTATGAAAATCGCCTGACATGAATGCCATGCCGCGCGAGCCTGTCGGCGAAATCTGCGGCGCCCATACTCTCAACAAGCCTGAACAGAGGCGACCCACAGAGGGTTACAGACCCGAAACTCAGCGGTGTGCAACCTGCAGCGCTCAGCAACGCATCGAGGCGTTGGCCGTCAAGCGTCAAGCACGCGCGTGCTTGTTCCAGCCAACGATCGTCGCCTAAAGCCGCGGTTCCGATCGCGAGCGCTGGCCCCGAGACAGCCCATGGGCCCAGCGCGCGATGCAGCCGATCGGCCATGTCGAAGGAGGTAATGGCGAAGCCAAGTCTTACCCCTGCGAGACCGTAAGTCTTGCCGAAGGAGCGCAGCACGAGGGTCGCCGGCGGAAGATTGGAAGTCAGGCTTGCCTGCACGGGACACAAATCAGCAAAAGCTTCATCCACGACCAGCAGGCCATTGCGGCCGGCGAGCACCGCGCCGAGTGCGTGAAGCGTGGCGCGCGGCAGCAATTGTCCGGTCGGATTATTGGGATTGACGACCACGGCGACGTCGGCCTCTGCCAGCGCATCGATCCTGTCGACTAGGCGAACCTTGTGTCCGCAACTGCGCCAGCACAACGCGTGCTCCTCATAGGTCGGTGCGAGCACTGCCACGGAGCCGGATGGACGCAGGCGAGGGATGATCTGCAGCAGAGCTTGTGTGCCCGGCGCGGCGACGATGCTATTCAGCACGCGTACGCCGTAGCGATGTGCGGCGGCGGCCAGCAAGGCTTGTTCGTCCGCCTTGGTCGGCAATCGCGACCAGGCATCGGCGGAAAGCGGCGGGACAGGATAGGGGATCGGATTGATCCCGGTCGACAGATCGATCCAGGGCTTGGGCGCGTCAGGATAAAGCCGACTGACCTCGTCGATATTGCCGCCGTGAACGACCGCTTCCGATGCGGTTCCTGGCGTGCTAGTCGCTCTGTCGTTCATATCAGGCCTTCGATTGGATCTCGATGTTTCTCGCCGTTGCGCTCGCTGCGTTGATCGTTGAGGCGCTGTTCGGCTACCCGCAAGCGCTGGTGCGCCGCATCGGCCATCCCGTGATGTGGATCGGCGCGCTGATAGCATGGGCGGACCGGCACTGGAACCGCGCTTCGGACTCGTTCACCCTCCGTCGCCTCTGGGGCGCTGCGTTGGTACTCCTGCTCATCATGGCGGCTGCATCCATTGGGCTGGGGCTCACGGCAGCGGCGCGCTTGGCATTGCCCGAGCCATTCGCCACCGGCGTCCTAGGGCTCCTCGCCAGCAGCCTGCTGGCACAGCGCAGTCTTGATCAGCATGTGGCGGCAGTCGCCTCAGCGCTTGAGAAAGAAGGCCTCGTTGGCGGCCGCCGAGCCGTCTCGATGATCGTCGGCCGCGACCCCGAAAGCCTCGATGAAGCGGGCGTGGCGCGTGCGGCGATCGAGAGCCTGGCCGAGAATTTCTCCGACGGGGTGGTCGCGCCGCTGTTCTGGCTCGCCATCGCCGGCCTGCCGGGCATGCTGATCTACAAGTCCATCAATACCGCCGACAGCATGATCGGGCATCTGTCGGAGCGGCACCGCGCCTTCGGCTGGGCGGTAGCGCGGTTTGACGATCTCATCAATCTGCCGGCCTCGCGGCTCTCAGCGCTGTGGCTTGTGTTTGCGACCGTTGCCATCCCCGGCGCGTCAGCGCGCGGTGCGATACCCGCGCTTTGGCGTGACGCGCACAAGCACCGCTCGCCCAATGCTGGCTGGCCGGAAGCCGCGATGGCCGGCGCGCTCCGCCTGCGGCTGGCCGGCCCGCGGGTCTATCACGGTGAGATTGTCGACGACGCCTGGATGGGCGAGGGGAAAGCCGACGCTAAGGCGAGCGATATCCGGCGCGCATTGCGGTTCTACCGAGCCGCCTGCGCCGTTCAGGCGCTGGTCCTCGCCGCGCTGGTTGTGGTGATCGCTATCTGGCGCTGACTGAAAGCGTGGGCCGGCGTGCCAAGTCCAGAATGCGGTCGATATCGAGGTGCCGTTCAAGATGCGCGGCAAGGGCGTCGAGCGTGGTCTCGACCTCGGCGTCATAATCCGCCACCGTCGATACGGCACCGAGCATCTCCAGCCATCGCTCGCGCAGGCCGTCGTCGCTGAACAACCCGTGCACATAACACCCCGCGACGCGGCCGCTGGCATCGACCGCGCCGTCGCAGCGGCCATCATCGAAGGTCAGGAATGGCCTGATGGTGTCAGCGCCGGTGGTCTGGCCGATATGCATCTCATAGCCGCGAAAGCGCGCGCCGCCGTCGTGCAGGGAGCCGCTGACCTCACGCAGCGCCTTGTCCGAGGTCAGCACCGTCGCCACGTCGAGCAGTCCGAGCCCGGGGACCGCGCCGGCCGGCCCCTCGCGACCATCGGGGTCGCTGATGATCTGGCCCAGCATCTGATAGCCGCCGCAGATCCCGAGCACCCGTCCGCCACGGCGGATGTGGGCGGCGAGATCGATATCCCAGCCGGTCTGCTGCAGGGCAGCCAGATCGGCGATGGTCGCCTTCGACCCCGGCAGGATGACGATGGCGGCGTCTCCGGGGATTGGCTCGCCCGGACGCAGAAACTGCAGCTCGATGCCGGCTTCCAGCCGCAACGGATCGAACTCGTCGAAATTCGAAACGCGTGGATAGGCGAGCACGACGATCTTGGGCAGACCGCCTTCTCCCGATCGGTCACGGGAAGGCAGACCGAGCGCATCCTCGGCCGGCAGCCGTTGCGCCTCATTGAAATGCGGCACGAGCCCGAGCGCCTGCCAGCCGGTCCGTGCCGCGATGTCAGCCATCCCACTCGCAAACAACGCGGGATCGCCGCGGAACTTGTTGACGAGAAAGCCTGCGATCAGCGCGGCATCCTCGGCGGCCAGCACGGCCTTGGTGCCAACCAAACTGGCGATGACTCCGCCACGATCGATGTCGCCGATCAGCACGACGGGTAGGTTCGCGGCGCGGGCAAAGCCCATATTGGCGATGTCGCCGGCGCGAAGATTGATCTCCGACGCCGAGCCGGCACCTTCGACCAGCACGATATCAGCGTCGTCAGCGAGATACGAAAAACTGTCGAGCACCGCAATCATCAGTTGCGGCTTCATGGCCTGATAGGCCGACGCCCTGGCGTTGCCGATCACGCGGCCCTGCACCACCACCTGCGATCCGATCTCGCTCTGCGGCTTCAACAGCACCGGGTTCATATGAACGGACGTCGGGCGCTTCGCCGCGCGCGCCTGCAGCGCCTGGGCGCGGCCGATCTCACCGCCATCGGCGGTCACGGCTGCATTGTTCGACATGTTCTGCGGCTTGAACGGCGCCACCTTGAACCCGCGCAATGTCAGCGCGCGCGCAAGGCCCGCGACGATCAGCGACTTGCCGACGTCGGAGCCGGTGCCCTGAAACATGATGGCGCGCGCGACCATGAGCTTAGAACTCGATGCCTTCCTGCGCCTTCACGCCGGCAGCGAAATGGTGCTTCACCAGGTTCATCTCGGTGACGAGATCGGCGGCGTCGATCAGCTCCGGCTTGGCATTGCGGCCGGTGACGACGACGTGCAGGTCAGGACGGCGCGTACGCAACGTTTCGACGACCTCGGCAATCGGCAGATGATCGTAGCGCAGCGCGATGTTGAGCTCATCGAGAATCACGAGCCCGATGGAAGGATCCGCCATCAGCTCCTTCGCCTTGGCCCACGCGCGCTTGGCCGCAGCGACATCGCGGGCGCGATCCTGGGTTTCCCAGGTGAAACCTTCGCCGAGCGTATGCCACGAGACCTGGTCGCCAAACTTTTCGATCGCCTTGCGCTCGCCGGTCTCCCACGCGCCCTTGCCGAACTGCACCACGCCGATGCGGAAGCCACGGCCGAGCGCGCGCAGCATCAAGCCCCAGGCTGCGGTGGATTTTCCCTTGCCCTTGCCGGTGTGAACGATCAACAGACCCTTCTCGATGGTCTTTGATGCGACCTCGGCGTCCTGGATGGCCTTGCGGTTCTCCATCTTGGACTTGTGACGCGCATCCTCGTTGCTTTCACTCATTCTGATGTCCTCTCGATGCGCTATTTCAATGTCAGCGGCAGGCCCGCTGCCATCAGGATGACGCGATCGGCCAGTGCCGCGATGTCCTGGTTGAGGCGGCCCTGCGCATCGCGAAACGCGCGCGCGAGCGCGTTGTCAGGCACGATGCCAAGCCCGACCTCATTGGAGACGGCGACGATCGGCCGCTTCGCCTGGGCTATTGCATCGACGAGCTCACGGCAAGCCGCGGCAACGTCGCGGCCGGCCAGCATGACATTGCTGAGCCAGAGCGTGAGGCAGTCGATCAGAACCGGCGTCCTGGCACCGCCATGTGCCACAATCGCCGCTGCAAGATCGAGAGGCGCCTCGATCGTCGTCCATCCCTCGGCACGACGCGCTTTGTGCTCAGCGATGCGCGCGGTCATTTCCGCGTCGAAGGCCTGGGCTGTAGCAATATAGATCCAGGGCGGTTCGGCGGCCGTGATCAACCCTTCCGCGTAGCGGCTCTTGCCGGAACGGGCACCGCCCAGCACCAGGGTCAGGTGCGGCAGGACTGGGTTGGGCGGGGAGGGCGGCATGAGGTCAGGATTCCGATTGACGGGCTTTGTCCCAATCCCGTATCTAACAGATGACGGTTCTCCGAAAGGAGAGATTTAGGGAACGCGGTGCGGGCGCAAGCCCCAGGCCGCGGCTGCCCCCGCAACTGTAATCGGCGAGTGCGAGGCCTTATGACCACTGGGAAACCGGGAAGGTGGTCTCGCGCGGCGACCCGAGAGCCAGGAGACCTGCCGTCGACATTGCTGTTGGCCGACCCGTCGCGCGGGGAGTCGCGATGCAGGGTTCTGATCCCGGGAACGTCCGGGATGCCGTCGGGCGCAGCGTATCGCACGAACCCATCCGGTTCGGGTATCGACGGAGACGGCCATGAGATATCCCATTCGCATTGCGTTTGCAGTTGCAGCTTTGGCGCTGTTCGCCGCTGATCCCGCGTCAGCGCATCACATGATGGGCGGCAAGCTGCCGCAGACCTTTACGCAGGGCCTGCTCTCCGGCCTCGGCCATCCCGTGATCGGGCTCGATCATTTCGCGGCGATCATCGGCGCCGGCATCATTGCGGCGCTGATCGGCCGCGGCTTCGCGCCGGTGCTGGCCTTCACCACGGCGATGATCGCAGGCGTGATGCTGCATGTGGCGCGCGCGGACATTCCCGCTGCGGAGCTGCTGGTCGGACTGTCGACCGCCGCGATCGGCCTGTTGATCGTTCTCCGCAGCGGCTTCGGCGTGCTGCCGGTCGCGATCCTGTTTGCGCTCACCGGCCTCGTGCATGGCTATGCGCTGGGTGAATCGATCGTCGGCGCCGAAAATACGCCGCTTGGCGCCTATCTCGCCGGGCTGCTTGTGATCCAGAGCCTGATTGCCGCAGGCGCGTTCGCGGCCACGCGCTTCGTGGCAGCGCGCGGCGTGTCGTTCGGATCTGTCGCGGTGCGGACCGCGGGCGCGGCCATTATGTTGGTCGGTGGCGCTGCGGCTGCCATGGCTGCCGGTCTGGCTGGCTAGTTGATGACCAATACATCCCCTGACGCGACGACGCTGTTCGTCTGCGTCACCTGCAAGACGCAGACTGCGGAGCCTGTGTCGAGCGAGGGGCCGCGCGCGGGTGCGCGGCTGCTCGAGGCGATCCATGCTGTTGCCGGCGAGCGGCGCGACGAAGTGACCATCGTGCCGGTCGAATGCCTCTCGAACTGCAATCGCTCCTGCACGGTCGCGGTCTCCGCGCCCGGCAAATGGACCTATATCGTCGGCGCGCTCGATCCGGACGCTCATGCCGATGACGTGCTGGCTTTTGCCCGGCTGCATCAGCGCCATGAGGCCGGGCTCCCGCCGTGGCGGGAGCGGCCCGAATACGTCAGAAAGAACACGATCGCGCGCGTGCCGCCGCTGCCGCGCTCATCCGAAGAGGCTTCGCTGCCATGAAATCTTTTGCAAAGACGCCGTGCACCATCGTCACCGGCTTCCTCGGCGCCGGCAAGACCACGCTGGTGCGCAACCTGATCGAGACCGCGAACGGCCGCCGGCTCGCCATCATCGTCAATGAGTTCGGCGATGTCGGGATCGATGGCGATATCCTCAAAGGCTGCGGCGTGCCGGATTGCCCCGAGGATCGTATCGTCGAGCTGTCGAACGGCTGCCTGTGCTGCACCGTCGCCGACGATTTCGTGCCGGCGTTGAAGAGCCTGCTCGATCAGAAGGATCCTCCCGAGCATATCGTGATCGAGACCTCCGGCCTCGCGCTGCCGAAGCCGCTGGTGCAGGCGTTCAACTGGCCTGAGATCGCGACCCGCGTCACCGTCGATGGCGTTGTCGCTGTCGTGGACGGGCCGGCCGTCGTCGCCGGCCGCTTTGCCGATGATCCGGAGGCGCTCGCCGCGCAACGCGCGGCGGACACGTCGCTCGACCACGACAATCCGCTCGAGGAGGTGTTCGAGGATCAATTGCTCTGCGCCGATCTGGTCGTCGTGAACAAGAGCGACCTGATGACGGATGTTGAGCGGAAGACCGTCAGCTCCGAGATCGCGACCAAGGTGCAGCGCGCGGTCAAGGTGATCGCATCCGAGCACGGCAAGCTGTCGGCCTCTGTGCTGCTTGGACTGGGTGCTGCAGCGGAAGCCGATCTTGCGGCGCGCCCCTCGCATCACGACAACGAAGCCGAGCACGACCACGATGATTTCGAAAGCTTTGTGCTGGACGTGCCGGCGCAGGCCTCGCCTGAGGCGCTTTTGGCCCGTATCGCCGATGCTGTAGGCGCGCACGACGTGCTGCGCGTCAAAGGCTTTGTCGAGGTTGCGGGCAAGCCGCTGCGGCTCTTGATCCAGGCGGTCGGCAGTCGCATTCAGCATCAGTTCGAGCGGCCCTGGCGCGCCGGGGAGGAGCGCCAGGGGCGGCTGGTCTTCATTGGCGAGCGTGGCCTCGACGTGGCCGCGATCAAGAGCCTGGTCGCAGGCTAGGCGAGGCCGATGCATCTCCTGGCGACATCAGGTGCCGCGCTCGACGACCTCGAACAGGCCGTGGATCTCGCGCAGTCGCCCGCGGACATCGTGGTGCTGTCGTTTTCCGACAGCGATCTCTCGGCATTGGCCGAGGCATGGCGGGCAGGCGCAGAAGAACTGCCGAGCTTGCGGCTTGCCAGCCTCAAGCGGCTCAAGCACCCGATGTCGGTCGATCTCTATCTCGATCGTGTCGTGGTGGCGGCGCGTGCCGTCGTCGTGCGCTGCCTCGGCGGTCTCGATTATTGGCGCTACGGGCTGGAGCGCCTTGCCGTACTGTGCCGGAGCCGCGGCATCCTGCTTGCTGTTCTGCCCGGCGATGATCGCACTGATGAGCGCCTGGATGCGCTCTCCACTTTGCCGCTCGACGTCACTGCGCGACTCTATGGCTATCTGCACGAGGGCGGCGTGGCCAATGCGCGCGAGGCGTTGCGCTATCTGAGCTCGCTGCTCGGACGCACGACGGAATTCGCCGAGCCTGTTGCAATCGGTTCCGTCGTCGGATTTGTCGCGCGACGCGGCGCCGTCGCAATCGAGGAGCTGTGCCTTGCGCGCGATGCCAGGCCCTGCGCCCTGATCGTGTTCTATCGCGCGAGCCTGCTCGCCGCCGACACCGCGGCGATTGAGGCCCTGCAAAACGCGCTTGACGGCGAGGGGCTTGCGTCGGCCGCCGTCGCCGTGACCAGCCTGAAAGACCCTGATGTTGCCGACGGATTGGCGCGACTGATCGCGGCGCGACGGCCCTCCGTCGTGCTCAACGCCACCGCATTCTCGGCATTGCGCGAGGACGGCACCACCGCGCTCGATGTTGCCGATGTGCCGGTGCTGCAGATCGTTCAGGCCCAAAGCAGCGAAGAGGCCTGGGCCGCATCGGCACGCGGCCTGTCGCCGACCGACCTCGCCATGAACGTGGTGCTGCCGGAGCTCGACGGGCGGCTCTTGGCGCGCACCATCGCGTTCAAGGGCGAAGCGCCGCTCGACGAGCGGCTCGAATTCGGGGCTATCAGCTACGTGCCGCAGCCCGACCGCATCGCATTCGTCGCGCGACTCGCGGCGCGCTGGTGCCGTTTGCGGTCCATGCCGACTGCAAAGCGCCGGCTCGCGCTGATGCTGTCGGATTATCCGGCGCGCGGCGGCCGCCGCGGCTATGCCGTCGGCCTCGATACATCGCAAAGCGCGGCCGAGATCATCCGCCTTCTCGCCGAGCAGGGCTATGATCTCGGGGCGGCGCTTCCCAGCGCGGCCGACATCGAAGCCTTGCTGAGAGGCGAGGCCGCCGAGCTTGCTATGCCCGTTGCGATCTATCAGCACACTTTCGCGGCCTTGCCGGACGATTTGCAGCGCGAACTTGCGCAAAGCTGGGGGCCGCCCGAGTCCGACCCGGCCGTTGTCGATGGCGCCTTCCGCTTTCCGGTGCTGCGCGCCGGCAATGTCCTCATCCTGCTGCAGCCGGATCGCGGCGCGCACACAGATCGCAAAGCGGGCTATCACGATACCACGGTGCCGCCGCGCCATGCCTATGTCGCGCTCTATGCGTTTTTGCGCGAAGCCGAGCGGATCGATGCGCTGGTGCATCTCGGCGCCCATGGCACGCTGGAGTGGCTGCCTGGCAAAGCGCTGGCGTTGTCGCAGAGTTGCTGGCCGGAGGCCGTGCTTGGACCGCTGCCGGTGATCTATCCCTTCATCGTCAACAATCCGGGTGAAGCCATGCAGGCCAAGCGCCGGCTTGGCGCCGTGACGCTTGGTCACCTGACGCCGCCGCTGTCGCAGGCCGGTTTGCATGGCCCGCTGCTCGAGCTCGAAGGTCTGGTCGAGGAATATGCCGAGGCCGATGGGCTCGATAGGCGCCGCATGAGTCTGCTGGAGGACGAGATCGTCGCGCGTGCCTGGGCGAATGGTCTGGCCGTGGATTGCGGCCTGGAGCAAGGCGCGACCGGACGCGAGGCGATTGCGAAGCTCGATGCGCAGCTCTGTGACATCAAGGAGCTCGCGGTGCGCGACCGTCTGCACGTGTTCGGCCGTGCACCGGATGACGCTGCGATCGGACTGCTTGGGGATGCCATAGCCACCGCTGGCGGGGAGGGCCATGATCGCAGCCGGATTGATCTGGCGATCCGCGACAGCGCTCGCGCCGAACGCGCGGCGCTGCTCGCCGCACTCAATGGCCGGCGCGTGGCGGCGGGCCCTGCGGGGGCACCGAGCCGCGGCCGGCTCGACGTGCTGCCGACCGGGCGCAATCTCACCGCGATCGATCCGCGCGCGATCCCGACCCGCACGGCCGCCGTGGTCGGCGCCCGTGCCGCCGACGAGGTGATCCGCCGCTATTTGCAGGATCATGGCGAGTATCCGCGCGCGCTGGTGCTCGACCTCTGGGCCTCGGCCTCGCTGCGCACCGGCGGCGATGATCTCGCGCAGGCGCTGGCCTATCTCGGCGCGCGGCCGCGCTGGGACCTCAATTCCAACCGCGTCACCGGCATCGACGTGCTGCCGCTGGCCGCGCTCGATCGGCCGCGCATCGATGTGACCTTGCGCATCTCGGGGCTGTTTCGCGACATCTTCGAAGCGCAGATCGCGCTGTTCGGTCTCGCCGTGCAGACGGTCGCGGCGCGCGATGAAGATGATGCCGACAATCCGCTCGCAGCGGCGAAGCGGCGCGGCGACAGCCTGGCGCGGGTGTTCGGCGGCGCTCCCGGCACTTACGGTGCCGTGACTGCGAACCTTGTCCTCGGCACAGCGTGGGATAACCGCGAGCAACTGGGCGAAGCCTACCTCGCGGCTGCAAGTCATAGCTTCGGTGGTGCGCATGAGGCCGCGCCAGGCGAGGCAGCCTTCCGCGACCGCGTCCGCAGCGCTGACGCGCTGGTGCATCCGCAGGACGACCGCGAGCGCGATCTGCTCGATGGCGAGGAGGTTGCTGATTTCGCCGGTGGTTTCGCGGCCGCGGCTGCCGCGCTCGGCGCCTCGCCGGCGCTGCTGCATCTCGACACCAGCCGGCCCGAGGCGCCGAAGGCGCGCGCGATATCTGAGGAGATTGCGCGCGTGGTGCGCGGCCGGCTCACCAATCCGCGTTGGATTTCCGGCATGCTCGCGCACGGCTATCGCGGCGTCGCCGAGATCGCGCAGGGCGTGGACGCGCTGTATGCTTTTGCAGCCACCTCGGACGCCGTGCCCGGCCATCTGTTCGAGCTGGCGCATGCGGCGCTGCTGAGCGATGCATCCGTGTGTGAGGCGATGCTGGATCGTAATCCGGCGGCGGTGGCGTCCATCGTCTCACGCCTGGACGACGCGCGACGCCGCAGATTGTGGGTTCCGCGCCGCAATGCTGTGGCGGATGAGCTCGCTGCGATCGCGGCACGCGCGAGCCGCGCGGAGGTGAAGACATGACCGGCTCCTTCGCCATCAAGGGATGGTGTCCCGGCGCGCGACGGCCGATGCAGAGCGGGGACGGTCTCGTCGTACGCGTCAGGCCGCATGCCGGCAGCGTACCGGTCGGCGCGCTGAAAGCGCTGGCCGATGCGGCCGCGCGGTTCGGCAACGGCCAGATCGACCTGACGCGGCGCGCCAATTTGCAGCTTCGCGGGGTGACCGCCGAGACGCTTGCACCTTTGTGGAGCGTGCTGGCGGCGCTCGATCTGCTCGACGACGATGCTGAGCGGGAGGCGATCAGGAACATCGTCATCAACCCCCTGGCCGGGGTTGATCCGACTGAAGTTGTCGACATGCGCCCTGTTGCGCGCGCGCTCGAATGCCGGTTGGCGGCTGGGCCTGGGGTGCAGCAGCTGCCGGGCAAATTCGGCTTCTTGCTCGATGGGGGCGGATGTCTTCCGCTGCTGCAGCTCGAGGCTGATATCCACCTGGTCGCTTGTCGAGATGGTGCCGACGCGTCGATCGCAATCGGACTTGACGGTCCGGACGGGCTCGCATGGCTTGGCTCAACGGCTGCTGCGGACGCCGCCGCGATTGCCGTTCAGCTCGCGCTCGCCATCCTGAAGCGGAGTCCGACCGGCCGGGCGCGCGCATTGTCATCCGAGGCGGTCAGCGCCATCCGCGCCGAGCTTGGCTTGCGGTCGCTTGATCGTTCGATCGCGAATGTGAGACAGGTCGCTTCGCAAGCACGTGGCCTGATTGCGCTCGCCAATGGAACTTATGCAGTCGGCCTCGGAGCGGTCTTCGGCCGTCTCGATAGCGAGGCCATGGCGGCGTTGGCCTTCGAATTGGCCCGCCTTGGCATTGCCGAGCTGCGACTGTCACCATGGCGAACGTTATATGCGGGGATTGGGGACCGCGCAGATGGCGAGCGTCTCCTCGCTTTTGCGCGCGGGTCTGGTCTCATCGTCGATGACGCCGATCCGCTGACGCGCGTCGACGCCTGTTCGGGCGTCGGAAGCTGCAGCTCAACCACGCTCGCGACGCGCCAGCATGCGCGCGTATTGGCCGACATGGCCGAGAGCACCGGCTTCTCCGGCACGCTGCACGTCTCCGGCTGCGCCAAGGGCTGCGCGCGGTCGGCGCTCGCGGACCTGGTCTTCATCGGTGATGGTGACCACTACCGGGTCGTCCGCCAGGGAACGGTGAAGGATAACGCGTTCGCCGAATTGGACCCGGCCCAGATCGCGACGGCTGGCCATGCCCTGCTAACGCAAGAGAAGAGCGCTCATGTCTGACGCGCGCGACTATATCCGCGATGGCGCCGAGATCTATCGGCGCTCCTTTGCGACCATCCGCGCCGAGGCCGATCTGTCGCGCTTCCGCGGACTCGAAGAGAAGATCGCGGTGCGTATCATCCATGCCTGTGGCATGGTCGAGATCACCTCCGATATCGAGATGTCGGAGACCTTTGCCGCAGAGGCGCGCGCGGCGCTGAATCGCGGCGCGCCTGTTCTGTGCGATGCCAAGATGGTGGCGCAGGGCATCACGCGCGCGCGGCTCCCGGCGAAGAACGAGATCATCTGCACGCTCGACGATCCGCAAGTCGCCGGGTTGGCAACGCGGCTCGGCACGACGCGGTCGGCGGCGGCGCTGGAATTGTGGCGTCCGCATCTTGCCGGCGCGCTGGTCGCGATCGGCAATGCGCCGACCTCGTTGTTTCACCTGTTGGACATGCTGGACGCCGGCGCATCGCGCCCGGCGGCTGTGATCGGCACCGCGGTCGGCTTCGTCGGCGCCAGAGAATCCAAGGAGGCGCTGGCCGCCGATGGCCGCCTGCCTTATCTGATTGTCAGGGGACGCAAGGGCGGCAGCGCCATGGCGGTGGCCGCGGTGAATGCCATTGCGAGCGATGCCGAATGAGCCTGCTCGATACCATCGCCGGCCGGGCAGAGGCCGGAACGCTTTACGGCATCGGCGTCGGTCCCGGCGACGTGCGCTACCTGACCTTGCGCGCGGCCGGACTGGTTCGCTCGGTCGACGTGGTCGGCTTCTTTGCCAAGCGCGGTCTTGAAGGAAACGCTCGCCGGATCGTCGCGCCCTTGATGGACGCATCGCGCCACGAACTGCGATTGGAATACCCTGTGACCGAGGAAGTGCCGGTTGCAGACGCCGCCTATCAGGCCGAGATTGCCGCCTTCTATCGTCGCGCCGCCGACAGCATTGCTGCGCATCTGCAGGCAGGCCGCTCGGTCGGCCTGCTCTCCGAAGGCGACCCGTTCTTCTATGGTTCGTTCATGCATATGTGGCGGCGGCTCGAGCGCGATTTCCCGGTCGAGGTCGTGCCTGGCGTCACCGGCATGTCGGGCTGCTGGACCCAGGCGAACGTGCCGATCACCTGGGGGGACGATATCCTATCCGTCTTGCCCGGCACGCTGGCCGAAGACATCCTGTGCGACCGGCTGCAGCGCTGCGAGGCGGCTGTCATCATGAAGGTCGGACGCAACCTGCCGAAGGTGAAGCGCGCGGTGACAGGCGCCGGGCTGCTCGCGCGCGCGCTCTATGTCGAACGCGGCACCATGGATGGGCAGCGCATCGTGCCACTGTCGGCATGCGACGACGAGCGCGGACCGTATTTCTCGATGGTCCTGATCCCAGGCCAGGGACGTCAGCTATGACGGGAACACTCACGGTGGTCGGCCTCGGCCCGGGACGGTCCGAACTCATGACCCCGTCCGCGGCAGATGCGATTGCGCGCGCAACCGACCTGGTCGGTTACGGGCCCTATCTCGATCGCATCACAACGCGGGCGGAAGGCCAGCACCGCCATGCGAGCGACAATCGTGTCGAGCTTGAGCGTGCCCGGCACGCGCTTGAGCTTGCTGCAGGCGGCAGGCACGTCGCGGTCATCTCGGGTGGTGATCCCGGCGTGTTCGCGATGGCGGCGGCGGTGTTCGAAGCGGTCGAGGCCGGTCCGTTAGAATGGCGTCGACTTGATATCAACGTTGAGCCGGGCGTGACTGCCATGCTGGCGGCCGCCGCCGAAGTCGGAGCACCATTGGGCGGCGACTTCTGTGCGATCTCGCTGTCCGACAATCTGAAGAGCTGGGCGACGATCACGCGCCGGTTGGAGGCGGCGGCCGCCGGCGACTTCGTCATCGCGCTCTACAATCCCGCCTCGAAGGCACGCCCTCATCAGCTCGGGGAGGCGTTTGAGATCCTGCGACGGACAAAGCCGTCTTCGACCATCATTGTGATGGTGCGCGCGGCCGGGACCGGCGATGTCAGCCGCACCGTGACGACGCTTGGCGACGTTGATCCGGCGCAGGCCGATATGCGCACGCTGGTGCTGATCGGATCATCGGCGACCCGTCTCATCAGGCGTGACGGCAAGGCCCCCTGGATCTACACGCCGCGCCGCGAGACGGATCAACCGTGATGCGCGAGCAGGGCCTCCAGCCAGCGCCGAGCGGCCTGCGCGCCATCGAGGGGCACGCCGCCCGGCTTGTCGGGACGCGCGATCATGACCACGGGAAGCTGCAGCCGGCGCGCGGCCGCGATTTTCGGATAGGTCGCCGCACCGCCGGAGTTCTTCGAGACGAGGGCTTGAATGCGTTCGCCCCTCAGAAAGTCGTCTTCATTGGCTTCGTCGAACGGTCCGCGCGCATAGACGAAACGGATGTCGGGCGGCAGCGGGACGTCGCCGGGCGGATCGATGGTGCGGGCGATATAATGATGCTGAGGCGCTGCGCAGAAAGCGGCGAGATCGAGCCGGCCGAGGCTGAGAAAGACGCGCGCCGGATCGCTACCGAGCGCAGCCGCTGCGGCTTGCGGCGTGTCGACCTCGATCCATTGGTCGCCATCCTCGCATTGCCAGGCAGGGCGGACAATCGAGGCCAGAGGGAGCGACACCGCGCGGCACGCCGCGACGGCATGTGCAGAGATTTGCGCGGCGTAGGGATGGGTGGCATCGATCACGGCGGCGATGGCGTTGTCGCGCAGCCAAGCCTGCAGTCCGGCGCCACCGCCGAAGCCGCCGATGCGCGTCGGGACCGGCTGCGGCTTTGGCGAGGTGGTACGGCCTGCGAGCGACAGTGTCGGCTGGAACCGGGCATCACCGGCCAGCAGACGCGCCAGCTCCGAGGCTTCGGTGGTGCCGCCGAGAATGAGAATGCGCATGGAGGGCGTTGTCCGTGATCAGCTCCGGCGCAACTTGCAACGCGACGCGCTGGCTGTCCATCATCGGCATCGGCGAGGATGGCGCCGATGGTCTATCGCCGCTCGCGCGCCGGCTGGTCGCGAGCGCCTCGCTCGTCGTCGGTGGTGCCCGCCACCTTGAACTTGCGCGCTCCCTGATCACGGGTGAGCAGCTGGCCTGGCCGAGCCCCTTGCATCTTGCGTTCGATGAAATCGCAGCGCGGCGAGCTGAGGCCGTGGTCGTGCTCGCCAGCGGCGATCCCTTCAACTATGGCGTCGGCAAGCAGCTTGCCGAGCGCTTTGGGGCTGATGAAATCCTATGCCTGCCGCAACCATCCGCTTTCAGCCTGGCCGCAGCCCGGCTCGGCTGGGCACTGCAGGACGTGACACAAATCAGCCTGCACGGCCGGGCGCTCGAAGGCATCATTCGTCATCTCAGCCCTGGTGCGCGGATCATCGCGCTCTGCTGGGATGGTTCGACGCCAAGGAAGCTTGCGGGTTTGTTGTCGTCGCGCGGCATGGGCCGCTCGCGGTTGACGGTGCTGGAGGCCATGGGCGGACCGCAGCAGCGCCGGAGCAGCGCGCTCGCTGCGGATTTTGACCGGTCGGATATCAATGCGCTGACGACGGTCGCTGTCGAGGTGGTCGCCGATCCCGATGCGCCGATTATCGGCCTTCCACCGGGTCTCGCCGATGAGCAGTTCGAGCATGACGGGCAGCTGACCAAGCGCGATATCCGCGCTGTGACGCTATCGGCGCTGGCGCCGCGGCCGGGCGAATTGCTGTGGGACGTTGGCCTCGGGGCTGGCTCGATCGCGATCGAGTGGCTGCTGCGTCATGGGTCGCTGCGTGCGATCGGGATCGAGGCGCGGCAGGATCGCGCCGCCCGCGCCGCCCGCAACGCACTCGCCCTGGGCGCGCCGGACCTCAAGATCATCGTTGGCTCCGCACCGGCTGCGCTGAGCGATCTGAGCGCGCCTGATGCTGTCTTCATCGGTGGCGGCATCTCCGACGACGGTGTCTTCGAAACCGTGTGGTCGCGGCTGAAGCCGGCCGGCCGGCTGGTCGCCAATGTGGTGTCGCTCGAAGGCGAGGCGCGGCTCGCAACCCTGTTTCAACGGCATGGCGGCGAACTGGTCCGCGTTGCCGTCGCGCATGTCAAACCTGTCGGCGGCATGCACGGCTGGAAGCCGGCGATGCCGGTGACGCAATGGCGGGTGACCAAGCCATGATTGCGCTTGGTGTCGGCTGCCGCCGCAACGCATCGGCTGATGACATCGCGGCATTGATCGCCGAGGCTCTCGCTGCGGCAGCGCTGCAGCTCGACTCCATCGGCGTTGTCGCGACCGAGAGCGCGAAGGCAGAGGAGGCTGGCATCATTGCGGTCGCGCGCAGGCTTGGACGCCCGCTGGTCGGGATCGTGGCGAGCGAGCTTGCCGGCGTATCGCATCTCGCTGCGACCAACAGTGCGCGCGTGCAGCATCTGAAAGGCGTGCCATCGATTGCGGAAACGGCGGCGCTGGCGGCTGTCGGCGCGCATGCGCGCCTGCTCTTGCCGCGCATTGCCAATGCAACCGCGACCTGCGCGCTGGCGCAAGGCGATGGGCCCGTTCGTGCGGGAGGGGCGGCATGACCGTGCATTTCATCGGTGCCGGCCCTGGCGCGCCGGACCTGATCACGGTGCGCGGCCGCGACCTGATCGCGCGCTGTCCGGTCTGTCTCTATGCCGGCTCACTGGTGCCGAAGGCGCTGCTCGATCACTGTCCGCCCGGCGCGCGCATCATCGACACCGCTCCGCTGTCGCTCGATGCGATCATCGCGGAGATGGCGCGCGCGACCGCCGCTGGCGAAGACGTCGCGCGGCTGCATTCGGGCGATCTGTCGATCTGGAGCGCGCTCGGCGAGCAAGTGCGACGTCTAGAGCAGCTTGGGATTCCGTTCACGGTCACGCCCGGCGTGCCGGCCTTCGCTGCCGCTGCGGCAGCGCTGGGGCGCGAACTGACCTTGCCGGGCCTGGCGCAATCAGTGGTGCTGACGCGGACCTCAGGCCGGGCGTCGCCGATGCCGGAGAGCGAGCAGCTCTCGTTGTTTGCGCAGTCGCGCGCGACACTCGCGATCCACCTTTCGATCCATGTGCTCGACAAGGTCGTCGCGGAGCTGTTGCCGCATTATGGAGCGGACTGCCCCGTCGCGATCGTTTATCGTGCCAGCTGGCCGGAGCAGCGCATCGTCACCGGCACGCTCGGCACGATTGCCGCGATCATGCAGTCGGATCCGGTTGAGCGCACCGCATTAATCCTGGTTGGCCAAGCACTTTCGGCGCAGGATTTTCGCGAGAGTGCCCTCTATGACGCCGACTATCAGCGGCGTTTTCGCGGGAGGGGCGAATGATCGGCGCCGCTGGAGTGTCCGACCAGCTGCCCGGTGCGATCGAACACGACGACATCGAGCAAAATTCCGTCGTCGCCGAGCGCACGACGCGCTGTGCTCAATGCCGCGCGCGCGACGACATCGCCTGCCGGGAAATTCAAGCGTTTGGCTTCATCGAGAACCTGCAGCGCGGTGTTCGCGCCGCGCGCGAGTTTCACGAGCGCATCGGGCGCGTCCGCGTCATGCAGTGCCTCGGCAAGCCAGGCGACATCGACTTCGCCGGCGCGCGAGTGCAGGTCGAGCAGACCCTGGCCGAGCTTGGTCATCTTGGCGAAGCCGCCGGCGACGGTGATGCGCGCAACCGGATGACGGCGCAGATATTTCAGCATGCCGCCGACGAAATCGCCCATGTCGATCAGCGCGGCGTCCGGCAACTGGTAGAGCTGCTGCACGGCTTTCTCGGACGTGGTGCCGGTCGCGCCGGCGATATGCGTCAGTCCCGACGCGCGGGCGACATCGATGCCGCGATAGATCGAGTGGATCCATGCGGCGCAGCTGAAGGGAATGACGACACCGGTGGTGCCGAGGATCGACAGGCCGCCGATGATGCCGAGCCGCGGGTTCAACGTCTTCTTGGCGAGTTCCTCGCCGCCTGGAACGGAAATCTCGACGATCACGTCGTTCGGTCCGTTCAGCGCGGTTGCAGCTTCGCGGATCGCCGCGCTGATCATCTGCCGGGGCACCGGGTTGATCGCGGGCTCGCCTGGCGGCAGCGGCAGGCCCGGCTTTGTCACGGTGCCGACGCCGGGCCCGGCCCGGAACACGACCCCCGAACCGTCCGGTCCAACTCGCACGGACGTCTTGATCAATGCGCCATGGGTCACGTCGGGGTCGTCGCCGGCATCCTTGACGATTCCGGCCGTGGCGGCACTCTCGTTTCCCTCATGCATCGCCACCGCAAAGCTCACGCGGTGACCGCTGGGCAACGCGATTTCGACCATCGCGGGGCAGGTTCCCGTGATCAGCAACTCATAGGCCGCGCGCGCAGCCGCGGTGGCGCAGCTGCCTGTGGTCCAGCCACGTTTCAGGGGTCGTTCTGGCGCTCCCGCGGTTTCGGTCATCACCGATCGCATAGCACAGTTTGCCGTGTTGGGACGGTACCGTAGCCATGACCTCGGCGGCACCAAAGGGGCTGATCCTCGCCGCGCCGCGCTCCGGCGCCGGCAAGACCACGGTCGCACTCGGGCTGATGCGGGCGCTGTCCCGGCGCGGAAGGCAGATTCAGCCATTCAAGTGCGGGCCCGATTACATCGATCTCGCCTTCCATTCGATGGCGGCGCGGCGGACCAGCTATAATCTCGACTGCTGGGCGATGACTGCGCCACAGCTGCGCTGGCTGGCACGCGACACGGCGGCCGATTCCGATCTGGCGATCGTCGAAGGCGTCATGGGCCTGTTCGATGGCGCGCCGGCGCAGGGTCGCGCGGGCAGGGGATCCGCGGCCGATCTGGCCGCCTTGTTGGGCTGGCCGGTGGTGCTGGTCGTCGATGTCTCCGGGCAGACCGAAACGGCCGCGGCCGTCGCGCTCGGCTGCGCCCGATATCGCGAGGACATTGCGGTTGCGGGCGTGATCCTCAATCGGGTCGCCAGCGAGCGGCATCGTGCCCTGATCGAACCCGCTTTCGATCGCGTAGGCATCAAGTTGTTGGGGGCCTTGACCCGCGACGAGCAGCTCGTGCTGCCGGAACGTCACCTCGGCCTGGTGCAGGCGCAGGAAATCGGATCGATCGAGACGCATTTCGATCGGCTGGCGGACCGGATCAGTGAAGCTTGTGATCTCGATGCTATCAGCGCTTTGGCGCGGCCCATGGGAGTTGAGCCGTGTGATGACCAACCGATCGGTGCTGGGATCAAGCCACCGGGCCAGCGGATCGCGCTGGCCACCGATACCGCGTTCTCGTTCAGCTACCCGCATCTGATCCGCCACTGGCGTGAGTCCGGCGCCGAGATCGTCGCGTTCTCGCCGCTCGCCGACGAGGCGCCGGATCCATCCGCGGATACGGTGTGGTTGCCCGGCGGCTATCCGGAGCTGCATGCCGGACGCCTCGCCGCCGCGCAACGCTTTCTCGGTGGTCTGCGCCATGCGGCCGACAGCGGCGCGTGTATCCACGGCGAATGCGGTGGCTACATGGTGTTGGGCAACGGGCTGGAAGATGCACATGGCGGCCGCCATGCCATGGCAGGCCTGCTGTCGCTTGAAACGTCGTTCGCGAAACGGCGCCTCCATCTCGGCTATCGCCGCGCGCGGCTGCTCGCCGATTGCGGGATCGGTGCGCGCGGCGCTATCGTCCACGGTCATGAGTTTCACTACGCGTCAATCTTGGCCGAGGCTGACGATCCCCTGCTCGAGTGCCGTGATGCGGCCGGCAACGCCATCGCAGAGCGAGGGGCACGTCGCGGATCAGTCAGCGGATCGTTCCTTCACGTCATCAGTGGAGAAGCGCCATGAGTGAAACCAAGCGCAGTGAGACCGAGCGCGAGCCTCCGCAATTCGATGCAGCGTTCAGAGCGCGCTTTGCGGAGCTGGTACGGTGGCGACGCGATGTCCGCCGATTCCGATCGAGCGCGGTGAGCCCGGACCTGGTCGAACGGCTGATCGCGCTCTCATGCTACGCGCCGTCGGTCGGCTTCAGCCAGCCCTGGCGCTTCGTGCTGGTCGAGGATGCGGAGCGTCGCACAGCAATCGTGGCCAATTTCAAGACGGCGAACCAGGCTGCGCTCGAAGGCTACGACGGCGAACGCCGTGCGATCTACGCGCGGCTGAAGCTGGAAGGGCTCACCCAGGCTCCGGTGCATCTTGTGGTCTGCGCTGACGAAGCGGCCGAGACCGGCCATGGACTCGGGCGCAAGACCATGCCGGAGATGCTGCGCTATTCCGTTGTCGCGGCAATCCAGACCTTCTGGCTCGCGGCGCGCGCCGAAGGGCTTGGCGTCGGATGGGTCTCGATTCTCGATCCGCACGCGGCCTGCAGGTCGCTCGACCTGCCGCCGCACTGGAGCCTCGTGGCCTATCTGTGCGTCGGCTGGCCGGAGGAGGAGCATGACGATCCCGAGCTGGAGCGTCATGGCTGGGAGGCGCGGCTGTGCGATGCGGCGCTCAGGCCGCTCAGGCGTTGATCAGGATGCGAGCGCGAGCGGCGGCGCCTCGACGGCCGGCATAATCGGTTTCGGCGTGGCCGCGCCGGCGAGTTGGAAACGCGCGCCATGCAGCGTCACCGTCAACGGAATGCCGCGGAAATCGTCATGGAAGGCGCGGATGCGCCGCTTCATCTCGGAAGGTGCGATGTCGGCAGGCATGTCGCACATCGCGGCGTACATCTGCTTCGTGCTCTTGATGCCGCTCCAGGCGATCGGCAGCACCGCCAGCGGCGCGCTTTCGCAGGCAATGTCGCGTGACATGCGCCAGAACAGGTAAGCGAGCCGCACGAAGGCCATCTGCTCCAGGCCCCGCACATCGATACCGTCGGGAATGTCGAACTCTTCGACGCCGATGATGGCGCCGCAATCGACCCGCGCTTCCATCACATGCGCTACCGCGCCGAACTGTTTGGCGCCGTCGTAAAGTGCGAAATGCGCCGGCGCCCAGCCCGGATAGTCTGCCGGACCCGGATGAAAATTGTAGGCGCCGTACCCAAGCGCATCAAGGATGTGCGTGGGGACGATGACGCCCGTCGTGAACGCGACAAGACGCGCGTCAGCGAGCACCTCGGGTTCGATAGCTTCGAGCTCCCCCAAGCTGACGGCGCACCGGAACGACAGCGCCGGATTGTGCGCCTTGAGGAGTTCGGTCAGCGCCATCTGCTGGTCGCGGCTGCCGGTCAGAACAATGATCGTCTTGAGCATTTGGATGTTTCCGGATTCAGCGCTGATAGCGCGTTACATTGACGGACCGGCCTTTGGTCTCCGACGCGGCGAGCGTGCGGAACAGATCATTCGGCAGCTCCTGCGCGGGATCGATCTCGACCACTTTGTTGTGGGCGAGGAATGCTGCCTCTCTTGCGACACGCACATCGTCCTGCCATGGGCAGAGCGATACTTCGAGCCGTGCGAAGCCGCCGCAGTCGGCGGTGAACGCGCGCGTCACGGCCTGGAGGCTCGCCGCGGTGGCACGCGCGCCCGCCGCTTCGACATCGCGCAGGATCACCGTGATCGCTTTGTCCGATGTGGCCGTCGAGTTCAGCACGATCAGCGAGTCCCGTGCGCCGCTACGGCCGGCGCGCCGCGCCGCGCGCACCGCATCGGCAAAGTCAGGATCCGGGCCGAGATCGGCGGTGGTCGGTGCGAGGTTATGGACGATGGTCGCGCGCCTGGCGCCGGCTTCTCCCGCCACCGCGTGATAGGAGCGGGGCAGCCAGACGGTGTCGAGCGGCATCTGCGACGATGTCAGGCTCCAGGCCTGGTCGAGCAGATAGCCCTCCCAAACGGCGACATAGGAATGGGTCAGCTCCTGCCAAGTCAGTAGCATCGCTTCGGCGGCTGTCGAGCGGCCGAAATACAATGTGCGCGTTGACATCTCCCAGCTGTTCCATTTGTGAACCGCGAAATCGCCGTCCGCTTCGACCAGCAGGGACGGCAAAGCCTGCAGCATCGTATCGGCATCGACGAACAGCAGCGGCTCATCGTGTCGTTTCCACATGCGCAGGATGAAGTCGGCCTTTTCGGATGCGAGCAGGCGGTCGTCGTGGACGGTATCGATCGCCTCGATGGTGAACGGCAGTCCGAGCCGATCGAGCGAGCGCTTCAGGTGATAGGCTCTGATTTCGCCGAGCGCACGGGGATAGCAGGACACTACGCGCAGCGTCGCCGCGTTGATTGGATCTGCCTGCGGCCGCCAGCGCAGGCCGCCCCACCACAGCTCATGTGGGCCATCGGCACCGCACGCCCCGACCGTCCCGAATTCGGTCAGCTTCGATTTCAGGAAATCGAACGCAGGATTTTCGCCGAAGGGGATGACGACCGCGGTGTCCGAGGTCAACGAGCTGTACAACAGCTCCGCACCTGCACCGCTCGGTGGGTCGATCACGACGACGACGCGGCCTTGTCCGGCGTGCGCGCTGCTTCCCCACACCGCGGCCGGACCGAAGCTGCGCACCAGCCAGCTGAGCCGGCGCAATTGAGCAGCGCCGAGCTTCGCTCCGTTCGACAGCAAGAGCTGCGCGAGTTTAGTCGTGGCGTCGCTGGTCCGGTCCGCGGTGCTGCGCATCATGCTCCATTCTCCTTCCAGCTCAAACGGATCACGACACGGAATCAGGCGGATCCATCATGCCGTTGGCGCGGCACCTTGCTCGGCGAGCTGTGATGAGAGCATTCTCCAGGCAACGACGTCCGGCGCGGCGTGCGGCGCAAAGATTCGATCATGGCTGAGCGAGGTCAGGGCGACCGTATAGATGCTGACCTCGCCCTGGAGGGCTGCGACCGGAATGATGAGGCTGCCGTCCTCGGTCGGCGCGAGGTAGTGGCGACCGTGGCGCTCGAGCTCCGCAAACACCAGCCTGTCATCGGAAAGTGCAGCCACGTCGGGCGACTCGGCCGCATCCGCAACGGTCGCTCCGGTCTGAACGACAACGCCATGCAGGATTCCCGCCTGGGCGAATTTGCCGAGCGGGAGCACGATCATTGCGACGTTCATCGCGCGCGATACGGCAATGCGCAGCCTGACGTCGCCGAACCCCGTCCGGTAGACGGTGATGGATTCCATCGACGCGGAGCCATCGGCCTTGAAGAGTCCAATCTCGAGCGCGCCGCAGGCCGTCTCGCCGAACACATCCGCCGGCAGCCGGTTGGCGCCGAACAGCGTGTACAGATAAGAATGAGCGGGCGAGATCGCGGCGAAGCTTCCGGCGAGCCACATCGGCAGGTCGCGGACGGCGCACGCGAAGCCGAGGCCGCGCGCAATCAGCTGATTGTCGACGGATGGGCGGTCGATCAGCGGCTGCAGCGTCTCAGTGCCGAGATTGACGTCGTGCTGGAAGTCGCCGAGCAGGGCGAGCTCATCGTCATCAGGCAGCATCAGCAAACGTGCGAGCGTCGCAGCCGTCCAACGTGCCGAGGCATCCGAAGGCGCGAATGGCTGCAGCCGATGAGTTGTTGCCAGGTCTCGCGCTGCTGCCGCAAACGCGATCGCCCCGGCTTGGACCTCGGCAATCCGGGCGAGCTGGTCAGGAGGAATCGGATTCGGCTCGTGCAGAACTCCGCCATTGCGATAGTCACGGACCGAGCCTTGCGGGGCGCTGCAGAGCTGTTCCAGCAGCGACACGTTGCGCAGCAACGCGCGCTTCATGTGCGGGGTCACGATGAGATCCGAGATCAGGCCACAGACACTGTCGCCGCGAGCAAGATCATGGAATGCGTCGTCAAGCGTGAGCAGATAGGTGCCATGCAGCCTGATCCTGATGCCTTCGCGATCGAAGACCCGGCGCAGCGCCTTCTGCACGCTGCCGGAATAGCCGAGGTCGACGAGCACGAGATCGGTGCAGGAATCGAAATCGGGAATCGCGTTGCGCAGATAGGTGAGCAGCCGCGACCGCATGCCAGCGGCGAGCTCGGCGCTCTCGCGGCGGCTTATGAGGTCGGGGAGGGCTTCTGCAAGTTGAGCGCCCTTGACCACGCCGTTCGGACTCCGTGCGAAGAAGTCGGCCACCGCCGCGGGCAGGATCTTGGTGATGCCGGCAAAGCTGTGCGCATCGATCGCCGGGATCTTGTCGAGCAAATCGCGAAGCGGCTGCAGCGTGTCGGCTGAGGCGATCATCGTCACACGGCGGTTCACCTCGACATAGTGCGCGTCAGGCTCATTTTGCCGGATGCGATGCGCGAGGAAACCGTCGCGCCCAAGAAAGGCGATGGAGACCTTTCCACCAGTCTTGCGCAAATCGTTGCAGCGGGATTCGACGAAAGCATCGAACGCAGCCATGACCGGACCGACCACGGTCATGCCGAGGTGGCAGGCGGCAGATCTTTCTGCGGTCTGAGCCGCAACCATGCGCCGCAGGGTGCGGATGCCATGGTCCAGCCGAGACGGCCGGCCCAGCGACAACAGCTCGAACAGCGAAGCTTCTCTCTGCAGCTTCGACGCCAATTGAGCGCTCGCCTGCGGATAGTGGCGCGGCCGAATGCCGTGCCGGCGCGCCCCCTTGATGTCAGCCCGCTCATTGTCCCCGATATGAAACGACCTCTCCGGGTCGATCTTTTGCTCGGTCAGATATTTGGCGAACAGCTTCTCGCGCTTGCTGTGGCCGTGCTCGCACGAGGCGTACAGAAAATCCCAGCTGAGATCGGGGCAGCAATTGCGCAACAAATGGGCAAGCTGCTTCGTGCTCCAATACGTGTCCGAGATGAAGCCGACGCGGAAGCCCTGACGTTTCATTTCCAAATATTGCTGAAGCATTTCCGAATTTGCGCGACAAAGGTCGAGCTCGGCGCGGAACTCGGCGACGGCAAGATCGTTCAGCGCCTCGCGGTCGAGGCCGAACAGTCTGAAAGGAAAGAAAGAATAGATATCCGCGATGCGGACCTCGGCTGATCCGCGCTTTTCTTTCGCCTCGTTGCGGGCGCGTGCTTCGGCGCTGATGCGATGTTGAACGAAATTCTCTGCAACATTCGGATGCGTTTCAGACAAACCGGAGAGCTCATAAGCTCTTTCAAAGACGCCGTCCGGCGTGGTGCAGGCGCGTACTATAAAAGTATCAAAAACATCGAACGAACACGCAGCAACAAACTTCGCTCGACGCGCTGCGCCGACCGTTGCGACCTTCATTGCGAAATTCCCCGCTCCGTATGCTATCAACGGTCGGGGTTGCGAAATCAGGCGCTCACATTTCAAAAAATTCATGGCGCGATCCAAAAAACAACGCGCACAGCGACTGACAGATTCAAAAAATCGGATAGGTTCAAAATGATGATTCGGAAAAAATTGCCGGGTGCGAAGATCGCCGCGCGCGAATCTCTGCCAAGCGCAACTGATCATCTCCTGGCTCATGTGCTTGCGGCGTGAGCCGCGTCAAGTTCGCGTAACAGCTGCGTTTCCTGCTGTATCTTTGCTTCCAAACGAATGTCCTGCGATGCGGACTAAAACCTATGCTCGGTCTCTGATTGGACGGCGGCGGCACGCCGTCCGGCATTTTTTGCCCGCAGGTGGGCAAAACATTCCTCATAACCCTTTGAAAAATAATGAAAATAGTTCGCCTGACTTGTTCGCTTGCGGCGTTCAAGGGGTGGAAGCGGTTTGGAATGTGCGCTTTCGGCGCTGCGGGTTGGAGATTGGGGAATGAGCTACGCGCTTGATGTCTGGGCTCCTGCCGAGTGTGAGGCCGCCAAGGAGCCGGCCTCGTCCGAAGCTGCGACGGTGCCTTGGCAAGAGTCGGCTGCGATCGTGCCGGACAGTACGCCTGCTTTCGATGGCGGCGTGTTCGACGAGGACAAGGAACTGCTCGATCGACTGGCGACGGGAGATGAGGCGGCTTTTCGCGATCTCGTCGAGCGTCACATCGACCGAGCCTACGCGATCGCCTTGCGGATCGTCGGCAACGCTGCCGATGCCGAGGACGTCGTGCAGGACACGATGCTCAAGGTCTGGACACATCGGGAGCGATGGCAGCACGGCCGCGCGAAGTTCTCGACCTGGCTCTATCGCGTAGTGAGCAATCGCTGCATCGATCTCCGGCGCAAGCCGCGTACCGAGAATGTCGATGTCGTTCCCGAGGTGGCGGACTCCAAGCCCGACGCGAGCAGCGTCATCGAGCGCGCCGAGATGAATGATCTGCTGGAGGCCGCCATGCTGCGGCTGCCCGAGCAGCAGCGCCTTGCGGTGATCCTGTCGTACCACGAGAACATGAGCAACGGCGAGATCGCCGACGTGATGGAGACCACGATCGCCGCGGTGGAGTCTCTGCTCAAACGAGGCCGTCAACAGCTGCGCGAATTGCTGCGCCGGCACGAGCGCGACATCCGCGGCGCGTTTACCGACTGCTAACCATAATCTCCGCGGCGGGAAAGATTTCTCGCCTGATCCTGGCACGCCTCTCCGTTTGATCGGGCAGACGGGGCTGATACGCACCGTCAGTCCTTCCACGATGCGGCGTATCCAGCCGATCACTCAGGAGTCTTCACCGTGCCCGCAATTTCCACCAACATCGCAGCCAACTCGGCTGTCCGCTACCTGAACGTCAATTCCAATCAGGAAACCAGCGCGCTTTCGAAGCTGTCGAGCGGCTCGCGCATAACTTCGGCTTCCGACGACGCTGCCGGTCTCGCGATCTCGACCCGCATCTCCTCGGACATCACGACGCTCCAGCAGGCGGCGACCAACACCGCGCAGGCGACCTCGATCCTGCAGACCGCTGACGGTGGCGCCTCCAACATCAGCGACATCCTGTCCCGCATGAAGTCGCTGGCCTCGGAGTCTGCTTCGGGCACCACCACCGACTCCAGCCGCGCCTATATCAATTCGGAATTCTCGCAGCTCACGAGCGAAATCGACTCGATCGCGAGCGGCACCCGCTACAGCGGTCAGAGCCTGCTCGACGGCACCAGCGCTTTCGCCGGTTCCGGCGTCTCGGTCATGGTCGGATCGTCCAGCTCCGACACCATCACGATCTCGCTGTCAAACCTCACGACGGGCACTTCCGGTCTCGCGATCTCGGCGCTCAACGTCACCACCCAGAGCGGCGCGACGAGCGCGCTGACCGTGCTTGACTCGGCCATCGACAAGGTTTCGTCGGCGCGCGCCGACATCGGTGCGCAGGAATCGCGCTTCAACTTCAGCTCCGACTCGATCTCGACGCAGACCCAGAACCTGCAGTCGGCCAACTCGGCGATCAAGGACGTGGATATCGCCTCGGAGCAGGCGACGCTGTCGTCGGCCGAGGTGAAGACCCAGGCCGCCGTGTCGGCAGAAGCCGCGGCGAACCAGATGCCGCAATATCTGCTGAAGCTGCTGGGCTGATCGACGATCTTCCGGGCCGGCATGACGCCGGCCCGGTCCTTCCTATGGCGGGCCCGCAATCATGACTGTGAGCAGTACGACCTCGAGCACCAGCAGTACGTCGTCATCGTCCTCATCTTCGAGTTCCAGCTCCCTCACGACCTCAGGCACCAGCACGACCAGCACCATCGACTGGAGCGCCCTGATCGATGCGGCCGTCAACGCCAAGCTCGCTCAGGCGACGCAGATCAGCACCAGCATCACCGCCAACCAGGCGAAGATCTCCGCCTACCAGTCTCTCCAGACAGATCTCAGCACGCTTTCGACCGGATTGGCCTCGCTCGCCACCTCGGTGATCAACTCGCTCGCCACCAACGTTTTCGCAACACGTTCGGCGACGCTGACCTCGAACGGCGATGTGAGCGCCTCGTCCGTGCTGTCCATGTCGGTCAACAATGGTGCGGCAACCGGCGATCACACGCTGACCGTCAGCCAGATCGCGACGGCGCAGAAGGTTGCGGGCAGCAGCCAATCCAGCGAGACCGACGCGCTGGGCTATTCCGGTACGTTCACGATCGGTCTTGCCGGAGGAAGTACCGAGAGCATTACGGTCACCAGCGACATGTCCCTGCAGGACGTGCAAGATGCGATCAATGCCCAGACATCCACCACGAACGTGCAGGCATCGATCCTCCAGGTCTCGAGCGGCTCCTATGAGCTGATGCTGACCGGTACGCAGGATGCGGCCGATATCACCTATTCGAGCACGTCCGGCGACGACATTCTGAACAAGCTTGGCGTGACCGACAGTTCAGGTTCGTTCTCGACAGTGATGCAAACCGCACAAGCGGCGGAATTCAGTCTGGACGGCGTCTCGCTCACCCGCAACACCAATGACATTTCGGACGTGCTGAGCGGCGTGACCTTCGACCTGCTGCAGGCCACGCCGAGCGGAACGTCGGTCGGCATCAGCATCGGCACCGACACGAGCCAAATTCAATCCGCTCTGGAAACTTTCGTCACGAACTACAATGCGTTCCGCGACGCCGTCATCGCCCAGCAGTCGACGAATTCAGACGGCACGGCGTCGTCGAGCGCGGTTCTGTTCGGCGACGGGACCATGCGCGACATCATGGATCAGCTCCAGAGCGTGCTGAGTTCGTCGGTCGGCGGAATGACGATGGCCGATCTCGGTCTGTCCTTCAACGAGAAGAATGAGCTCCAGCTCGACACCGGCACCCTGTCGACGATCCTCAGCACCAATCTGAGTGGTGTGACCGCGCTGCTCTCGGCGCAGACCACGACGTCGTCGAGCCAGCTCACGGTTGTCAATACCGGGACTTCGCCACAATCGTTCACGCTCGACTTGACCGTGGATTCGTCGGGCAATCTCAGCTCCGCGTCGGTGGGAGGCGACAGCTCGCTGTTCACGGTCAGCGGCAACACCATCATCGGCAAATCCGGCACGGCCTATGCGGGCATGGCCTTTACCTATAGCGGTTCGACATCGCAGTCGATCACGGTAACCTCGACCCAGGGGCTTGCCACGCAGATCTACCAGATCGCAAACCAGGCCTCGGGGAGCAGCGGCTCCTTGCAGACGCTGATCGACAACCTGACGACCCAAGACAACACGCTGACCAGCAAGGTCAACGATATCGACAGTGCCGCTGCCACCTTCAAGAGCCAGCTCGAAACGCAATATGCGAAATATCAGGCCGCGATCGAGAGTGCCAACAACACGCTGACCTATCTCAAAGCTCTTCTCAACTCGAATTCGAGCAACTAATGACCCAGAGTTCGATGGCCTATCGGGCCAACCAGGCCTACCGCGGCGCGGCTGTCACAGTGTCCCCGCTCAAGGCGGTGATCATGCTGCTGAACGGTGCGACCATGTATCTGCAGAAATCGTTGCAGGCGCAGGAGGCGCGCCGCTTCGAGGAGGGGCATGAGCACCTGACACGGGCCACCGCTATCCTGCGCGGGCTGAGCCACCATCTCGACTCGGTCCGTGGCGGCGCGGTCGCGGAAAAGTTGTTCCGGACCTACAATTCGCTGATCCTGGCATGCCTGCGTTCGTACGGCCGTCCGCACATGCGGGAGAACTTCAGCCGCATCATTGCAAGCATCGCTGAACTCCGTGAGGCGTGGGAGGCGGTCGATGCCGCAGGCAGAGGCGGACGCCCGCCCGGTGATTCGGCAGGCGGGCGCTAACCGACCGAATCGTCGGTCGCTGCAGTCGAGCGAAAATGACATTGTAAGCCATCGCCGCTTCTTCCTAGGATCCAGCACAAGCAGTAGTTTGGTGAAAATTCATCCTATAATTGCATTTTGGTCGGTTCTAATGCACATCATCGTGCATATGAGCCAACGAATCTACGGGTGATAACGGTATCATGTTGCGGTCGATTGCCGCAACCGATTGATATCAATTTCGTCTTGCTCTCGAATGGTTTATGACGGCGCCGGGGACGCTGGATTGAGCGGACGATGGACGTCAGGGAATTCGAGGATCTGATCGACCGGTTGGGAGAAGATCTCTCCGGCTGGCCTGAAGCGCAGCGCCAGGCTGCGGTCGAACTTCTGGCTTCGTCTCCCGAAGCAAATGCGCTGCTTGAGGAGGCGCGCGCCTTACGCCAGGCTCTGTCTGCACCGCCGGCCAGAGCGCCCGCAGGTCTTGCGGACCGGATTGTCGCTGCGGCCGGGCGGATGAAGACCGCGGCGCCTGCAGAAGAGCAGCCGGTCCAAGCGGCCGACGCATCACATCCGGGCTGAATTTTTCCACTGAGCTGAGACCCTGGCGAGAGAGGGTGGCGCGATGCCGCGTCACTCCGGCGTTCGTGTGGCTTTGTTCCTTGGCGCGGCGCTGCCGAATGCCAGGCCATAGCCTTGGGCCGACTTTGATCTCCGCCCCATCTGCCATCATGCCATGACCGGACGGGTGCCCGCCCGCCGATCTCCACCGAATCCTGCGAGCCGATTTTCGATCCAATGCTGTGGCTCGGGCTCATCGACCGGGCGATGTCCACGGGCGATCGCCCATACCAGGCGTTTTTTGCCGCCTCTGCACGGCGGCGCGGCGGCAAATTCTGCCGTCTAATCAAGTAATTCCGTCGAATCTTTCTGCGCCTGAATTGGTTGCGCCGACCGTTTGATCTGCAAACGCCATCACGATCGCGAGCTTGCGATGTAGCCGCTGCGTCGCGCGCGGTGAGCAGATCTGGAGTTTGTCATGACGGTTTCCGCGACGAGTTCATCGAGTTCAGCCGCCTCGTCCTCTTCCTCCTCATCATCATCGTCGAACTCGACGCTGAGCACGCAGGACTTCCTGTCGCTGCTCGTCAGTGAATTGCAGAACCAGGACCCGCTGAATGCGACCAGCGTGACCGACTTCATCAATCAGATGACGTCTTATGCCAATTTCTCCGAACAGCAGGCGATCAACACCAGCATGAGCTCGCTGGCGAGCTCGTTCTCCAGCCTCGTGACGCTCAATTCGGTCAATTACATCGGCCACACCGTCGTCGCGAAGACCGATACGGCGACGCTGTCCAACGGATCGGCGACGTTCGGCTACTCGCTGTCCTCGGCCGCCTCCAACGTCTCGATCTCGGTCAAGGACTCGTCCGGCAACACGGTCTGGAGCGGTACCGGCACCGGCAATTCGGGTTCGAACTCGTTCACCTGGGACGGCAAGGACTCGTCTGGCAACCAGCTCAGCGACGGCGGGCAGTACACGATATCGGTCACGGCAACCAACTCGGCCGGCACCTCGGTGCTCAACTACACCACGATCACGGGCACCGTGACCGGCATCGATACCTCGACCAGCACGCCATCGCTCACCGTGAACGGCGTGTCGGTCAGTGCCGCGAACATCATCGGCGTAACCTCCTGACAGCATTAATCGGAGTGGACTATGAGTCTTTCTGGAGCACTTTCCTCGGCGATTTCCGCGCTCAATGCGCAGAGCTCGTCGCTCGCGATGATCAGCGACAACATCTCAAATTCCGATACGACAGGCTATAAGACCACGTCGGCGATGTTTGAGCAGCTCGTGACGGCATCGAGCAGCAGCCAGTCTTACTCCTCGGGCGGCGTCTCTGTGTCGGGCCGCTCCAACATCACCCAGCAAGGCCTGTTGGCGTCAACCACCAACGCGACCGACGTCGCGATTCAGGGCTCGGGTTTCTTTGTCACAGCCAACTCCACGACGGCGGGCGGCGACACCTTTTATACCCGAAACGGTGCCTTCACGACGGACAATGCCGGCTATCTCGAAGATAATGGCTACTATCTGGAGGGCTGGCGTACCGATGCGAGCGGAAGCATCACCGGGACGAGCCTCGAGCCGATCAACACCAAGGTTGCCCTGACCAATGGCGGGGCAACGACAAAGACCTCCATCTCGGCGAATCTTCCGGCTGACGCAACAAGCAGCTCAACTTTCAGCAGCTCGACCACGGTCTATGACTCGCTGGGAGACGCGCACACGCTGGACATCAAGTGGACCAAGACCGCGGCCAACACTTGGACCGCCCAGATGTCCTCGCCTGACGGGACCATTAGTACGACGGCTCCGGCATCGGACACCTATGATGTCACGTTCAATAATGATGGATCGCTGGGTACCGTGACGACCGCGGGCCAATCGACGGCCAACCCGCTCAGCATCACTTGGAACAACGGCGCTGCGACGAGCTCGATCACGATGGACTTCGGGACCACCGGCGGTGGTACCAACGGTCTGACCCAATTGTCGTCCGGAAGTACGACCCCAGATGTCAGCAACTTCAACGCGAGCTCGGACGGCATATCCTTCGGTACGCTGAGCAGCATCTCGGTCGGCAAAGACGGCATCGTCGATGCGACCTATTCGAACGGGCAGACCATTCCGATCTACAAGATAGCAGTCGCCACGTTCGCCGATCCGAACGGCCTAGTCGCGCATAGCGGCGGTATGTATACGTCGACCGCGACGTCCGGCGACGCCACCTTGCAGACATCGGGCGAGAACGGCGCCGGCACGATCTACGGGAGCGAATTGGAGTCGAGCACGACCGACACCACAGGTCAGTTCAGCAACATGATCTCGGCCCAGCAGGCCTATTCGGCGGCATCGCAGGTCGTGACCACGGTCAACAAGATGTTTGACACCCTGATCTCGTCGATGAGGTGAGCATGGCCGATCCAAGGAAGGAGCGGGCCGGCGAAGGCGAAGCGCTGTTGCGGCGGTTGCAGCGGCTGAAGATCCGCGCAGCGGCCGCCGGAACGGCCGATCGTCTGGAACTGCTCGCACTCATCGACGACATCGAGACGGTGCGTCGCAAGCTGCTGCGCGAATGCGCGCAGCTCGACGAAGAACGAAGGCTTGCGACGGTCAGGGTCGCGGCGTTCAACACTTACGCGCGCGTGGCGCGCACGGCCAACGCGCCGCAACGGCGCGGTCATTGACGACGATACGGGAGCGACAAGATGAAACCAGCAGTCCAGGCCGTCCGCAGCGGAGCCGGCGACGAAGGCGTGAAGACGTTGATCGCGTTGATCGACGAACTGATCGTCGTGGTATCGGAGGAGAACGCCGAACTGGCCAAGGGCCTGCCGGCGTCACGGTCGAAGCAGCTCGACGACAAGAACCGGCTTGCCGGACTGTTTGAGCAGCGCGTCGCGGAGTGCGCGGCCAGGACGGCAAGCCTGGACGTGCAGGACCGGATGCTGCGGGAGCAGCTGATGGAACGGATTCTCAATCTGCGTCTCGCGATGGACGAGAATCTGCTGCGGCTGCGCGCGGCGATCGAGGCGAGCAACCGCCGGATCGAGGCGGTCATGCAGGCGATCCGCGAACAGATCGCCAGCGTTTCGCCCTATGGATCGGGCGGCCGCCGCGCGGCGCGTGCGATGTCGTGCGGGACCAACGTTCAGGCTTGAGCACGGTAGAGGCGGGGGGAAGCGATGTCGCTCGATGTTGCAAGACTGATCGCGTTCAGCGGGATCATGGCGACCGAAACGCAGATCAGCGTGGCGTCGTCGAACATATCGAACGCCGATACCACGGGCTACACCAAGAAGACGGCCAATCAGTCCGCCAATGTGACCGATGGCGTCGGCACCGGGGTAACCATCACCGGGATCAGCAGCAACGTCGACAAGCTGCTGTTGAAGTCCCTGATTGGCGCCACCTCCGATCTCGGCTCCGCCGACACCACTAATAACTACATGACTGAGCTCGAGCAGCTGTTCGGCACTGCCAACAGCAATGGCACGTCGACCACCGGGACGTCGCTCGCCAACTCGCTGTCTTCGCTCGAATCGGCATTGTCCTCGCTGGCGAGCTCGCCCTCGAGCGTCTCGCTGCAATCGGCCGTCGTGAGCGCGCTCGACGACGTCGCCTCGCAATTGCGTGATACGTCGAGCGGCATCCAGACCCTGCGGTCCAATGCCGATCAGGATATCGGATCTTCGGTCACCAGCATCAACAGCGATCTGAAGCAGATCTCTGATCTCAACGTCGAGATCAGGAAGATGGGCGCGGCCGGACAATCGACCGCGGATCTTGAAGACGAACGGAATTCCGCGCTGCAAGATCTCTCGTCATACATGAACGTGAGCTACTACACGGCATCGAACGGGGATCTGCAGGTCTATACGTCCTCGGGCCAGGCACTGGTCGATTCCTCGGCGCATACGCTCAGCTATTCGACCTCGGCGAATGTGACCGCGTCGACCAGCTATAGCTCGGGCGGCTTCAGCGGCATCACGGTCAACGGGGTTGATATCACCTCGCAGATCACCTCCGGCAAGATCGGCGCTTTGGTCACCCTGCGAGACCAGACGTTGCCGGCCGAACAGTCGCAGCTCGATCAGCTTGCAACGCAGTTGAAGTCCGCGCTCAATGCGGTCACCAACGGTGCATCCTCGGTGCCGGCGCCGAGCAGCCTGACCGGGACGTCGACGGTCGCCAGCACGGATGCTCTGTCGGCCACCGGGACGGTCCGGATCGCCGTGACCGACCAGAGCGGCAATCTGGTCTCCTATCAGGATCTGAATCTCTCATCCTATTCGACGGTCGGCGATCTCGTCACCGCGCTGAACGGGATCTCCGGCGTCTCGGCATCGATCGATTCCAGCGGACATCTGGTGGTCAGCTCGACCGCCTCCGGCGATGGCGTGGCCATCAATGACATGACGAGCTCGGTCAGCGGGGCGGGCTTCTCGGACTATTTCGGGATGAACGATCTCGTCACCGGAACCGGCGCCTCGGATTTTGCGGTCCGCAGCGATATCCTGTCGGGCGCGTCCGGATTGCCGACGGATACAATTGACAGCTCTGCGACGCTCACGACGGGCAGTCAGGTGCTGACCTCCGGTTCGGCGACCGTCATCAACAGCCTCTACAGCGCGCTGACGGGATCCCGCAGCTTTTCCGCCGCAGGAGGTTTGAGCGCCACCAGCGGTTCCTTCGCCAATTACGCCGCGGCGATCGTGGCCAATGTCGCCAGCAAGGCGTCAGAGGCCTCCTCGACCTATACGGCAAAGGAGACCGCGCAATCGACTTACGCGAGCTCGCTGTCCTCCGAGACCGGCGTCAATATCGACGAGGAAACCGCGCGGGTCAGCTCGCTGCAAAACAAATATGCAGCGGCATCGCAGCTGCTCTCGGCGGTCAACACCATGTTTTCATCGCTCATCACCGCGATGCAGTCGGGTTAGTCTGGACGAGAGAATAGTGCCATGATGATGCGGATCGCCACTTTTTCCAACACGGAGCAGATGATCTCCAGCGCGCTGCGGACGCAGGCGACCATGGCCGATATGCAGGTCCAGGAGGCGTCAGGTCTGAAGTCGGAATACCTCGCCGGCTACGGCGCCGACACCCAGCACGTCGTCAACCTCCAGGTCTCGGTGACGCGCGCGCAATCCTACATCGACGCCGCGACGCTGGCCGACAATAAGGCGCAAGTGATGTATTCGGCAGTAGGCCAGGTCTCGGAGGTGGTGAACCAATTGAAGAGCGCCCTCAGCGCGGCCACCACCGCCAGCGGCACGGAAGTGGCGTCGGCGATCAGCACGGCGCAGCAATTGTTGCAACAGATGGGCGGCATTCTCAACACGCAATATGATGGCGAGTATGTGTTCAGCGGCGCCAAGACCTCGACCGCTGCGGTCGATCTCTCAAGCTTCGGCTCGTCGGGGGCGGGCTCGCTGAGCACGCCGGATACCAGCTACTATCAGGGCGACAGCGAACTCGCCTCGGTCCGCGTTTCGGGTGGTCAGACCGTGACGTATGGGATCACCGCCGACAACTCCGCCTTTGAGGAGGTGACGCGGGCATTGAAGTTCGTGGCCAACAGCTCGACCCTGTCGAGCAGCGATATCTCCAGTGCGCTGAGCCTCGCCGACAGCGCGGTGGACGATGTCGCGACGGTTCAGGCAAAGCTCTCCAACGCCACCTCGCAGATCGAGGACGCAAAGTCGCTGCAGACCGACTTCAAGAGCTACGCCGAAAGCCTTGACAGCGATCTCACCAGTGTCGACGTGGCGTCAGTCACGGCCCAGCTTTCAACCTATCAGGCGCAGCTGACTGCATCCTATACGGCAATTTCCAAGATCCAGAGCCTCAACCTGGCGAGCTATCTCCGATAAGGGCGTTGCTCGGCGTGGCGGTGGTCAAGACCATCCAAGAGGCGCAGCCGCTGCCGCGCATTCCGCCCGACCCGTCGGACGATCTCGACATCACGATTGCGGTCGCCTTCGATCTGGATCCGTGAGCGGCGATACGGGACGGCTCCGCCGTCACGCCATTGTCATCCGTGCTCGATAGGTACACCAGTGGGGCGGTATGCCGGTTGCAGTGCAAAGCGGCGGCGGATGGGGCAGCGTCGGTGTCCGATTCAAATATCAGATCGCTGCGGGAGGCTCTTGCGGCCGAATATGAGGGGCTGACCAAGCGTTTGACGCGCCGTCTTGGCTCCGCCGACTTCGCTCGTGAGGCGCTGCACGAGACTTTCCTCCGCGTCGATCGCGTTTCCGATGCCGTCGAGGTTCGCAGCCCGCTCGACTATCTGTTCCGGATGGCGCTCAACGTTGCCCGCGACAGACGCAAAGGCGATCAGCAGCTCCTGAGCGCTGCTGATGTCGAGACGATGCTCGATCTCGCCGACGACGGACCTGACCCCAGTGCGGTTGCGGAGTCGCGGATCGAAATGGCGGAGTTCGAGAAGGCGCTGGCGGAATTGCCGGCTCGCCGGCGCAATGTTTTCGTTGCAGCCCATCTCCATCAGCAGCCGCACCGGGAGATTGCCGACCGTTTCGGGATCAACGTTCGGACGGTCGATTTCGACTTGCAATATGCTATGGAGCACCTCAGCCAGCGCCTCGGCCGTAAAATCCTTCGCCGTTTTGGACCAAGGGCAAGGCCGCAGGCGCGGGATTAGCTTCAGTCAACTGCTGCCGCGGTCGACGAAAGCAAGGTGGGCCGGGTTGGCCGCGCCGAATTCCTTGTAAAAAGCTTTGCATGATTGGCTCCTGTCGCAACAAACAGCTTGTAAAGCCCGCCGGCGCGATGTTTTCGATTCAGTCCGGCCGGGCGTGGATCGTCTATTGATCAGGACGAGCGCGCTGTGATCGGGAATGCCGCCGCTTGCCGGCGGAGAGAAAAGAGCGACCGGCTTTGACTGCACGCAACGAAATGCCTTCGGAACTGGATCCGTTGTTGCGGCAGGCCCTTGCCTGGGTCATCCGCCTGCATTCGGGTGAGGCGACATCGGCGGACGCGGCCGCCCTGGCCTTGTGGCGGCAGCGCAGTCCTGAGCATGACGCCGCGTTTCGCGAAGCCGTCAGACTGTGGCGTGGTCTCGGCGACGCGGTGCGAACACTTGCCGAACAGAATCTGCCGGCTGCTGGCGGCCCCACGGCGGCGCGCAGGGCCGCTGCGAATTCAGGCCTGAGTCGTCGTGTGCTGATCGGAGGGGCGACCGCTGCCGCGGCCTCGTTGGCCGGGGCATATCTGGTTGCGCGACCGCCGCTTGGGTTGTGGCCGTCTTGGCAGGAGCTATCGGCGGACTATCGAACTGCCAAGGGCGAGCGGCGCGTCATCACGTTGGCGGACAACATCTCGCTGACGCTCAATACCCAGACCAGCATCGCGGTTCGATCGACGCCGGACCGGCCGGCGATCGAACTCATCTCCGGCGAGGCTGCGGTGCAGGCGGCAGGCGAGGCGTCCGCGCCGGTGGTGATCGGCGCAGCCGGCGGCCTGATCAGCGCACGCCAGGCGAGCTTCAACGTCAGGTGCCTCGAGGGTGTGGTCTCGGTGTCGTGCGTCGATGGCGAGGTCGAGATTGAATGGAAGCGCCAGCGTGCTGTGCTCGCCGGTCGTCAACAGCTCTCATATTCCGCGCAAGCCGGGCTGGCACCGGCCTCAAATGCCGATGTCGAGCAGATGCAGGCCTGGCTGAATGGCCTGCTGGTCGTCCGCGACTGGCCGGTCGATCGGCTGGTCCAGGAAATCAACCGCTACCGGCCGGGCAGGATCGTGATCATGGGCGGATTAGGTCGGCGCATGATCTCGGGTACGTTCTATCTCGATCATCTCGACGATTTCATTGCGCAGGTCCAGAGCCTGTTCGGCGCCAGCGTGCGAGCGCTGCCGGGCGGCATTGTTCTGTTGAGCTGAGTCCGATCGAACGGGCGCGGTTCGAGACCGGGAAGGAGGCGGACATGAGGCGGGCGTCGGGATTGTTGCTCAGCTGTCCAGGCTCATCTGTTGTCGCGATGAGCTGCTGGTTATTGTGGTCCTTCAATGCAGCCCAGGCGCAGGACTATCAACCGACGACGATTGCGCCGGCGCACTGGGGTGCGTTTGCAAAGCTTGTGACGCGTCACTTCGAGGACGGCATCAGCGCCGATGACCAGGTTTCAAATCGGTTTCGGAGCTATGTGCTCGAACACCGTGACAAAGCCGATGGGCCGCCGCAGGTTTTCACGGTCCAGGCCTGGGTCGGCCCGCATGGCACGATCGAGAAGGTGGCCTTTCCGTCACTGAAGAACGCGCAGGCCGACGGGGATCTGCGCACCATCCTCACACGTGGAACGGTTGGCGTGCCTCCGCCACCTGATCTTCTGCAGCCCCTGAATCTGCGGCTCTCGCTCAATATAAAGTAGCTGGAGAATAATTCTCCGGGGTCCCATCCGCTTGCGCCCATGGAGGGCGTGCGATCAGCCGTTGCGCAAATATCACGATCCGGCTGCGCGCTTCGCTGCCGCGCACACATTCGTTAAAATTTCGATTCAGTCTCGCCCCGCTCCAATCGTCTTCTGAACAAAGACACCATGAACGCGGCATCCCGCTGCGAGTTCATGCGCGTGTCCGGGAGACGAGCGAGCGTCCGTGCAGTCTGATCGAGATTTCAAGCGTGGTGGATTCGCGTCCGCCCGAACGGCGGTGCTTTGCCTGAAGCCGGCGCTGATGGTGCTGGTCGGCGGTCTTGCCGCCGTCGCGCCGGCATCGGCAGAGACGGCCGCACCGGCGCAAGGCGCGCAAAAGCCTGCGAGCGCGGCTGCGCCGCAGCAGCCGCTGGCACATTTCGATATCGACGATTTCGCGGTTCAGGGCGCCGACAAGCTGCCGGAGATCGACATTGAAGAGGCGATCTATCCGTTTCTCGGGCCGAACAAGACCTCGGAGGATGTCGAGAAGGCGCGGGCCGCGCTGGAGAAAGCCTATCACGACAAGGGCTTTCAAACCGTCAGCGTCGCCGTGCCGCAGCAGAACGTAAACCAGAAGGTCGTCGTGCTCAGGGTGACCGAGCTCAAGGTCGGGCGGCTGCGCGTCAAGAATTCCCGCTACTTCGATCTCGACAAGATCAAGGACAAGGCGCCTTCGCTCAAAGAGGGAACGGTGCCCAACTTCAACGACGTCACCAAGGACATCGTTGCGCTCAACCAATGGCCGGATCGGCGCGTCACCCCCGCCTTGCGCGCGGGCGTGACGCCGGGAACGGTCGATGTCGACCTTAACGTCGAGGACAAGCCGCCGATTCACGGCAGTCTCGAAGTCAACAATCGGCAGTCGCCGAACACGACTGCAACGCGCGTCAGCGCCACCGTGCATTACGACAATCTCTGGCAGCTCGGCCACTCCTTCAGCTTCACCTATCAGGTCGCGCCGGAGCGTCGGAAAGACGCGGAAGTCTTCTCCGCCTCCTATCTCGCCCACACGGACATCGATTGGCTGAGCGTGCTGCTTTACGGCGTGAAGTCGAGCAGCGACGTCGCAACGGTCGGCGGCACCAATATCGTCGGCCCGGGTGACATCATCGGCGGCCGCGCGGTGATGACTCTGCCGAGCCGCGACCATTTCTTCCACACCTTCTCGGCCGGTATCGACTACAAGCATTTCGACCAGACAACGATGCAGCTCGGCTCCGCCAGCTTCGGCTCGCCGGTCACGTACTATCCGGTCGTCGGCACTTACGGCGCGACGTTCCAATATGAGAAGTTCACCACCCAGTTCAACGCCACGCTGACCTACAATCTGCGCCCGCTGTCGAGCGACCGGCTCGCGTTCGACGCCAAGAGGTTCGATGCCTCGCCAAGCTTCACGCATTTCAACGTCGACCTGTCGCACACCCAGGAGCTACCCGAGGGTTATCAGTTCTGGGGCAGGCTGCAGACCCAGATCGCCGATGGGCCGCTGGTCTCGAGCGAGCAGCTCAGCGCCGGCGGTCTCGATACCGTACGCGGCTATCTGGAGTCCGAGGTGCTCGGCGACGACGGCGTGATCGGCAACCTGGAAATTCGCAGCCCCGATATTGGCGCGATGCTGCAGAAGCAGATGAAGGACGAGACCGGCAAGGGCACGCCACGCTTCACCACGTTCAACGAATGGCGGATGTTTGCCTTTGCCGACATCGGCCATGTCAACGTGCAGCGCAGCTTGCCGGAGCAATTCTCACAGTTCGACCTGTGGAGCTACGGCCTGGGCTCGCGCTTCAAGCTCTTCAACTCGATCAATGGCGTAGTCGTGCTGGCCGTCCCGATGACAAACCAGACTTATACCCGCGCGGGTGACCCGCGCGTCAATTTCCGGCTTTGGGGTGAATTCTGATGACGCTCGGATGGATTGATAGGCTCTGGGCCGGGTCGTGCCTGGCGGCTGTGGCAAGGAAAGCGGCGAGCACATTCGCGCTCGCGGTCGTGGGTGCGACGCTGCTGTCGGCCTCGCCGGCCAAAGCGTGGTGGAACGACGAATGGCAGCTGCGCAAGAAGATCACGATCGACGCCAGCGCAGCCGGCGCCAACATCACCGATCCGATCGGCACCACGCCGATCCTGGTGCGCCTGCATCCCGGCAATTTCCGTTTCAGCGCCACCAAGGACGACGGCAGCGATCTGCGCTTCGTCGCCGGCGACGACAAGACCCCGCTGAAGTTTCATATCGAAAAATTTGATGCGCTGCTCGGCGAGGCCCTGGTGTGGGTCTCGGTGCCGAACCTGCAGCCCGGCGCCAAGACGGAGCTCTGGCTCTACTACGGCAACAAGAAAGCGGTGCCCGTGGCCGATGCCAAGGGCACCTACGATACGGACCAGCAGCTCGTCTATCATTTCACCGAACGCGGCACGCCCGCGCTCGACTCCACGGTCTGGGCCAATAATGCGCAGAGCGTCGGTCAGCCCTCGGACGGCGCCCTGATCGGCACCGGCCTGCGGCTCGATGGCGCAACGCCGCTGACCTTGCCGTCCTCGTCGTCGCTCGCGATCGCAGGCGATGCGACCGGTTGGACCTGGTCGGTGTGGGCCAAGCCAGCCGCGCAACAGCCGAACGCGGCGCTCTATAGCCGCCGCGACGGCGGGAACGGCTTCGTCATCGGCCTTGACGGCGGTGCGCCGTTCGTCGAAGTCAGCAATGCCGGCGCTACGCAGCGCAGCACCACGGCGGCGCCGATCCCGGTCAACTCCTGGCACCACGTCGCCGTCGTCGCAGGCAGCGGCAAGGTCACGCTTTATCTTGACGGCAATGCTTATGCCGCGTTGGACGCGACGCTGCCCGCGCTCAACACGCTTGCTTTCGTCGGCGGAGACACGGCCGCCTCCACCGTGGCTCCCGCGGCGGCGGCATCGACATCGCCGGCGCCGTCAGCCGACGGAAGCACAGCGACGCCGCCTGCCGATGCGAGTGCAGGGGCCGCGCCTGCACCAGCGGCGGCCGCAATGGCGGGCTTTGTCGGCGATATCGACGAGTTTCAGATCAGCAAGGTGGCGCGGCCTGCGGGCTTCATCCGTCTTGCGGCGATCGGCCAGGGACCCGATCAAGGCAAGCTGATCTCGTTCAGCGTCGACGAGGAAACCGCAAGCTGGCTGTCTGGCTATTTCGCGGTGATCCTGAAGTCGGTCACGATCGACGGCTGGGTGGTCATCGGCATTCTGCTGGTGATGGCTGCGATCAGCTGGGTGGTGATGCTGGACCGCGCCTCGTTCCTCGGCCGCCAGTCCCGCGCCAATACGCGCTTCCTGCGCAGCTACCGGGACGTCGATTTCGATCTGACCCTGCTCAGTCACGGCACCGAGCAGGAGGTCGCAACCCTCGGAGGACGGCTGAAGCCGCGCGACGCCTCGACGCTGCGTTCTTCATCGCTCTATCGCATCTACCACGTCTGCGCTGACGAGATCCGCCGCCGCTCGGCGCGCACGCCGGCGCTGGTGCTGTCGGGAAGCTCGATCGCCGCGATCCGTGCCGCGCTCGACGGCGCGGTCGTCAAGGAGATGCAGCGGCTGAACCGGATGATGGTCATCCTGACGATTGCGATCTCCGGCGGACCGTTCCTCGGTCTGCTCGGCACCGTCGTCGGCGTCATGATCACCTTCGCGGCGATCGCCGCGAGCGGCGACGTCAATGTCAACGCGATCGCGCCCGGCATTGCGGCTGCGTTGGTCGCCACCGTTGCCGGCCTCGGCGTCGCCATCCCGGCGCTGTTCGGCTACAACTATTTGATCTCGAAGATCAAGGATCTGAGCAGCGATCTGCAGGTCTTCGTCGATGAACTCGTGACCCGCATCGCGGAAATCTATTCCGCCGATCGGCCGGATCCGGTCGATCACCGGATGGCCGCGGAGTAGGGGCGATGCAGGTCCAATCCGATTCCAAGCCTTACGACGACATCAACATCACGCCGATGTTGGACCTGGCCTATGTGCTCCTGGTGATCTTCATCATCATGACCACGGCGACGGTGCAGGGGCAGAAGGTCAATCTTCCCAAGGCATCTGCCGCGCCGAGCCTGGCGACGCAGACCACCAAGGCCATCACGGTGGCCAATGACGGCAAGATTTTCCTCGACACCATTCCGGTGACGCTGCCCGAGCTCGAGCAGCGGCTGATCCAGCAAAAAGCCTTGACGCCGGAATTCCCGGTGGTGCTGCGCGGCGATGCCCAGGCCCAGTACCAGAGCGTGATGGACGTGCTCGATCTGTTGGGTCGCATCGGCCTCACGCAGGTCGGTCTCGCGACCAAGCCGCTCGTCAAATAGAGGGTGATACGGACCGATGCGCAGTCCATTCCATCACACTCCCATTGGTCACAAGGGCCTGCATGACGGCGTGCTGGTGCAGATGCGTCACGCATTGTTGCGTACGCTCGCCAGATTCCGGCCGGCCGTGGTGAGCACCGTCGCTATCGCCGCTGCAGTCGACGCTCATGTCGAGCCTAGCGAGGCGGCGGTGCTGGCGTTTCCAGTCCGCGGCGAGGCGTTGCTGGTGAATCTCGCCAGCACGCTGCGAGAGCGGGTGATGCGGTCAGACGCTGCGGATGATCCTTTTCTGATGACGATGTCGCGCAGCCCGCGGCCGCGGCTGTCGATCGATCGCGATGCCTATGTCGAATTCCACGCCGAAGACTCGACCTTCCATTTGAAGATTGATGCCATTCCGGCATCGCGGCTGACGCTGGAGACGCCCGAATTCACCATGCTGGTGAAGTTCGTCCTGCAATATCTGGCCGAGCGCCATGGTGAGCCCGACCAAGGCGGGGGCATGGCGTGAGCGGGCGCAGAGACGAGTGGGAGCTGGAAGCCGAACCCGGTGAAGTCAAGAGCCGCGGCTTGCGCAGCTTTTTCGCCCATCCCGGCCTGCGCTACGGCGCCGCGCTCGTGGTCGTGCTGCTGGTCGCGAGCGCGGCTTATTCGCTGTTTGGCGGCGACGAACTGCCGCCGCCGCGCCAGATCCATGAGATCACGATTGTCAACATCACGCCGCCGCCACCTCCACCTCCGCCGCCTCCACCGCCGCCCGAGCAGAAGATGATTGAGCAGCCGAAGGAAGCGGAGCAGAAGTTCACGGAGGAGAAGCCGCTCGAAAAGCCGCCTGAGAAGGAGCCGGTCAAGGAAGCCAAGAACGAGGAGCCGCCCGGACCTCTCGCGCTGGACGCCAAGGCCACCGGGCCGAGTGACTCGTTCAATCTCGGCAGCAAGGTCGGCGGCAGTCCGTTCGGAGGCGGCGGGGGCGGCAGCCGCTGGGGCTGGTACTCCTCGCAGGTTCAGTCGCAAATGGAGTCCGCGCTGCGCGGCAACAATAGGACGCGGAATGCGGTCCTGCAGGTTGGCATCCGGTTGTGGGCGCAAGGCACCGGCCGGGTCAGCCGGGTGCAGCTGGTGTCATCGACCGGCGACGCCGAGCTCGACGCGGCGATCCGCGACGAGCTGGCGCGCCTGACGCTGCGCGAACCTCCGCCCAAGGACATGCCTATGCCGATCGTCACCCGCGTCATCATGCGGCGGCCGACCTGATGATTTGACTAACAAAGACGACGAGTAAAAGGACAGGGGACCAATGGTTGACTTCACTTCAAACGCACGCCGGCGCAGTTTGATGCTCGCCGTTTCGCTGGCTGCGCTTGCATGCGGTGCGCCCGCGTTTGGCCAGGGCGATCAAGTGTCTGCCGCACCAGCCGACAGCAAACGGCCGAGGCTTTCGGACGCAAGGCCGACCTCGCCGAACGCAACGATCAATCTCGTCAACCTGCTGGTGAAGCAGGGCGTCATCACCGAAGAGCAGGCGGCGACACTGATCAAACAAGCCGATGACGAGGCCTATGTGGCACGGCAGGCGGCGAAGAATGCATCCGCCAAGGCGGACGAGGCGGCGAAAGCGGCCAACGCCGCGGCATCTGCGGCCGAGCCGCCGGGCACGCGCCACGTCACCTACGTGCCGGAGATCGTCAAGCGGCAGCTGCGCGAGGAGATCAAGAAGGAGGTCATGGCGAAGGCGGAGAAGGAGAACTGGGCCTCACCCGGTCTTTATCCGGAGTGGGCGCAGCGCATCCATTTCTACGGCGACTTCCGCGCCCGCTATCAGGGCAGCTTTTTTCCGGCTGGGAACGCACAAGCAGATGCAATCAATTTCAACGCCATCAACTCCGGTTCACCGTACGATCTTTCTGCAGACACTAATCCATATAACTGGCCGACCTATAACACTACGCAAAATCGCAACCAGGTCCGGCTGCGCGCCAGATTGGGCATGGACGCTGATTTAACGAACGGCTTTAGTGCCGGTTTGAGAATCGCCACGGGACAGGACAATTCGCCCGTCTCGACCAATCAGACGCTCGGAGCTAACGGCTCGAATTTCTCGAAGTATCAGCTCTGGCTCGACCGAGGCTATCTCAAATACGAGACGTGGGGGCAGGATCTGGTCGCTTCGGTCGGTCGATTCGACAATCCATTCTGGTCGCCGACGGATCTCGTTTGGTACCGTGAGCTCGGCTTCGATGGCGTTGCGCTCCAGGGCAAGTACCGGTTCTCGGAAGAATTCACTCCCTTTGGTGTAATCGGGGCGTTTCCAACCTTTAATACCGATTTCAATGCCGGGACCAATATCAACTCAGAGGCATCAAAGTTTCAAAGTCATGACAAATGGCTGTTTGGTGCGCAGGTCGGATTCGCCTCTCGTTTTGATCCTGTTCACGAATTTCGAGTCGCTGCGGCGCTCTACGATTTCGAGAATGTTCAAGGGCAGCTCTCAGATGATGCGTGCTTCCCCGTCAATACTTCGGTCAGCTGCAACACCGATCTGAGCCGGCCGCTTTTCGCCCAAAAGGGCAATACGTATATGACGTTGCGTAACATTGGTAGCCTCGGCACCAACAACAATTTTGGCAATGACTTTCTCTTTCAATATTTCGGCTTGGTCCAGAAGTTTCGGCCACTTGTTGCAAGCGGGTCGCTCGACATGGGTGATTTCCATCCCTATCACATCGTCGTCGACGGAGAGTTTGTCTGGAACACAGCCTTCAATCGTGCTCTGACGGCAAATGGGGTGGGACTAACCCAACTTCCAGGAAACGTCGCCGGCTACATCTACAACAACCGTGCCCCAACCTCGGATGGCACGTTTGGTCCCTTCAACGGTGGCGACAAGGGTTGGATGACGCGCGTCACTGTCGGTAACCGAGAGATCAAGCATTTCGGCGATTGGAACGCGCACGTCGGCTATAAGTATCTCGAATCCGACGCCACGCTCGATGCGTTCACCGATCCCGATTTCGGTCTCGGCGGCACCAATCTCAAAGGCTATTTCATCGGAGGCAATGTCGGCCTGAGTGAGAATGTCTGGGCCTCGATACGGTGGATGAGCGCCAATAATATCGGCGGCCTGCCTTATGCGGTGGACGTACTGCAAGTCGACCTCAACGCGAAGTTCTGATCATGACGATGCGCATCATACTCCTGACGATCGCTGCTGCCGTGTTGTGTTCGCAGATCACGATGGCGCGCGCGGAAACCGAAGCCGACAAGCTGCGCGAGGCGCTGCGCGCGGCGACGCTGCAGACCCGGCAATTGGAAGACCAGCGCGCGCAGCTGCAGGCCAAGCTCGCCGAGGCGGAGCGCGAGAAGGCGGCGGCGAAAGTGCAGATCGAGGCCGCCAAGGCCGAGGTCCGTCAGGTCGAGAAGCAGCATCGCGAGGCGGTGGAGGAGTTCAACCGGCGGCTCGCCGAGCGCGACGAGACGCTGGAGAAATGGAAGAGCGCCTATGAAGAGGCGGCGAATGTCGCGCGCGACAGGGATGCTGCGCGCGCCAAGTTCGAAAGCGAGGCCACGGCCTACAAAGCCTCGACCAAGGGTTGTGTTGCCAGAAACACGCAGCTGATCAAGGCCGGGCAGGAACTGCTCGGCCGTTATCAAGGTGTCACGATCGGTGACACAATTGTTGCGCGAGAACCGGTGCTTGGGCTTCGCCGCGTCGAAATCCAGAACGGCATTCAAGACACCAACGACAAGTTCCTCGATCAGAAGGCAGCACAATGAGTCTCTCTCGCGATGTCAGCGCTTTCCGTTTGCTTCGCCTCGCCGCCGTCACGAGCGCGCTGACCTGCGTTCCAATGGTCGTGGTGGCGCAAAGCGCTGTTCCGAACCGCCCAGTCCAGGCTCAGCCGGCCGTGAAGCCGAAGCCTGCCGCGCCGGTCGCGGCCGCGACGCAGCCGCCGGCAACCCAGGGGGCTGCGACGACGGTGGCCCAGGGCGCGGTGAGCGCGAAAAGCAATGATGATGTGATCGCCCGCGTGGGCGCGACCAACATCTCGGCGGACGAGATCCGTGCCTATGTCGCCGCGCTCGGCCCGCGCGAGCGCGCCGCCGTCAGTCAAGATCCCGCACTGCTCAGCCAGGCCGTGCGGATGATGCTGGCCAACCGGCTGGTGCTGCAGGAGGTCGTGGCCAAGAAGTGGGATCAGCAGCCGAACGTTGCCGAACAACTGCAACAGGTGCGCGACAACGCCGTGGTGGAGCTTTATCTCCAGTCGGTGTCGGCGCCGCCGGCGAATTTCCCGAGCGAGGACGACCTGCAGAAGGTCTATGACGCCAACCGCGCCTCGTTCCTGGTGCCGCGGCAGTTCGAGCTGGCGCAGATCTTCGTGCCGTTGGCAAAGGATGCCGACAAGACGGCCGAGGACAAGGCGAAGAAGACCGTCGACGAGGTCCAGCGCAAGCTGAAGGCGCCGGCCGCCGACTTCGCCGCAATTGCCAATGAGGTCAACGAGGCCAAGAACGGCGGTGAGCTTGGCTGGGTGCCCGAAACTCAGATCCGCCCCGAAATCCGTCCGCGCGTGATGGAGCTCGCCAAAAACATGGTCTCCGATCCGATCAAGCTCGACGATGGCTGGCATATCATCAAGCTCAGCGACACCAAGGCGTCCTACACGCGGACGCTGCCGGAGGTGCGTGATGCGCTGGTGCAGCAGATCCGCAGCGAACGTGCGACGGCGCTGCGGCGCGCTTATGTGGCCGAGCTCTTGAAGCAGCATCCACCTGTCATCAACGAGCTTGCGCTGTCGAGCCTCGTTGGCGAACAGTCCTCGCCTGCGAGATAGCCGCACGATGCCCATGGCGCCGACCGCACCAGCCGAGCCGATGCTGACCCCGGACCGCCTGCGCGCGCTGCTCGAGGCGAGCGGCTTCGGCAGCTCGATGGTGGTCGCGCCCGGGCGGCATGTGCTGTCGGTGGGATGCAGCATCGTGCTGCAGTTTGGTGACGAGGTTGTGCGCGACGAGGCCGGCGTCCGACAGATCAAGGTCAAGTCCAGCATCCTGATCAATGGTGATGAGAGGCGGACCGATCGGGTGACGCGCTGGGAGATATCCAGGTCTCTGTCGGCGGTGGCGGATGACGAGCGCTTCGGCATTGCGCTGGAAGCGGATCTGTTGCTCGGCAGTGTCGTGCCGCTCGAGGACCGGCTCCTCAGCAGCGAGGAGGCGTTGTGCCACCTGCGGCAGCTGATCGCGGATCTACAAGCGACCCTGCGCGGCCTGCCGGTGAGCGACAGACTCGGTGAGGATGCGCGGTTGCCGATCCTGCGGATCGAGGCCCGATTCAGCGGCGACATCATGGTCGGCCGTTCGGGCGTGGTGCAGGCGCCTGCAAACGGACGGCGGCCGGCCACGCCGCGGACGACTGCGCAGCGCGTCCGGCTGGGCATCGCCACATGCGACTGTCTGGCCGAACAGGTCCTGCCGGACATCCTGCGCGCGGTGCGGGCGGTGATTGGGCCAGACAATCGGGCTCGAATTCCGTTGCAGCATGACGCGGACGGCTCCGCATGGCAGCAGCAGGTAACTTTGCCTGAGACCTTGCAATGAGGTCGGAGACATTGGTCCGCCGACCGAAGAACCGCAATCGACCGAGCTGAACGACGCTGACGGAGTTTCTGATGTCCGACACCACCATGACCAAGCTTTCGCTCGATGGCCTGCGCGACCTGTTTCAGCTCGCCGGCTATCGCGTCGAGAGCTTGACCGATCCCGTCGCCAACATCCCTTATCTACGCTCCGCCACCAACGGCCTGGCGTTCGACATCCGTCCGGGCAACGCCGCGCCCGGCGACGAGCAGAGCTTCGTCGACGTGGCGCTGATCGCGGTGCTGCAGGTGCAGGGCGAATTGCCGCTCGATGTGGTGAACCGCTGGAACGCGAGCCGTCGTTTCGCGCGCCTGCAACTGAGCCCGCCGTTCCTGGCACTGTCGCTTGATTTCTCGCTCGCGGGCGGGGTGACGCAGACCTATGTGCGCGCGCAGATCGAGATCTGGGATCATCTGATGCAGCAGCTCGTGAGCTTCCTGCGCGAGGAGCTGGCCGTTCTCGCCAAGGCAAGAACGCCTGCCGCGCAAACCGGCAACGCGGCTGCGGCGCAGCCTTCGACGACGAGCACACAGCGGATCGTGGAGCCCGACGCGCCGCGGGCGGTTCAGTAATGGCATCGGAGCTGAGTGCGGAGCGCTGATGAGGATGCAACGAGGCCCGCTGCAGAGGATGGGCAGGCGAAGCGACCGCGGCCGGTCCATGGTCGCGAGGTTGATCGTGCTGGCCGCAATGATCGCCACGCCGCTCCGTGCTGAGCCGGGCAATGCCGATATCTCCTCGGCCAAACCCGAGGCGCCGCTCGTGGCCAAGCCGGAGGCTCCGGCAAACCAACGCGATGCGCAGTCCTATTATCGGGCGCTGATCGCCAAGGAGGCGGGACAGCAAGGGCTGGCGCCGGCGATCGCCGAGGCCGTGATGGCGGTCGAGAGCGGCTTCAATCCGAATGCGATCGGCGGCTCCGGCGAGATCGGGCTAATGCAGATCATGCCCTCGACCGCGCGTATGCTCGGCTTTTCCGGCAGCAATGCCGAACTCGCGCTGCCCGAAACCAATATTCATTATGGCGTGACCTATCTGGCGCAGGCGTGGCGGCTCGCCGGCGGTGATCTCTGCACGGCGACGATGAAATATCGCGCGGGCCATGGCGAGACGCGCTTCTCCTTTCTCTCGGTCGATTATTGCGTGGCCGTGCGCGCAAAGCTCGCGGCGCGCGGCTTTCCGCTGACCGGCAGCGTGCCGGTTGCGACCTTTGGTGCGCCGGGCAGCGTCGGCGTGAGAACCGTGAACGGCGGTTGCGGCCGCAGGTGTCTCGGTGGCGGCGCGGTCGGTCGCGTGGACCTCGCCGCGCTGAACAGCAAGCTGAGCACGCTGGTGATGCAGGTTCGTGGTGGGAGGTGACGATGCAGCTCTCCGCGACAAGGCTAGTGATCGCCGTGGCGATGTTGGTATCGGCAACGTCGAGCTCGGCCCGAGCGGAAGAGCCGAGATCCTTGCCGCCGGTGACGGTCGATGCGCCGCCGGCCAGTCCGCTGTTACCCAGTCCTTCCAACACCGGTACGCCGACATCCACGCCCTCGGTCCCGGGCGGGGGACAGGCCGGCAGTGGTGGTGGCGACAAAGGGCGCTGTGCCGATGCCAAGGGAGAAGCCGACACTTCGTTCGGCTGCATCAATGAGCGGCTGAAGCGCAAGGTCGACGAGGTCAATCCGGTCTACAACACGCCGCCGATCGATGCGAAATCGTCGGACCTCAAGGTCGGCACGGTCAACATCCCCGCCGTTCAGCAGCAATATGGCAGGAATTTCGGCCATTCCGTCGTGCCGTATCGCCCGACCGTCATCTATCCGTCGGGGATGGGACGGCACTGACTCGTTTGAGCATGATCTCCGCGCAAACGCGTTCCGCGTTTGTCGCGAGGGAAAACCGGTTTCCACTTTTCCGGATCATGCTCTGAGCGCCGCCAGCAACTCATCGGACCGCTCCGCCATCATCATGTGGCCGGCGCCTTCAAGTACGATGGTGCGCGCCTGCGGGATCGCGGCGGCCAGCGTCTTGCCGGCCTTCGCCGGAGTCATCATGTCCTTCTCGCCAAGGATCAACGTGGTCGGCACCTTGATCTTGCCGGCCGAACTCAGCGCGTCCTGATAGTTGTTGCAGGCTGCGAGATCGGAAAACAGCACGCCGGGCGGACAGCGCCTCAAGGTCGCTTGCGCCGTGCCGTGCATCCACAGTCCTGGCGCGGGGCTGCCGCCGAGCTCGGCGCTGTGGCCCAAACCCCAGATCGACACCATGTCGATCGCGGTCTGATCATTGGCCTCCGCTGCCTTGAGCAGATCGGGTCCGACCGTCATGGTCGCGGCGGTACCGACCAAGCTGAGCGCGCTGACACGCGCCGGATGGCGTGCCGCCGTTTCGAGCGCGATCAACGATCCCATCGAATGGCCGATCAGATGGGCGGGCCTGGCGCCGGCGGCCTCGAGCAGCGCAACGATCCAGTCCGCCATCTCGGCAATGGTCTTGAGCGCCGGCCCCGCGGAGTGTCCATGCCCGGGAAGGTCGGGCACCAGCACGGCGAAGCCGTGATGGGAAAACCAGCGGCTTTGCAGCGCCCACGCGGAATGGTCGAACCCGGCGCCGTGGATGAACACGACCGCGGGCAACGTGGCGTCGAAGCTGCGGCCGCCGGTCGAGACGAACGCTTCATGGCCATCAACGGAAAGCTGCATGGCTCACACCTTCTGCGAGGCGCGCAGCGCCTGTCCGAGATCGTCGATGATATCAGTCGCCGCCTCGATGCCGACCGACAGCCGCACCAGCTCCTCGCCGATGCCGGCTGCGGCAAGCTGCGCGGCATCCATCTGCTGATGCGTGGTGCTGGCGGGATGGATGACCAGCGTCTTGGCGTCGCCGACATTGGCGAGGTGGCTGATCAGCTTCAGACTCTCGATGAACTTGCGCCCCGCCGGCCGCCCGCCCTTGATGCCGAAGGAGACGATCGAGCCGGCGCCGCGCGGCAGCAACGTCTTGGCAAGCTGATGATCCGGATGGGTTTCAAGCGCCGGATGCGCCACCCAGTCGACTGCATTGTTACTTCCAAGGAATTCCAGGACGGCGGACGTGTTCTGCACGTGGCGCTCCATGCGCACTGGCAGCGTCTCGACGCCCTGCAGCAGATGGAAAGCGTTGGTCGGCGACAGGCAGGCGCCGAAGTCGCGCAGGCCTTCGGTGCGGGCGCGCATGATGAAGGCGGCCGGCCCGAACTGCTCGTCGAAGACGATGCCGTGATAGCCGGCATAGGGTTGGGTCAAAACAGCAAATTTGCCGGAGCCGCGCCAGTCGAAATGACCGCCGTCGATGATGACGCCGCCGATCGCGATGCCGTGGCCTCCGAGCCATTTGGTCACCGAATGCATCACGATGTCGGCGCCGAGCGCGATCGGCTGGCTGAGATAGGGCGTGGCGAAGGTGTTGTCGATCAGGAGCGGAATGCCGGCGGCATGTGCGATCTCAGCGACCTTCGGAATGTCGAGCACCTCCAGCCCTGGATTGCCGATGGTCTCGCCGATCACGAGCCGCGTCTTCGGCGTGATCGCCGCACGGAAGGCGTCGTGATCGCGCGGCTTGACGAACGTGGTCGTGATACCGAAGCGCGGCAAAGTGTGCGCGAGCAGGTTGATGGTGCCGCCATAGAGCGAGGCGGAGGCGACGATGTGGTCGCCGGCGTTCAAGAGCGTGGCGATCGCCAGGTGCAGCGCGGCCTGTCCGCTCGCGGTGCAGATGGCACCGACGCCGCCTTCGAGCGCGGCCAGTCGTTCCTCGAGCACGGCCGTCGTCGGGTTGGAGATCCGCGTGTAGATGTGGCCGGCGCGCTCCAGATTGAACAGCGCGGCCGCGTGCTCGGCGTCCTCGAACACGTAGGACGTGGTCTGATAGATCGGCACCGCGCGGGCGCCGGTGGCGGGATCAGGATGCTGGCCCGCATGCAGGCTCAAGGTCTCGAAGGCGGGCGGTTTCGGTGGCGGCATGCTGGACTCGCGAATTCGAGGGACCGGTCAATCATCCCTTCTGCCACAAATTTCAGCAGAGCGTCAGGGGCGGCACGCTTCAGTACCGCCCCCCAACCGATCACCCGCCCGCAAAGCGCTGCGGAAACAGGCCGGCGGCAGCGATAGCGGCGACCGGCAGGCGTGGGCTCGGCTTCTCGCGCTCTTGCAGTTGCGGCGGCAGATGCGCGCCATCACCCTTGCGGCCGACGGCCACGGCGATTTCGACGACGAAAGGCTCCGGCACCTGAAGCGCCTTCTGCGCGGCGTCGACGTCGAAGCCGCTCATGCCGTGGCTGGCCCAGCCGGAGAGGGCGGCCTGATGGGCGAAATTGGCCCAGGCGGCACCGGCGTCGAAGGAATGGGTGCGCGTGGGGGCCGGCTCGGTCTTGCCCAGGGGCGTGAACGTCTTCTTCGACAGCACATAGACCAGCGCGGCGGCGTGCTGGGCCCAGCCGCGGTTGAATTCGACCAGCGGACCGAGGAAGGTGTCGAATTCCGGTGTGCCGCGCAGCGCATAAAGGAAACGCCATGGCTGCGAGTTGTAGGAGGAGGGCGCCCAGCGTGCCGCCTCGAAGAAGGTCAGCAACTCGCTTTCCGGGATCGCTTCGTTGCTGAAGCCGCGCGGCGACCAGCGGTCGACGAACAGGCGATGCGCCGGATGGTCGGTGGTCCGGTCGGTCGGCGGGATGAGATGGGACGTCACGGTGGTCTCCTTCAGTCTAGTCTACGTCGGCACGATGAATGCCGGGGGCGGAACTCTCTATCACGCGGGATCGCCTCATGGCGCCCTGGGTAGCCAGATTTTGATCGCTGACGTATCGAGCTTGGCCGGCAACAAATGCTCGGCGAAAAAGGCATCGGCAATCTTCTGCTGCTCGGCGAGGCCGGCAGGTGTCACCGCACCGACCCGGTAGGAGCGGTGGCTGTTGGCTTCCTCCACGGTGGCGGCATCGATCCCCCACAGACCGGCGAGCAGGTTCGCGGCATCGGCCGGATGCGCCTTCACCCATTGCCCGGTCTCGACCAGCTTGGTGAAGATCACGTTGAGCGCATCGGCGTGGCCGTCGGCATAAGCGGCGGATGCGAGGTAATAGCGCTTGTAGCTGGCGAGGCCGTCGGAGCCGTCGGCCAGCACGCGCGCGCCGGACTGCCTGATGACGCTGGTGAGGAACGGGTCCCAGGCGATCCAGACATCGACGTTGTTGCTGACGAAGGCGGCGCGGCCGTCAGCCGGCGGCAGATAGGCCGGCATGATGTCCTTGAAGCTGAGGCCGGCGCGTGCGAGCGCGGCGAGCAGCAGATAATGGCTGCCGGCGCCCTTGGTCACCGCGACCCTCTTGCCTTTCAGCTCGGTCAAGGACTTGATCGCCGACGCCGTCGGCACCAGGATCGCCTGCGCCGAGGGCGAGGCGGCTTCCTCGGCGACATAAGCGAGCTTGGCGCCCGCCGCCTGGGCGAAAATGGGCACGGTGTCGGCGACATCAGCGCCGAAATCGATGCTGCCGATATTGATGGCTTCGAGCAGCGGCAGGCCGCTGGAAAACTCATGCCAGGTCACCTTGATCCCGAGCGGCGCCAGCGCCTTCTCCAATTCGCCATTGGCCTTGAGGATCGCGGTCAGGGTCGATGATCGCTGATAGCCGATGCGGATGTCCTCCGCGGCCGCTGGCCTGGGGACGGACACGAACAACGCCAGGATAGCTGCAAACAGCCCGCTCAGGATGAGATTGCGCCGCATGTGAGCGGCCGATGCGATGGATCTGAGAGCGGACATCATGGGGATCTCCCGGCAGCGTTGAAGTCGGTTTTACCAGCTTGTCATGGCATCATTTGCAGGAGCGGTCCTGCCAGCGCAATTTCACTGTTCGGCGCAAGAGGAGAGCAAAATTCTTCATCGGGCGGCTGCATCAGAATGATGTTCTTGTGAGTGGTCGCCAAGCCAAATCTGCGGGCCAAGTCAAATGCCTCGAAAGCAAAACAAATTCGATTTTTGCGTGCAAATCATCTGCCGTCGGCGCAACTCAGACGACTTCAGAAGCTTGGCGGTCAGCGCCTCGAACAGCAGGTCACTTGCGGATTTGATCTCCTTCGGGGGGACACCCTGCAAAAAGGGTCAGCACGCCGTTCGACGCAGCCCAAATCGTCCGAGCCGCGACATCGACATCGGTCTTGAGCCGTCGGCCAGAGCAAAGCTGGATTGCTTTGCGGAGGCTGTCCTCCGGCCGCGCTTTGCGCGGACCGGTTGGTTCGCAATGACGCCTCCGCCTCACTCCGCTGGCCGGGCCAGCCATTTCCGGAAGAATGCGATCATCTCGGTGTCGAACTGCGCGTAGAATGCGGCGCGGTCGAAGCGGGGAGGATCCACGCAGAGTTCGGGCCGCTGCCTCAGCAGTGTTGGTGAGCAGGGCGCCAGGAACGAGAAGTGCCAGGAGTTCGGAACCACGCGATACTTGTGCGGGACCGAAAGGTTTGCGTCGACGGCAGCCACGTCGTGAGGAAGCACGCCGTCACCGCCATACTCCGAGGCCCACAATTGAACCGGCACTTTAACCGACGCGAGGCTGTCTGCGCCAAAGGTGATGGCGAGCGGATCGGCAATGACGATAGCCTTGATCCGCGGATCGTGCGTGGGAGGCTCGGTGGGGTATTCCTTCCGCAAGATCTGCGCGCAGGCGTGGCTCGCCGAATGCTGGCAGATCGCGGTGGCCTTTGCCCAGTCCGGATTGGCCCCGACTGCCACCAGGCCGGTATAGCCGCCGCGGGAGAAGCCGAACAAACCGATCCGTTCGCGATCGATCGCCGCGCTGACGGGAGACGCGACCAGCATGAAATCGATCAGGCGTTTGATGTCCTGCGGCCGCTCGACGTAAGCGGACAGGTCGTCCGAACGGCTGAGATCGAAGGAGTTGTCACCAGGGTGACTGATAGCAGCGACGATGAAGCCGGCCTCGGCGAGCACTTCACCGGTGTGATGATGGCCGGCGAAGTTGCCGCCCCTGCCGTGCGACACGACGACCAGCGGCAGCTTGTCGCCGAGCAACGGACAATCCTTCACTCCCGGCAAGGTGAAGGGATCGAGACGAACCTCTCCCGGCGGCTCGGCGCAAGGATACCACATCGCGCCATGAATCGCCGGACCATCGGCGTCGGCCGGAATATCGATCGATCGCAGGCCGGCAGCCTGCGCCAGCGTCGCCGTGACGCAGAAGCCCGCGATGTACAGGAATCTGCAGAATTGGTTGGAAGCGGACATCGACATCTCTCCCCGTTACACAAGGGCCGCCGATCTACGGCACCTGCTTGATTTGCCCTGAGCCCGACACGTGCGAATTGATCCGCGCCACGGCGCCATGCAATCTCACCACCGCACTGCCGGAGACGGAGATATCGGCGTCCTGGCGCGGCGCCAGATCGACGTTCCCGCTGCCGTGAATCTGCGCGCTGGCTTTGTCCGCGATCAGCCCGCCAAGATCTGCGCGTCCAGAACCGGCGGACTCGAGCGAAACCTCCTTGGCTTCGCCGCTGGCGATGACGCTGCCGCTCCCGTGGAGTGCGATGCGCAGCACGTCCTGCCTGCTGTCGGCGAGCTTGAGACCGCCGCTGCCGTGGATGTTCGCCGTGGTCTTCTGGGTGGTGAGCCGGCCGAGATCAGCCCGGCCTGAGCCGGCGGCCTCAAGCGAGACCTCGCGGACCTCGCCGCTTGCCGCGACGTCACCGCTGCCGTGCATGGTGATCTGCAGCAGATCCTGCTTGACGTTGGAGAGATCGAGTTGGCCCGAACCGTTCAACGTCCATGCTGTGATCGCGGGGCCGGAGAGGCGGACGACGAGGTCGTTCGCCGGAGAACAATCGACCAGGTTGTCCCACTCGACCGTATCCCATTCCAATTTGCCGTCGCGCAGGCGCACGTGGCTGACCAGGTCGGCGTCACCGCTGACGCTCGCCTGTGGCTTGGGGCCGGGCTGGTAATGAACCTGCGCCGGAATCTTGATCTTGACCGCGTCGCTCCCGGACCAGTCCAGATCGACGGTGCGGCGTTCGCCCGCGCCGGTCTTGTTCGCCGATGCGCAGCTGCGCATCGTGCCGGCCCAGGATCGGTAGTCGCCATCGATCCAGTCGGTTGCCGAAGTCAGAACGATGAATATCCCGCACGCCGCCGCAATGCTCAGCGACACCAGCGCAATCCTTATGAGACGTTCGTTCATGGTGCACCTCTGATCCTAACTAATCGGGTCTTGTTCCGGCTTGAGCAGCCGATAGTGTAGCCGGGCGTGATTTCCGAGCATCTTCACCGCACCGTTGAGCGCCAGCAGCAGCAGCGCGCCGCCGCCGACACTGCCGGCGATCAGTCCGATCCCCGCCACCGCGCGCAAGAGCATCGCGGCGATCGAGGCGAAGTGCCCGACCTTCACCAGGCTGAGCAGCAGTCCGATGCCGACAATGCCGAGCACCAAAACGATGAGGCCGATCACCAGCATGACCAACATCACGGCGAACAAAATCGGCAGCAGGAATAGAATGTCGACAGTGGCGAGGCTCCCGAGTGCCAGCAAAGCGGCGGCGGAATTCCCCAGACTGCGGCGATTTTCCCAGTGGCGCAGCCCGGTCTCGGCGCGCAATTCGCGCGCCAGCCGGCGCGGATCGCCCAGGGCTGCCGCCACGTCGACCTCACTTCGCCCGGCGGCCTCGGCTTCGTCGAAATAGGACATGTAGTCGGCAATGATATCGTCAACCTCGCGGGCCGGGAGCCCGGCGAGCCCGTCATTGAGGATGGTCAAGAAGGCGACGCGGTTCATCAGCGTTCTCCCAGCAACTTGTTGACGGCGTCGGTGAACGTTCGCCACTCGCGCTTCTGCGCCGTGAAGGCGGCGCGGCCGGCCGGGGTGAGCCGATAATATTTGCGCGGCGGGCCGCTGTTGGATTCGGCAAGGCGGGTTTCGACCAGCCCGTCATCCTGCATGCGCCGCATCAGGGGATAGATCGTTCCTTCCCCCATGCCGACGCCGGACGCCAGCGCGCTGGCAATCTCATAGGCGTAGCTCTCGCCGCGCGCCAGCAGCGCCAGCACGCACAATTCGAGCGCGCCTTTCTTGAGCTGGACCTGGTTCTGTTCGGTCATGGCAGCGATACGGTTCGGCCAGTTGCAGGAAGAATATATTGCAAGGTATCTTTTATTGCAAGGTACAGATTTATGAAAGGTAGCGGCGGTCGGGGAGCCGCGAGCGCGCTGGTGTGGCTGGCTGGTGCCGCGCGCCGATGCATCTCATCTGCCACTCCGGTCCGGCGAGTTCCCCTGCGCCGCCTCCGCAGCGGAACTTGATTTTGCGTGACGCGTTTTTGCTAGCCATGACTTCCTGCGCGAGGGCCACGTGAGCAAGCCGCTGCCATTATCCGTTTGCGATCGCAGGACGGGGCGTGTGTTCGAGGAGTTCCTGGTCGACAGCCGCGCGACCTATGAGAGCGAGCCGCACCGCTCTTTGGCTGAATGGGTGCAATCACAGCCCGCGATGGACTGGCTGATCGCGACCTATCAGGACACGTCCTTCAGCGCGCGCAAGATCGGGCCCTTCATTTCAGCAACACCGCGAAGGGCATCGAGAGGTTCGTTTGGCTCGGCCAGCCGGTTGCACACGGCCTGCGAACTCCGTCGCGCATTCATCCGTTGAACCGGAGGCTATTTGATGTGCCGCTGGATTGCCTATCGCGGTGAGATCACTGCGTTCGAGCCTTATGTCACTGAGCCCGAGCATTCGCTGGTGGCGCAGAGTCTGCGTGCGCTGGAGTCGACCGCAGGCACCAATGGCGACGGCTTCGGTCTCGGCTGGTATGGCCATCATCCGGAGCCCGGGCTCTATCGCGAGACCCGTCCGGCCTGGTCGGACGAGAACCTGCGCTATCTCTGCCGCCACCTCCAGTCCCATCTGTTCTTCGCCCATGTTCGCGCCGCGACCGGGACCGCGGTGACACGCCAGAACTGCCATCCCTTCGCCTGCGGCCGCTGGCTGTTCATGCACAACGGCTTTGTCGGCAGCTGGAACAGGCTGCGCCGCAAGATCGAGGCTCTCATTCCCGATCCGCTCTATCCGTCACGGATCGGCACCACGGATTCAGAGGCCGTGTTTCTGGCCATTGTCGGCGCCGGCATCGAGCAGGATCCGCTGGCGGCGACACGCGATGTGCTGCGTTCGCTCTGCGAGCTGGTCAATGAGGACGGTCTGCGCGAGCGATTGCGCTTCACTTCGGCGCTGTCCAATGGTCAGGACCTGTTCGCGTTTCGCTTCGCCGAGAATGACAGCGCCAACTCGCTCTATTTCCGTGAGGACGGCGAGCAGGTGATCGTGGTGTCAGAGCCCTACGACAAGGAACCGGCTTGGACAGAGGTGCCACCGGACCATGTGTTGGTGGCTCGCGCACGGAAGCGTGCCGAGGTAGTTCCGCTCCTGGCGCGAAATTGTGTTGCGCTTCAAGGGGAACGCAAGCGTTCACAACGGGTTATCGGCCGCGCTTAGTCGAACAGGCAAGTCACAGGAGCTCGATCCCCCGCGATGTGCGGCATTTGTGGTGAAGTCAGAACCGATGGGCAGATCTCGTTGGCGGCACTGGGCCGCATCAACGATGCGATGCAGGCGCGAGGGCCCGACGCGTCGGGCCTCTACGTGCAGGGTGGGATGGCGTTCGGCCATCGCCGCCTCAGCATTCTCGATCTGTCCGCGGCAGCTCAGCAGCCGATGATCGATGCCGAGCTCGGACTCGGCATCGTGTTCAACGGCTGCATCTACAATTTCCGGGAGCTGCGTGCAGAGCTCGCGGGGAAGGGCTATCGGTTCTTCAGCGACGGCGACACCGAGGTGATCCTGAAGGCCTATCACGCCTGGGGCAGAGATTGCGTGCGCCGCTTCAAGGGCATGTTCGCCTTTGCGCTGTGGGAGCGCGACAGCGGCCGCGTGGTGCTGGCGCGCGACCGGCTCGGCATCAAGCCGCTGTACTATACGCAAGCGCCGGGCGTATTCCGCTTCGCCTCATCGCTCACCGCGCTACTCGCGGGCGGCGAGGTCGACACCGCGCTGGATCCGGTGGGCTTGCATCATTTCTTCAGCTTTCATGCGGCAGTCCCCGCGCCGCGCACCATCCTCCGCGGCGTGAGGAAGCTCGAGCCTGCAACGCTCCTGACCATCGAGCCGGATGGGCGGCAGACGCGCGAGCGCTATTGGAGCTTCAGGGTCGGCGAAAGTCGGCCCACTGATCGCCGCCTCAGCGAACAGGAGTGGGTCGACGCGCTGACGGAAGCCATGATGCAGGCGGTAGACCGCCGCCGCGTCGCCGACGTGCCGGTGGGCGTGCTGTTGTCCGGCGGCCTCGACAGCTCGCTCCTGGTGGCGCTGCTGTCTCAGCTCGGCCATCAGGACATCAGGACGTTCTCGATCGGGTTCGATGCGGTCGGCGGGCACGCCGGCGATGAATTCCGCTACTCCGATATCGTCGCCAACGCCTTCGCGACCAGCCATCAGCAAATCCGCATTCCGGCCGACCGCGCGCTCGACGCCTTGCCCGGCGCCATCGCCGCGATGTCGGAGCCGATGGTGAGCCACGATGCGGTCGCGTTCTATCTGTTGTCGTCCGAGGTGTCGAAGCGGGTCAAGGTGGTGCTGAGCGGACAGGGCGCCGACGAGGTGTTCGGCGGCTACAGCTGGTATCCCGCGTTTCTGCCGGCCAATGATCCGGTCGATGAGTATCAGAAGGCTTATTTCGACTGGGGCCATACCGATCTCGCGCGGCTGCTGTCGCCGGACATGATCGACGAGGATGTGAGCCTGCAATTCGTCGAGCGCTTCTTCGACGATTGCGACAGCGCTTCCGCGATCGACAAGGTGCTGCAGATCGACACCGAGATCATGATGGTCGATGATCCTGTCAAGCGGGTCGACAACATGACCATGGCCTTCGGTCTCGAAGCGCGCGTGCCATTCCTGGATCATGAGGTCGTGGAGCTTGCGGCGCGCATGCCGGCGGGGCTGAAGGTCAAGGACGGCGGCAAATACATCCTCAAAGAGGTGGCGCGGCGCTGCGTGCCGCACCAGGTGATCGATCGGCCGAAGGGCTATTTCCCCGTGCCCGGCTTGCGCTACTTGCGTGGTCCGTTCCTCGATTTCGTCCGCGATGTCTTCGACGCAGCGCCGGCGCGGACGCGTGGGCTCTACCGGCGCGATTTCGTCGACCACATGCTGCGGCAGCCCGAGGCTGAGATGAGCCCGAAGGGCCATTCGCGACTCTGGCAGGCGGCGCTCCTCGAGGCCTGGCTGCAGACACATAACATCTAATTGGATGGGATTTGATCGATGGGATTTGATCCGAAAATACTCGAAAGGCTCCGCCTCGGACTGAGCGACGATGAGCGGCACCTGGTGATCCGTTCGGCAAGCGGGCGGGAAGAGGCGAGCGAATATTCGTTCGGCATCGAGGAGGAATATTTCCTCGCCGATGCCACCACTCGCGACGTCGAGATGCGCACGCCGGATGATCTCTTCAACGCCGCGAACTGGTCGACCGGCGGCCAGGCGATGCGGGAAATGCTGCAGTCGCAGCTGGAAGTCGCCACCAACGTCCATATCGACATCGGCGACGCCAGGGAGGAATTGAAATTCCTGCGGCGTGAGGTCGCGACTGTCGCGCGCCAATACGGGCTGACCATTCTGGCCGGCGGCACCCATCCGACGGCGGCGTGGCTGCGCTCGCAGCCAAGTCCCAAGCCGCGCTACGCCGAGATGATCGAGGACCTTCGCTGCGTCGGTCGTCGCAACATGCTGTGCGGGATGCATGTCCATGTGCAGCTGCCGGACCCCGACCGGCGGTTCGCGGTGATGCGCGCGATGATCCCCTATATTCCGCTGTTCATCGCGCTATCGACCTCGTCGCCGTTCTGGAATTCACGCGAGACCGGTCTCAAAGGCTATCGGCTCGCGGCTTACGACGAGTTGCCGCGCACCGGCCTTCCCGAGCTGTTTACCTCGAAAGACCAGTACGACCGTTACGTCGCGGCACTCACCAAGTCCGGCGTGATGCCGGACGACAGCCATATCTGGTGGGCGATGCGACCGTCATCGAAGCATCCGACCCTCGAACTGCGCGCGCCCGATGTCTGCACCTCGGTCGACGATGCCATCGCGATTGCCGGGCTGTACCGCGCGCTGGCGCGTCACCTCTACCTCCACCCCGAAAAGGCCAACGAGGTCGGCAATGTGGAGCGCGCGATCGCGGTCGAGAACAAGTGGCGGGCGCAGCGTTACGGCACCGACTGCCTCCTGGTAACCGAGGACGGTCCGGTGACGGGGCAGGAGATGCTGGTCAGGCTGATCGAAGAGATCATGCCGGATGCTGAAGCGCTCGGCTGCGTCGACGAGCTTGCACGCTGCCAGATCATCATGCAGCTCGGCAGCTCGGCCGATTTCCAGATCCAGGCCTATCGTGATGCCGAGGGCGACCTCGCAGCGGTCACGCGATGGATCGAGGCGGCGACATTGTCGCAGCTGCCGCGGCCACAGGTTCTGGCGGAGGCGGCGCGCTGATGCGAACACGGTCTGCCGCGGCGTTCGGCGTCGCGGCAGAGCCGCACGCACCAATGCAGCTCTGCCAGGGCTAGTGCGTGTTCGACCGCTGCCATTTCTCGAGATCGATATCGGGGCGGTCAGGTGCGATCTGGTCCTTCTCGGGATTGCCCTGCCAGGGCTTGTCGGTTTGTTTGTTGCTCGGCCAATCCGTCTGTTGCCTGGGATCGTCCTTCGGTGTCTCCCTCGGATCGTTCTTCGTGGTGTCCTTGACCATGCTCTGCTCCGCGCTCCTCATCAGGAGTTCTGGGGCGAACGCGTGGGCGGAGACGGCGTTCCGCGGCGCGTCGCTGATACTGCGCAAGCTTTTGGATTGCAGGTTATCCTATGATGTTGGTGGTTATACCAGTTGCGCTATGATCATCGACGCACGGATGGATGCGCCATGGGCGCTCGGCAGAAGAACGAACGAGAGAACAACAAGCGGAGCCGAGGCACGTATGGCGCTGGGTTGATCGGCGGCATCCTGCTGATGACGACTGGCGCTGGAGCGCTGGCAGACGAGGGCACTCCACCCTCGCTGCCAGCGGCTCTGCATGAGCAATAGCTAGTTCCAGCTCTTGATCCGACCCCGTTCCATGCCGATTTGAGTGGCAACCGCCGACATCTCTCGCTGTTGGCGCACCGATCCACCCACAGCATCGGACCCGCATGGTTTCCGCCAGAACGCGAGCCTTCAAGATTCTTCACGAGTTCGAGCAGGCGCAATCGGAACTGGTCGGCAAGGCGGTGGCGCTCAGCGACGGCAAGGCGGGAACTGTGGAACAGGTGTATCTCGACGAGCTGCACGGCCTGCGGATCGCGATTCGCGGCCATGACGGCCGCTGGCCGGTTTCAACCATAAAATTTGCGCAACGGTAGGAAGCCTCGCGAAGCGAAATCAGCTGAAGCAAGTTCGGGATCGAACGGTGCGCATTGCAATGTCCTCTCCCCTTGCGGGAGAGGGCAGCTCC
>NZ_CAFK01000040.1 GCF_000239815.1 Bradyrhizobium sp. STM 3843 | reverse complement strand
CGAGTAAGAGATGGTGCCCGCACTTACTGCCGCTCCGTAAGGATTGGGTGGCGGAACAATGGTCACGAAGTTCTGCTGCGCCTCACCAGTCCCATCACCACGGTAGATAACCCGACCTTCGGTAGTGAGCTGGCTGAGGTTGGTATCGCCAATCGGGATCGTGAAGTTACCGTTATTGTCTTGCTTGAACCCGGCCGGCGCGACGAGGCAGACCTGAGTACCCACAAGGTAGTAAGTCCCCTTGAGATTGTCGGCAGCCGCTGCACCTGTCACCGTCGATACGACAACAATCGCTGAACAAACTAGCGCAACACGCATGGGCTTCCTCCTAAGATAAGCCCCCAAAGTCGCCGTCTAATTGGCGTTGCCAGCTTGAACTTGATTCATATCAAAAGATGCCTGCTTTCTAAGTACCGAACTACCGCAAAAGCCGAATAATAGCGGCGAGCTTGGCACGACGAATGGAATTGCAGCACGCAGCCTTCGCAGCCCTCACAAGCCACTTCAACTTCTGCAGAAACGTTAAGTGCAGCGGATCGGAATAATCTGACGCACGTGCGGATTGATCTGACAAAAGCCGCGTTGACTGAGCAGGAAAAACCTTGGCTGCCTTTGGAGAGGGCTGTTCGATAGCGGAGGATCGGAAGAGTTCTGTCCGGATATCCGTAGACCAGCAAGATTGTCGGCTATCTGATTCACGACAAATTGGACTTGGCTGTTCACGACGTTTCTGACGAGCAGCTTACCCATCCACTTGTTTACTCCCTTGGTATTTCCGTCAACACACTGCAGTCGGCAGTTGGACCCGTTGCGAACATCAGGCACGTTTCATCTCAAAGCTGCTCGTCAAAAAGCTGCGAGAAGTGCAGTCCCACTGACCTTTTGGGCCGGGGCGACCATTTGTCGCGCTCGGCCGGCGGGCTGATGCGTAGTTCTGCCGCCGGTGGCAAACTCGAACACCCTCACCAGCATGAGAGGAGGATTGCCATGGCCCATGTCGATTGGATGATCAAAGGACCGGAGCTAGCCACCTGCAACTGCGACTGGGGATGCCCCTGCCAGTTCGATGCTCGGCCGACAAGAGGCAACTGCCGCGCGGTCGTCGCCCTGCGGGTGGACGAGGGTCATTTCGGTGACGTCCGGCTGAACGGAGTGAAGGCCGCCGCGATCCTTGCTTGGCCAGGAGCCATCCATGAGGGGCACGGCGAAGCCTTGGCTATCATCGACGAGCGGGCCGACAAGCACCAGCGCGAGGCCCTCCTGAAGATCCTGGCCGGGCAGGAGACCGAACAGTTCGCGACCATCTTCAACGTTGTCGCGGCGATGACCGAGACCTTCCACGAGCCGCTGTTCGCACCGATCGAGTTTGAAGTCGACCAAGAGAAGCGAAGCGGCCGTGTCTCGGTCGCCGGAATTATCGACGTCAAGAGCGAGCCGATCCGCAATCCTGTCACCGGCGAAGAGCATCGCGCCAAGGTCGTGCTGCCGCACGGCTTCGAATATATCGAGGCGGAATTTGCGAGCAGCACGGCAAAGACCACGGGCACGATCGAAAATGAGTGGACCGGGCGCCACGCGCATTTCTGTATGCTGCACATGGGGCCAAACGGGATCATCCACTGAGCAGAGGCTTTGAGAGCCCTGCCCTTGAACCCGTCCTGAGGCGCGACAGGCTTGTCGCTGCGAGCCTTGCGTTTGATCTTGCTTCAACTGGCTCTTGAGTAGCTCCCGTGAGTCAAGATCGCTTCAGGTCACGACCCGCCGTTTGGCGTTGGACTGCCGTAGGTCGGCTCTAGCCAGAACAGCCGACCTCGCATCTGTGATGCCGGACGCCTGCCTTGGCCAAGCGCGGAATTGACCTGCATCAATCAATTACGGGGCAAGTTTCGAGATGATTGCTGGCGGCCAATAGCCACTCCTGATGCCTTTCTAATACGAGATTGGAAGGATCGGCACATGATTGAACCGCGCAATCGCGTCGTTCAACTCCGGCGCTTCGGAGGTCCCGAGGAGCTCGAAGTGGTCGACGCTCCCCTGCCGACAGCTGGTCCGGGCGAGGTGCGTGTCCGCGTGCTCGCCTCGGGGCTCGAGTACACCGATACGCTGATCCGACGCCATGTCTACCCGCAAACTGCAGCCCGGCGCCCACCCTTTGTCATGGGCTACGATGTCGTCGGGGAAATCGATCAGCTGGGCGATGGCGTGAGCGGATTTCAGCTTGGCGACCGTGTGGCAGACATGACGGTGCTCGGATCGAATGCGACCTATTGCACGCTCCAGGCAAACCACTTGACCCCAGTGCCGGAGAGTCTTGACGTAGCGCAGGCAGCCACGCTGATCCTGAGCTGGATGACGGCGTACCAGCTTCTGCACCGGGCTGGGAAGGTGCAGGCAGGACAGCGCATACTGGTGCATGGAGCTGCCGGTGCAGTCGGTCAGGCGTTGCTCGTTCTCGGCAGCATGGCCCGGCTTCAGCTGTGGGGCGCTGCTCATGGAAGGCATGCCACGCTGATCCGCGAACTCGGGGCCACGCCGATCGACTACCAGCGTGAAGACTTCACCCGTGTCCTACCGGGCGGGTTTGACGTCGTATTCGACGGCATCGCGGAGGACGGCTATCGCCGCTCGATTGCGGCGCTCAAGCCCGGCGGCCTGTTGTGCGCCTATGGCTACTCGGCGGGAGTGCAGGGCCAGCGACGCATGCTCACGATGCTGATGTGGATCGCGCGATTGTATCTCTGGAGGTGGCTGCCTGGCGGGAGACGGGCCTTATTCTACTCCATTAATGCAATGCGGCTGCAACATCCTGAATGGTTTGTGGAGGACCTGAAGCGCCTGCTCGCGCTGCTCGGCAGCGGCGCTATCCAGCCGCGCGTCGCCGAACGGATCTCGCTGGATGAAGTTGCTGAAGCGCATTGGCGCCTGGAAGCCGGCGGTCTCGAGGGCAAGCTCGTGCTGTGCCCGGATTTGTCATCGCGACACGATCATCGTGCCGCCTGACACGGCAGATACCGAATTTCAGAGCCGGCGCCCCGATCAAACAACGAGACACTCGATTCCACCTTGGGTCACAAGCGGCGCATCGGACTCGATAGACCGCATGGATCGCGAAAAAGCGTCACTGCTCGTCATTCTCTCTTGGGAAGGGCTCTTGCGTTTTGTGGCCCAGGAAGGTGTTCGGGGCGGGGCAGAGCCGAAGCACCTCTCTCGCCCTTTCGACCGCCCTGCTGGACTGTTCAAGCGCTACGTGATCTTGCAGGAGCGGCAATCGATGGATCATATGGCCGTGAGTGCGATGCAGGGGCATGGGTCACCCTGGCATATCCGGCACCGCGGATACGTATCATTTGATCTACAAGGAACCTGACGGCCCGGCATGGCCGAGGCAAGTCGTTTCTCTGTCGCCCCTCGCACCTCACAGCAGCAAACACTCACCCGACCAGCAGCATGGTGACGAGGTGCGCCACCATGCTGCTATCGTCTGTCTTAGGGCAAGACGTTGGTGAAGCCTCCGCCGACGCCGATCCCGTGATTGTTGGACAAAGCGCCGCTCAAGGCCGCGCCACCACCCGGACCGGCGACTGCACCGGATTGTCCGATTGACTGACCAATCGAGGAGCCAATACCAGCACTGAGGCTCCCCGCAGGCGTTGCAACGGCAACCCCGCTCCCCACCGAAGTATTGATGCCGTTGGCCGCCGAGGCAGCTGCGGCATTGCCCAACGTTGCAGCACCGGTGAGCGTGGTCACATTACCAAGATTGGCACCGCCGCCGATGGCGAGCGTGGACCCGGCATCAGCCGGCAAGATGCTTCCCACCAGAGCGATGAACGAAATACTCATCAACAGCTTCTTCATTGTGACTTCCCTTTCTTTTCGGTTACTGCCTCGGCGAATGCCGGGGCTGGAGATGCCGCCGTGTGAGACGTTTCACCACCCGCTGGCGCCTTCTTCTTCGGCGTCGAATGGTGAGCGACGTGAGCCCAGACACGGCAGCTTTGCTGGGTCACATCGTAGTCCTTGCAGAGACGGGTCTTGCCGGTTGCTCCTTCCACCAGCCAAATGTCGCCGCCGGTGTAGGCCTGCTCCTCGGACGCTTCCGCCTGCGCGGTGCGGGTCGGGACCTTCGGCGCGGCGCGATAGTCCGGCGCCAGTGGCGGCAGGTACTTGACGCAGACCTCCGGCATTGCGCGATAGATGTCTGGGTTGAGGCAGAGCCGCGCAACCGCCGCCTTCTTCAATCCGAAGCTCCACAAGGTGCGCGCATCGAGCCGCGCCGCGCAGCCGGGATCAGGGATCGTGCTGCCGAAGCTAAATCCGGTTCCGACAAAGGCCCCGCCGCCGGAAACCGAGCCGAGGCACGTTTCGAGCCCGGCCGCGGCCAAGCCCGGTGCGACAATGCCGGGCACGCTCTTGATCGTTTGCTCGGCCGGCACGTTGCTGTTGGTGGTGATTGCGGCGACTCCAACTCCCGTGCCGCCCTGCCCCGATATCGCCTGCGCGTTCGAGGCTGATTTGGCAAGGCCGAGGCCCGTTCCCGTCGATGATTGAGCCCATGCAGGTTCGCTCGCCGCCATCGCAATGATGGCAGCCAAAAACAGCTGCTTCATGTGCAGTTCTCCGCGCGCCGGTGAAATGTAGATTCACAACCGTCCGCCGACGGGAACACGAAGAAGAAAAAGCTATTCTTGCTTGTTCACGGGACGCAATGCGTCGGTGAACTCTTCAATGACTAAAATTTATCTCAAATTTTACCATGTTTCATCTGTTGACTGGTTTCGTGGTTAACAGCGGCCATAGTTTGCTAACTAACAGGCTGACGTCAGCGATCGTTCGCGGTGATGACGTCACGCGATTGATGTCCGCTAATAGGCAAAATCGGCCGCTCGGCTCGCGGATGGCTCGCTTCTGGTTCGGTCCCTGTGGGCGAACATCCAAGCGGCATCGGGGAGATCCGCTACGGTCCCGCTGCAAACTTCAGCGGCGTGGTCGATAACGCGCCCTGCGAACTATGCGGGCGGCAAATCGAGGCCGTCGGGTAGCGTGATCCAAAGAACGGCTTGCGCGTCTGGGGAGTGACGAGACAGATGGCCCTTGCCGTGTGTGTCCTCCACCAACACGAACTCGCCCGCAGAGACGTGCCGGACCTCGCCGTCGCTCGTCTCGTATTCGACCGCCCCGGTCAGTCTGACAGTCAATATTCGCGCCGGAACGGTGTGCCAATCAACCTGTCGCATGCCGGCAGGGATCTGAGTAAACGCGATGCTCGACGCGAGATAGCGCCCGGACACTTGAAACGGCTTGGCACCAGGAGCAACGGTCAGCTTCGCCGTCATGGGGATTTCCACTTCACCGAAGTGAGATTCACCATCCGGGGTTGCGTAGATCCGAAGACACTTCATCAGCTGTCACCTTATTCCCTGCTAAGGCGCTTTCGCCAGTAGCGCGAATTTACTCGCATCGCCAGTGAGGCTTTGGCTGTGCAGGCCGCAACGCCAGCAACAAAGAAGCGCGTCCGCTCGATCCACAGGAGCGGACGGCGGTGACTTTACGCATGTGGCCAGCTCGAGGCGATCCGGACTCACCAGTGAGAGGCTGCGCACCCGCTATCGACAGCGTGCGCCGCTCAACGCTTCTGGTACGGATGGAAGATGTGGTCCTTCGCCTTGACAGCCACATGGCATGCGTGTCCGCAATCTGAGGGGCTGGCATCAGCTGCGAAACTGTCGGATCCGGCATCGTAGTTGAACAGCGCGTATCCCCAGCCGCCGCTTTTCGGAAATCGCTGGCTGTCCTTTTCCATCACGAACGCCTGCGTGAACACGTCAGGCACATCCACGGCGAATGGGGCTTCCGTGCTCTTCTTCGGTTTCCACTGGAGCTTCGCGATCTTGGCGCCATCCGGGAAAGGCTGGCCGTTACCCGGAATGCCGGCCTTGTACGCCTCGATCATGGTCGGATTGGCGACGATCACCTTGAGGACTTCGTCGGTCCGTGCGGAAGAAACCACCGACCAGTCCTCATATCCTTTGAAGTCCGAGAACGCGACGCCGTCCGGCGATTTCAAGGCGTATTTGTCCTCGGCGTAAGCGGCCGCGGCGCCGAGCGCTGCCGTGGCTATCGCGATCGAAAGCTTGGTTTTGCGCATCATGGCGGTCCTGTCCCAATGGGCGAAGCTGAGCTTATTTGCCTCACGTTTTGAACGTCAATGTCAGCGAGCAGCGTCCGCTGAGCAAGCGGATGAGTCAGAGCCGTGAGGTCGAGGCCGCAATGGCCCCTGCCCGGCGCCAATGAGTCCCGAAGTCGCCGACTGTTATCTGCCGCTATGTTGTCTTTTGGTCTTGTGAGCTTGCAAGTATGAGGAAGCTTCCATGCCCGCAATATTGCTGCGCCGAGTATATTCAAGGGCGGAACCGGGTGATCTGATCTATGTTAGAAAAACGGCCCGACGAGGATCCCCTGAGCCCGCTCGACAAGAAGCGCGCAACGGCCGGGGCGGTGCTGCGCATCGCGTTTCGATCGGGCTCGGGCACAGTCGCCACGGCCAGCACGAGGCTGATCGCCAATCCGAATAAGATGGCAACGAACGTGACAACGAGGGAGCGAGGCGAGCAAGGGGATATGGGGGTGGGCTGATCTGCACGAAAGGCCCGAAGTCCGAGCAGAGGTAGCTTTGCATGCGCTTTCAGCGCGCGGCGACCATATTGATGTTGGCGACGGGAACGGCGAGACCGCATCTCGCATTCCGCACGATGGATCAGTCGCAACCAGACCGCCGACAGCGGGGGACGGGTCTCGGCCCGGACGATCGCCTGTGCCTGTCTCATCCATCTGTGGGCAGCGGCCGCGTTGCCCAAAGCGTGCTCGGCGCGGGCCAGGCAGATCCGGTTCAGGAGAGTGTCCGCCAGGGGCGCCCCTTTGATGGACACTCCGCTTTGCAGCAAGGCTTTTCCCTCGACATAGCGACCGAGCTCGACCAGCGCGGCTCCGCGGCTCGCGACGAGGGTCTTGATCTTGGGGCCGAGCCGCATCGCCCGATCGGACCACTCGTCGATGTTCGGGCGAAGGCCGCGATCGGCTAAGATCGGTCTGGCAGCGATGAGCCTATCGGTCATCAGCCAGTTGGTGATGATCCAGTCGAGCGCGTACATCTCCTCTTCGGGCGTCAAATCGCCCTGCGCAAGCTCTCGCCGCACTGCCGCCCACGCCATGCGGCGGGCGTCTTGATTGCCCAGTCGTTGATGGACAGCAACTCGGTATAGGATACGCACGAAAGCCCATGACCGCGTGCTTATCGGCGGTCGCGTCGTACCCGCGCGATAGGTCATGATCAGGCGCGATCGCGCATAGACGAACGGCTCCGCCAGGCTGACGCCGATCGCCATGAGTTGCGCGAAGATGAGAATGCTGGCTTGCGGGACGAGCAGCGGCATTCCAACGGGATCGTGCAGGATGGGCGGTGCGATGGCTGCGCGATGGAGCCCGATGATGAGGCCGATCAGAACAACGTTTCCGATCACGCCGCTGAGAAGATAAAGCAGCACGGCCGAGCGTTTCGGAGCACTGGCCAGCTCGGCGCAAATCACGACCATGCCTGTCGGTACGAGGCGCAGCTCCACCCGCATGTCGCCGAAGCGCCCGCGCGCCACGACCGGTCCGCGGCCGATCACAATGCGGCGGATCGGGATTGAGCCGCCCCTTGCCCACAGCACCCGTCCAGCTTTGTACGACAGGGTGCCGATAGCGAGCCCAAGCAGGAACAAGCCCACCCACAACACCAGGAACGTCAGCAGGAATGTCAGCAAGGGCTGACCCATTTTTCGAAGACCCCCTGTCCCTCGTTCATCGCGCGTCAAACGCAGATTCTGAATCGCTGGCGACGCGCCTTAGGCTTTTCGTTCTGTCGTAAGCCCCGAATGTGACACAAAGACGTGCTCCGGGGACGCAACAACCTCCGGTTTGGGGTGATGCGGTTCATTTGGCAGTACGCTGATGATGTGAAAACAACCGGACTGCTTCCGAATTTGCGGGCAGTCTCCAGCAGGCCACACCCGAACGTCAGGCCTGCGGAAGTCTACGCTCCACTCGTAGACCTGGGCAGCGAAGCGCTCTAGATTCGATGCCGTCATTTTTTCGCGTAACGCCGGCATTCCTCTCCGCAAGAATGCCCTGGCCTGCCGCGAACCTCACGGGCGCTGAACATGGCCGATGGACCGAAGAATCTCGTCGAGCTGCTCGCGCAACTCAAACACCGGGAGATCACCGACATCGTCGGCGTGGTCGGCCCGCTCGGGGCCTGGGGGGCGGAAATCCCCGGTCGCGCGCACAACTTGATGTTCACCCTCGAGCCCTGGCGATATGAGGGTGGCGCGATCCAGGACCGTAAGCTCACGATCCGTGGTGCCGTCAGTGAGGCGACACGTCGTTCGTCCCTGATGCGGGTCAAGGCGTTCGACGTCGTGCGCATTCGCGCGCGGGTCGCGGACGAAAGCGCGTTTGGAACGCCGCAAGGCGAATTCGTCGACATCGTCGCGGTGATGTATGACGGCGATGCCGACCTCACGAGCCGAGCGGAGGCGCTGGGCCGGCCCGTCAGGGTCAACGACGACAGGTTCGGCCTGTTCACCCTGGATCGCCGGGTCAACTGGTTCGAGACCACTGCGACCTGGATATCGAACGAGGTCGTCTTGCGCCTGTCGATGTCCGGATGCGACAATGTCGAGCGGCTGATCGCGTTGGCGCACGCATTGTGGGACTCTCAGGCCAAATGGGACCAGGCTGTCCGCGCGTGCGCGGTGACAAGCCTGCTTGACCTCAAGAATGAGAACTGGCTTGCGGATGACGAGGAGGAGGTCACCGCCGAAGAGTTCTTCGACAGGATCACACCACAAGGGATCGTCCTCTATCAGACCGGCCGTTTCGAATTCTCCTGCCATGACGATGAGATGTTCGGCGGTCACGACATTGAGGTGATCGGAAATCTGTTTGATGGCGCGCACTCGGCGGATATTCAGGGATAACATTCTCAGTTGCGCATGGTCTTGCCGGCGAACTGGTTGACTTGGTCGAAATCAGTCGCCAAGCCTCGGTCACAGGCTATCAGTCCTCACACTGCCCCCTCCGCATTGACCCGAGTTCGAACGATGTCGCCCAATGTCACGGCTGAACCCATCGACGCCACCGCACGCCGTGCGGCCAAGCCCGCGATCGTCTATCCCGCCGGCGCGATGCCGCGGCCCGACATGGCCGTGCTGGAGGCCGCGCGCGCGACACTGGTGAAGACCGACGAGATCGTGGTGCCGCCGCGCGATGCGCGGTCGTTTCGCGTCTCACGCGGCCAGTTCTTCCGCATCATCAGCATCGAAGGCCCGCAGGTCGGCGATCTCAATCTCTGGAACGCCGACGATCTCGCCGAGCGCTTCTTCAGCGGCAAGACCCGGGCGCTGCACGCCACCCATGTCAGCACCGGCGACCGGCTCTGGAGCAGCATGCCTTATCTCAGGCCGATGGCGACCATCAGCCATGACACGCTCGGCTGGTATGGCTGGGACGCCGATGGTGCCGGCGTGCATGACGTGATCGGCACGCGCTGCGATCCCTACACCAACATGCTGTTGAACGGCCGCGCCTATGATTTCTGCTGCCATTCCAACCTCGCCCGCGCGCTCGGTGCGGAGTTGAAGGCCGCGCCTGACACGGTGGAGCACCACGTCCACGACGTGCTCAACGTCTTCATGTGCACCGGCTTCACGGCGGACACGCACCAATATTTCATGAAGGCGAGCCCGGTCCGCCCCGGCGACTTCATCGAGTTCCTGGCCGAGATCGATCTGCTCGGCGCGCTGTCGGCCTGTCCCGGCGGCGACTGCAGCGCGACGCATTCGAGCGACGCTGCAGCATGCTACCCGCTCAAGGTCGAAATCTTCGAGCCGGATCGGTCGACACTTGCCGCCTGGCCGTGGCCGGCGACGAGCCGCTATCAGCGCCGTCACGGCGGATCTGGCTAGGTTCGATGCCCTCGAAAATTGGTCGGGAATTGTCGGCTAAGCGCGAGCATTGCAGCCCAAATGCCCGCATTGGGGCACGAGCTGCTCTCCGGACCATTTTGACGCGCCACGGCCGTTTGTACCCCGGATAGCTGCCACCTTGCTGCAGCACGAAAATCGGCAGCCCTGGCCAAGTCTGGGCGAAGTATGGAAGCCTTACTGCTCTTTCCGGGATTTGGGTTGGCGTAATATTCGGGGCGAGCTGCCAGCCGGACGTTGCCCGAAATCGATGAGCAGCATCAGCACGGGCGAGGAAGTGGATTTTCATTGTTTTCGGGACGGAGGCTATCGCTGGCAATTTTGAGGGGGAGTTACTATGAGCACTCACTCGACACGAACATTGTTTGCAGCCGGCCTGATCACCGCAGCCGTGGCAAGCGGCTCGTTCGGCCAGCAGGACCAGCAACTCGGCAAAGTGAGCTTCCCGACATCCTGTGCCCCCGATGTGCAGGCCGAGTTCGACCGCGGCGTTGCCATGCTGCATTCGTATTGGTTCCTGATCGCCCGCCGGAAGTTCGAAGCCATACTGCAGCAGGATCCCGACTGTGCCATGGCATATTGGGGTGTGGCGATGGACCTCCTCGGCAACACGCTGGCAACCACGCCGACGCGCGCGGAGGCGCAGGCGGCTTGGGAGGCCCTTGAAAAAGCACGGACTGCGGGGCCGAAGACCCAACGCGAGCGCGACTGGATCGAGGCACTGAGTGCTTATTTCCGCGATTATGACAACAGACCGGTGGATGCCCGATTGGCGGCCTACAATGCCGCGATGGAGCGAATGGCGCAAACCTATCCTGACGACTACGAGGTGCAGGCTTACTACGCGCTGACGCTGCAAGCCTCGGCACCGAAGAGCGACCTCACCTACGCCCAGCAGCTCAAATCCGCAGCACTCCTGGAAAAGCTCTTCGAGCAGAACCCGCAGCATCCGGGCGTGACGCACTACCTCATTCACGCCTACGACTTTGCGCCGCTTGCCGAAAAGGGAGTCGCGTCGGCGCGGCGCTATGCCGGCATTGCGCCGGCCGTGCCGCATGCGCGGCACATGCCGTCACACATCTATTCCATGGTCGGGCTCTGGGAAGAATCCATCGCTTCGAACGCTTCAGCGCTTGAGATCCAGCCCGACTACTATCACGCGTCAGATTTTACCGTCTATGCGTATCTGCAGCTCGCGCAGGATGCCAAGGCTGATGCGATGATCAGGAAATCACTTGCCACCGCCGATCGCGGCGATCGACCGATCAACTTCGTCAATTTCACCGCCAAGGCCGCTATGCCGGCCCGCTATGTCTTGGAGCGGGCAGATTGGGCCGGCGCTGCTGCGCTGCCGATGATTCCGACCAAATATCCCATGGCGGATTCTCTGATCCGCTTCACGCGCGGGCTCGGCATGGCGCGTACCGGCGATCTCGCCGGCGCCAGGGAAGAGATCGACGCGATGAAGGTGTTGCGCACGACCCTGCAGGGTGCCGACCAGTCCTACTGGGCCGACCGCACGGAAGAGCAGATGCTTGCCGTTTCGGCGTGGGTGGCACTCAAGGAAGGCGACCGCGATCGGGCGTTACGATATATGCGCGCAGCCGCCGACAGCGAGGACGGCAGCCTCAAACACGTGGCGATGGAAAACCGCCTCTTTCCGTTCCGCGAACTGCTCGGGGAAATGCTGCTCGAAATCGGGCAGCCCGCGGCGGCACTGAGCGAATTCGAGACCGCGCTCAAGCAAACCCCCAACCGCTTCCGCGGCTTCTGGGGAGCCGCCCGGGCAGCGGATGGCTTGGGCAACCATCAGAAGGCAGTCGAATATTTCGGCAAGCTCGTGGAGCTGGCCAAGAACGCCGATGCTGAGCGGCCAGAAATCCGCGAGGCCAAGGCTTACTTGCAACGAGATGTGACTGTCGGGACGAATCGGTAGATGAAGGGCCGTCTGACCTCGTCCGGCGGCCCCGACGGAGGAGAAGATCCGACGATGATCCGAGCGATCGCAGTGGCCGTCATGCTCGGTGCGCTAGTCGCGGGTTTCGGCGTCTACACCAAAGGCCTGCCCGATTGGCGGTCTCCGGCACCGCTCGGCGGACCCGGCGCTAGAGCTGACACCGCCATCACGCCCGAAGCCTGGCCGATTTGCACCACTATGGTGTTGGTCGCGTCGGATGCTGACTGGGCGCAACTCGATCCTGATTTCAGTGCAGGCAAGAGGGCGCTCGCGGCAGAGGATTGGAACGGTGCAATCACAGCGTTCGAACTCGCCGCGCTGCGCGACCCCCAGAACGCCGATATCCAAAACTACATTGGCTATGCCTATCGGCGGCTACGTCAGCTTGGTCCGGCTATCGGACATTATCAGCGAGCGTTGATACTCAACCCGCGTCATCGCAGCGCGCACGAGCATCTTGGCGAGGCCTATCTGGTTCTCGGCGACTCCATCAAAGCTGAGCAACAACTCGCCGCATTGGAAAATGTCTGTTTGCTTTCGTGCAACGAATATGACGATCTCAAGCGCGCCATTGCTGCCTATAAGCGGTTAGCCGCACGTTGAGATCAATGAGCCCTTTGAAGCGAAAATGTCGCTCCGGCGCCGCGCGACATCAGCGCCGTCATTGGGCATCTGGCGGATAACCAAGCCTCAGCTTGCTGGTACCACGCGCTCGTCGAGAAAGCCGATCACCGCGTCGAACGCCTGTCGGCGATTCTTCTCCATGAGAATCATGTGGGTGCCCTGCCCGATCTCGACCAAGCGCTTGTAAGGTGCGTTCACCAGGCGCACGAACAGATCGTGCGCCATGTCGAAGCGGACATCGACGTCCCATTCCGCCGATATCACGAGCACCGGACAGGCGATCGCGCCGGGATCATAGAGCGGCTTGCCGGCGGTCCAGTGCATGCGCACGTCCTGCACCGCGCCGGAGGGTGCGCGGACCGTGCCGGGCTGCGGCGAGTCCGGGTCGGTGGCCAGGGTCGCCTTCTCCCAGGCCTGGAACCAGCCGTCCGGGATCAGCTGTTGTCGCGCATATTCCGGAGCCGCGCTGCGCCATGCGGCCTCGAACGCCGCCGGACTGACGATGCGGTAGGCGCAGAGCGGCCCGCCGGCATCGATCCGCAGCGGCTGTTTGGAGAGCCACAACGGCGTCACCAGGATCAGTTTCTCGACCTTTGCGCACGCTTCGCTCGCGAACGCACCGGCCACCGTCGCACCCCAGGACATGCCGAGCACATTGAGGCGGGGAATGTCGCGATGCCGGCAGATGAAGTCGACAGCTGCGCCAAAATCATCGATCGCGGTGCGCGCCGTCACCAGCGGCGCCCCCTCCTCGGCCGCGCGCGACATTTCAACCGGCCGGCTGGAGCCGCCATAACCACGCGCATCGACCGCCCAGACGTCATAACCGGCCTGCGCCAGGACATCCATGAAGGACGCGCCGCCAACCGCGACGTCGAACAGGCTGGCGGACGAGAAGGTCGCGCCGTGCATCATCACGACCGTGCGCTCCGGCGAGAAGCTCCGCAGATCGTCCGGGCGCTTGTTGATGAGATGAAGCTGCACGTCGGGCGCCGGGCCGGCAATCAGGCGACTGTCCGAAACGATGCGCTGAGAGGATGAAACGCTTCCGATCATCGTGCGGGCCATCTCAAACGAACTGCCAGGCGAACCGGTCGCGGTCGCGGCTGATGCGGCCGGCAGAGGATTCGGCAAAGTGAGTGGTGAAGACGAGCGATTGAGTCTCGGCGGCGTGGTTCATCGCCCATCGGCGCGACGCCTGCGCGGCTTGCGGGAATTCGCAATAGACCGAGTTCCAATCGGGACGCGCGACCTGCAGCGGATGATGCATCACGTCACCCCAGAACAGCGCACGCTCGCCGCGCGAAGTGAAGCTGATGCAGGCGTGATCGATGCTGTGACCCGCGCTCGGCAAATAACGGAAGCCGTCGACGACCTCAGAGCCGTCGACCACGATCTCCCGCGCGAGGCCAGCCTCAATGATCGGCAGCACGCTGTCCTCGTAGACGCCCGCCAGCGGCGGATGTGTCATCGGGCCGAGTTTCGCTGCATCCCGGATCACAGCATCTGAGCCGTCTTGCGCCGACAGCGCGGCCTGATAGGCCCGCTCGCGGCCGGAGAACACATATTGCGCATTCGGAAAGGTCGGCACCCAGCGTCCACCGACGAGGCGCGTATTCCAGCCGACGTGGTCGGCATGCAGATGCGTCATCAGGACGAAATCGACATCTTCGGGAGCGACGCCGGCCGCCTTTAGCCGCTCGAGAAATGGTTCGTTCAGGCGGTGAAAGATCGGGACGCTCGGCCGCTCCTTGTCATTGCCGGTCGCGGTATCGATCAGGATCACCCGCTCCGGCGTCTGCACCAGCCAGCTATGGATGCTCTGGCGGAGCAACCCGGTGGACGCGTCGACCGAGCCGGGCCCGAACGCGGCTCGTTCCCGCGCGACGCTGGCGGCGTCGGCACCGGGGTAGAGAAAGGACGCATCCACCCCGTCCAGGGCGAGTTCGAATAGCTTGGTGACGGTGGCGTCGCCAACGCGGTAGGTCGTGATGTCCTGCATATCTGGCTGCCTCGATCCGAACGATCATCTTGTGATCATCTTGTCTGGAGCGAGATCTAGGACTAGCTGTTACATTGCTCAAATCGATCCAGCTCATGCAGTCCATCGATCACTTCGATCTTCGCTCCTTCGACCTGAACCTGCTGGTCGCGTTTGACGCGCTGATGCAGGAACGCAGTGTCACGCGCGCCGCGGCCCGGCTCAAAGTCGGGCAGCCCGCCATGAGCCACACCTTGTCGACGCTGCGCGTGCTGCTGCAGGACGAGCTGTTCGTCCGCATCGGCACGGTGATGCAGCCCACGCCGCGCGCCGCTGCGCTGGCGGGGCCCGTGCGTGCGGCCCTGGCGCAGATGCAGACCGCGCTGCACGCCACGCCGGCGTTCGATCCGGCGACCGAGCAGCGCACCATCCGCCTCGGCTTTTCCAGCGAGGTGGAGCTCTTGCTGATCCCCGAACTCACAGCGGCGCTCCGCCGCGCCGCTCCTGGCTTGCGGCTGATCAGCCAGCCGGCGGAACGAGACCAAGTCCACCGCCTGCTCGACGAGGGGGCGCTGGATCTCGCCGTGGGCTGCTTCGAGGCCGAGGTGCAGCGGCACAAATCGCAGTTCCTGTTCGAGCAGGCGCTGAGCTGCGTCTTCAACCCGAACCAAGTGCCGGTGAAAGCGCCGATCGCGCTTACCGACTACCTGGCGCTGCCACAGGTGCTGGTCACGTTCACCAACAGCCTGCAGGGCTGCTTCGCCGCCGCACTGGATGAGATCGGGACCGAGCTGAACGTGGTGGCGGCGTCCTCGGAATTTCTGAGCGTGCTGGCGACCGTCGCCGCCTCGCCCGTGATCACGACGATACCGGCGCGCATGGCGCGGCTTTACGGGCCGCGCTTCGGCCTGACGCTCAGCCCGGTCCCGTTGAAGCTGCGGATGCCGGCGGTCTCGATGGTGTGGCCGCTGCAGCTCGATCGCGATGCCGCCTCGGTCTGGCTCAGGACCCTGGTTGCCGAGATCCTGCACACAACAGAGCGCACCGCCTGTCGCGCGGTGGCCGGGTAGCGGTCAGATATGAGCGCCTCGCATCAGATCATCTCCGGCCGCGCGAGGCTCGCAGCCGACGTGACCGGCCGGGGCAAGCCGGTTGTGTTTCTGCATGCCGCGGTTTTCGACCGCACGATGTGGCGCGCGCAGGCGGACGGGATTAGCGCGACGCATATGGCGATCGCCTATGATCGCCGCGGATTCGGCGAGACCATCGCGGGGAAGGAAGACCATTCTCAAGTGGCGGACCTGTTGGCGGTGATCAAAACCGTCGCTGGCGGGGCGCCTGCGACCCTTGTCGCATGCTCGCAAGGTGGACGGATCGCGCTTGACTTCGCGCTTCGCCATCCCTCCCACGTCGGGGAGCTTGTGCTGATCGCTCCCTCGGTCAGCGGTGCGCCCGAACCGGCCTATCCGCCGGCGATCGCGAGGCTCATGGCACAACTGGCTGATGCCGAAGCGGCCGCCGATTGGGAGCAGGTGAGCGCGATCAAGGCGCATATGTGGTTGGACGGTCCGTTGCAGCCGGAGGGCCGTGTGTCAGGTGAACTACGCCGGCTCTTCACCGCCAAGAATGCCCTCGCGCTCCAGGCGCCGCCGATCGGAACGAACCTCGACGTCGCACCAGCCTTCCCCCGCCTGTCCGAGATCTCGGCGCCGTCGCTGGTGATCTGGGGTGATTTCGATTTCCCTCATATCCAGGAACGGTGTCACCGGATGGCCGCGACGATGCCGAAAGGGGCGGGATGCGAATTGACCGGCAGCGCGCACCTGCCGAGCCTGGAACGGCCGGAGGAAGTAACGGCCCTGATGACTGAATTTCTCGCGCGGCTGTGAGAGGCTCCTCCGGAGACCTGTCGCGCTGCGGCAACCAGCGCGTCGCCGATCACTCGGTCGCGATGGCACCGAAAAGCCGAAGCGCTTGGCCTTGCGTTAAACCTTCGGTTAGAAGGCGAATTCAGTCGGCGCTGCGCCGGCTCCTCCCGGAAGGAACTCTCATGGCGCTGATGCCGGTCTCCGAAGCTCTGGCCCTGGTTCTCGACGGCGCCGTCCCGCTGCCCGAGGAGCGGGTCGCGCTGGACCAGGCCTATCATCGGGTGCTGGCGCGCGATGTCGCCGCGCTGCGCACGCAGCCGCCCCAGGCGATGTCGGCGATGGACGGCTATGCGGTCCGCGCCGCGGATGCCGACCGCGTCCAGGCGCGGCTCAAGGTGATCGGCGAGATCGCGGCCGGCCGGCCGTTCGAGCGCGCGCTCAGAGCGGGCGAAGCCGCGCGCATCTTCACCGGCGGCGTCATTCCCGACGGCGCCGATACGGTCGTGATCCAGGAAGACACCATCGCCGACGGCGATCACGTCACCCTCACAGAAGCGGCCAGACAGGGACGTCACATTCGTCCGGCGGGTGCGGATTTCCGCGAGGGCGACGTGCTGCTCCAGTCCGGGCGTCGCTTGAGCGATCGCGACCTGTCGCTCGCAGCCAGCATGAACTATCCGGAGCTTCCGGTGCGCCGCCGGCCGAAGGTGGCGCTGCTCGCCACGGGCGACGAGCTGGTGATGCCGGGCTCCAACCCCGGGCCTGGGCAGATCGTCTACTCCAACGGCTATGCTCTGCGCGCGCTCGCGCGCGCCGAAGGCGCAGAGCCGATCGACCTCGGCATCGCCGCGGATACCTTGGACGCGACAGTCGCCGGCATTCGCCGCGCGCGCGAGGCGCAAGCCGACATCCTGATCACGACCGGCGGCGCGTCGGTCGGCGACCACGACCTGGTCAAGCAGGGGCTGGATGCTGAAGGCGTGGAGATGGCGTTCTGGAAGATCGCGATGCGCCCGGGCAAGCCGATGATGCACGGGCGCCTCGGCGCGATGCGCGTGATCGGTCTGCCCGGAAATCCCGTCTCCTCCTATGTCTGCAGCCTGTTGTTTCTGGTGCCGCTGATTCGGAAGCTGCTGGGGCTGACGCAGATCCACCCCGCCCGCGAGACCGCTCTGCTCGGCCGCGACCTCGGCGCCAATGACGTTCGCGAGGACTATTTGCGCGCGCGACTCGAAGAGCGCGAAGACGGCACGCTGGTCGCCACTCCGGTCACGCATCAGGACTCCTCGCTGCTCGGAAATCTCGCGCTGTCGCAGGCTTTGGTGATCCGCCCCGCCTTTGCACCCGCAGCAAGTGCCGGCTCCGTTTGCGAGATTCTGCGTCTGCCGGAATAAACCGGACAGGTTCTGACAGGCATCCTGCGCGCCATCTTCACTGCAAATTAAGGATTGCAGAACACATATCGAACAGATAGTGTCCGTTCATGATTTGTTTCGAAGATGTTGCGGGCGCCGTGAAAAAGGTCGTCTCGAACAAGGACGACACGTCAACCCTGGGGATCTGGTCGAGATGCTGACGCGCAAACAGTACGAACTTCTGCGGTTCATCAACGAACGTTTGAAGGAAGCTGGCGTGCCGCCCTCCTTCGACGAGATGAAGGACGCACTCGATCTGCGCTCCAAGTCCGGCATCCACCGCCTGATCACTGCGCTCGAGGAGCGCGGCTTCATTCGTCGCCTGCCCAATCGCGCGCGCGCCATCGAGGTAATCAAGCTGCCCGAGCTGTCGCAAGCGGCGAACAATCGGCGCGGCTTCACGCCCTCGGTGATCGAAGGCAATCTCGGCAAGGTGCGGACCAGCACGCCTGCGATCGACGACGGTGAGCGTCCGGTCGCGGTTCCGGTGATGGGCCGCATTGCCGCGGGCACGCCGATCGAAGCTTTGCAGACCCGCAGCCACACCATCAGCGTGCCCGCCGACATGCTCGGCACCGGTGAGCATTATGCGCTGGAGGTGCGCGGCGACTCGATGGTCGATGCCGGCATTCTCGACGGCGACATGGCGCTGATCCAGCGCAATGACTCAGCCGATACCGGCGACATCGTCGTGGCTCTGATCGATGATGAGGAAGCCACCTTGAAACGTTTTCGCCGTCGCGGCGCTTCGATTGCGCTCGAGCCGGCCAATACTGCTTATGAAGTCCGCATCCTGCCGCCCAACCGCGTCAAGATTCAGGGCAAGCTGATCGGACTTTACCGTAAGTACTGATTGTTTCGCGCGCGAGCTTCTCACAGGCTCGATTGCGCCGAGACCAGATTTGATCTGACGCGTTGGACACGTGCTCCGACGATGGTGGTGATTGTGCGCTCTGAGAGCGAAGCAATGCGCTCAAACGGTTGTGATCACGAACGGCCGTAGACGGTGCAGATCAGCGCAGAATTGCCGTTAAGCACGCGCTAACATCGGGTTTGATGTCCACTCTGATAGAGGCCTGCGCCTGTCCGGGGGGAGCGTGGGTTGCTATCTCGAACGAGGAGCGATCCGATGTGTGACTATAGCCTGCATGCCGTTGCGTCCCGCCCTGCCAAGGTCGGGGAAACGCTGATCTCGACGACGTTCCGCGGAACTTCGACCCGCGGCTTCGCCTCCGAGAGCGAGCCGAATGTCGCCGTGTGTATGCTGCCCGGAACGGAATTGGCGTTTGCTGACGACGTCCGCTACGACAGCCGCTGGATCTGGACGCGCACGATCCGCGAGCGCGTGGCCAAGTTCAACGCGATCGAGAAGCACGTGCCCGATCGCCATCACGACGCAATCGAATTCGCTGACGGCCGCCACGTGCTGGTAACGCAGCTCTGCGAAGGACAGCGCGTGACCGTGCTGCAGCTCCCGGTCGCCAAGCAGCCTGCCGAGCGCAAGCCGTTGGGTACGGAGGCAGTGAGCGGAAGCGAAGTGACGCCGGTGCGACGGATCTCGATTACCTGAGCTGAAGCGCAGACAAACAAATAGGAACATTCAGCCCTCGGCGGAAGTTGTGGTTCGCCGGGGGGAGAGTGGACCGTGGTCAACAAGATCAGTTGGCAGAAGGCCGGGCGCATCACTGAGCCCGGTCGTTACATGTTTACGTTCGGGTGGCTGACCGTGACGGCCGACGATCTCGCCATCTGGCAGCGACATCCCGATGCGCTCTTCACGCTGGTGGAACTTCCCCCGCCAGCGCAAGGCCCATCGGACGAGAGCGACGACCGCGACGAGGACGAGACCTCCGAATATCATCTCGGCACCTTCGAGCTGCCGCCTGAGTCAGGTCGGAACTAGCCCAACGTCATGAGATCACCATTCGGATTATGATCCAGCGTCTGACTCCGACGCCTACCGTGACGCCGGCATGCATGGACACTGGATCGCTTCAGGCGATCGCCAGCCGCACAACTGCGTCGACATGAAGGGCGGCGCAGTCGACGAGCGGGAACGGCGCGGCATCCTGGTTGAAGACCAACGCGAGATCGGTCCCGCCGAGCATGATGGCCTCGGCGCCGCCCTCCTCGAGCAACTTCCGGCTCACATGATTGAAGATTGAACGCTGGGCCTCCGTCACGACGCCGGACGCCGCCATCGCAACATAGGCTTGATGCACATCATCCAAGTCGCCCCCGTTTGGCGGGATGATTTCGGCGCTGCGGACTCCACCATAGAAGCGTGTTTCCATGACTGTGCGAGTTCCAAGGATTCCGATCCGCTTGAGGCCGCGTTCTTCGACGGCCGCACTAACCTCGGAAATCATGTCGATAACCGGCAGGGGCGAGCACGCCTTGAAGGCTTCGATGCAGAAGTGTCCCGCGATCGAGGTGACAACGACGCAGCCGGCGCCCGCGGCAACGAGGCGGTTGGTGAGCCTCGTATAGATCGCCACCTGCGCTTCGGCGTCATTGGCTGACAGGTTTTTGAGAAGCGTCGGCGTGTCGGCGTGCACAATCGTCAGCTCCAGCGCCGCCTTCCTGCTTGCGAAAGTCGAAATCAAGCGCCGGTAATAGAAGTCCGTCGCGGCCGGACCAATTCCTCCGATGAGGCCAATATGCATCTTCAAACCTCCATCGACCATCATGCGCGGCCGGGCCCCAAATTGCCATCAAACAGACATGCGACATCGCATCAACGTCACTTGCTCGCAGCTCAGTCTTCCTGCTGCTGCTCTGTCTCCGGCGCGTTGCGTTTTCGTCGGCGTATGCCTGATCATGATCGTGTCGACCTTGGGCTTCGCCGATGATCTCTCCATCTCATACACAGCCTCATACATGGGAATCACATGTCAGACCGATCTCGGCTAGGTCCCCCGCTCCCCGAGTTCCTGGACCCCAAGACGATGGAGCTTGTCGGTCCCGCAGGTTCATCGCCGCGGATTAAGATGGAAACGAGCCCAACCAAGCGATACGGCGTAGCACTTGCTCGCGTTAGCTTCGCCAAAGCGGCGAGCCTCGCCGGAACTGCAACTGAACATCTCCTCGGCATTGTTCTATCCGATCCAGTTCCGACAGCGCATAGAATAGCCGACAACCGCTCGCAGCACCCCTCGGGGCCCGGCTCGCTATGTGTGTGTCCAGCCGGAGCGGACTATGTCACCGAGTATGATGGCCCTGTCGACGGCATCATCCTGCAGATTTCCGCGGAATGCCTCGCTCTTGCTGGTGCCAGGCTTGCGCAACATGGCGGCCAGTTGATCGAGCAGATGGACGGGCGCGATGGCGAGCTATGTCGCATGGCGCGCGAGATGGAGGCGGAAGGAGCAGCGGGCCATCCGAACGGCGTTCTGTTCTGGAGCAGCGCGGTGGATGATTTGCTGAGACGTATGGTCGAGCGGCACTATAGCGCGCCGGCGGCTCCGCTGCGCGGAGCAATCGACGCGCGAGGCTTGAGACGTGTCGAGGCGTTTATCCAAGACCATCTCGCCGCGCCGATCGATCTCGCAGCGCTAGCCGCTGTAGCCGGATGCGATCGGTTCCATTTCGCGCACCGCTTTCGCGCCGCAGTTGGCGTGAGCCCGTACCGCTATGTCGTCCGGCGCAGACTGGAGCAGGCTCGTACGCTGCTGCTCGCCGGACGACAATCGATCGCTGACGTCGCGGCAGCGACCGGGTTCAGCGACCAGAGCCATCTCACTTCCTGGATGCGGCGTGTGTACGGGACGACGCCTAAGCGCTTTCTCTCAAAAGGTTAGCATTCCCCGTTAGTCTTCCAAAGCTCAGAAGAAGGACGCGAGGCCACTACTCGCCGTGAGGCCGCCATCGACGGGCATGTTGATGCCTGTGATGAAGCTCGCCTCTTCGCTGGCCAGAAAGGCAATCGCGGCGGCAATCTCCGACGCATTGGCGATCCGGCCGAGCGGGATACGTGCGATCTGCCGCTCGGCCATCGCGGCATTGTCGCGCAACATGGCGGTCCGCGGTGTCCAGGCGAGAGACGGCATGACCGCATTCACCCGGATGGATTGAGGCCCCAGTTCGATCGCCAGCGCCCGCGTCAGATTGCTGACTGCAGCCTTGGCGGCGTTGTAAGCCAGCCACCCAATGTCGCCTCCAATCCCGGACACAGACGAGATGTTGACGATCGCAGCTCCCGCCTGAAGGTGGGGCGACGCCGCCTGACAGCAATGGAAGACAGTGTCGACGTTGGTCTCGAACGTCTGCCGCCAGTCTGAGTCGCTATGCGTGTCGAGAGTGCCCAGCGCGATCGTGGACGCATTGTTGACCAGGACATCCAGCCGACTGAACCGCTCGATGGCCTTCGCAACGAGCGCCGCAGCGCCGGCGCGCTCCGAAACATCGCCGGGATGGATCAGGGCCCTATCCGCCGGGTACCGCGACGCCGACTTCTCGAGCTTTTCGCGATCCCGGCCGTTGAGCACAACGGATGCGCCCGCTGACACGAAATAGCGGGCGGTCGCTTCACCGATGCCCGTACCCGCCCCTGTCACCACTACCACCTTGCCATCAAACCGCACTGCTCGTCTCCTTTTGGATGGGTTGCCGATCAGTTAGCGGCTCGCTGCCCTCGCGTCTTGGAAGATCTTGCGCTACCTCAGCCTATCCGATGTCACGCTGACAACGCCGTAGCGCCGCTTAGCGTATTGCTTACACCTTCAGAAAGTTCGACGATCTCAAGGGCTGGCGGACATGTTCACGGCAGACGTCTCTGAAACGGACGTTCGATTATCGTCGATCCAGTCCACTCGTCAGCGGCACCGTTCCCATCCTTATCGAATTGGGTCGCAATGTGATGGAGCCGCCAACAGCGCTTCCAGCTGGCGCCCGCGGCAACCAGGCGGTTGGTGAGCTTCGTATAGATCGCCAAGGCGCTTCGGCGTCATTGGCTCACAGGTTTGTTGAGAAGCGTCGGCGTAACAGATCTCCGACATTGCGGCGACGTCACTTGCTCGCATGTCAGTCTTCCTGCTGCTGCTCCGTCTCCGGCGGCGTTGCGTCCTGGGAGCGTGACGCCGGCGAACGCGGCGTGAGGGTCGTCTCGAAATCGGTTGCATCGGCAGCGGCAGGCCACCACGGACGCTGCGTGCCCTGAGGCCGAACGGCCTCGACGGCAAAGCCCTGCCCGCGCCGCGTCAGTGCCAGCGCGCCCTGATGCTGCAGCCGGTCGCGATCGACCACCGACGCGGCGCAGTCCGACGGCGCCTGCCTGGTGGTGATGATCAAAGCGGCCCGTGCGCAATCATCCTCCAGCGCCTCGGCGCGCAGCGCGAGCGAGACGAAGCGCCCATCGGCAACCGGCACCACGCAGCCTGCGTCATCGCAGGAGACGCCGTCAGCAAGCGAGGCATCGGCCGGCGTGCGTGCATCCGCATCCGCGGCGAGCCATTCCTGCACCAGGAAGACGTCCTTGCCGGTGCGCATCAGATGCAGCCGGCCGTCACGGCCGCGCACCGCGACATTGCGGGCATCGCCGGAGATCATGATATCGGGCTGCGGCGTCATCATCGCCCAGAGGATCGCGCCCGCGAGCACGAGCGCGCCCGACCAACGCAGCGGCGTGCGCAGGAAGCCCATCACGACCAGGCCGAGGCTTGCCGCGATCAGGGGGCCGATGCCGAACGCGGTGACACGCCCGACCGCGCCCGGCAAGGCTGCGACCCAGCGCGTCACCGCGATCATCCAGTCGATGCCCCATCCCATCAGCGACCAGAACGGACCATCGAGGCCGAGCGGCGCGGCCGCGAGCCCCAACAGTCCCGCCGGCATCACGAGAGCCGAAACGACCGGCATCGCCGCGAGATTGGCGAGCACGCCATAGGGCGTCACGCGATGGAAATGGAAGGCGGCGTAAGGCGTGGTCGCGAGCCCCGCGACCAGCGAAGCGAACAGCAGCATCATGAGCTCGCGGCCGCCCCACATCGCGACGCGCGCGGCGCTCGAGCTGTCCGGCGTCGCGAACAGCTGCGGCAGACCCAACTGCACCAGCACGACCAATCCCAAGGTGGCCGCGAACGACATCTGAAAGCTCGGATGCACCAGCGCCTCCGGCGCGATCACCAGCACGATCATCGCGGCGACCGCGAGCGTGCGGAAGGTGATGGCGCGGCGGTCGACCATGACCGCGATCAGCACGACCGCCGTCATGTAAAAGGATCTTTGGGTGGCGACCTCAGCACCCGAGAGCAGCAGATAGAACGCCGCCGCAATCAGCGCCGCGATGGCCGCCCACTTCTTGATGGGATGGCTGACATGGAGCCCCGGGATCAACGCGAGAAGCGCGCGAACCGCAAAGAACACGACGCCGGCGACGACTGCCATGTGATAGCCCGAGATCGAGAGCACATGGCCGAGCCCGGAGATGAACATCGCATCGTTCACCGGGGTGGTGATGGCATCCCGCCGCCCCGTCAGCAGTGCGGTCGCGATGGCGCGCTCATCGCCATCGAGCCGGGCGCGGATGCGCGCATCGATCGTGTCGCGCAGGTCCTGCATGAAGGCGGCGTAGCGCAAGCCAAAGCCGCCCTCCTGGGGCGGGGCGACCGTCTTGATCGCGCCCATCACGAAGCCGGAGGCGCCGATGCCCTGGAAGAACATGTCGCGCGCAAAATCGTAAGCGCCCGGCCGCAATGGCGCGAGCGGCGGCAACAGCCGCGCCTTCAGCTCTACGAAGCTGCCGACATCGGGCGCCATGCCCTTCTTCACCGACAGCCGCACCCGCGCCAGCGTGATCTCGCCGCGCGGGCTCTCCATCTCGGTGACGCGCAGCACGAAGCGGTCCGAGCGCTCGCGGATGTCACGGGTCTCGACAAAGCCGGACAGCGCGACCGAATAAAGCGGCCGCGCCAGCACCGTGTGCGCGAGCCGCGCCGTCCTCGCCGTCGCGACCGTGAAGCCCGCGGCTGTGGCTGCGATCATCACCGCGATCGGAAATAGCCGGTGACGCCGCAGCAGGAAGGCCGCGGCAGAGAGCATCAGCGCCAGTGTCGCCGCCACCCACAGCACGGGCTCGTGATCGGCCGTGAAGTAGAGCGCGATCCCCGCACCAAAGGCGACCGGCACCCAGGGCAGGAACCGACCTACCCCGGCCTCCGCACGCGCCCAGGCCTTGAGTTTCGCAAGCCACGACGACCATGTCTCGGTGTCCGCGAGATAAGCGCCGGCCTGCACCGCCCGGCGCGGCGGCCAGACATCCGCGACGGCCCCGGCGAATCCGCGCCCCCGGCCTGGTGGCCTGTCCGGCTCCGCCATCACACTCGCACTCCTGAACCTCGGTAAAAGCTACCGGAAGGTGCAAGCGGGCGGCTAGCGGAACGGAACGGGAATCTACGGGGGGGGGATCGTCCCCGTCAGGAGGTCGAGGAACTTTCCTCGTGCTCGGCGGTTAGTGACGGTATGGTTGACCAGGATAATCCATTCGCCGATCTCGGTCTCGAGCAGGCGATTCATCTGCGCTGGGCGTTGCGCGACATCAAGGCGCGACGTCTATCGCTTGCGCCCGTCAGCGATGATGACCTGCGGCTCTTGACCGAGCGTGGTCTCGTGGAGGTCGCGGACGGCGGGCCGGTGCTGACGCAGGCCGGCCTCGACACGATCGAGTGAGGATCGGATTTAAGCCCGCCGCCGCCGCTCGCTCGCTCCCAACCAGCAACAAGCATAAGCCGTCAGCAAATTGGCAAAAGCCATGTCGTGCCGTCGCCGCTTGTGTGGCCGCCGTTCGCGCGTGCGACCATACAGAGTGACGGCAGTGATGGCGGCGGCCCTCAGCCCTTCGCCACTTCCTTGGCAAAGCTGTCGCGCAAGCCGATCGTGCGGTTGAACACGAGCTTGTCAGGCCGCGAGTCGGGGTCGCGCACGAAATAACCCTGCCGCTCGAACTGCATCGGCGCATCGGAATTGCTCTCTGCGATCGCCGGCTCGATCCGCGCGTCCTCCAGAATCTCGAGCGAGTTCGGATTGAGGTCGGCCGCGAAATTCGCCGCATCGGGTGCAGGGTTCGCGAACAGCTGATTGTAGATCCGGATCTCGGCCGGCTTCGACTGTGCCGCCGGCAGCCAGTGCATAGTTGCCTTGACCTTGCGTCCGTCGGGCGCGTTGCCACCCTTTGTTGCGGGATCATAGGTGCAGCGGAGCTCGACGATGTCGCCCGCGGCGTTCTTGATCACCTCGCGGCATTTAATGAAATAGGCATAGCGCAGCCGGACCTCGGTGCCCGGAGACAGCCGGAAGAACTTCTTCGGCGGGTTCTCCATGAAATCGTCCTGCTCGATATAGAGCTCGCGGCCGAACGCGATCTTGCGCGTGCCCGCCGAGGGATCATCGGGGTGGTTGATGGCCTCGAGCTCTTCCACCTGCCCTTCCGGATAATTCTCGATCACCACCTTCAGTGGTCGCAGCACCGCCATGCGGCGAAGCGCCGTGCGGTTGAGCTCCTCGCGGATGCAGAACTCCAGCATGCCGACATCGACGACGCTGTTGGACTTGGCGACTCCGATCCGCTTGACGAATTCGCGGACCGCCGCCGGCGGCACGCCGCGGCGCTTCAGCCCCGCAATCGTCGGCATGCGCGGGTCATTCCAGCCGGAGACATGGCCCTCCTGGACCAGCCGCGTCAGCACGCGCTTGGACAGCAGCGTGTAGGTGAGATTGAGGCGCGCGAATTCGTACTGATGCGGATGCGACGGCACCGGCAGCTTGTCCAGAAACCAGTCGTAGAGCGGCCGATGGTCCTCGAATTCGAGCGTGCAGATCGAATGGGTGATGCCTTCGATCGCGTCCGACTGGCCGTGGGCGTAATCGTAGCTCGGATAGATCGACCATGCGTCGCCGGTGCGCGGATGGTGCGCGTGCAGGATGCGATAGAGCACGGGATCGCGCAGATTGATGTTGCCGGCCGCCATGTCGATCTTGGCGCGCAGCACGCGCGCGCCATTCGGGAATTCGCCCGCCTTCATCCGCCGGAACAGGTCGAGATTCTCCTCGACCGGACGGTCGCGGAACGGGCTGTTCTTGCCAGGCTCGGTCAGGGTGCCGCGCGAGGTCCGGATCTCCTCCTGCGACTGGTCGTCGACATAGGCGAGGCCGGCCTTGATCAGCCCTTCCGCCCAGTTGTAGAGCCGGTCGAAATAATCGGAGGCGTAGAACAGGTTGTCGGCCCAGTCATAGCCGAGCCAGCGCACGTCGGCCTGGATGGAATCGATATATTCCTGCTCCTCCTTGGCCGGGTTGGTGTCGTCGAAACGCAGATGGCAGCGGCCACCGAACTCCTGGGCGATGCCGAAGTTGAGGGCTATCGACTTGGCATGGCCGATATGCAGATAGCCGTTCGGCTCCGGCGGGAACCGGGTCACGACCGTCTTGTGCTTGCCGCTGTCGAGATCGGCCTGAACGATGTCGCGGATGAAATCGCGCCCGGTCTCGGCCGTCGTGTCTGTCGTCGTCATCAAACCTGTCCTGCTTCGGATCGTGAAACAGTATGTGCCAAATCCGCCATCCCCACGGAAGGCTTTAGTTATGCGCAGGGCCTGCTATACACCCCCCGCCCCTTAAGCCCCGAAATCGCTGCCGCTGCCACCCATGACCGCTCCCATCATCACGCGCTTTGCCCCCTCGCCGACCGGTTTTCTCCACATCGGAGGCGCCCGGACGGCCCTGTTCAACTGGCTCTACGCGCGCGGTCGCGGCGGCAAGATGCTGCTTCGAATCGAGGATACCGACCGGGAGCGTTCGACCGCGGCGGCGATCGATGCCATCCTGGACGGGCTGAAATGGCTCGGGCTCGATTGGGACGGCGAGGTCATCTACCAATATAGTCGCGCCGCGCGCCATCGCGAGGTCGCCGAACAGCTGCTCGCCAGCGGCATGGCATACCGCTGCTATGCCAGCCCGGAGGAGTTGGCAGCCATGCGCGAAAAGGCGCGCGCGGAAGGCCGCACCCGGCTCTACGACGGCATGTGGCGCGACCGCGACCCGAAGGATGCGCCTGACGGCGTCAAGCCGACGATCCGGCTGCGCGCGCCCCTGACCGGCGAGACCGTGATCGAGGACCAGGTGCAGGGCCGCGTGGTCTGGCAGAACGAGAACCTCGACGACCTCGTGCTGCTCCGGGGCGACGGCAATCCGACCTATATGCTGGCGGTGGTCGTCGACGACCACGACATGGGCGTCACCCACATCATCCGCGGCGACGATCATCTGATCAATGCTGCGCGCCAGAAGCAGATCTACGATGCGCTGGGCTGGGCCGTGCCGTCGATGTCCCACATTCCGCTGATCCACGGGCCCGACGGCTCGAAGCTGTCCAAGCGGCATGGCGCGCTCGGCGTCGATGCCTACCGTGCGATGGGATATCTGCCGGCAGCGCTGCGCAATTACCTGGTGCGGCTCGGCTGGAGCCATGGCGACCAGGAGATCTTCTCCACCGAGGAGATGATCAAGGCCTTCGATCTGCCGGCCATCGGCCGCTCGGCGGCGCGCTTCGACTTCGCCAAACTCGAAAATCTGAACGGGCACTACATTCGTCACACCGACGACCCGGCGCTGGTGGCGATGTTCGAGGACGTGCTGAACTATGCCCCGCAGGGAGCGGCGCTGAAGCCCAAGCTCAACGATCGGACACGCGCCCAGCTCCTGATGGCGATGCCGAGCCTGAAAGAGCGCGCCAAGACGCTTCTGGAGCTGATCGATGCGGCCGGCTTTATCTTCGCCGAGCGGCCGCTCCCGATCGACGCCAAGGCGGCGGCCCTGCTGACGCCTGATAATCGCGCCCTGATTGGGCGGCTGTACCAGGCGCTGGAGAACGTCGAGCCCTGGAGCGGCCAGGCGACGGAGGCGGCGTTGCGCCAGTTCGCCGAGGCCAACGATCTGAAGCTCGGCGCCGTGGCGCAGCCGCTCCGGGCAGCGCTGACCGGGCGGACCACCTCGCCTGGCATTTTCGAGGTGCTGGCGGTGCTCGGGCGTGATGAATCCTTAGGCCGACTTAAGGACCAGGTTACCGTATAAGGTCGAATTGACCCCATCTTGCAGCGCACAGGGCAATACGATACGCATTTGCGCGGCACCGCACTAGACAAGTCCACGCGCCCTGCCATCTAGAGGAAATGGGCGCTTAACGATCTCATCGGGGACAACACGATGGACGCAGAATCCGCTACGAAAACCGCCACGCTCACCGTCGGCAACAAGACCTACGATCTCCCGATCCTGAGCGGCAGCGTAGGCCCCGATGTCATCGATATCGGCAAGCTCTACGCCCAGACCGGCATGTTCACCTATGATCCGGGTTTCACCTCGACCGCGAGCTGCCAGTCCAAGATCACCTATATCGATGGCGACGCCGGCGTGCTGCAATATCGCGGCTACCCGATCGAGCAGCTCGCCGAGCACGGCGACTTCCTCGAAACCTGCTACCTCCTTCTCTACGGGGAGCTGCCGACCAAGGCACAGAAGCAGGATTTCGACTATCGCGTGACCCATCACACCATGGTGCACGAGCAGATGGCCCGCTTCTTCCAGGGCTTCCGCCGCGATGCCCACCCGATGGCGGTGATGGTCGCTTCGGTCGGTGCGCTCGCTGCGTTCTATCACGACTCTACCGACATCAACGATCCGCAGCAGCGCATGATCGCTTCGATGCGGATGATCGCGAAGATCCCGACGCTCGCGGCGATGGCCTACAAATATACGATCGGCCAGCCCTTCGTGTATCCGAAGAACGCGCTGTCCTTCACCGAGAACTTCCTCAACATGTGCTTTGCCGTGCCGTGCGAGGAGTACAAGCCGAACCCGGTGCTCGCCGACGCGCTCGACAAGATCTTCATCCTGCACGCCGACCACGAACAGAACGCCTCGACCTCGACCGTGCGCATCGCCGGCTCCTCGGGCGCCAACCCGTTCGCCTGCATCGCGGCCGGCATCGCCTGTCTCTGGGGTCCGGCGCATGGCGGCGCCAATGAAGCCGCGCTGAACATGCTGGCCCAGATCGGCACCGTCGACAAAATTCCGGAATTCATCGCCAAGGTGAAGGACAAGAACAGCGACGTGCGGCTGATGGGCTTCGGCCATCGTGTCTACAAGAACTACGATCCGCGCGCGCGCATCATGCAGAAGATGTGTCACGCGGTACTGAAGGAGACCGGCCACGCCGACGACCAGATGCTAAAGGTCGCGCTGGAGCTGGAGAAGATCGCGCTGAGCGACCCCTACTTCATCGAGCGCAAGCTGTATCCGAACGTCGACTTCTACTCGGGCATCACGCTGAAGGCGATGGGCTTCCCGGTCTCGATGTTCACCGTGCTGTTCGCGGTCGCCCGTACCGTAGGCTGGATCAGCCAGTGGAGCGAGATGATCGAGGATCCGCAGCAGAAGATCGGCCGTCCGCGCCAGCTCTTCACCGGCCTCACCACCCGCGAATACGTCGCCATGGACAAGCGCAAGTAAGCGCTCACTGCATCCGGTTCGCGAACGGCGCCGTCAACCCTGACGGCGCCGTTTTCGTTTTCTGTATCGGCCGTCATTGCGGGCGCTTCGTCGCTTCGCTCCTCGCAATGACCAAAGCGAGACTGTGCAGTTGATGCAGCATTGTGACTTCGGAAAACCGACTTCCAATTTCCCGAATCGGGCTCTAAGCACCTCGAGCCGAACTAACTCGGCAGCCTACCCTGGCGCATCACCTGCAGCACGATATCGGCGGCGCGCACGCTCGGAGAGGCAGCACCGGTGGCCATGATCTGATCGAGCCTGGCGAAGGCCTCGCATTGCCGCGTGCGCGCCGGACTATCGGCCAGCACCTCGGCCAAGGCAGGCGCGAGATTCTCGGCCGTGCAGGCCTCCTGCAGATATTCCGGGATGACGTTCTCGCCGATCACGAGATTGGCGAGAATGACGGATTGGACGCGGATCACGCGGCGCAGGATGAAGGCTTCGAGCTCGCCGACGCGATAGGCGGTCACCATCGGCACGCCGGAGATCGCGAGCTCCAGCGTCACGGTGCCGGACTTGGCGAGCGCCGCGCGCGCGATCCGGAAGGCTTGGCGCTTTTCCGCCTCGCCGATCACGATCTGCGGGGTGACCTGCCAGCTCGCCAGCCCATTCCTAACAGCGCTTTCCAGGTGCGGCGTGGTCGGCAACAGTGCCTCGAAGGCCAGCCCCTTCGCACGCAGCGCGTCGAGTGTCTGCCCGAACACCGCCATGTGCCGCGCCACTTCGCTGCGCCGGCTGCCGGGCAGGACCAGCAGCACCGGCGGCTGTGCATTGCGCCGCTCCTGCTCGTCCGCATTCGGGCGCAGCATCGAAAGCTGCTCGATCAGGGGATGGCCGACGTAAGTGCAAGGCGGGCCATTGAGCTTGCGGAATTCCTCCGGCTCGAACGGCAGCAGCGCCAGAACGTGGTCGACGTAAGCGCGCATCGCGCGCGCCCGGCCCGGCCGCCACGCCCACACCGTCGGCGCCACATAATTGACGATTGGAATCGCAGCGTTGCGGGCGCGCACGCGCCGCGCCACGCGTTGGGTGAAGTCGGGACTGTCGATGATGACGAGGATATCAGGCGTCGACGTCAGGATCGCATCGACCGTCTGCCCGATCAGCCGCAGGATCTTCGGCAGCTGCTTCACCACCGCCGAGAAGCCGACGATCGACAGCTCCTCGATCGGAAACAGCGACGTCAATCCTTCCCGCGCCATGCCGCGACCACCGACGCCGGAGAACTCCACCGCATCACCAAGGCGCTGCCGCAGCACCTTCATCAGGCTGGCGCCGAGCCGGTCGCCGGACTCCTCCGTCGCGACCAGGCAGATCTTGCGCAGCGCCGGACCGTCGGGCATCCGCGCCATCATGCCACCACGCCCGTCACGAACAGACCGGCGCGATCGGCGGCCGCGATGGTCTCCTGCGGCTCGGCAATCAACGTGTGGCTTGCAGCGACCGCCACGCCCGCGAGACCCGCGGCGGCAACGCCCTCGATCGTGCGCGGGCCGATCGTCGGCAGATCGAACCGGAGATCCTGGCCGGCTTTGGGCGCCTTCACCAGCACGCCCCGCCCGGCAGCCGCGCGAATGCGGCGGCTGGTGCGCAGGCGGGCAATGCGCGCCAGAAGCCCGTCCGTGCCCTCGATATCCTCGACCGCAACGACATGCCCGTCGACCACCACCACGGCCTGGCCGACATCGAACGGCGCCAGCGCACGCAGCACGGCGATCCCCTTGGCGATGTCCTCCACCAGAAGGTCGTCCGGCCGACGGCGTGTCAGCCGTCCCTCAGGAACGAACAGGCTGGGCGCGACGTCCTTGACTCCGACCATGCGAAAGCCGTGACGCTCGAAGATGCGTGCGACCCCCGACAGCAAATGATCGTCGCCGCCTCGGAACGAGGCCCAGATGCGCGGCAGCTCGCGCAGCGTGCCCAGATCGATCCGGATTTCCGACAATGCGGGGCGGACCAGATTGCCGATGAACAACAGGTCGCGGCAGCCTTCGGCCTTCAAGAGCTTCACGGCGTGGCCAAGCTGGCCGAGCGCGATCCAGTGATGGCGAAAGCGGGTAAGTGGCTTCGGATCGCAGATGCCCTTCAACGCGAACAGAACTGGCGTCAATCCGCGCGCGACCATCGCATCGGCGACCGCGAACGGCATGACACCGCCGGCGGCAATCAAACCGACCGGCGACGCAATCACGACAGTCGCTTCGCTCATGACGCGCTAATTCTCGGCCGTGGGCCGGTCGGTCTCGGGAAGGCAGAGGGCACGATGCCTGCTGCCGTCGATGAAGGCGAGGATCTCCGCGATCGCCGGATCCTCGCCGGCCAGCGGACGCACGGCGGCAAGGCGCTCGGCGAACACGCCGGGACCATGGAAGAGCTTCTGATAGAAGGCGCGCACGGTGGCGAGCCGGTCGCGGGTGAATTTACGGCGCTTCATGCCGATGATGTTCAACCCTTCCAGCGCCGCATACTGGCCGTTGACGAGGCCGTAGGGAATGATGTCGCCGCGGACGCCGCAGACGCCGCCGACCATGACGCCGTGGCCGATCCGGGTGAACTGATGCACCGCCGACAATCCGCCGATATAGACGGCATCGCCGACTTCGACATGGCCGCCGAGCGTGGCCGAGGTCGCGAAGATCACGTCGTTGCCGACAGCGCAATCGTGGGCGACGTGGGCGTTGTTCATGAAGAAGCCTCGGTCGCCGATTGTCGTCAAACCGCCGCCCTTGGTGGTGCCGATATTCATCGTCACGCCCTCGCGGATAGTACAGCCGGAGCCGATCACGAGCCGGTGCGGCTCGCCACGATAGCTTAGATCCTGCGGCGCGCCGCCGAGCACGGCAAATGGCGAGATCACGTTGTCGTCGCCGATCGTCGTGTGCCCCATGATCTGGACGTGGGAGATCAGCCTGCAGTTCGCGCCGATCACGACGTTCGGCCCGATCATGCAGTAGGGACCGATCACGGTGCCGTCGCCGATGATGGCGCCGTCCTCGACGCGGGCGGTAGGATCAATCTTGGTCATGTCTCACGCAATCAACTCGTATCGGCACATCAGTCCGTCAGCATGGCGCCGACATCGGCTTCCGCCACCGTGACGCCGTCGACCTTGGCATCGCCGTGAAACCACCACATGGTCTTGCGGCGGCCGATCGAGCGCATGTGATATTCGATGGTCTGGCCGGGCAGCACCGGCTTGCGGAACTTGCACTTGTCGATGGTGAGGAAATAGACCGCGCGCGGCTTATCGGTGCCCTCGACCGATTTGATGCCGATCACGCCTGCGGTCTGCGCCATGCCCTCGATCATCAGCACGCCCGGATAGACCGGCCGCTCGGGAAAATGACCCTGGAAGCAAGGCTCGCCGATCGAGACGTTCTTGACGCCGATGCCGCTGTAGTCGGCGCGGATGTTCTTGACGCGGTCGATCAGGAGAAACGGATAACGGTGCGGAAGCGTTTTCAGGATCTCGTTGATGTCGATGTCCGCAAACCTGATCGGTGACTCCTCCATCACTCCTGTCCTTCGTCCTTCGGATTCGCCGCGGTCATGTCGCGCACCAGCCGCTCCACCGCAACGATCTCGCGAAACCACTGCTTGGTCGGCTTGGCGAAATGACCGCCCCACCGCCCGTTCGGCGGGATGTCGTCCTTGACCGCGCTCATCGCGGTCACCTGCGCGCCATCACCGATCTTGAGGTGATTATTGATGCCGACCTTGGCCCCAAGCGCAACGTTGTCGCCGATCGTGAGGCTTCCCGCCAGCCCGATCTGGGCCGCCAGCAGGCAATGCCGGCCGATTGTGACATTGTGGCCAATTTGGACCTGGTTATCGACCTTGGTGCCCTCGCCGATCACGGTGTCGCGCAGGCTGCCGCGGTCGATGGTGGTGCCTGCGCCGACCTCGACATTGTTCTGGATCAGCACCCGTCCGGTCTGCGGCACCTTGAGGTGGCCATCCGGTCCGAAGAACAGGAAGCCGTAACCGTCCTGCCCGATGCTGCAGCCGGGATGGATCAGCACGTCATTGCCGATCAGCGCGCATTGGATCACCGTCCGCGCTCCGACATTGCAGTCGCGACCGATCTTGACGTGAGGCCCGATGACGGCGCCGGCGCCCACGACGGTGCCCGTCCCGATCTCGACATGGGCGCCAATCACCGCGAGCGGCTCGACGATCACGCCGTCTTCCAGCCGTGCGGTCGGATCGATGATCGCCTGCGGCGCGATGCCGTCGCAGCCGAACCAGGATTGCGGCCTCAGCGCATCCTGGTGCAACTCGCGCGCGAGCTGGACGAAAGCCCGAAACGGCTGCGCGATGCGCAAGACCGCGACGTGGGCGGGCACGCGCGCCTCGAAGCGCGGGCTGACCAGACAGGCCCCGGCCTTGGTCGCGGCGAGCTGATCGACATATTTGAGGTTATCGAAGAAGGCCAGATGCTTAGGCCCGGCTTCGTCGAGCGAAGCCAACCCCCTGACCACCTGCTCGGCCCTGGAGCTATCGACCAGGGTGGCCTTGGTGGCGGCCGCGATCGCAGCCAGCGTCATCGGAGCGGGTTGTTGAAAGAAGCTCGGCTCAGCCATTCCATCCGTCACAGTGCGGCAGGTGATCATGCGGCAGGTGATCAAGAATCAAAAGCTCGGCTCCGGTGCCCCGGAGCCGAGCTCAATCCTACACCATCAGCGCGTTATTCACGCGAATACGTAGCGGGTCAACCCGTTCAGTATCAGAAGCTGGTACCGCCGCCGAACCGGAACTCCTGGGTGCGGTCAAACTGACCCTTGGTGAGCGGGACCGCATAATCGAACCGCAGCGGACCGAACGGAGACTGCCACACCAGACCGACACCCACCGAGCTCCGGACCTTGTTCTGGTCGTCGAACACGAGGCCAAGGCAGGTTCCCGGATTGGCAGGCACCGTCGCAGTTGCTGGCGTCGGCCGGATACAGCCGGGCGTGTTGACTTCGCCGGTCTGCGCCCAGGACGTCGGGCCCTGATAGCCCCACAGGCCGCCGGCGTCGGCATAGACCGCGCCCTTCAGACCCACTTCCTTGGGCAGGAACCAGAACGGCATCTGCAATTCGAACGAAGCGCCCCAGTACTTGGTGCCGCCGATCGCGTCCATCGTTCCGAACGGATTGATGTCACGCGGACCGATGCCGTTCGGGGCGAAGCCGCGAACCAGGTTCGGACCCATCTGGAAGTGGTCGAGCATGCGCAGTTCGGTATTGCCGACCTTGTTCAGGATACCGCCCTGGAGGTGGACGATGCCGACGATATCCGAGACCAGCGGCGTGAAGTATTTCGCGTCCAGCGCGGTCTTCAGGTAGGACACGTCGCCGCCGACGCCCGCGAAGTCCTGCTTGAAGTCGATCAAGAGGCCATCGGTCGGGTTCTTGTTGTTGTCGAGCGTGTTGTAGGTCAGCGTATAGCCCAGCGCCGAGGTCAGCGAGCGGCCATTCGCCAGTTCCTTGCGAACCGGCAGCGATGCCTCGCCGTCGGCAAAACAGCCCAATCCATTATTCCCGGTCGGATCGACGCCACCCAGATTGGCATTGATGAAGGCCGGCGTCGGATTGAAGGGAATCTGGCCGTTGTTCGGGGCGATGTTGTTACAGTTCGCCAGCGTCGCCGGCAGCGTGATCTCCTGCTGGTAGATCGAGTAGCGCAGCTGCAGCGAGAGGTCCTCGCGGAGCTGGAACCCTAGCCGCGGGCTGAAGCCCAGCGTCTTGGTACCGTAGGAGATGAAGTTGTTGGCGAGCTGCTGGCGCTGGTACAGGTCGAGGCCCAGCGCGACGCGATAGTCCAGCAGATACGGCTCGACGAAGGAGAGCGAGTAGCCGCGCGCGAACTGGCCATAGGTCACGGACGCCTTGGCAAACAGGCCCCGCCCTAGGAAGTTGCGCTCAGAGATCGAGACTTCGGCCAGCGCGCCATCCGTGGTCGAATAGCCGCCCGAGACCGAGAAGTCGCCGGTCGATTTCTCCTCGAGATCGACGATCAGGATCACGCGGTCGCTGGAGGAGCCCGGCTCGGTCGTGATCTTCACGCTCTTGAAGAAGTCGAGGTTCTTCAAGCGCCGTTCGGCACGGTCGACCAGGGCGCGGTTGTAGGCGTCACCTTCCGAGATGTCGAACTCGCGGCGGATCACGTAATCGCGGGTGCGGGTGTTACCGCGGACGTTGATGCGCTCGATGTAGGTGCGCGGGCCTTCGTCGATCGCGAACACGACCGACACGGTATGCGCCTCGAAATTGCGATCGCCACGCGGACGCACCACGGCAAAGGCATACCCCCGCCGCGAGGCCTCAATCTGCATTTCCTCGACCGATTTCTCGACGTTCTCGACGTTGTAGAGCGAGCCGACATTGACGCGCGAGAAGGAGCGCAGCGAGTTGGGGTCGAGCGAGGCGATGGTCGATTGGAAGTCGACCGACGCGACCCGATATTGCTGGCCTTCCTCGATCTTGAAGGTGACTAGGAAGCCCTTCTTTTCCGGATCGTATTCGGTCAGCGCCGCCACGACCTGAACGTCGGCGTAGCCGTTCTTCAGGTAGAAGCGCCGAATCAGATCGCGGTCGGCCTCGACGCGGTCCGGATCGTAGACGTCGTTGCCGCCCAGGAAGCTCAAGAGGTTCGATTCATGCGTCTTGATCACGTCCTTCAGGCGATAGGCCGAGAACGCATTGTTGCCGACGAATTCGATCGACTTGACGCCGGTCTTGGCGCCTTCCTCGATCGTGAAGACCAGGTCGACGCGGTTGTTCGGCTGCTCGATGATCTCAGGCGTGACGTGGACGTCGTAGCGGCCCGAATGGCGGTAAATCTCCGCGATTCGCTGGGCATCCGACTGCACCATCGGCCGCGAGAAGGTGCCGCGCGGCTTGGACTGCACTTCGGCCGTCAGCTGCTCGTCCTTGATCTTCTTGTTGCCCTCGAAGGCAACGCGACCGATCACGGGATTCTCGACCACGGTGACGACGATGCGCCCGCCCTGTCGGTTGATCTGCACGTCCTGGAACAGGCCGGTCTCGATCAAGGCCTTCAGGCCATCATCGATTTGGCCCGGCCCCAGCGCGCCGCCTGGACCTGGCTTGAAATAGGAGCGGATCGTCTCGACCTCGACGCGGCGATTGCCGACGACCTCGATCGAATTCACCGTCTGTGCGGCAGCTGGCGAAATGACCACGCCCGCCAGCGGCATCGCCACCGGCACAGCGAACATGATCAGAGCGGCCAGCACGCCCCCCCGCACTCGCAATCCAAACTTCATGCGCAACGCGCCCTTATCATTCCGTTGTCGGCTCCGTACCCCTACGGAACAGACAGATTCCCATTTTGGTCGTTTCGCTTGTAGCCAATTTCACCTAGGCGGCAAACGCTGGATGTCTCCGTATTTTCATTTTCGTTTCAAAACGTTGCCCATCGGCCACGTCATACAAAAGCCGCGGTCAGGACCCCGCGAGGTGCAGGATGTCGTTATAGGTTGCAAACACCATCAGCATTAGAACAAGGCCCAAACCGATTCGGAACCCCATTTCCTGGGCCCGCTCCGATAAAGGCCGGCCCCTGGCGGCCTCGACCGCATAGAACAGGAGATGGCCGCCATCGAGCAGCGGGACCGGGAACAGGTTCAGGAGCCCGATCGAGACCGACAGGGTCGCGCACAGCTGCACGATAAACTGGAAACCAAGGCTCGCCGCCTGGCCGGACAGTTGGGCAATCCCGATCACCCCGCGAACGTCGCCGGCGCTGCCGGCCCCGACGAAGATGGAGGTGACGAATTTGAAGGTGGTCGAAATGATGAACCAGACCTGCTCGAAGCCGATCTTCACCGCCTCGACAACGCCGACCGGAACCGAGCGTGATTCGTCAGGGCGCGCGTTGTACTGGATGCCCAGCTGACCGATTCGGTGGGTGTTCCCGAACAGGTCCTTGACCTCCTTCAGCGCCGGCGCGGCCTTCAGCGTCAGATCGGCGCCGTCCCGCTTGACGTTGAAGGTCAGCTCCGAGCCAGCGTTGACCGACACGATACGCTGCATGTCGGCAAAACTGTCGATCTTTTCGCCGTCGATCGAGGTGACGATGTCGCCAACCTTGAAGCCGGCTGCCGCCGCGACGCTGTCGGCCTGCACCGCGTCGACCCGCGGGGTCGAGCTCGGCTTGCCGAAATAGAGCGCCATGCCGGCGAAGATGATGATCGCGAGAATGAAATTGGCGATCGGGCCGGCGGCGACGATGGCCGCGCGCGGCCCCACCCTCTTGTGGTGGAAGCTGCCGGCCCGTTCCTCGGCCGTCATCTTCGCCAGCGCCTCGGCCGACGGCGTCGAGGCCTCGCTCTCATCGCCGAAGAACTTGACGTAGCCGCCAAGCGGAATGGCGGAGATCTTCCAACGGGTGTTGTGGCGGTCGTTGAAACCGATCAGTTCCGGACCAAATCCGAGTGAAAACGTTAAGACCTTCACGCCCGCCCAGCGCGCCACCAGGAAGTGGCCGAGTTCGTGAAAGAAGACGACGATCGTCAGCACGAACAGGAAGGGGACGATATAGCCTAACAGGCCATGGCTCAACGTATTGAAAACATGCTGGAAAAATTCGGACATCCGATTCCCTTCCCGTGGGCCGGCGCCCCCCAACCCTCTAAGATGCTTTTAAGGCAATTTGAGGCAAGAGGGATGCGGCCAATTTTCGCGCGTTATGGTCAATGGCGATGGCATCGTCGGCCGACGTCAGCGGTGCCAAATTACCTGACCGAGTCCAATCCTCCAAGGTCGCCTCGACCAGGCGCGCGATGGCGCCGAACCTGATCTGGCCGGCGATGAACGCGGCCACCGCCACCTCGTTGGCGGCGTTGTACACGGTGGTCGCGCCGTGGCCGGTGCGCAGCGAGTCGTAGGCCAGCCGCAGGGCGGGAAAGCGCGCGAAATCCGGCGCTTCGAAGGTCAGGGTCCCGATCTTGGCGAGGTCGAGCTTCGCCGCCGGCCCCTTGATCCGGTCCGGCCAGCCCAGGCAGTGGGCGATCGGGGTTCGCATGTCGGGCGTTCCGAGCTGGGCCACCACCGAACAATCCGAAAACTCGACCATGCCGTGGATGATCGACTGCGGATGCACCAGCACGTCGATCTCGTCAGGCGAAAGAGCGAACAGATAGGAGGCTTCGATCACCTCGAGGCCCTTGTTCATCATCGAGGCCGAATCGATCGTGATCTTCTGGCCCATGCTCCAGTTAGGATGTTTCAGAGCCTGCGCCAGGGTCGCCTGCTCGATATCGGCCGCGGCCCAGGTGCGGAACGGTCCGCCGGACGCCGTGATGATGACCCGCACGAGTTCCTCGCGATTGCCCGACGACAGCGCCTGGAACAGCGCATTGTGTTCGGAATCGGCGGGCAGAATGCAGGCCCCGGCCTTGGCGGCGCGCTGCATGAACATATCGCCGGCACAGACCAGGCATTCCTTGTTGGCCAGCGCCACCGTCGCACCGCGATCGACGGCGGCGAGCGCCGGCTTCAACCCGGCCGCACCCGACACCGCAGCCATCACCCAGTCGGCGGGACGCGCGCCGGCCTCGGTGATGGCGCTCTCCCCTGCCCCGCATTCGATCCCGGTCCCAGCCAAGGCCTCGCGCAGTTCGGACAGGCGCGATGAATCGGCCACCGCGACGAAACGAGCGCTGAATTCGCGGGCGAGCTTCGCCAGCCCCTGCACGTTGCTGTTGCCGGTCAAGGCCTCGACCCGATAGCGCTCGGGCGAGGCGCGCAGCAGATCCATCGTGCTGTCGCCGATCGATCCGGTCGCCCCCAGCACGGTGATGCTGCGCACCGCCGCTGCCATGGCCTTGTTATTCCGCAATGGAACTGCGCTCATGGTTTCACCACATCAAGAGACCGCGGCCGACGCCATCGAGGCCGCCCCGCACCAAGCCTAAAATGGCCGCGAACACAATCGCGGCGACGTAACCGTCGAGTCGATCCAACAGGCCGCCATGGCCCGGGATAATGTGACTGGAATCCTTGACCCCGAAGTGCCGCTTGACCGCGGACTCGAAGAGATCGCCGAGCTGCGACACAACGGACAGAACGGCAGCAACGGCGAGCAGCGGTCCCAAATTGCCGGCGCCCGACGCCGCCCATCCGGCAGCGACAACCAGACTGCCGACAAAGCCACCGATCGCACCGGCCCAGGTCTTGTTCGGGCTGATCCGCGGGGCAAGCTTCGGCCCGCCGAGGCCGCGTCCCGCAACATAGCCGCCGATATCGCTCGCCCACACCACTAGAAGCACCAGCACCAGCGCGAACCAGCCATGGTCGTAATCAAGCCGCACCAGCACCGAAGCGAGCTGTGCGGCCGCCGTGTAGACGAACCCAGCCGCGGCCCAGCTGCGATGGCCGGCAGCCAGCATGACGACCACGACAAGTCCAAGCCCGAGAACGACGACTGCAAAATCGACGAGGCCAAGCGCAAGGCACACACCGGAGATGGCGAGCAGCAACGCGCCGGTCACGGTGACGCCGACCGCGCGCACCTCCCCGACCACCATCAGCCATTCGACATAGAGCCCGACAGCCGCCACCGTCACGAGCGCGGTCCAGAACACGCCGCCGGCATAGGCCGCGCCAAGGGCGAGCGGGATCAGCACCACGGCTGCCGCCACGCGCATGAGCAAATTATGCTGCGCACCCTTGTTTGGCTGCGCCCCCTTGGCGGCGTCGGCAGCGCTTGCGGTGTCGGTTTTGCTCACGATGCGGTTTTCGCCACGAGGCCGCCGAAGCGACGTTCCCGCCGGCCGAACTCGGCGATCGCGCCTTCGAGCGCGGCCTTGTCGAAGTCGGGCCAGTGAATGGGCACAAAAACCAGCTCACTATAGGCAGCCTGCCACATCAGGAAATTCGACAGCCGCTGCTCGCCGCTGGTGCGGATGATGAGATCGGGGTCGGGAATGTCGGGCGTATCGAGATGGCTGCTGATCGCCTCGGCATCGATGGACGCGACGTCGCGCTTGCCTTCGGCCACCTCGCGCGCTAGCTCTCGCGCGGCGCGCGCGATCTCCTGGCGCGAGCCGTAGTTGAACGCGACCACCAGCGTGAGTTTGGTGTTGTGACGGGTCAGCTCCTCGGCCTCGCTCAGGAGCGCACAGATGTCGGCCTCCAGCCCGGTTCGCTCGCCGATCACCCGCACCCGCACGCCGTCGCGATGCAGTGTCGCAAGATCATTGCGGATGAAGCGCCGCAGCAGGCCGAACAGATCGCCGATCTCGCTGGCCGGGCGCGACCAGTTTTCCGAGCTGAAGGAATAGATCGTGAGATGGCGGATGCCGAGCTCAGGGCATGCGCTGACCACGCGCCTCAGCGCATCGACGCCGCGGCGATGTCCCTCGGCGCGCGGCAGCCCGCGGGCCGCGGCCCAGCGGCCATTGCCATCCATGATGATGGCGACATGAGCCGGCCCATCGGGCCGGCCCGACGCCTCCGTCACCGGGGCCGCGGCATTGGACATGAGATGCACCCTTCAGACGGTCAGGATTTCCTTTTCCTTCGCCGCCAGCATCTGGTCGATCTCGGCGATCACGGCATCCGTCGCCTTCTGCACGTCGGCAGCGAAGCGCTCCTGATCGTCCTCGGAAATCTCGTGATTCTTTTCCAGCTTCTTGACGGTATCGAGACCGTCGCGACGGACGTGGCGCACGGCAACGCGCGCGGCTTCCGCATATTTATGCGCGACCTTGACGAGCTCCTTGCGGCGCTCCTGGTTCAGTTCGGGAACGCGCAGGCGCAGCACCTGCCCTTCGGTCGCCGGCGTCAGCCCGAGATTGGAATCGACGATCGCCTTTTCCACCGCCTTCACCATCGAGCGGTCCCAGACCTGGACCGACAACAGCCGCGGCTCCGGCACCGATACGGTCGCAAGCTGATTGAGCGGCATGTGCGAGCCATAGGCCTCGACCTGGACCGGCTCGAGCATCGAGGCCGAGGCACGGCCGGTGCGCAGACCGTTGAGTTCATGCTTGAGCGACTGGGTGGCGCCATGCATGCGGCGCTTCAATTCGTTGAGGTCGAACGGTCCGGTGGACATCACGCTTTCCTTTCTGCAACCCGTCGCTTCGCATCCGACTTGCGCGTCTTTAAGTTTCGCATCGCGCTTGCTTCGGATTCGGAAGGACTATCAGCAAATCCTTGTTTCGCTTTCGGTTCGACCGCTCGCTGCGAGCGGACGAACCGGTCGGCGGCCGCCCGCGCGGGTCAGCCGGCGACGATGGTGCCGCGACCCGCGCCCTGCAACATGGCACCGATCGAGCCGGGTTCGGCAATCGAGAACACAATGATAGGCAGCGACGTCTCGCGAGCAAGCGCGAATGCGGTCGCATCCATCACCTTGTAGCCGCCCTCGATCGCCTGGGAATGGGTCAGTCGGTCAAATCGCTGCGCCGCGGGATCCTGCTTCGGATCGGCGCTATAGACGCCGTCGACATTGGTCGCCTTGAGCACCGCCTGGGCATTGATCTCCGCAGCCCGCAGCACGGCCGTGGTGTCGGTCGTAAAGAACGGGTTACCAGTGCCGCCACCGAGCAGCAGGATCCGGCCCTCGGCCAGATGCTTGTGCGCTGCAGCGCGGGTAAACAGCTCGCAGATCTCCGGCATCACGAAGGCCGACAGCGCCTTGGCCGGCGTGCCCTTGCGCTCGATCGCGGCTTCCAGAGCCAGGCAGTTCATGATCGTGGCGAGCATGCCCATGGTGTCGCCGGTGGTCCGCGAGACCCCCTGGGCCGATACGCCACGAACCATGTTACCGCCCCCGACGACGACGGCAATCTCGACGCCGAGCTGTTGCGCTGCGATCAGGTCGCCGGCGATGCGGTCGACCGTCGGCTGGTCGATGCCGAAGGCATGGGGCCCTGCGAGATATTCGCCGGACAGCTTGACCACGACGCGACGATAGACCGGCTCAGCCATGTGCTATGCTTCCCTATCCCGCGCAAGCCGGCGCCGCATGGCGCCGGGCCTTCCCATGTCCGCCTTTGCTTACTTCTTGCCGCTGGCGGCGGCGACTTCGGCGGCGAAGTCGGTCTCTTCCTTCTCGATGCCCTCGCCCAGCGCGTAACGCACGAAGCCGGCGACCTTGATCGGACCACCGACCTTGCCCTCGGCTTCCTTCAGCGCCTGCGCGACCGACTTGCCGCTGTCATGGATGAAGGCCTGCTCGAGCAGACAGACCTCCTTGTAGAAGGTCTTCAGGCCGGATTCGACGATCTTCTCGATCACGTTTTCCGGCTTGCCCTGCTGACGGTACTTGTCGGCGAGCACGTCCTTCTCGCGCTTCACGAGATCAGCGTCCAGGCCCGCAGGCTCGATCGCCTGCGGATTGGCGGCCGCGACATGCATCGCGAGCTGACGGCCGAGATGCGCCAGCTCATCGGTCTTGCCGGGCGATTCCAGCGTGACGATGACGCCCATCTTGCCGGCGCCTTCGATCACGGCGCCATGAACGTAGCTCGACACCACGCCCTGGCCGACCTCGAGGCTGGCGGCACGGCGCAGCGTCTGGTTCTCGCCGATGGTCGCGATCGAGTCCGCGATCGCAGCCTCCACGGTGATGCTGCCGACCTTGGCCGCCTTGATCTTCTCGACATCGGCGCCGACGTCGAGCGCGACCTGCGCGATCAGCTTCACGAGGCCCTGGAAGTGCTCATTGCGCGCGACGAAGTCGGTCTCGGAGTTGACCTCGACCAGCACGCCCTTCTTGCCCGAGGTCAGCGCGCCGATCAGACCCTCAGCCGCGACGCGGCCGGCCTTCTTCGCCGCCTTGGAGAGGCCCTTCTTGCGCAGCCAATCCTGCGCGGCCTGGATATCGCCGTCGGTCTCGGTGAGCGCGGCCTTGCAATCCATCATGCCTGCGCCGGTCGACTCGCGCAGGTCCTTGACCATCGCTGCGGTGATAGTAGCCATTGTGAGCGTCCTTTTGCCTGGCGGAGCGCGGGCCGCGCCGAATCGCGCGCGCCGTCCGTCTCCAGGAAATCCGTAGATCGGTCGTGATGGCCGGCGTGTGACGCCGGCCACAGCATGTGGGCTTTAATTAAGCGTCGGCCAGCGACTTCGCCTGGGCGACCCAGGCATCGGCCCGGTTCGGAAGACCGACTTCCTCGGCGACCTGGTGCGCGGTGTCGTGGTTGAGCTCGGCGAGCTGCCAGTAGTGGAAGATGCCGAGATCGTTCAGCTTCTTCTCGATCGTGCCGGACACGCCGGTGAGCTTCTTGAGGTCGTCGGCGGTGCCGCGCGGACCAGGCAGGCCCTGGAACGTCGAGGCGGTCGGCGCCGTCGGCAGCTCCTCCTCGATCGGCGTCGCGGAGGCGCCGATGTCGATGCCGAGCTCGCCTTGTGCCCGCGAAATGCCGTCGATCGCAGCGCGCGCGATCAGCTCGCAATACAGCGAGATGGCGCGGCCGGCGTCGTCATTGCCCGGCACCACATAGGTGATGCCCTTCGGATCGCAATTGGTGTCGACGATCGCGGCGACCGGGATATTGAGGCGCTGGGCCTCCTGGATCGCGATGTCTTCCTTGTTGGTGTCGATCACGAAGATCATGTCGGGCAGGCCGCCCATGTCCTTGATGCCGCCGAGCGAGCGGTCGAGCTTGTCGCGCTCGCGCTGCAGAGTCAGCCGCTCCTTCTTGGTGTAGGAGTTGGCTTCGCCCGAGGATAAAACCTCGTCGAGATGACGCAGCCGCTTGATCGAGGCCGAGATCGTCTTCCAGTTGGTCAGCGTGCCGCCGAGCCAGCGCGAGTTGACGAAATACTGCGCGCAGCGCTTCGCCGCGTCGGCAACAGTGTCCTGCGCCTGGCGCTTGGTGCCGACGAACAGGATGCGGCCGCCCTTGGCGACGGTGTCGCTGACGGCCTGCAGCGCCGTGTGCAGCAGCGGCACGGTCTGGGCGAGATCGATAATGTGGATGTTGTTACGGGTCCCGAAAATGAAATCGGCCATTTTCGGATTCCAGCGGTGAGACTGGTGGCCAAAGTGAACGCCAGCTTCGAGCAGCTGACGCATAGTGAAATCGGGCAGCGCCATGGATCTATTCTCCGGTTGGTTCCTCCGGAAACGCGTGAGCAAATGCGAGCCTCGCGGCCCGGTTTGCCACCGGACGCCCTCTCAAGAGAGCCAAGTTTCCGTGTGAGATGGCGCGCTATATAGCCGGATTTTCGCGCAACGCAAGGAAATTGGGCCTATTCGGCCTGCAAAAGCTCGGCGAGGGCGGGTCTCGCCTGGTCCTCCTGGAGCGGAACGAAATCGACCGGACCCTTGTTGTCGGCTCCTGACGAAGCCGCCGCCATCACGCCAGCCCCGACCAGACCAAAGACAATCGCACCGCCCTGCATCGCTCTGGAGCGTTCACTCGGCCTGATCGAATAGAAATAGGTCCGACCCGGCTCGGTGTTGAAATCGAGGCTGGAATCGCCCGGAAACAGGATCTGGGTCGCAACCAGATGATGCGGCCCGGCCGGCCGATCGATGTAGACATAAGTCCCCGGCAGCAGCCGGTTGAGCGCGACCCCGTCGACCTTGGCGTCACACGACGTCCGATCCAGCCAAGCGTCTTTCTGGCTCATGATCACGATCCGCGACTGCCCGGAGCGTGGCGCGCCGATCTTCTGCGCCATGACAGCATATTCGGTGCCTTCCTTTCCGGTCAGGCACCCAGATACCAGCAACGCCAAGCCCAGCCCCGCAACCCCACGCCATTCCATTGCCACCCCCCGTAGTTCCCCGGGGTCACGGTATGACGGGAACCAGGACTTTTGCAACCTAAGGCAACGCCGACGTCCGGATTGCGCCGGAAGGTGTGGCTTTAAAGTTCCATCAGCTTTGATGAGCTCAACGATCAGGGCTGGTCTTGCGCACCTCGGCGCGATCAGCGTCCAGCTTGGACTTCAGCTGTTCGATGTCGCCCATGAAGGCCCCCTCGTCCCGCAGCGGGACCAGGCGCAAGGATGGCGGCATGAGGACGTGGGAAATGGTCTGCCGGCCCGAATTGGCAAAGGCCTCGGACCGCTGCAGCGTCTGAACGGCGATCGCGGTGCCCAGCAGCAGCCCGACCACGACGCCCTTTGCCACCAGATGGGTGCGGCCGACCTCGCGCAGATGCAGGAAACAGATCGCGGCGAGCACCAGCCAGGACGCGATGTATTGGTAGGAGAACACGCCCGGCAAGGTCAGGGCAAACGAGGAGAACTGCGCAAACGCGGTGTAGAGCCAGAACGCCAGCATTCCCGCTTCCGCGATCAGGACGTGGTGCAGAAACATGGAGCGGCCGGCGAACAGACGTGACAGCAGGGACCATATGCCGACCCAGGCGGCCGCCGTGCCGACCAAGGTCAGCGAGGGCAGCAGATAGTCCGACAGATGCGCCTCGGAGGTCTGGCCGAACCAGATGAGTAGCGCATCGATGCCGAGCAGGACGAGCCCTAGGCCGACCGCGGCCCAGACCAGCAGGGATCGGCGCTCTGACCCCGCGAGCCGCTCGGGCTCGACCGCATGGCCGCTCTCGCGGATGCGCACCAGGCTCTGCCCGATCCGGATCGGCTGCACCCCGTCCAGCACGACGCGTGCACAACGGCTCCTGCTCTTCTCGAGATAAAGACCGTTCGCGCTGCCGAGATCCTCCGCCACCAGCCGTCCGGCGTCATCCCTGACGATGCGGACGTGCTGCGCGGCGACATAGGGATCATCGACGATGACGTCGTTGTCATAGCCGCGGCCGATCGTGATCTCGGCGCGATCGACGCGAAAGCGTCCGACGACGTCGCGATGCCGGGAGAGAATCTCGACCCAGATCATCGGACGACCTGCAGCCCTTTGAGGAAACTCCGGCCGAGCCGCATCGCATCGTCATAGGCGATCGCCTGGAGGCTCAAGCGCGAGACCAACGCTTCGTCACCATGGTCCTGCGTCACTGCGACCAGCACCACGTCATACAGGCCCTCGAACTCGCGATAGCCCTGTGCACACCAGATGACGCGCAACGGCAATTGAGCGGACGAGGGCTTTGCGGCGACAAGCATTTTGCTGTCATTCCCGGCGTTCGCTGAACTCCCGTCGTTCGTCGCGGCGCTGGGGGCCAGGCCGACGAAATCCTCCACGCATCGCTGCGGCGTGTACCATTTCCGGAACGAACCACCCGTGGTCAGGCGCGGCTGCGCCAGCTGCGACAGCGCGGTCGCGAATTGGAATTCGTTGAGATCGGTCGACTTGGCGTAGGAGTTGCTGATCTGGACCGCGCCGGTGTTCAGGTCGGATGCGACGAACACGCTGGCATCTGCAGTGCAGGTGGTCGAATTGATGCTGGCGCGCGGCTTCGGCGAGGCGCTGGCGTTGGTCTGGCTCCAGCACTCGAACCACGATGCACGGGTTTCCGGCGCCTGATAGGTCCCGAGCGAGGCCGCGCGGAATCCCTGCTCCGCGAACGCGTGGTACAGCTCCGCGCGCCATGCCGCCAGCTGCGCGGTGACATCCTTGCGCAGATCGGCAGGCGCCGGATTCCGCGCGCGCGACCGTTCCAGCAAGGCAGCCGCAAACCGTGCCGGCACCAGGAAGCTGATCAGCTGACCGCCGCGGCGGGTGGCCACGTTGACGCCGACCACCTGCCCCTGCGCATTGACCGCAGGACCGCCGCTCATGCCGGGATTGAGCGCGCCGGTGAAATGGATGTGCTCGTTATAGCTGTGCTCGACCAGGCCGTTATAGGTGCCCTCGATGATCGTGAAACCTAGGTCGAGCGGATTGCCGAGCGAATAGAGCCGCTCGCCCTTCTGCAAGGTGCCGTCGAGCGCCGCCTTGTCGAAGCTGAAATATGGCGCGTCATGCTTGTCGACGCGAATGAGCGCGAGGTCGTTCGGCAGATCGACCGCGAGGAGGCTGACATCGCCATGAGTTCCGTCCGCCGCGGTGTATTCGAGCCGGTAGGTCTTGGGCTCGAGCGCCACGTCGGAGACGACGTGATAATTGGTGATCGCAAGCCCGTCCGGTGAGACCAGAAATCCGGAGCCGGTCGATGTCTGCCGCCCGGCGTCTGCGACCAGGGTGCGGATCTGCAGCAGGCGCGGCGGCGCCGACGCATAGACGCCCTCAGCGCCGGACGGAGCCTCGGCTGCAGCCTGGGTGATGCTGCAGAGGACGGCTGCGACGGCGCCCCAGCCGCGAAGCGCGCGCAAAACGCTGGCAATCGACAGTTCCAAACAAGCCCCCGCAAGACGCCGTCGCCCGAGGCGTTTCACATCAGAGACCGACGGCGTATGACCCGGCGGCCCGGCAATAACGAAAACACCGCGCGGTTGCAACCGCGGCCGAAATCATCGCGAGCGGACGCCAATCGCGTTCCGCCGCCGGCCTCATGATCCCCGCGCGATCAGCAATGCGGAACGTTTGGCGGACATTTCTTCGGTTGCGCAGCCGGCGCAGGCCTGGGCGGCGGCGCAGGCCGTGCCATCTGCGGCGGCGGCGCGGGTCGCGCCATCTGTGGCGGGGGTGCAGGGCGCGGCGGCGGTGGCGGCGCTGATGGCCGCACCATCGCGGTCGCCGGCGGATTGGGACGCGCCATCGGTGGCGGCGCCGG
>NZ_CAFK01000041.1 GCF_000239815.1 Bradyrhizobium sp. STM 3843 | reverse complement strand
TTTGGCCAAGACATCCCGGCCTTCCCTGCGCGATGGCTTTAACGGCTGCTTCGCGTTCTCCCCGGTGCGCCGGGCTTTCTGGCCACCGTATCGCGCATGATGCTTGCGCATCAGCGCGGGATCCTAGCGTCGGAGGATCAGGACCGCGCGACTTGACCGTGCGTGACTGCGCCGTTCGTCGGCGAACTAGCAGCTCGCTCCGACGCGCTCACGCCCACCGCATCTCACCGCCTACGTCCGTGACGACCGCGATACGCCCCTCATGTGGCGGCGAGACGGGCGGAATGATCGTTGTGATTTGCCCGACATGGCAAGGCCGCACGCGTGCGACAAACTAACACGACGGGCAATCTGCGCATGGCGGGCATCCGCGCCGCAAATATCTCCATCGTCATTCCGGGGCATCGCGAAGCGATGAGCCCAGAATCCACAGCCACCCAGAGCAATTTGTTACACTAACGTCTGCCAATGCGCCGTATCACATCGGCCTGTGGTTATGGATCCCGGGTTCGTGCTTCGCACGCCCCGGGATGACAGCGGAGGGGAGGCCGCGCAGTCCCTCCCAATACTCAAGGCGGTCGTCATCATGGCCCTTCGAAACGACGCGCTTCAACAATGACCGGTGTCAGAACGACGTGCCGCCGCCGAACCGGAACTCCTGCACGATGTCGTACTTGCCCTTGGTCAGCGGCACCGCGTAGTCGAAGCGCAGCGGGCCGAAGGGGGAGGCCCAGATCAGGCCGACACCGACGGAGGTGCGCACCACTTTGCTGTCGTCGTATTGCAGGCCGCATTTGCAGGCCGCCGAATTGACCTCGCCGGTGGCGGCCCAGGAGGTCGGGCCCTGATAGCCCCAGAGTGAGCCGGCATCAGCATAGACCGCGCCCTTCAGGCCCACCTCTTTCGGCAGGAACCAGAACGGCATCTGCAGCTCCGCCGAGGCGCCCCAATATTTGGTGCCGCCGAGCGAATCGCCGGTGGCGCCGAAATTGATATAGGTGATGTCACGCGGCCCGATGCCGTTGGAGGCGAAGCCGCGCACCAGGTTCGCGCCCATCTGGAAATGGTCGAGCATGCGCAGGTCCTTGTCGCCGACCTTGTTCAGGATGCCGCCCTGCAGGTGGATCAGGCCGACGATCTCCGAGACCAGCGGCGTGAAGTATTTCGCATCAACCGCCGTCTTGAGATAGCTGACATTGCCGCCGACGCCGGCGAGGTCTTGCTTCCAGTCGACCATCAGGCCGTCGGTCGGGTTCTTGTTGTTGTCGAGCGTGTTGTAGGAGAGCGTATAGCCGATCGCCGAGGTCAGCGCCGCGCCGTCGGAGAGCTCCTTGCGGACCGGCAGGGTGGATTCGCCGTCGGCGAAGCAGCCCCAGCCATAATAGCCGGAGCTGGTCGAATTGGTCGGATCGACCCCGCCGAGCACGTTGGCGATATAGGCCGGCGTCGGGTTGAAGGCGAGCAGGGTGTTGTTCGGATTGTTGTTGCAGTTCTGATAATAGGACGGCAGCGAGATTTCCTGGCGATACAGCGAATAGCGCAGCTGCAGCGAGAGATCCTCGCGCAGCTGGAAGCCGAGCCTGGGGCTGAAGCCGATCGTGGTGACGCCGTAGCTGGTATAGCTGTTGGCGAGCTGCTGCTTGTAGTAAACGTCGAGGCCGAGCGCGATCCGGTAGTCGAGCAGATATGGCTCGACGAAGGACAGCGACACGCCGCGGCTGTATTGGCCGTAGGAGACCGACGCCTTGGCGAACAGACCGCGGCCGAGGAAGTTGCGCTCGGAAATCGAAACCTCGGCCAGCGCGCCATCCGTGGTCGAATAGCCGCCCGAGACCGAGAAGTCGCCGGTCGATTTCTCCTCGAGATCGACCACCAGGATCACGCGATCGCTGGACGAGCCCGGCTCGGTCGTGATCTTGACGTTCTTGAAGAAGTCCAGATTTTTCAGCCGCCGCTCGGCACGGTCGACCAGGGCGCGGTTATAGGCATCGCCTTCGGCGATGTCGAACTCGCGCCGGATCACGTAGTCCCGCGTGCGGGTGTTGCCGCGAATGGTGATGCGCTCGATATAGGTGCGCGGCCCTTCGTCGACCGTGAACACGATCGACACGGTGTGCGCCTCGAAATTGCGGTCGCCACGCGGACGCACCACGGCAAAGGCGAAGCCGCGGCGCGAGGCCTCGATCTGCATCTCCTCGACCGATTTCTCGACCTGCTCGACATTATAGAGCGAGCCGATGCTGACGCGCGACAGGCTGCGCAGCGAGTTGCCGTCGAGCGCGGCAATCGAGGACTGGAACTGAACCGAGCCGACCCGGTATTGCTGACCTTCGTCGATCTTGAAGCTGACCAGGAACCCCTTCTGCTCCGGGTCATACTCAGTCAGCGCAGCCACCACCTGCACGTCGGCATAGCCGTTCTTCAAATAGAAGCGGCGGATCAGGTCACGGTCGGCTTCGACGCGGTCCGGATCATAGATGTCGTTGCCGCCAAGGAAGCTGAGCCAGTTGGTTTCGTGGGTCTTGATGACGTCGCGCAGCCGCGCCGCGGAGAACGCGTTGTTGCCGACGAAGTTGACCGACTTGACGGCGGTCTTGCCACCCTCCTCGATCGTGAACACCAGATCGACCCGATTGTTCGGCTGCTCGATAATTTCAGGCGTGACGCGCACGTCGTAACGGCCGGAGTGGCGGTAGATCTCGGAGATGCGCTGCGCGTCCGACTGCACCATCGGCCGTGAGAAGGTGCCGCGCGGCTTCGACTGCACCTCGGCCGAAAGCTGCTCGTCCTTGATCTTCTTGTTGCCCTCGAAGGCGACGCGGCCGATCACGGCGTTCTCGACCACGCTGACAACGAGATGGCCGCCCTGGCGATTGATCTTCACGTCCTGGAACAAGCCGGTCTCGATCAGCGCCTTCAGGCCGTCGTCGACCTGGCCGGCATCAAGCGTTCCGTTCGGTCCGGCCTTGAAATAGGAGCGAATGGTCTCGGCTTCGACGCGCCGGTTGCCCTCCACCGTGATCGAGGCCACGGTCTGCGCTGTGGCGGGCCCGGAGGCTGCGATTGCTGCGAGCGGTGCAACCACCGGCATGGCGAACATGATCAGGGCGAGCACGCCCCCCCGCAGTGTCAGACCAGTCATCGAGGCTCTTTCGCATTCTCAATCCGTGAACGGATGCGCGACGCGATCTACGCCGGCACACGCCTTCGGAATCGGTGATGCAATGGAAAGATGGTCAGTATGCGCCGAGTTGATTTCGCGAAATTTCGGATGATACCGAGCGTGACTAAGTGTTTCTAATCAGAAACCTTCGGCAGGCGAGAACGGCGCCGGCTAGTAGATGTGTCGGTGGCGGCCCGCACAAACCTGCGGCACATCGCCGGAGACATCTCGATTAAGCAATTAGACCCGGCTCGGCGTATTTGCAGGCTTTGGAAATCAATCTCTATAAATCTTAGAATGCCGGCAACACGCGGGAAAAACTGTGGTGCTAGGTTCTCGTCATCCGAACTAGCGCCCCCAAGTGGTTCGGGTAAGGCCCGGTGCGCACTGATTCCCATTCATTCCGGCGCACCGGGCCGCCTTTATTCAACGATTGCCGACGCTAGCGACACGGGCCTTCCGTCCTGCTGATAGGACCATAAGCGCAGGCGCGGTTTCTCATTGACGCGCTCGACGCTGCTTAGCTGACCATGCTCGTGCTTCAGTCGACCTCCGTTTCCCCGCTCAGCACGTGATCGCAACCGCTGTCGCCGCGCGTGACAGTGCGCTCCCTCTCCCCGTTCTTACGGGGCCGCGACGAGCTTCGCTCGCGCTGAGAGGGTTGGGGTGAGGGGCAGACGCACAATCGGTGCGAGTTGGTGGACCTGTCCCCCTCACCCGGATTGCATCTAGCGATGCAATCCGACCTCTCCCGGCAAGCGGGGGCGAGGTAAGCACGGCGCGTGCCGCAAGCGATGTGCCCCTACTAGCCGCCTAGGAGATGAACATCGGGGCCCACACCACATGCGACGTCCGAAGCACGATCCAAGCTTTTTGCCGTGGACCAGAGCCTTTGACTGCCTTCCATTCAGGCAGCGCCACAATGTCTGCCGCTGTTGCGAAAAAACCTCTGGATCGGACCGGCAAAAGCGAGCAAAACCACGGGTGGCTCCGATGGTTAATCGCGTCTTAACCTCGCCTTATCTATGGTGATTCCATCCGCTCCAACCGAGAACGGGGGCGATCGGCGGCTTCAACAGTATTGGCGCGTTGACGTATGGCAATGACCGCTTCATCCCCCGCGCCCGTGGGCGCCGGCCATTCGGAGAGCGAACGCTCGCCGTTTGTGCGGCTGACCGAACTGCTGTCGCCCTATAGCCCGGGCAAGCCGTTGATTACGCTCGCTGTCGGTGAGCCGCAGCATCCGGTTCCGGATTTTGTCGGCCCGGTGCTGGCGCAGCACATCGCAGCCTTCGGCCGCTACCCCGCCGCCAAGGGCATCGAGCCGTTCCGTAGCGCCGCCTCGCAATGGCTGTCGCGCCGCTTTGTCCTGCCGCGGCCGCTCGATCCCGAGAGCGAAGTCCTGGTCCTGAACGGCAGTCGCGAAGGTCTGTTCTTCGCCGCTCACGCCGCGCTCCGCCATGTCGGCCCGCGCCGCGGCCGGCCGGCGATCCTGATGCCGAATCCGTTCTACCCGGTCTATGGCGTCGGCGCGCGCACCGCCGGCTGCGAGCCGATCTATCTGCCGACCACGCCCGAGACCGGATTCCTGCCGGACCTCGATGCGCTCGACGAGATGACGCTGGCACGCACCGTGGCGTTCTACATCGCCTCGCCCGCCAATCCGCAAGGCGCGGTGGCGACACCGGATTACTTCCGCAAGCTGAAGCGGCTCGCCGATCGCTTCGGCTTCATGATCTTCAGCGACGAATGCTATTCGGAGATCTATACGCTGACGGCGCCGGGCAGCGTGCTCGAACAGGCCGGCCCTGAATATACCAACGTGGTCGCCTTCCAGTCGCTGTCGAAACGCTCCAACGTGCCGGGCATGCGGATCGGCTTCGCCGCCGGCGACAAGCGCTTTCTCGGCGTCTTTCACGAGTTGCGCAATGTCGCGGCGCCCCAGGTGCCGGTGCCGCTGCAGCACGTGGCCGTCGCAGCCTATGGCGATGAGGCCCATGTCGAGGAGAACCGCCGGCTCTATCGCCTCAAGTTCGATCTCGCCGATCAGATTCTCGGCAACCGTTACGGCTACAAGCGCCCGGCCGGCGGCTTCTGTGTCTGGCTGGACGTCTCCGATCGCGGTGGCGATATCGCCTCGGCGGTGAAACTCTATCGCGACGCCGGAGTTCGGGTCGTGCCCGGCAGCTATCTGGCGCAGCCGCAGGCCGATGGTTTCAACCCTGGCACCGGCTATATCCGGCTGGCGCTGGTGGCCGATAGCGAATCCACCGGCGAGGCCTTGCACCGGCTGGTCGAGGTTCTGGGTTAGGTCTGCGGGGCAGATGAGCATGCCGGCGATCGAACGAGTCATTCCCCTTGTCAACCACCTGCCGACGTCGCTTCGCGACGCGCTGGTGCGGCGGCTGCGCGAGCTCATCGGCCTGGTGTTGATCGCGATCTCCGGCGTCGCCACCGCGGCGCTGATGACCTGGTCGGTGCAGGACCCGAGCCTCAGCCACGCCACCTCGCGGCCGATCCGCAACATCGTCGGCTATCCCGGCGCGATCGGGGCTGATCTTTTGATGCAGATCCTCGGCCTGGGCGCCATCATGGTGATCCTGCCGCTCGCAATCCGCGGCTGGCGCATGCTGACCCACCGGCCGTTCGATCGGGAAGCGCTGCGCTTCGGCGCCTGGATTCTCTGCGTGGTGATCGCGGCCGGCTTTGCCAGCTGCTGGTCGCGCTCGGCTGCCTGGCCGCTGCCGACCGGACTTGGCGGCGTCGTCGGCGATGCGCTGGTGCGGGCGCCCGCGGTCGTGTTCGGTCCGCCCGGCCTGGTCTATCGCCTGGTGCTCGGCAGCCTCTTTGGCCTGGCGATGACCGTCGCCTTGCTGGTCGCCGGCGGCCTGGGGGCGCGGCAGAGCGAGGATGGACTGGGCGCGGATGAGGAAGACGATACGCCTCTGGCCGATCCGGACGAGGAGGACGACAAGGGCGCCGTTCGGCTCGGCTTCGTCTTCCACGCCATCATGAGCGCGAAAGCGCGAATCGTCTGGTTCCTGGCCACCGCCTATCGCGCCTTCGTCTCGAGCGGGCCGCAGGCCCGCGGCGGGATCAAACGCAACGAGCCCAAGCTTGGCGGCCGCAGCCAGGCGAGCCTGGCGCCGAAAATGGCGGACGAGGACGACGAGGAGGAGATCGAGGACGAGGAGGAAGAAGAGGAGGAGGCGCCGGCCGCGCGCGCACCACGCAAGAAGCCTGCGCCGAAGCCCAGCCGCAAGTCCGAGAAATACGAGCTGCCCTCGGTCTCGATGCTCGCGGCGCCGAAGGCTGCCGACCGTCAGCCGCTCTCGAAGAGCGAGCTGGAAGCCAATTCGCGCGCGCTCGAAGGCGTGCTGCAGGATTTCGGCGTGCGCGGCGAGATCGTCAAAGCCAATCCGGGCCCGGTGGTCACGCTCTACGAACTTGAACCGGCGCCCGGCATCAAATCGTCCCGCGTCATTGGTCTCGCCGACGATATCGCCCGCTCGATGAGCGCGCTGTCGGCGCGCGTCGCGGTGGTGCCCGGCCGCAATGCGATCGGCATCGAGCTGCCGAACGCGCATCGCGAGAAGGTCTACTTGCGCGAGCTGCTGGTGGCGAAGGAAGCCACCGAGAGCGTCGCCAAGCTGCCGCTGTGCCTCGGCAAGAATATCGGCGGCGACTCCATCATCATCGATCTGGCCCGCACGCCGCATATGCTGATCGCCGGTACCACCGGCTCGGGCAAATCAGTCGCCATCAACACCATGATCCTGAGCCTGGTCTACCGTCTGCGGCCCGATCAGTGCCGCCTGATCATGGTCGACCCCAAGATGCTCGAGCTCTCGGTCTATGACGGCATCCCGCATCTGCTGACGCCGGTCGTCACTGATCCGAAGAAGGCCGTCGTCGCCCTGAAATGGGCGGTGCGCGAGATGGAAGAGCGCTACAAGAAGATGGCCAAGCTCGGCGTGCGCAACATCGACGGCTACAATGCGCGGCTTGCGGAGGCCCGCAACAAGGGCGAAGAGATCACGCGCACGGTGCACACCGGCTTCGACAAGGAGAGCGGCAAGGCGATCTACGAGGAAGAGAAGCTCGATCTCGATCCGCTGCCCTATATCGTCATCATCGTCGACGAGATGGCCGACCTGATGATGGTCGCCGGCAAGGACATCGAAGGCGCGGTGCAGCGGCTGGCGCAGATGGCGCGCGCCGCCGGCCTGCACGTGATCCTGGCGACGCAGCGGCCGTCGGTCGACGTCATCACCGGCACCATCAAGGCCAACTTCCCGACCCGCATCTCCTTCCAGGTCACCTCCAAGATCGACAGCCGCACCATCCTGGGCGAAATGGGCGCCGAGCAGCTGCTCGGCCAGGGCGACATGCTCTATATGGCCGGCGGCGGCCGCATCAGCCGCGTCCATGGTCCGTTCTGCTCCGACGAGGAGGTCGAGAAGGTCGTCCGCCATCTGAAGACGCAGGGCTCGCCGGAATATCTCGAGGCGGTCACCGCGGAAGAGCCGAGCGAGGAGGACGGCGCCGTGTTCGACGCCACCGGCATGGGCGGTGGCGGCGGCGACGACCTGTTCACGCAGGCGGTGGCCATCGTCAAACGCGACCGCAAGGCCTCCACCAGCTACATTCAACGGCGGCTGCAGATCGGGTATAATAAGGCCGCTTCGCTGATGGAGCGGATGGAACAAGAGGGAATCGTCGGCCAGGCCAACCACGCCGGCAAGCGCGAGATCCTGGTGCCGGAGGAAGAGGGCGGATTCTAGCGTGGCGGCCCCAACCTAGCCTCATGAGTCCCTTATTCTTCACGCAATTACGATCACGCGGCGCACCCGAACCGAGCTAGAAACGCGCAAAACCTCAGGACGTCGTTTTGAACAGCCCAGTCTCGAACACCTCAATTCCGTCGCCATCCGCGGTGCGCATCGCGCCAAGCCCCGCCGGCATGACGCTCGCGGCGCTGCTCGTTGCCGCCCTGACGAGCGTCGCCGGCCATTGCGCCGCGCAGACGGTTCCGACCCCGAAGGCCGCGCCGAAGGGGCGCGATGGAACCCAGCTGAGCGCGTCCGAGGGCCAGCGCGGTCCGCAGACCACCGGCACCACGCAGACCGTGCCGCCGAACCCGGTCATTCCCGATCCGCGGCGCAATGTTCCGGCCAGCATCTTCACCACCTTCGATGCCAACCAGAAGGCGCAGGCCGCAAGGGTCAGTGCCTATCTGTCCTCGCTGCAGACCCTGGTGGGCAATTTCGTCCAGGTCGGGCCCGACGGCAGCAAGGTGAAGGGCGATTT
>NZ_CAFK01000042.1 GCF_000239815.1 Bradyrhizobium sp. STM 3843 | reverse complement strand
TCGGCTGGCCTGGATGCAGGACATCTATCGGCTGACCCCTGACGACCGGGTGCTGCAGAAGACGCCGTTCGGGTTCGACGTCTCGGTGTGGGAGTTCTTCTGGCCGTTGGCGCACGGGGCTGAGCTGGTGATTGCGCGCCCCGGCGGCCATCAGGATCCGGCTTATCTGGCTGAGCTGATCGAACGCTGTGGTGTGACCATCCTGCACTTCGTGCCGTCGATGCTGCAGGCGTTCCTGGAGGCGGCGGATCTCTCTCGCTGCGGCAGTCTGCGTGACACCATCTGCAGCGGCGAGGCGCTGGCTGTGGAGACGCAGAACCGCTTCCTCAGCCTGCTGCCCTCGTGCCGGCTGCACAATCTCTATGGCCCGACCGAAGCAGCGGTCGATGTCAGCGCCTGGCCGTGCCGGCTTGATCCAGCAGCGACGCAGGTGCCGATCGGCCGTCCGATCAGCAACATCCAGCTCTATGTGCTGGACCATCGGCTCGACCCAGTGCCGATCGGCGTGGCCGGCGAGCTCTATATCGGCGGCGTCGGCATCGCCCGCGGCTATCTCGGCCGTCCGAGCCTCACCGCGGAACGCTTTGTACCGAATCCGTTCGCATCCGGCGAGCGTCTGTATCGCACCGGGGATCTGGCGCGCTGGCGCGCTGACGGCGCGCTCGACTATCTCGGCCGCATCGACCACCAGGTGAAGATCCGGGGCTTCCGCATCGAGCTCGGCGAGATCGAGGCCGCGTTGCTGTCCCATCCTGCTGTCGAGCAGGCGGCGGTGATGGTGCGTGATGACAGCGGTGAGCGGCGGCTGGTCGGCTACGTCACGACACGCGACAACGCGCCGTTCGAGGCGGAAGCGCTGCGGCGGCATCTGCAGACCACGCTGCCCGACCACATGGTGCCGTCGGCGATCGTCAGGCTCGACCGTCTGCCGCTATCGCCGAACGGCAAGCTCGACCGCAACGCGCTGCCGGCGCCGGAGTGGCAGGGCACAGTCGAGATCATCGCGCCCCGCAATGCGGCTGAGACGATATTGGCCACCATCTTTGCCAACGTCCTCGGCTTTGATCGGATCGGCATTAATGACGACTTCTTCGCGCTCGGTGGGCATTCGCTGCTTGCCACTCGGGTCGTCGCCCGCGCCCAGCAAGAGCTTGGCGTGCAGGTCCCGCTGCGCATCCTGTTTGAAGCGCCGTCCGTTGCAGGCTTGGCCGAGCGGCTGCAACTCGCGCCAGCGACATCGGTGCTTCCTTTGGAGTCGGTTGCGCGCGACGTGCCCTTGCCATTGTCGCATGGT
>NZ_CAFK01000043.1:4655-6046 GCF_000239815.1 Bradyrhizobium sp. STM 3843 | reverse complement strand
TGGCGTCGGCGTCGCCCGCGGTTATCTCGGCCGTCCGAGCCTCACAGCGGAACGCTTTGTACCGAGCCCGTTCGCATCCGGCGAGCGTCTGTATCGCACCGGGGATCTGGCGCGCTGGCGTACCGACGGCGCGCTCGACTATCTCGGCCGCATCGACCATCAGGTAAAGCTGCGCGGCTTCCGGATCGAGCTCGGCGAGATCGAGGCGGCGCTGCTGTCCCACCCCGCTGTCGAGCAGGCGGCGGTAGAGGCGCGCGAGGACAGCGGTGAGCGCCGGCTGGTCGGCTACGTCACGACACGCGACAACGCGCCGTTCGAGGCGGAAGCGCTGCGGCGGCATCTCCAGACCACGCTGCCCGACCATATGGTGCCATCGGCGATCGTCAGGCTCGACCGCCTGCCGCTGTCGCCGAACGGCAAGCTCGATCGTAACGCGCTGCCGGCGCCGGAGTGGCAGGGCACAGGTGAGATCATCGCCCCGCGCAATGCCACGGAAGAAGCCCTCGTCGCGATCTGGCGCGAGGTGCTCAAGCGCGACCACGTCTCCGTTACCGACAACTTCTTCGCCCTCGGCGGCGATTCGCTGTCAGCGACACGTGCGATCGCCCGCGTGCAAAGGGAGTTGCAGGTGACAGTGCCGCTCAAGGCGATGTTCGAGACCGCGACTCTCAGCCAGCTTGCCGACCGGGTCGATGTGCTCGGTTGGGCGAATGCGCGGCCGTCGGTGGTCGAAGCGGAGCTCGAGGAAGGAATCATCTGATGATCGAAAATCTGCTCTCCGTGCTGCGGCGCGACGGTGTCCAGATCTGGTCGGAGAACGGTCAGGTGCGTTACCGCGCACCTCGGGGCGTGATGACACGGGAACGGATCGACGAAATCCGCGCACGCCAGCAGGAAATCACAACGTTTCTCGAAGAGGTCCGCTCGCTGAGCAGCGAGCTCCCGCCGATCGTCTCTCAACGCAGGGGCGAATTGCCGTTGTCATTTGCGCAGGAACGCCTCTGGTTCCTTGAGCAGTTCGGCGGCGTAGGATCCTCATACAACATCGCGGTCGCCATTCGGCTGGAAGGCACGCTCGACACGAAAGCCCTCGAGCTGGCCCTGGCCGAAATCGTTCGACGCCACGAAACCTTGCGGACCCGGTTCGAGACCGTCAGGGGGCGCGGGATCCAGGTCATCGAGCCTCCAACGTCGTATCGGCTCGACCTCGTCGACCTGTCGCGTCTTCCCGTGCATATGCAGAGCGCGGAAGCGGATCGCCAACGCCGCGACCATGCCGCTGAACTGTTCGATCTCAGCGCGACGCCGCCGTTCCGCACTCGGTTGATCCGTCTTGCGCCTGAACGTCACCTCTTGCTGCTCGCCATCCATCACATCATTTCCGNNNNTNG
>NZ_CAFK01000043.1:0-4638 GCF_000239815.1 Bradyrhizobium sp. STM 3843 | reverse complement strand
TNGNNNNGNTCACCACGCTCTACCAGGCCTTCCGCGCGGGCAAGCCGTCCCCGCTCGAACCTCTGCCGGTGCAATATGCTGACTACGCAATCTGGCAACGGCAGTGGCTCCGCGGCGAGGTGCTCGAACGACAGCTCTCCTATTGGACGGAGCGCCTGGCAGGCGCGACTCCCCAGCTTGATCTGCCAACCGATCGGCCACGGCAATCAGGGGCAACCCTTGCCGGCGCCCATCACTGGTTTGCGGTCTCGCGACCGACCGTATCAGCACTTCAGAACCTGGCGCGGGAAGAAAATGCCACTCTCTTCATGGTGCTGCTGGCTGCATTTCAGCTACTGCTGTCGCGCTACTGCGGTCAGTCGGACATTCTCGTCGGCTCGCCGGTCGCCGGCCGGCGTCGCCACGAACTCCAGGATCTGATCGGATTCTTCGCCAACATCCTGGTGCTGCGCGCAGACTGCTCCGGCCGCCAGAGCTTTAGAGAGCTGTTGCGACAGGTCAAGACCACGGTGCTCGACGCCTATGCCCATCAGGATTTGCCATTCGAACGACTCGTCGAGGCGCTTCAGCCGGACCGCGAGATGGCCCGCCATCCGCTGGTCCAGGTCATGTTTGCGCTCCAACAGGCGCCGTTCGAGGGCCTCGTCATTCCCGGCTTGCAGCTGACGCCGATCCCCGCCGAGAACAAGCAAACCAAATTCGATCTGACTGTCCACGCCTATGATGCGAAACACAGCTTCGACGTCGCGATCGAATATGCGGCCGAATTGTTCGATCGGAGCACGATCGAGCGGCTGGGACGCCACCTTCATCAGTTGCTGGATGCGATCGTTGCCGATCCCGATTGCCGGATCCGCGATCTTCCGCTGCTCAGCGAGTTGGAACGCCGTGGGCTTGTTGTCGAACTGAACAACACGACACGACCCTATCCGGATGATCGGGGCTTGCATGAGATCTTTGCCGATCATGTCGCGCGCCGTCCGGATGCGGTCGCGGTGAACGATGGCACGCGCGTGGTCAGCTATCGCGAGCTCGACGCCTGGAGCAACGGCATCGCGGCCGGGTTGCGCAGCCTCGGTGTGAGTTCTGGCGCAGCCGTCGGTCTCTCCGGCGAACGCTCCGCCGGCCTGATCGCTGGCATGATCGGGATCATGAAAGCGGGCGGTTGCTACGTGCCGCTCGATCCGAACTACCCGGAGGAGCGCCTGGCGTTCATGGCCAGGGATGCCGGCCTGACCGCAGTCGTCGTTGGTCCAGGCGGATTCGCGCAGGCCGGGCTGCCGTTCCTAGATACGACCGATACGCCCCGCATCGAGGCGCCGCCTCCGGCTGCGCTTGGCGCCGAGGCGGTGGCCTACGTCATGTACACGTCGGGCTCGACCGGCGTGCCTAAGGGCATCGCGGTGTCGCATCGGGCCATTGCGCGCCTGGTGACCGGGACCGACTATATCACCTTCTCGCCCGGCGACCGGGTGAGCCATCTTTCCAGCCCGTCCTTTGATGCCGCGACATTCGAATTGTGGGGCGCGCTGCTCAATGGCTGCAGCATCGTTGTCATTGATCGGGAGACGGCACTCGCGCCGGCCAGATTGGCGGCGGTGGTCAGGGAGCAACGTCTTGATGTCGTGTTCGTGACCACGGCGCTGTTCAATGGTTTGGCGCAGGAGGTCCCCGATATTTTCGCGCAGGTGCGGGACGTGCTGTTTGGCGGCGAAGCGGCGAACCCGCAGGCCGTACGCACCGTGCTCGCGCGGGGGGCGCCGCAGAGATTGCTGAACCTGTATGGGCCCACCGAGGGCACGACCGTGAGCACCTGGATGGAGGTGAACGCCGTCGCAGCAGATGCGCGGACACTTCCCATCGGTGGCCCGATTGCCAACAGTACCTGCTACATCCTCGACGCTGCGCTGGCGCTCGTCCCCCTTGGCGTGGCTGGCGAGCTCTATGTCGGCGGCGCAGGCCTCGCCCATGGCTATTGGGGACGGCCGGCGCTGACAGCTGAAAAATTCATTCCTGATCCGTTTGGCCAGCCGGGTGGGCGCCTCTATGCGACCGGCGATATCGTGCGCCGCCGAGCCGATAGCTGCATCGAATATCTGATGCGACGCGACGGACAGGTGAAGATCCGCGGTTTCCGCATCGAGCTCAGTGAGATCGAAGCGGCGTTGCGGCAGCATGATGCGGTCGCTCAAGCAACGGTCTTGGCACGCGAGGGCACCACCGGCAAGCGGCTGGTCGCCTACGTAGCGGCAAGTGCGGATCAGGCGGTCTCTGCAGATGCGCTGCGACAGCATTTGAGAAGCTCGCTCCCGGACTACATGGTGCCTTCGCACATCGTCATGCTCGAGTCCCTGCCGCTGACGGCGAACGGAAAGATCGACCGCGACGCCTTGCCGGAGCCGACCGTGTCGTCACTGGGGCAGCCCGCGACGCCCACAAATGCCGTGCAGGAGCTTCTGTCCGCGATTTGGTGCGACGTGCTGCAAGTGAAAGGTGCTGGCATCGACGACAATTTTTTTGCGTCGGGCGGCCATTCCTTGATCGCGGCGCAATTGATCGCCCGGATCAATGTCGCATTCCAGTCGGCCTTGCCGTTGCGTACGGTGTTCGAAGCGCCGACGATCAGAATGCTGGCCGAGAAGCTCGATGAGGCGCAACGCCGGCAGACAGGGCTGATTGCGGCGCCGCTCGTCGCTGCCGCGCGGCCCCGGCCGCTTCCTTTGTCGTTTGCGCAAGAACAGCTCTGGTTTCTCGATCAGGTCGAGAGCGTGGGAGTGGCCTATAACATGGCCGGCGCGCTTCGCCTTGAGGGCGTCTTGGATGTGTCCGCTCTCGCGCACGGCTTTTGCGAGATCGTGCGCCGCCATGAGAACCTGCGTACGCGCTTTGAGCTGGTGGACGGCCACGGCGCTCAACTGATCGAGGAGGCGCAACCTTTCGGAGTCGAGCTTATCGATCTTTCTGCGCTGGAGGGCGAGGAGCAGCAAATCGAGTTGCGCCGGCTGATGAATGATCACGCCAAGCAGCCCTTCGATCTTCGCACCGGACCGTTACTGCGGGCGACGGTCGTCAAGCTGGGCGAGCGCGAGCATGTCTTGCTGATCAACATGCACCATATCGTGTCGGACGGCTGGTCGCTCCGGGTGCTGCTTCGGGAGCTCGGGCTCCTCTATCGCGCCGAGGTGGACGGGCGTTCTGCATCGCTGCCGAGCCTCGCCGTTCAATACGCCGACTACGCGCTGTGGCAGCGCAGCTGGCTCAATGGCGACGTTATCGGACAGTACATCTACTATTGGCGAAATCGGCTTGCCGATGCGCCGACGATACTCGAGTTGCCGACCGATCGGGCTCGGCCGCCTGTACAGTCCTTTGCCGGCGCCGCAGTTCCATTCGTCATCTCAGGTCAGCTGCCCGCGCAGCTGACTGCGCTGGCGCGTCGCGAGGATGCGACCCTGTATATGGTTTTCCTTGCGAGCTTCTCGCTGCTGCTCTCCCGCTACAGCGGTCAGCAGGACGTTCTTCTCGGGTCTCCGGTTGCAGGCCGTTCGCGACCGGAGCTGGAAGACCTGACGGGGATGTTCGTCAACATGCTGGTCATGCGCTGCGAGTTGTCCGGCAATCCCACGTTTGAGGATCTGCTTGGTCGCATCAAGGAAACTGCGCTCGGGGCCTACTCGCACCAGGATCTTCCGTTCGGGAAGCTTGTCGACGCCTTGCAGCCGGAACGGGATCTGTCGCGGCAGCCATTGTTCCAGGCCTGTCTGTCGTTCGAAAACATGCCGTTCGAATCCTTGGAGCTGCCGGATCTCAGCGTCAGCCGGATCGAGGCCGACGCAGAGCATCTGACCACGAAATTCGACCTCACGCTGTATGTGCATGAGGAGCCGTCCGGCATTGCATGTTCTCTCGAATACGCCACCGATTTGTTCGAGCGCGCGACGATCGAGCGCATGGTCGGCCATTTCATGCGACTTCTTGAGGAGGTCGTCCGTACGCCGGATCGGCGCTTGTCTGAATTTGAATTACTGGGCGAAGCCGAACGGCGGCAGCTGATTGTGGACTGGAACGCGACGGCAGAGAGCTATCCGCAGGATGTCTGCCTGCATGAGCTGTTTGCCGAGCACGCCGCACGCCGGCCCGATGCTATTGCTGTGGTGCTGGGGGATCAGGAGCTCTGTTATGGCGAGCTCGACCGCCGCGCCAACCAGCTGGCGTATCATCTGCGCGGACTTGGCGTCGGGCGCGACGTGATCGTGGGTCTCTGCATGGAGCGCTCGCTCGACATGGTGGTGGGGGTGCTCGGCATCCTCAAGGCCGGCGGGGCCTATCTGCCACTCGACCCGCGCTATCCGACCGAGCGGCTGGCCTACATGCTGGGGGATGCCAAGGTTCCGGTGCTGTTGACACAGCAGGCGGTGGCGGAGCGTCTGCCGGCGTCCAGCGCCAGGCTGGTGCAGCTCGATGCTGATAGGCAAGCGATCGTCGCTCAGCCTGAGACGGCACCGGCGAGCGGTGTCGATGCCGATCACCTGGCCTATGTGATCTACACCTCGGGCTCGACCGGCAAGCCCAAGGGGGTGATGATCAGCCATCGCGGCATCATGAACCTGGCCGATGCGCAGCTGTCGCAGCTGCCTT
>NZ_CAFK01000044.1 GCF_000239815.1 Bradyrhizobium sp. STM 3843 | reverse complement strand
CGGACGCCGNAGGACGCTTCGTCCTCCAGTGCTGCGAAGCCTGCGGCGCCTTTGCCTATCCAGCGCGTGAGGCCTGCCCATCCTGTCTGTCGGCCAGCCTTGCCTTCGTCGATGCCCCACGACGAGGTATTCTTCTTGCCGAAACGACGGCGCGCGTGCCGAGCGATGTCTATTTCCGCGAGCGGGCGCCCTGGCGCATTGGCCTCGTGAAGATGGATTGCGGTCCGGTGATCGTGGCGCACCTCCATGCCGACTGCATGGAGGGCGCGCCGGTCCGAATGTCGTTCCAACTCGATAAGAGCGGTCAGGCGGTTGCCTTTGCCCATCCCGAGGGGGAGACTTCCAACATGGCAGACGACAAGCAATGGCGGGAAATGACGGCCGACCCGAAATTCCGGCGCGTGCTGGTGACCAACGGCCGCAGCATGATCGGCCAGGAAGCCGTCGCTGCCTTGAAGGCCGCAGGCGTCAAGACGGTGTTCGTCGGTGTCGCCGAGCCGTGGCGGCCGTTCACCGGCGAAGAGCTGCTGCGCGGTCAGGACGGCATCGAGATCGTCACCCTTGATGCAGCCGACGAAAAGTCTGTGGCCGATCTTGCCGCCGACATTGGCGGCAAAGTCGACATCCTGGTCAATACAACGGAATACGTGCGGCCCGGAGGCCTGCTCGACCGCAAGGGCACGAGCATCGCACGGGACGAGATCGACCAGGCCTATCTCGGCTTCATCAATCTGGCGCAGGGCTTCGGCCCGGCCATGCGGATGCGTGGTGCCGATGGCATCAACAACAGCGTCGCGTGGGTCAACATTCTCTCGGTCTATGCACTGGCGAACTGGCCTGCCTTTGGCGCCTACTCGGCCTCGCAAGCGGCGTGCCTGTCGCTCTCGCACTGTCTTCGCGCTGAGCTCAGGCCCGGCGGCGTCAAGGTGATGAATCTGTTCACGGGGCCGGTCGACACCGAATGGTTCCAGACCGTGCCACCGCCGAAGGTAGCGCCGCGTATCGTCGCGCAGGCGATCGTGTCGGGGCTGAGAGGCGGGCTCGAGGAAATGTATGTCGGAGATGTTGCCGAAGAGATCCGGCAACGTCTCATGGCCAATCCGAAAGCGCTCGAGCGCGAGCTCGATAGGTAAATCGGGATTTCAACCAAGCCGGAGGGCGTGACAATGCAAAGCAAGACTCTGCTGGAACTGGCGGGTGCGATTTCCTCCGGCGCGGTGCGCGTCGTCGATCTGACCTTTACGCTCAGTCCGGATTTTCCGGTCATCGTGCTGCCGCCGGAATTCGGCCAGGCGGCGCCGGTCCGCATCCAGGAGATCTCGCGCTACGACGGTCGCGGCCCGGCCTGGTACTGGAACAATGTCACCTTCGGCGAACACACCGGCACGCATTTCGACGCGCCGATTCACTGGTTCACCGGCAAGGATCTGCCCAATAACGCCGTTGATACCATGCCACCGAAGGACATGATCGCTCCGGCCTGCGTCATCGACTGCTCTGCACCGGCGGCCCAGGACGCGGACTTTCTGCTCACCGTTCCGATCGTCGAGGCCTGGGAAGCGCAGCACGGTCGGATTCCGGAGCGCCATTGGGTCCTGTTGCGGACCGACTGGTCGAAGAAGGGCTGGCGAGACTATTCGAGCCTAAGGGATGACGGTGCCCACACGCCGGGCCCGAACGCGGCAGTGATGAAGTGGCTGGTCGAGGAGCGCGGCATTCTTGGCTTCGGCACCGAGACCATCGGCACCGATGCCGGGCAGGCCGGGCATTTCCAGCCGCCGTATCCCGCCCATCACTTCCTGCACGGGGCCGGCCGCTACGGCCTGCAATGCCTGTGCAACCTGGACCAGCTTCCGGCCACCGGAGCCGTCATCGTTGCCTCACCGCTGAAGATCCAGAACGGTTCGGGCAGCCCACTTCGCGTCATCGCGATGGTTTCGTCAAGCTGAAGCGAATTCGTGGCGCTCACCGATCCGAACAAAAATTCTCACAAAAGATGGGCGCCATGAACTTGATCAAGAGCCTGCTGCTTTCCACTGCATTGCTTGTTGCCGCTCCGCACATTGCGCAAGCCGAAATCCTTGTCGGCTTCGTCACCGGTCTGAGCGGACCGGTATCCTCGATCGGCATCCCAAACGCGAAGGGGATCGCAGCAGGACAGGCTTATGTCGGCGAGATCGGTGGTGAGAAGGTGCGGGTCATCCAGCTCGACGACGCCTCCGATGCCACCGCCTCAGCACGTAACGCGCGCAAGCTCGTCGAACAGGAGAAGGTCGACATCCTGATGGGAACGTCGGGCGCGCCGCAGACCCTTGCAATGGCGACCGCCGCGACCGAGATGAAGGTGCCGATGATCGCGGTGTCTCCGATCGCACCCGTTGCGACCGGCGAGGGCGGGCCCTGGGTGGTGCAGACGCCGCAGCCGATGCCGCTCCTGGTGCAGGGCGTCGTCGATCACATGAAGGCGCACGGGTTGAAAACGGTGGCGTTCATCGGGTTCTCGGATGCGTTCGGGGATCTCATGTTCGACTCGCTGTCGCAGAGTGCCAAGGCGGCGGATATCAAGGTCGTCGGCAACGAGCGCTATGCCAGATCCGATTCGTCGGTGACCGCGCAGGTGCTGCGCGCGCTTGCGGCTCGTCCCGACGCCATCATGCTCGGTGGTACCGGAACCCCGGGTGCGCTGCCGGTCATTGCCTTGTCGGAGCGTGGTTACAAGGGACCGCTCTACGGCAACAATGGAATGATCAGCGCCGACTTTCTGCGTCTCGCCGGCAAGGCGGCCAATGGCATCATATGTCCGACCGGGCCGGTGATCGCGGCCGAGCAGCTTCCGGCCAGTAATCCGATCCAGAAGGTTGCCCTGGATTTCCGCGCGGCCTTCGAGAAGGCCAATGGTGAGGCGCCGACGGATGCATTCTCGTCCTATTCCTTCGACGGTTGGTTGGTGTTCGCCGACGCCGCCAAGCGCGCGATGGCGACCGGTGCCAAGCCCGGCTCTCCGGAATTCCGCACGGCACTTCGCCAGGCGCTGTTTGCGACGAAGGAGGTCGTCGGAACGCAGGGCGTATACACCTATACGCCGGCGGATCGGCATGGCGTCGACGATCGTTCGCGCATTCTGGTCCAGATCGAGGACGGCAAATACAAGCTGTTACCCTGAGGCGGGGACACGGTTGTGACGGAGAACCAGGCGCCGGCGATCACCAGCGAAACGGTCGGCCAGGAGATGGCGACACCGGCCTGGGCGCTCGCGATGATATCGTTTCCGCCGTCCGATCGGATCCTCCCGACAATTCTCTCGCGACAAGCCGAGCGCTATGGCGAGCGCGTGCTGCTTGTTTCCGGAGACACGCGCTGGACTTTCGCGCAAACCGCTGACATTGCGGCCGCGTCGGCCCAGGCGCTCGTCGACGCGGGGATCAAGCCGGGCGATCGGGTTGCGCTGATGTGCTCGAACCGTCCGGAGTTCTTGCAGGTCTATCTCGGCTGCGCGTGGCTCGGGGCCATCGCAGTCCCGATCAACACCGCGCTGCGCGGCTTCCAGCTCTCCCACATTTTCCGCAACTCGTCTCCGGCGCTCCTGGTGGTGGAGGCGCAGTTCGTTAGCGCGATGGAAAGTGTCGAGGCGGCTGTCGAGCTGCCGCCTCGGACCTGGATCATCGGGGCTGCCGCCGCGACAATCGATCCGAGGCTTTGCGCGTCACCGTTGCCGGCTCTCACAGCCGCGACCCCGGCAGGCGCCATCCGCCCCGGCGACACCGTTGCGATCCTCTACACGTCGGGCACCACCGGGCCTGCAAAGGGGGTGTGCTGCCCGCAGGCTCAACTGTTCTGGTGGGGCATCTATTCGGCGCGGGCGCTCGGCATCCGCGAAGGGGATGTGCTGTTCACGACGCTGCCCCTGTTCCACACCAACGCGCTGAATGCGTTCTATCAGGCGCTCCTGAACGGATGCACCTATGTGCTGGAGCCGAAATTCTCCGCTTCCGGTTTTTGGGCCGCCGCGCGACGGCACAATGCGACTGTCGGCTATCTGCTCGGCGCCATGGCCTCGATGCTTCTGGCGCAGCCGAACGGCGCGGACGATTCGATGCATCGCCTTCGCGTGGCCCTTGGCGGCGGCGTGCCGCCACAAATCCACGCTCCATTCCTCGCGCGGTTTGGCGTGCCGCTGGTCGACGGCTACGGGTCGACCGAGACCAATTTCGTGTTCGCTGGCGCGATTCCGTCCGATCGTCCGGGGACGATGGGTTATCTGGCTGATGGCTTTGAGGCCCGGATCGTCGATGAGAACGATTCAGAGCTGCCTGATGGGCAGGCCGGTGAGCTCGTTCTCCGCGCCAGAGAACCCTTTGCTTTCGCCTCCGGCTATTTCGGTATGCCGGAGAAGACGGTCGATGCCTGGCAAAATCTGTGGTTTCATTCTGGCGACCGAGTGGTTCGCGATTCAGACGGGCACTACCGCTTTATCGACCGCATGAAGGATTCGATCCGAAGGCGTGGCGAGAACGTGTCCTCGTGGGAGGTCGAGCAGAGCATCCTCTCTCATCCTGCAGTCGCGGGCTGCGCCATCTATCCGCTGCCCTCCGAGCTGGGCGAGGACGAAGTCGCCGCCGCGATCCTGCTCGAGCCAGGGCAATCGTTGGAGCCCGTCGACATCATCAGGCATTGCGAAGGGCGGATCGCCTATTTTGCCATTCCACGCTACGTGCGCATCGTCAGTCGAATGCCGCTGACCGAGAACGGCAAGATCAAGAAAGGCGTGCTGCGTGAGGCGGGCCTGACCACCGATACGTGGGATCGCGAGAAGGCCGGAGTCAGGTTGCGACGCTGACAGTCGCGTCCGCTCAGGGTTTTTGCAGCGCGTCCCGGACGGCGCCCTTGAGTTCGTCGAGCTCGCCGGTCAGTCCCTCGAGCCGGTCCGCCGGGACATCCGCCAGCAGCTCGGCGAGCCACGCTCCGTGACTCTTGGCCATGCGCCTGAAGGCTTTCCGGCCTTCGACCGTCATACAGACGATCTGCACACGACGATCGAGGTTGGACGGCGTGCGGGTGATATATCCGTCCTCGACTAGGCGGTCGACGATAGGCGTGAGGTTCCCGGCCGAGACCATCAGGCGCTTGGGCAGTTCTCCCAGCACAAGTCCGCTCGGCTCGCGGTCGAGCTGCGCAAGAACATCGAAGCGGGGCATCGTGAAATCGAACTCTTCGCGAAAACGGCGCCGCAGCTCGCCTTCGATCAGGGTCGTGCAGGCAAGGAGCCGAAGCCAAAGCCGTGTCTGAGCCCTATATTCGGCCTCCTGATCGGCCTCATTCCTGGTCGAAACAGGTGTGGACTCCTTCGCGAGTGCCAAATCAATTCTCCCGGGCCTCTTGAAAGCTGATGCTTTGGCGAACAGCTCGCAAGATATTTTGTGCCAAAAGTAAATGCAAGGCTTCGCCGGCGGCAGCCGGATGGGCCGACCGCGCGGCGCATTTGCAGGTTATTGCCAGCTGGAAAATACGCGCCCAGCTATGGACGGTAACTCGCCGAAGCGCCTTGACATCCGGCCATCGAGCGAATTATTTTATACTTAAAATAATTGATCGGTGGCTCGTGGCGCCCGAAAGCGAGGGATCATGCGCATAGTCTGTATCGGCGGCGGCCCGGCCGGGCTTTATCTGGGCCTCCTGATGAAACGCCGGCATCCCGAACATGCGATCACAGTCGTCGAGCGCAACAAGCCTTACGACACCTTCGGATGGGGCGTCGTGTTCTCCGACGCCATGATGTCCGCCATGCGTCTTGCCGACCCCGAGAGCGCGGCAGAGATCGAGGACGCCTTCAACCACTGGGATGACATCGAACTCGTCTTCAAGGGAACGCGCCAGCGCACGACCGGCCACGGTTTCATCGGCATCGGCCGCAAGCATCTGCTCAACATTCTGCAGAAGCGATGTGAGGCGCTTGGGGTAGAGCTGGTTTTCGAGCGCGACGTCGAGTCCGATCTCGAATTTCCGGACGCGGATCTGATCGTTGCGGCAGACGGCATCAACTCCAGGATACGTGCGCGCTATGCCGATCAGTTCCAGCCCGATCTGGTGGTGAGGCCGAACCGGTATATCTGGCTCGGGACCAAGAAGGCATTCGACGCATTTACCTTCGACTTCCGCAGAACTGAGCACGGCTGGTTCCAGGCCCACATCTATAAGTTCGACCGCGATACATCGACCTTCATCGTCGAGACCACCGAGGACACATTCAGCGCGCACGGACTAGGCGAGCTGGATCAGCAGGGATCGATTGATTTCTGTGAAAAGCTCTTCGCCGAGACGCTCGATGACGCCAAGCTCCTGACCAACGCCCGCCATCTGCGCGGCTCGGCCTGGCTCAATTTCAGCCGCCTGATCTGCGGCAAATGGAGCATATTCAATGGTCGCTCCCATGTCGTGCTGATGGGGGACGCTGCGCACACCGCGCATTTCGCGATCGGGTCGGGCACCAAGCTCGCGCTTGACGACGCCATCGAGCTCGCCAACCAGTTCGATCGCCATGGTCACGACCGCGGCAGCATCGAAACCGTGCTGGAGGCCTATGAGGAGGTACGCCGCGTCGATGTTGCGCGCATCCAGAACGCAGCGCGCAACGCCATGGAATGGTTCGAGGTGGTTGGCCGCCGTTATGCCGATACGCTCGAGCCACCGCAGTTCTTCTATTCGATGCTGACACGCTCCCAGCGCATCAGTCACGAAAACCTGCGCCTGCGCGATCGCACCTGGCTGGAAGGCTTCGAGCGCTGGTTCGCCGCGCGCTCAGGGATCGCCGTCAAGGACGGCGAACGGGTGCCACCACCGATGCTGACGCCGCACCGCGTGCGCGGTCTGTCGCTCGCGAACCGCATCATGGTCTCGCCGATGGCGATGTATTCGGCGCAGGACGGTCTCATCAATGATTTCCACATCGCTCATCTCGGCGCGCGCGCGATGGGCGGGGCAGGGCTGATTTTCGCCGAGATGACCTGTGTCTCGCCGGACGCGCGGATCACGCCGGGCTGCCTCGGGCTCTGGAACGACGCTCAAGCCGCGCAGTGGCGCCGTCTGGTCGACCTGATCCATAGCCTCGGACATGCCAAGGTCGGCATCCAGCTCGGCCATGCCGGGCGGAAGGGATCGACCAGGCTTGCATGGGAGGGGATTGATCAACCGCTGGAAGCCGGCAATTGGCCGCTGATCTCGGCGTCGGCGCTGCCCTATCTGCCCCACAGCCAGCTGCCGCGGGCCATGGACCGCGGCGACATGGACCGTGTGCGCGACGATTTCGTCGCGGCAACCCGCCGCGCGGCGGCCGCGGGCGTCGAGTGGCTCGAACTCCATTGCGCTCACGGCTATCTGCTATCGAGCTTCCTGTCGCCGCTGACCAACCGGCGGACTGATGAGTACGGCGGCAGTCACGCCAACCGTGCGCGTTTTCCGCTGGAGGTGTTCAACGCGATGCGCGCGGCGTGGCCTTCCGGTCGGCCGATGTCGGTGCGCCTGTCCTGCCATGACTGGACCGAAGGCGGCAACACCCCGGCCGACGCGGCGATCTTTGCTGCGATGTTCAAGGAGGCAGGGGCAGACGTCATCGATTGTTCGTCGGGGCAGGTCTGGAAGGAGGAGCGGCCGATCTATGGACGCCTGTTCCAGACGCCTTTCGCCGACCTGATCCGTAACGAGGTCGGCATAGAGACGATCGCGGTAGGTGCGATCTCCGAGGCCGACCACGCCAACTCGATCCTCGCTGCGGGTCGCGCCGATCTCTGCGCCATTGCGCGGCCGCATCTGGCGGACCCGGCATGGACGCTGCACGAGGCCGCGCGCATCGGCGTCAATGCAATCAGTTGGCCAAAACAGTACCTGTCCGCCAAGGGGCAATACGAAGCCAATCTGGCGCGTGCCGCCGCTGCGGCCGCGCAGTAAGCGGAGGAGGGATCAGATGAGCTCCGTGGCAAAGGTGATCAGGCGCGAATGGCTCGACTGGCCGTTTTTCGAGCCGCGCCATCACGCGATCGGCGAGGCGCTCGACCGCTTCGTGCGGTCGGGAGCCCTCGACCAGATCGATCACAACGATGTCGATGGGGCCTGCCGCAGGCTCGTGCGCGCAATGGGCGAGGCGGGTTTGCTCGATTGCGCGGTCGCGGCACCCGATGGCGATGCGACGACGATCGATTCCCGCTCGATCTGCCTGTCGCGCGAGTCGCTGGCCTATGCCGACGGCCTCGCCGATTTCGCCTTCGCGATGCAGGGGCTCGGCTCCGGCGCGATTGCACTGGGCGGCTCGGCGGAGCTGCGCAAGGCCGTGCTGCCGAAGGTTCGCTCCGGCGAATGGCTGGCGGCCTTCGCGCTGTCGGAGAAGGAGGCAGGATCGGACGTCGCGGCCATGTCCTGCACGGCGCGTGCCGACGGAAACGACTACGTCATCGACGGTGAGAAGACCTGGATCTCGAACGGCGGCATTGCCGATGTCTACACGCTGTTTGCGCGAACCGGCGAGGCGCCGGGCGCGCGCGGCATCTCGGCCTTCGTCGTCTTCCCCGATGATCCCGGCTTCGAGATCGCCGACCGCATCGATGTGATCGCGCCGCATCCGCTGGCGACCTTGCGCTTTGCCAATTGCCGGATCCCAGCGGCCCGCCGCCTCGGCGTGCCGGGCGGCGGGTTCAAGTTGGCGATGCAGACGCTCGATATCTTCCGCGCATCGGTCGCGGCTGCAGCTCTCGGCTTTGCCCGGCGGGCGCTGGACGAAGCGCTGTCGCACGCGCGCAGCCGGCAGATGTTCGGTGCGACTCTGGGAGATCTCCAGCTGACCCAGGCCGCGCTCGGCGATATGGCGACCGACACCGATGCTGCCGCGCTCCTGACCTACCGCGCAGCCTGGCGCCGCGACGTCCAGAAGCTGCCGACGACGCGCGAAGCTGCCATGGCGAAGCTGACGGCGACCGAGACCGCGCAGCACGTCATCGACCGCGCCGTCCAGATGTTCGGCGGCCGCGGCGTGCGCAAGGGCGAGGTTGTCGAAAGCCTTTACCGCGAAATCCGGGCGTTGCGCATTTACGAGGGCGCGACCGAGGTCCAGAAACTGATTGTGGCGCGCGAGCTTTTGAAGCCGCGCTGAAAGGATCGAGAATTGAGTACGATGAGAAAGCCAGAAGCTGCCGTGACCGGCGGTCTGCAAGTGCTTCAGCCCAGCGGTTGGCCGCAGCCGAAAGGGTATGCGAACGGCGTGATGGCCGAAGGACGCCTTGTCGTGACGGGTGGGGTCGTCGGCTGGGACGTTGCTGGGCGCTTTGCCGAGGGCTTTGTTGCGCAGGTTCGCCAGACGCTCGAAAACATCGTCGCGATTCTGGCAGAGGGCGGAGCGCGACCGGATCACCTCGTGCGCCTGACCTGGTACGTCGTCGACATGGACGAATACGTCACCAATCTAAAGGCGCTCGGCAAAGTCTATCGAGACGTCATCGGCACTCATTATCCCAGCATGGCGCTGGTGCAGGTTGTGCGCCTTGTCGAGGCATCAGCTCGCGTAGAGATCGAAGCGACGGCCGTCCTCCCGCGCTGACGACGGCCGGGCGTTGGCTGAACTTCTCGAGACGAGGCGGATCGCCAAGCTCGGCGAGCCGCCTGAGAACGTTCGGATAAGTGACTGACGTCAGATCGGCGCTAGGAAGCCTTTCGATGCGGCAGTTTCCAGTTCGGCCGGACGAAGTGACAGGTGTAGCCATCCGGATAGCGCTCCAGGTAATCCTGGTGTTCCGGCTCGGCCACCCAGAAATCTCCGGCCGGAGCGACCTCGGTCGTCGCCGGCCCCGGCCAGAGTCCGGACGCATCGACGTCGGCGATCGTTTCGTGCGCAATCCGCTCCTGCTCAGGGTTCGTGTAGAAAATCGCCGAGCGGTAGCTCAGCCCGCGGTCATTGCCCTGCCGGTTGAGTGTGCTGGGGTCGTGAATCTGAAAGAAAAATTCCAACAGATCGCGGTAGCTGATGACGGCGGGATCGAAGACGATCTCGATCGCCTCGGCATGCGTGCCGTGGTTACGATAGGTCGCGTTCGGGACGTCGCCGCCCGTGTAGCCGACCCGCGTCGCGATGACCCCGCGCATCTTTCGGATCAGGTCCTGCATCCCCCAGAAGCAGCCGCCCGCCAGAACAGCGCGTTCTCGTTTTCCGTCCATGTCAAATTTCCAGATTCTGAAGTTGCTTCGGCTGCCAAAAGATAAGCATTCGCTGCGCTCGGGACAACGGCGCTGCCCGCGAGCTGGTTGGGTGCGGTGCAAACTGCACCGGCAATAGGGTTCGAACGGGATCTCGATTTCAGGACGATATCCGGTGGGAGGCGTAGCGCCCGCCCCAGCTATTCGGAGCGAGTGCGGTCGCGGCCCGTTGGATTGAGGGCCATCGCGAGGTCGAAGCAGCTTCGATCGCTGGACCGCTGCGCCGCGTCGCCCAATCCGCCTGCAGACTCCGGCCGGTTCCCGCGTGAGGTACATAGATCAGAATTTTAGTTGCGCACCTCACGAATTGAAGACAGGATACATCCAAAGATAGAAAACGATCGGGAGGACTGGATGAGACTGCTCGGGAGGCTGGAACTCGCCGCTGCCGCATGCTTGCTTTGGGCCAACGCCGCCGCAGCTGACACGATCGTCAAGTGGTTGCACATCGAGCAAGATCCATCCCAGGTGAAGGTCTGGGAGGAGGTCGCGCGCGCCTATGAGGCGTCGCATCCGGGCGTCAAGGTCGAGATGCAGTACCTCGAGAACGAGGCCTATAAGGCCAAACTGCCGACCATCCTGCAATCCAAGGATCGGCCGAACATCATCTACAGCTGGGCCGGCGGCGTCCTGAAAGCGCAAATCGAGGCTGATGTCCTCGAGGACATTACCGATCAGGTGAAGGGTTACAGCGACAGCCTGACGCCGGCGGCGCTCGCCGCCTTCACCAGCAATGGCCGGATCTATGGCCTGCCCACCGCGGTGTCGCAGGTCGGCTTTCTCTGCAACAAGGAACTGATGGCCAAGGCCAAGGTCGATCCCGCAGGGATCAAGAGCTGGGACGATCTGCTTGCGGCCGTGAAGACGTTGAAGGCGGCCGGCGTGACCCCGATCGTGGTTGGCGGCGCCGACAAGTGGCCGTTGCACTTCTATTGGACCTATCTTGCGGTGCGTATCGGCGGCAAGCCGGCGTTCGATGCGGCCCTGCGGGGCGAGAATGGCGGCTTCGCCGGCGAGACCTTCCAGAAATCCGGTGAGCTGTTCAAACAGCTCGTCGATCTCCAGCCGTTCCAGAACGGCTTTCTCGGCTTCAAGAATCCGCAGGCCGTCGGCTATTTCGCCGATGGCAACGCGGCGATGACGCTCGCGATCAGCACGGTCTATCAATCGCAGCGCGCGCTCGCCGCGGACAAGGTCGGATTGAGCGAAGAGAAGATGTGCTGGTTCGACTTTCCGGTGGTGGCCGGCGGCAAGGGCGCGCCGTCCGACACGCTCGGCGGCATCACCGGCTGGCTGATCACCAAGAACTCCCCGAAGGAAGCGGTCGATTTCTTGAAGTACTTCATCTCGAAGGACGTGCAGACGCGGCTTGCGGCAGGCAACTTCATCATCCCCGTGGTGCAGGGTGCGGATGCCGGCTTCAAGAGCTCCTTCATGAAGCGGATTGCCGCCAATCTGGCGAAGTCGAACTACCACCAGAACTTCTACGACCAAAGCCTCGGCCCCTCGGTCGGTCGCGTCGTCAACGACGTCACCGCTGAGATCGCCGGCGGCAGCATGAGCCCAAAAGACGCGGCTCAGGCGATCGAGGCGGCGTGGAAGCAGGGGAACTGACGTGGCGCGGCGGATCGCGAGTTCGCCGACGATAGGCGTTGCGGAGACATCGTTCTCGCCGCTCGTGGTGCGCGGCCCGAGCTGGGATGGCCGCTTCACCGTCCTGGTCCTGTTCCTGCCGCCGGCGCTGCTGTTGTTCACGCTGTTCGTGGTGCTGCCAATCGGCGAGGCCGGCTGGTACTCGGCCTTCAACTGGAACGGTTTCGGCAGGCCAACCAACTGGATCGGCTTCGACAATTACCGCTTCGTGTTCCAAACGCGGGCGTTCTGGCTCGCGCTCCGCAACAACGGCATGATCATCGTGGTCTCGCTTGCGATCCAGCTGCCGCTGGCGCTGTCGCTGGCCCTGATGCTTGCGGAACGTTTTCGCGGGGCGGTGGCGCTGCGCATGCTGTTCTTCATGCCCTATATCCTGGCCGAGATCGCGACCGGGCTGATCTTCAGCTTCGTGTATGATGGCGACTATGGTCTCGTCGCCTCGATCTGGCGCACCTTCGGAGCCGAGCCGCCACATCTCCTGGCCTCGACTGACACCGCGATGCTGGCGGTGCTGATCGTAATCGTCTGGAAGTACTTCGGCTTCCACATGATGCTGTTCATCGCGGCGCTCCAGAGCCTCGACAAAAGTTTGATCGAAGCCGCCCGGATCGACGGCGCGACACGATCGCAAACCCTGCGCCATGTCATCATCCCCTTGCTTTATCCGACCATCCGGCTCTCGGTGTTCTTCGCTATCATCGGCTCGCTGCAGCTGTTCGACCTGGTCATGCCGCTGACGCGCGGGGGGCCCGCGGATTCCTCGAACACGCTGGTGAGCTTCCTCTACAACAATGGCATCTCCCGCATGCGGGTCGGCTATGGCAGCGCCATCGGCGTCATTCTGTTCGTGATCTGCGTCACCTTTGCCTTCACGTACAAGCGATGGTTCATGCGCGATGAGTAGGGCCGAGACCACCCAAACAGCGCTCGATCCCGCCCTGCTGTTCAAGGTGGTGTTCCTTGCCGTTGTCGCCGTCGTCGTGTTGGTGCCGCTGCTCGCGACCGTGCTCGGCGGCTTCAAATCCCTCGGCGAATTGCGCGTCAATCCGTTTGGCCTCCCTGATCACTGGGAGTGGCAGAACTATGCCGACATCCTGTTGTCAGCGCGCTACTGGCAGCTCTTGCGCAACTCGCTGATCATCTCCACGCTGGCGGTGACATTGACCCTGATTGTCGCCTCGATGGCGGCGTTCACCTTCGCCCATGTCAGGTTCTACGGCAGCTCGATGTTGCTGAGCTACCTGACGCTCGGCCTGCTGTTTCCGGCAGCGACCGCCGTGTTGCCGCTCTTCATCAGGGTCCGCGATCTCGGGCTGCTCGATACCTATTTGGGCGTCGCGCTGCCGCAGGTGGCCTTTAGTCTCGCCATGAGCGTGCTGCTGCTGCGGCGCTTCTTCAAGGACATTCCCTACGAACTGCTCGAAGCGGCGCTGGTCGACGGCTGCAGCTACATCAAGTTCTTCCGCTACGTGACGCTGCCTTTGTCGCGACCAATCCTGGCGACCGTCGGTACCATTACCTTCGTCAACAGCTGGAACGCCTATCTGTTGCCGCTTGTGATGCTCAACACCGATGCGCTCTATCCATGGCCGCTCGGCATCATGGTTTACCAAGGCGAGTATTCCTCCGAGTGGAACCTGATCCTGACCTTCATCACGCTGACCATCCTGCCGACGATCATTTTCTTCCTGCTGGCTCAGAAGCACATCGTCGCCGGCCTCACGTCAGGCGCGGTCAAGGGATGAGTCCATAGCTCACGGAGAACATAATGAGAAAAGTAGGGGTCGGAATCGTTGGCTGCGGCTATATCAGCACCGCCTATCTGACGGCAGCCCAGCGCTTCCCGATGATGGAGATCAAGGCGGTTGCCGATATGCGCAGCGACGCTGCGGAGCGCCAGGGCGCCGCCTTCGGATTGCCGGTGATGCGGGTCGATCACTTACTCAAGCGCGATGACATCGAGATCGTCATCAATCTCACGGTGCCGCTGGCCCATACCGATGTCAGTCTCGCGGTGCTGAATGCCGGCAAGCATGTCTATTCCGAGAAACCACTCGGCATCAACGTGGCGGAAGCCCGCAAGGTGATGGAACTCGCCGCCGAGAGAAACCTGCGCGTCGGCTGCGCGCCCGACACGTTCCTCGGCGGTGGGCACCAGACCGCGCGTAAGCTGATCGACGACGGCGCGATCGGCACGCCTGTGGCCGGCAGCGCCTTCTTCGGCTGCCCCGGCCACGAGCGCTGGCATCCTGCGCCGGGGTTCTATTATCTGCGTGGCGGCGGGCCGATGCTTGACATGGGCCCATACTACATCACCGATCTCGTGCAGTTGCTCGGCCCGGTCGCGAGCGTGATGGGTTCGACCGCACGGCCGAAATCGGAACGCCTGGTTACCAGCCAGCCCAACAACGGCACGCTGATCCCGGTCGAGGTTTCGACCCATGTCGCGGGCACCCTCGAATTCGAAAGCGGGGCGGTCGTCTCGGTCACGATGAGCTTTGACGTGCCGAAGCACCGGCACGCCCCGATCGAGATCTATGGCGACAAGGGCAGCATGCTGGTGCCGGACCCGAACCGCTTCGGGGGCGAGGTGCAGGTCGCAAAGACCGGCGGCGACTGGGAGGCCGTGCCGCTGACGCACGGTCATGTCGATGGCGAGTTCCGTTCCATCGGCGTCGCCGACATGGCATCCGCAATCCTGAACGACCGGCCACATCGTGCGAGCGGCGCAATCGCGTTCCATGTGCTGGAGGTGATGGAGGCGTTCCAGACCTCCGCCGATGAAGGGCGACGCGTCAAGATCGAGAGCAGCGTGGAGCGACCGGCGATGCTGCCGGCCGGATGCGAGACCGGGCAGATCGACTGAGGACAGAAACATGCGCAGCGCAATGATTGTTTGGGGCGGCTGGCCGGGACATGATCCCGATCTCTGTGCCTCGATGATCCGGGGGTGGCTGAAGGCTGAAGGCTTCGAGGTGCGGATCGAGACCACGACGGCGGCGTTCGCTGATCCCGCAATTCACGATCTGTCACTGATCGTCCCGATCTACACCATGTCGAAGATCGACAAGGCGGAAGCGCTCAACCTCTGCGCGGCGGTGCGGGGCGGCGTCGGACTCGCCGGCCATCACGGCGGCATGTGCGATGCGTTCCGCGAGTCCGTCGACTATCAGTTCCTATGCGGCGGGCAATGGGTCGCGCATCCCGGCAACATCATCGACTACAAGGTCGATGTGACGAAGCCGGATGATCCCATCATGAGGGGGCTGAAGAGTTTCGAGCATCGTTCCGAGCAATATTATATGCATGTCGACCCCGCCAACGAGGTGTTGGCGACCACGACTTTCACCGGCGAGCACGCACCCTGGATCGAGGGCGTGGTGATGCCGGTGGTCTGGAAGAAGCGATACGGCGCGGGCAGGGTGTTCTATTCCTCAGTCGGCCACCGTGCCTACGAGCTCGACGTACCGGAGATCCGAACGCTGATGACGCGCGGGATGTTGTGGGCGGCACGCGAATGACGGCCGGCGCGACCCAGCCGGCGATCCGCGCCACGCTTGAGGACGTCGCGCGCGCGGCCGGCGTTTCGCTTGCCACTGTCGATCGTGTCGTCAACCGGCGCGAGGGCGTGCGGGCCAAGACTGTCGCGCGCGTGGAGGCCGCCGTCGCCAAGCTCGGTTACCGCGCCGACGTCGCGGCCGCGCGGCTCGCGCGTGGGCAGAGTTTTCGTTTCGCCTTCGTGTTGCCGACCGGCAGCAACAGCTTTATGACCAATCTGACCGAGCAGGTGCAGCGCACCGCGGACTGGCTTGCAGGTCAGCGCGGCTTCATTGATATCCTCAATGTCGACGTGTTCGATCCGGATGTGCTGGCCGGCGCGCTCGAAAACCTGTCGCCGGTCTATCAGGGCGTCGCCGTCATCGCGCTCGATCATCCGAGGGTGCGCGCAGCTATCGACGAACTCGCCGCGCGCGGCGTTGCTGTGGTGACCCTTGTGTCGGACGTGCCGAGCTCGCGCCGCCTGCACTATGTCGGTATTGACAACCCGGCCGCGGGGCGGACTGCGGCAACGCTGATGGGACGTTTCCTCGGTAGCCGCGAGGGAACCGTCGCTGTGATTGCGGGATCGTTGTCGCTGCGCGATCATACCGAGCGGCAGTTCGGCTTTCACCAGATCCTGTCCAGCGAGTATCCGAACCTGCTCGCGCTACCGGTCCTCGAAGGCCGCGACGACAGCGAGCGCACGCGGAAGCTTGCTGGTGCGCTGCTCACCCGCCATGCCGATCTCCGCGGCATCTACTGCTGCGGCGCGGGGAACCGCGGCATCGCCGATGCGCTCGAGGCCTCGGGCCGCGCGCGCGAGGTGGTCTGGATCACTCATGAGCTGACCCAGTACACGCGGCGTTTCCTGGTCCGCGGCACGCTGGATGCGATCATCAACCAGGATCCCGGCCACGAGGCGCGGTCCGCGGCGCGCGTCCTGCTCGCGCATTGTTCGGGTGAGCCGATCAGCGCCGACCAGGAACGCATCCGCATCGACATTTTTCTGCGGGACAATCTGCCGTAACTTCGGGTCCGTGGGGTCGCACGGTCGTGAGCGCCTCGATGCCATGGCGATCGGCGATGTGGGCGTGGATCAGGAGCCGTCGGCGGTCGACCGCCCCTCGATCCAGGTGTCGAGCACCCGCAGGTCGTCGTCGAGATGCACGAGGCTCGCGAGATGTCCGGGCGCGATGCGACCGAGCTCCGTGTCGCGCCGCAGGAACGTCGCCGGAACGCGCGAGGCCATCGCAAGCGCATCGCCGAGGGCTAGCCGCGCGACCTTGACGGCATAGCGTACAGCTTCGTCCATGGTCAGAACTGATCCCGCGAGCGTTCCATCGTCGAGCCGCAGACAGCCGTCCACGCTGCTCACACGGCGGCCCTGCAGATCGAACTGGTCGGGCCCGCCGGCCGCCGGCGGCATCGCATCGGTAATCAGCATGAAGCGGTCATGCCGCTTGGCGGCGAAGGCAATACGCAAGTTCGCGTCGTGCACATGGTGACCGTCTGCGATGATTCCAACGAAAGCATCGGTGAGATCGAGCGCGGCGCCGACCATGCCCGGCTCACGTCCGGCCGGCGCACTCATCGCATTGTACAGATGGGTGAACGCGCGCGCTCCGGCCTTCACGGCGGCGCACGCCTGATCATAACTTGCGTCGGAGTGGCCGAGCGAGACCAGCACGCCGTGCTGTACCAGTTCGGTGATGCGCTCCACGGCGACCCGGTTGGGGGCGAGCGTCAGCATGACCGCGCCGCAATTCGCCGCGGCGATCGTCGTGACGTCGCCGGGTTCGAGGTCGCGGATGTACCTAAGCACATGCGCACCCTTGCGGCGCGGATCCAGAAACGGTCCCTCCAGATGGATGCCAAGGGTGGCCGGGGTCAGATGGCGCGCCCCGCGCGTGGCTGCAATCGCCGCGGCCATCACCTCCGTCGCGTCGGTCACCAGCGTCGGCAGTAGGCCGACGGTGCCGTGCTTGCGATGGGCAGCGGCGATGCGGGCGATGCCTTCGGGCGTCGGGTCATCGTTGAACAGGACGCCGCCGCCGCCATTCACCTGCACATCGATATAGCCGGGCGCAAGCAGGCCGCCGCCGAGATCGCGCACGGCGCCGCGAGGTTTCTCGGAGTAGGGGACGATCGCGGCGATGCGCCCGGCTTCGACGACAACCGCGTGGTCATCGCGAAAGCGTTCGCCATCGAAAATGCGCGCGCCGGACAGAACGATCATCAAAGGGTCTCCGTCACCTTGCGAAGGTTGCGCGGACGGTCCGGGTCGCGCCCGAGCCGCAGCGCAAGCGCCTCGGCAAGGCGGTAGAAGCGGTGGATCATGACGACGGGCTCCAGCAGGGTCGCCTCGACTTTCGCCGTGGCAAGACGATGGGCGTCGTCCGCGCCGCCCGCCTCGATCGCGATCACGGTCGCGCCCGCATCGGCTAGCGTCGCGAGCGTCGGCAGCATGCCCTGGCGGGCCGCGTCGGACGGCAGAAAAGCGATGACCGGAAAGCCGGACTCCACGAGCTCGGCCGGGCCATGCAGCACCTCAGCCGCGGAGTAGGCTTCGGCATGGATCGCACAGGTTTCCTTGAGCTTCAACGCCGCCTCCGCGGCGATCGCGAGCGTCGCGCCGCGGCCGAGCACGAAAGCACTGCGGGCATTCGCGAGCTGCTCCAGCATCTCCGTGGGCGGTGCCGCCGTCTGTCCGCGCAAGATCTCCGGCAGGCCGGAGAGAGCATCTGCGAGTTGCTGATCCTCGCGCCAGGCTGCCACGAGGCTGGCGCCTGCGGCGAGACCTGCGACCATCGACTTGGTCGCAGCGACCGAATGTTCTGCGCCCGCGCACAACGGCAGTAGAACCTCGGTCTCTTCGGCGAGTGGCGAGGCCACGTCATTGACCAATGCAACGGCCAATGCTCCGCCGCGTCGCGCCGCGCGCTGCATGTCAACGATATCGGGGCTGCGCCCGGATTGCGAGATCGCCACGGAAACGCAGCCCCCAAGCCGCATCGGCGTCCGATAAAGCGTCGCGATGGACGGGCCGATGGAGGCGCAAGGAATACCGGACGCGATCTCGACGAGATATTTCAGATAGAGCGCACAGCAATCCGACGAGCCGCGGGCAATGGTCGCAACGAGCGGCGGATCCAGTGCCCGCAGCCGCGCTCCAAGCTCGGCGAGCCGATCGACATTGTGACCAAGCTGACGCCCGACCGCTTCGGCTGCCTCGCCGATCTCCCGCAGCATGGTGCTGGTCATCGGCGCGCCTTTCGGATCGGCGGTGACAGAGTGAGTTCGGAGACGAAATCATAGGCGTCGGCGCGGTACCAGGATTTCGTGAATTCGACGCAGGAGCCGTCGGCGAGATAGGCGATCCGCTGGATATAGAGCGCCGGACTGTTGTGCGCGACACCGAGCAGGTCCGCATCCGCGTCGCAGACGAGCGTCGCACGCAAGCGCTGCAGGCCGCGGGTTGGCTTGAAGCCGCGCGAGGCGAGCGCCTCGTAAAGCGAGGCGCCGACGGAGTCCGGTTCCGGCAGATAGCGCATCGGGATGGCGGCGCGCTCGATCGCCATGGGTGAGCCGTCGGCCAGCCGCAAACGGCCGAGTCGGAATACGCGTTCGTTCGGCCCTGCGCCGAGCATCATGGCCTCTTCCGGCGTCGGCAGGAACACGCCGCGCTCGAGCTCGCGCGAACTCGCTTCCAATCCGCGCAGCCGCATGTCCTCGGTGAAGCTTGTCAGGCGCGAAGAGGGCTGTTCGACGCGTGGAGTTGCGCGATGAATGAAGGTGCCGGCGCCGTGGCGGTGATACAACACGCCTTCGTCGATCAGATCCGCAATCGCCTTGCGCAAGGTCGTGCGCGATACGTCGAGCAGCTCGCACAATTCGCGCTCGGCCGGAAGTAGTTGCGTCTCCGCGAAACGTCCGGTCTCGATCTGGCGCCGAAGCGCGTCGACCACCGCGCGATAGAGTTTCTGGCCTGGTGCGGCCTCCACCATCATGGACATGAGGCGTCGTCCGCGAGTTTTCCGCCGGCAAGCAGGATCGCACCGTCGACTGCGTCGCGCCGAGGCTGGGAGAGGCGCTGCGCGACATCAGGCGGCAGAAAGGGACGCAAGGGCTCACCGAAGCCGCCAGCGAGCGCGATGCGTTCGGCACCGAGTGCACCCAAAGCATTCGCGAGCGCCGCAATCGCGCCGGCGGCTTCGCCGACAATTTCACGCGCGCGTCCATCGCCAGACCTGGCGACCTCCAGAATCTGGGGTGCGAAGGCGCCATAGTCGCGGGGCCTTGCATCCGATGCCCACCGGCTCATTCGCAGCGGATCGCTATCGAAATGACGCGCCAGCGCCGTTGCGAGTCCGCTCGCCGGTTCGAGGCCGTCGAGCGCGCGCAAGGTCGCGCGTAGCGCCGCTTCACCGAGGCGTGCAGCGGACCCGTCGTCGCCGAGCCAGAAGCCGCGGCCGCCGATGATGGTCGTCTTGGCTCCAACGCGAGCGATGCCGGCCGAGCCCGTGCCCGCGATGATCAGGCCGCCATCGCCAAGGCCGTTGGCGCCGACGCAGGCCGCGACCGCATCATTGACGGCGACGACGCGCGCAAAGCCGGGCAGGGCAGCAGCAACGCGCTCCGCTTCCTTCTCGTCCGAAAGCCCGGCGAGGCTGAGGCCGACCGCGATCTCCTGAGTGGCAGTACCGCCGGCGATCGCAGCCTCAATGGTTTCGCGGACGACCCGCATGGCCTCGTCGAAATCGAGATAGATGTTCGACGCCGGCCCGAGCCCGCGCCCCAGCTCGCGGCCGGACGAATCCCGCAGCCTCGCGCGGCAGCGCGTTGCGCCACCGTCCACACCGAGGAAGAACTGCGTCGTCGCCAAGATGCCTCCTAAAAAATACCATAACACCTCTAGACAAGTGGTATGTCACGCGCCTAAAACAAATACAAGAGGTATCTACCATTGGTATTCACGATGCCGATACTGCCGAGCTTGGAGACGGACGCGGAGGAGTGGGATGACACCGGCGCTGCCGCGATGACTGACGAGGCGGCGTTCGCCGAGGCGATGCTTGCATCCTACCGTCGTGCGATGGCGTCGGTTTCGGCTGTCTCCAGCGACATCCGTGCCGCCGCACGTCGCCTCACGTCGATCTGGCGTGAAGGTGGGCGTCTCGTCTACACGGGCGCGGGCTCCTCCGGCCTTGCCGCGGCCGAAGACGCAGCCGAGCTTCCCGGTACTTTCGGCCTCGATGCGAGTCGTATCGCGATCGTCTTGCCCGGTGGCACCGACGAGCCGTTCCGCATCGATGGCTCCGCGGAGGACGATGCCGCCGCAGGTGAGCAGGCCATCGCGGAGCTTGGTGATCTCACCCGCGACGCTGTGATTGCCGTATCGGCGAGCGGCTCGACCCCATTCACCGTCGCCGCCGTCGCAGAGGCGCGCCGCCGCGGCGCGTTTGTGATCGGTATCGCACATCATCAGGGCTCGCCCTTGCTCGTTGGTGCCGACGCGCCGATTCTGCTCGAGAGCGGCGAGGAGGCGTTGCGCGGCTCGACACGGCTCGCCGCCGGAGCGGCGCAAAAGGCCGCGCTTGGCATGCTCTCATCATTGATGGGATTCGGGCTCGGCCACATCCATCAGGGCCTGATGGTCAATCTGAAGGCTGATAATGCGAAATTGCGCGAACGGGCGCGCGGGATCGTCGCGACGATTGCTGGTGTCAGCGATGCCGAGGCGGAAGGCGCGCTTCGCAAGGCGGGCGGCGAGGTCAAGCCGGCGGTCCTGATTGCCTGCGGTGTTAGCGTTGGCGCAGCCGTCACATGCCTCGCCGCCGCAGGAGGCCGTATCGATGAGGCCTTGCGCCGCGCGGCAGTCAGCGGAGCAGTCATGGGCGAGAAACCGAACGAACAAGGGAGCGTAGCATGAGACGGACATTCAAGGCTGGAATGGGAGCTGGAGTCGCCGCGGTGGCGTTGTTCGCGGGGCTCGCGGTCGCCCAAGCAGGCGCGCTGAAGATCGAGAGCTGGCGCAATGACGACGCCGACATCTGGAATTCGAAGATCATCCCTGCCTTCAACAAACACTATCCCGACATCAAGATCGAATTCGCGCCCTCCGCGCCGAAGGAATACAACGCGGCTCTCAACGCTCGCCTCGACGGCGGGACGGCCGGCGACCTCATCACGTGTCGCCCGTTTGACGCCTCGCTCGCGCTCTATCAGAAGCACCAGCTCGACAGCCTCGACGACCTCAAGGGCATGGACAATTTCTCCGATGTCGCCAAGGCGGCGTGGCAAACCGACGACGGCAAGACCACCTTCTGCGTGCCGATGGCATCCGTCATCACCGGCTTCATCTACAATAAGGAAGTCTTCGCCAAGCTGGGTCTTGCCGAGCCGAAGACCCTCGACGAATTCCATGCGGTGCTGGAGAAGCTGAAAAAGGACGGAACCTACATCCCGCTTGTCATGGGCACTGCGGACCAGTGGGAGGCCGCGACCATGGGATTCCAGAACATCGGTCCCGACTATTGGAAGGGCGAGACCGGTCGCACCAATCTGATCGCGGGCAAAGAGAAATTCACCGACCCGCAATACGTCGCGGCGTTCAAGGAGATCGCAGGCTGGGCGCCGTATCTCGGGTCCGGCTTCCAGGCGCAGACCTATGCCGACAGTCAGAACCTGTTCTCGCTCGGCAAGGGCGCGATCTATGCCGCCGGCTCCTGGGACATCTCGACGTTCCGAGGCCAGGCGCAATTCGCCATGGGGGCGTTCCCGCCGCCGCAGCCGGCCGGCACGACGGATTGCTATATTTCCGATCACACCGACATCGCGATGGGCGTCAATGCGGCATCCAAGAACAAGGAAGATGCCAGAAAGTTTCTGGAGTGGCTGACAACCCCGGAATTCGCCACGATCTACGCCAACGCGCTGCCCGGCTTCTTCCCGCTCGCCAAGACACCGGTGAAGATTGATGACGACGTCGCCGCAACGATGGTCGGATGGCGACAGACCTGCAAGTCGACGATCCGTAATTCGTATCAGATCCTGTCGCGCGGTACGCCTAATCTGGAAAACGAGCTCTGGAACGTGTCCGCGCAGGTCGTCAACGGCAAGCTGACGCCCGAGGCCGCGGCCAAGCAACTGCAGGACGGCCTCGACAAGTGGTACAAGCCCGCAAGGTGATGCCGGTCCCTCTCTCCGAAACGGCGGGGAGAGGGAGCCGTGCTTGTCTTGTTCGATCGGTGCTGCACACTCCGCTAGGTCTTGCCACAACGCGCAAGCGCGGAGAGGATGAGCACGCGCTGTAGGTCCGATCTTCTTCTGTCATGCCTGAACCGGTCTCCAACATCATCTCCCAGATGCCGCGCCTAAGACTCGCGGCCCTTCTGCTGTTCTTTCTCGGACCGGCGCTCGCGGTCTACAGCCTGTTCTCGATCTACCCGCTGGTCGCGACGATGGCGTTATCGACCTATACCAGCGACCCGTCGGGAGCCCGGCATTTCATCGGGATCGCCAATTTCCAGGCGTTGCTCGGCGACGCGTTGTGGTCGAAGCCGTTCTGGAACGCCTTCCGCAACAATCTGATATTCTTCGCCGTGCACATGTGCGTGCAGAATCCGATCGGCATCGCGCTGGCCGGACTTCTGAGTCTGCCGGGCCTGAGGTTGAAGGGCTTCTACCGCACCGTCATGTTTCTTCCGACGATGCTCTCGGTCGTCATCGTCGGTTTCTCCTGGAATCTGATTCTCTCGCCGCTCTGGGGCGTGGCCGCCGGCGCCTTGAAGACGGTATGCCTGGGCTCCCTGTTCGCCCCCTGGCTCGGCCTCGAGTCGAGCGCGCTCGTCACCCTGTCCCTCATCTCAGTCTGGCAATTCGTCGGCATCCCGATGATGCTGATCTATGCGGCCTTGCTCAACATCCCCGACGAATTGATCGATGCGGCGCGGGTCGACGGGCTCGGACATTTCCGCATCTTCTTGCACATCAAGCTTCCTCTCGTCCTGCCGACGATCAGCCTGGTCTCGATCTTGACCTTCGTCGCCAACTTCAATGCTTTCGATCTGATCTACTCGGTCAAGGGCGCGCTCGCGGGGCCGAATTTCGCGACCGACATTCTGGGCACGTTCTTCTATCGCACCTTCTTTGGAAACCAGCTCCAGCTCGGCAATCCGACGATGGGCGCCGCGGTCGCGACCATCATGTTCTTCATCATCCTGGTCGGTCTCTGTCTTTATCTCGTCCTCGTGCAGCGGCGCATCCGCCGCTACGCATTCTGATGGAGACGGCATGAGCGGAAAGCAACGCGCCAGGAGCTTCAGTGTCCATCTTATCCTGATCGCCTACAGCCTGCTTGCGGTCGGTCCGATCCTGCTCGTCGTGATGAATTCGTTCAAGATGCGCAGCGCCATCTTCGGCGCGCCGCTCGCTCCGCCGGACGCTACCACCTTCAGCCTCATCGGCTACCAAAAGGTTTTTCGCACCGCCCATATCCTGACCTACTATTCGAATTCGCTGATCGTCACCCTGGTCAGCATGGCGCTGGTGCTGCTGTTCGGTGCGATGGCGGCCTGGGCGCTGACCGAATACCGCTTTCGCGGTTCGACCGCGCTCGCGCTGTTTCTCTCGATCGGGATCATGGTGCCGATCCGGCTCGGCTCTGTCGCGATTCTCAACATGATGCGGTCTGCCGGCCTCAACGACACCCTGACGGCCCTGATCCTCGTCTATGTCGCGCAAGGCCTGCCGATGTCGATCTTCATATTGAGCGAGTTCATCCAGCAGATCCCGAAGGATCTGCGTGACGCCGCGCGCTGCGACGGCGTGCCGGAGATCCGCATCTTCTTCGAAGTCGTGGCGCCTCTGCTGCGCCCCGCCATCGCGACCGTCGCCGTGTTCACCATCGTGCCGATCTGGAACGACCTCTGGTTTCCGCTGATCCTGACCTCGAGCGATACGACGCATACCGTCACGCTCGGCGTCCAGCAGTTTCTCGGCCAATACATCACTGACTGGAATTCCGTGCTCGCAGCGTTGTCGATGGCGATCCTGCCCGTCGTTGTGATCTACGTGATCCTTTCGCGCCAGCTCATCGCAGGCCTCACTTCCGGCGCAGTCAAATAGGTTTGGAAAATGGCCAATCTGCGCATCGAGCACCTCAACAAGCGTTACGGCGCGACGAAGGTGCTCAACGACATCAACCTGAACATCGAGGACGGCGAGTTCGTCGTTCTCGTCGGCCCTTCAGGATGCGGAAAGTCGACGCTTCTGCGTATGATCGCCGGGCTCGACGGCGCATCGGGCGGCGACATTCATATCGCCGGCAAGCTCGTCAACGCGCTCGCTCCGGCCGAGCGGGGCATCGCCATGGTGTTCCAGTCCTACGCGCTTTATCCGCACATGAATGTGCGCAAGAACATGACCTTCGGGTTAAAGTTCACTGGTGTGCCACCGACAGAGCGCGAACGGCGCGTCGCGGAGGCCGCTCGCATGCTGCGGCTCGAGGAGTTGCTCGATCGCTATCCGCGCGATCTCTCCGGCGGCCAGCGCCAGCGCGTTGCGATCGGCCGCGCCATCGTGCGCGAGCCCGCGGTTTTCCTGTTTGACGAGCCGCTCTCCAACCTCGATGCGGCCTTGCGCGTCTCGACGCGGGTCGAGATCGCGAATTTGCATCGGATGCTGAAATCGACCATCGTCTATGTCACGCACGACCAGGTCGAGGCGATGACGCTGGCCGACCGTATCGTCGTCATGAACAGGGGCTGTATCGAGCAGGTCGGCAGGCCGCTCGATCTTTATTATGCGCCCGCCAACCTGTTCGTCGCCGGCTTCATCGGCTCGCCTGCGATGAATTTCTTTGAAGCGAAGGTCGAGCGTGTCGAGAGCGGATGTGCGCGCGTTGCTGGAGCCGGCTTTCGCAGTTTCGAGCTGTCGGCGCCATCACTTGAGGTCGGTGACCTGCTGACGGTCGGCGTCCGTCCGGAGCATCTTGGTCGCGGAGCAGACGGTCCCTTCGCCGTGGAAGGCGTTGTCGAACTGGTCGAACGGCTCGGCGAATCCTCTTTCGCCTATCTGCGCCGCGCGGACAATAGGCTGTTTGTTGCCGAGGTCCGCGGCCGGCAGACGCCGACGCCGGGCGAGCGAGCCACGCTCGTCGCGGGGGCTCGGGACGTGCACGTCTTCGATGCTTCAGGCCTGAGGGTTTCGACGCAGAACGAGGCCTAACGGTTCGGAACGCATCGGTCGGCCCGGCACGCCGGCCGATCGTAAACAGCCTTGGTGGGTGAGCATTGAAACCATGATGAGCGTCGTACGCTATCTCACCCATCCTCAAGTGAACATCGATCCGGCGATCCCCGTCCCATCCTGGGGCCTGAGCGAGATCGGAAGAACGCGCACGGAGACGATCGGGAGCACGCGTCAGCTTGCTCGCACAACGCAGATCATCTGCAGCGGCGAGCGAAAGGCGATCGAGACCGCCGAGATCATTGCCGCCAGGCTGAACGTTACCGTCGAGGTTCGCGAGGCGATGCACGAAAATGATCGATCTGCGACCGGGTTCCTGGTTCCGGACGAGTTTCAGGCGGTCGCCGATCAGTTCTTTGCCCAGCCCCACATCAGCGTCCGGGGCTGGGAGCGGGCGGTTGATGCCCAGTCGCGTGTCGTCCGCGAGGTGGAAGAGGTCCTGGCGCGAGATGAACCAGGCGACGTCCTCTTCGTCGGCCATGGTGGCGTCGGCACCTTGCTGTATTGCTACTATTCGGGTGTTGCGATCGACCGAGTCTATGATCAACCTGCCGGCGGCGGTTGTTTCTTCGCATTCACCAAGGCGTGCCGTCGCGTGCAGCATTCGTGGCGTCCCCTCGAAGACCTCTGATCGTGCCGAGGGGGTACTGCGGTTGGACGGTTGTCGGTGACAAGCTGGTCCGCTAACGGATGAGCGCTCGAGCGGACTGGTCTCGCGCACGCATTAGCGAGGCGGCGACCACGCGTCTGTTCACGTCTTCTGACGGCCGTAGATCAGGAGCATCAGGATGATCACGGCGCCGTAAATCAGCTGGCGGCCGGCTTCGGAAATCTGCATCACCGACAGGATCGACTGCAGCAGTGTGATCAGCACGACGCCGGCCACCGTGCCGAGATAGCTGCCGCGGCCGCCGAGAATATGCGTGCCGCCGAGCACGACCGCCGCGATGGAAGGCAGCAGGTAGGCATCGCCCATCGACTGCGCTGCCTTGGATGCATAACCCGCGAGCAGCACGCCGCCGAAGGCGGAGAGGGCGCCGGACAGCGCGAACGCCAGCATGGTGACGCGCCGCGTGTCGATGCCCGAGAGATAGGCGGCCTGTTCGCGGTTTCCGATCGCATAGATGGAGCGGCCGAACGTGGTGCGGGACAGCATCCAGATCGCTGCGGCTCCGACGACAGCCCAGACCAACACCGCATTGGGAAGGCCGGGAACGGCGTTGCCAGTGGCAAGATAGCGCATTGCCCTGGAGGCCGCGTCCTGCGGAGCGAAGCCACCGGTGTACGCGACCATCAGCCCCTGGGCGACCGCATTGGTCGCGAGCGTGATGATCATCGAAGGAATGCGCAAGTAAGCGACGCCGATGCCGTTCACGATCCCGATGGCTGCACCGCAGAGAATGCCGCAGGGAATGGCGATGACGGCACCGATGGTCCCATGGGCGGCGACCGCGCACGCCATCATCGCGCCTGATGTCACCACCCACGGCACCGACAGATCGATCTGGCCGAGCAGGATAACGAGCATCATGCCGGTGGCGATCACGCCGAGGAAGCTCGCGACCTTCAGCTGCTGCAGAAGATACTCCGGCGACAGGAAGCTGCGCGAATAGAGACTGCCCAGCAGCAGCAGGAGCAGGATGCAGCCGAAGGACGCGGCCACGGCCGGGTCGAGCCGGCGCAGCATGGCGGTCCCGCGCTGGACCGATCGGGATGCCGTCGCGTCGCTCATCCGAACCACTCCAGCCGATTGCGCACGCGAACCAGGCCGAACGCGCCGATCGAAACCGCGAGCATCAGCACCAGGCCCTGGAACAGCGGTTGCCACAACGGATCGAAGTCGAACACGAACAGGAGATCGCCAATGGTTCGGAACGCGAGCGCGCCGAAGATGGCACCGATTGCGCTGCCGCGTCCGCCCATCAGCGACACGCCGCCAAGCACCACGGCCGCGATCGAGAACAGTGTGTAAGCATTGCCGCTCGCATAGGCCGCTTCGCCTGTGTAGGAGAAGAAGGTCAGGAACAGGCCGCCGATGGCGGACAGCAAGCCGGCGAGCGTGTAGGCGGTGAACTTGGCGGCGCGGATCGGGGCGCCGGACATGTAGGCGGCGACCTCGGAGGAGCCGGTCGCGAAGGCGGCACGGCCGACGACCGACCGGCTGTAGGGCACCCAGATCACGAGCGCCGTCACGGCCAGGGCCATTAGACTGGTCGGCAGCACGCCGAACAGCCGCCCGGTCAAGGCATCCGCGAGCGTCTCGTTGACCGACCCTCCGGGATTGGGCCGCAGGAATAGCGCGACGCCGTAATACATCGCGCCGGTGGCGATCGTGGTCACGATCGGCTGCAGGCGCCCGAAGATCACGACGGCGCCGTTGATCATGCCGCAGAGCAGGCCGGCGCCGAGCACGCCGATCACGCCGAGCGCCGTCTCGGTTGCGGTGCCGACCACGATCCAGGAGGCGAGACAGTTGGTCAATGTCAGGATCATGCCGACGGACAGGTCGATGCCGGCGGTGATCACCACGATCGCCTGGGCCATCGCGACGAAGGCCAGCAGCGTCGCCTTGTTGGCCGCAGTCTGCACCATGTTGACGCTGAACCCGGCCGGATGGTTGGTGGCATAGATCAGGAACATCGCGACGAAGATGCCAATCGCCAGCAGCGTGCCGCGCTGTTCTGAGAACCAGTATCGCCACTCAGTCATGGCACGCTCGCTTCAGCCGGTTCGGTGTCCTGCACATTGAGGGCGCTGCTGACCAGCGCGCGTTCGGTGATGTCAGTGCCCACCAGCTCACGCTTGATGGCGCCATCATACATCACTAGCACGCGGTCGCAGCAGCCGATCAGCTCGTCATAGTCGGTCGAATAGAGCAGGATGGCGGCGCCGTCGTCGGCGAGCCGCCGCAGCAGGCGGTAGATCTCCTGCTTGGTGCCGACGTCGATCCCGCGCGTGGGATCGTTGAGCAGGATGATGCGTGGCTTGTTCATCAGCCATTTCGCGATGACGACCTTCTGCTGGTTGCCACCGGACAGCGCGCTGACGGCGAGGTCAGGGGAGGCGGTCTTGATCTCGATCAATCGGATCATCTCGTCGATCAAGGCGGACTGCCGCTGTCGATCGATGACGCCGAAGCGCGAAAAGCGGTCGAACGCGGCGGCCGAGAGATTGTCGCGCACCGACATCGGCAGCATCAGCCCCTCGGTCTTGCGGTCCTCCGGGATGAGGGCAAGCCCGATGCGTTCGGACTTGGCGGCGACGGGGCTCTCGATCTTCACGTTGTTGCCGTCAATCAGGATGTCGCCGCGGCAGTCGCGCAGCACACCGAACAGAGCGAGCAGCAGTTCGCGCTGGCCCTGGCCGTCGAGGCCGCCGAGGCCGATGATCTCTCCGGCATGCAGCGAAAAGGAAATATCTTTCAGCCGGTCGGCCCAGCCGAGGCTTCTGCATTGCAGAGCCGGCGGCCGGCCGTCGGCTTTCGGCCCGGGTTTTTCGGGAAAGGCATGCTTGTATTCGCGGCCGATCATGAGCTCGATCACTTCCGCGTCGGTTTTGGTGCCGGCGGCGAAGGTCGCAATCCTGCGGCCGTTGCGAAACACGGTGCACTCGTCCGCGAGCTCGGCGATCTCGTGCATGCGATGGGAGATGTAGAGCAGCGCCAGCCCTTCGGTGCGCAGGCGCTTCAGCACCTCGAACACCTTCGTCACATCGGACGCCGTCAGCGCCGACGTCGCCTCGTCGAGGATCAGGATCTTCGGTTGCCGGGCCAGCGCCTTGGCGATCTCGACCATCTGCCGGCGCGAGAGCGGCAGATCCTTCACCAGCGCACGCGGATGGATGTCGCCGGCGCCGGCACGTTCCAGCGCCTCCTCGGCGATTCGGCGCTGGCGTGGCCGATCGATCATGCCGAACCGCGTCGGCGGGTGGGAGATCATGATGTTGTCAGCGACCGACAGATCGGGAATCAGCGACAATTCCTGGAAGATGCAGATGACGCCCGCGTCAGTCGCCGCTGCCGGACGCGCGAAGGCGACCTCGCGGCCCTCCAGCGTCATGCGGCCTTCATCCGGCGCGACCACGCCCACCATCAACTTGATGAGCGTCGACTTCCCGGCGCCGTTCTCGCCGAGGATGGCGTGGATCCGGCCCGGACGAACCTCGAGGTCCGCCCGGTCGAGAGCGATCACACCGCCGTAGCGCTTGGAAAGCCCCTCGGCGCGAAACAGCGGCTCGGCCGCGATCATGCTTGCTCCCTTAGGGCTCGAACGAGCCGACCACGCTGGACGCGAACGCGTTCGCGTCCAGGCTCACGATCCGAGGTGACATGCGCACGACAGGTCTACCTCACTGTCGGCGGGCTGTGAGGCCTACTGGTTTTCCTTCGACTGGCCCATGATTTCCTGCGCCGTGAAGTTGATGCCGCAGGTCGGGAAGGAGTTGCCGACGAAGAAGTTATCGGACTGGGCGGGGAAGTAGTCCTGATCCTTCTTGAAGTCGGGATCCTCGACCACCGCGAGCGGCAGCTTGACCGATTGCGGCACCACCTTGCCTTCCAGCGCGGCGAGCGCCACTTTGATCGCGACCGCGACCTGCGCGGGTCCGGTGCCCGCCGAGGAGCACTTCAGGCCTTCCGACGCCTTGGTAGCGCAGAATTTGCGAAAGCCGTTCTCGGTCTCACCGCCGAACGGCACCATCTTTTGCTTGGCATCGAGCATGGCCTGCACGATTCCGGTGTCACCGCCCTGGCCGGAAATCGCATCGAACGGTCCGTTGGTCGCGATCGCATCCGCCGTCGCCTTCTGGGCAACACCGTCGTCCCATTTGCCGACCACCTCGGTGACCTGCCACTTCTTGCCGGAGCCGTCGAGGACTGCATGGAATCCGTTGTGCCTGTCGGTATCGACCGAGGTTCCGGCCACGCCGCGCACCTCGAGCACCTTGCCGCCATCAGGCACGTTCTTGACCAGCCATTTCGCCCAGAGCTCTCCAAGTCCCTTCTGGTCGACATTCACGTTGATGGCGTCTTCGGTCGCGAGAATGTTGTCGAAGGCGACCAGGATCACGCCGGCCTGCTTGGCGCGCTTGATCACCGGACCGAAGGCGGTCGGGTTCTGCGCGTTGACGACGATCGCGTCATAGCCGGAGTCGATGAAGTTGTTGATCGCCGAAATCTGCGCCGGCACGTCTTCGCCGGTCGAGACGACCTTGAATTCCTTCAGCTTGGCCTTGACCTCCGGCTGCGCCGCATAGGCCTTGGCGGTCTGGATCATCTGGATGCGCCAGGTGTTGGCGATGTAGCCGTTCGCCAAGGCGATCCGGTAGGGGCCCTTCTTGGCCGGAAACTTGAAAAACTTGGTGTCGGTGGTCCACGGCACCATGCATTGGGGATCGGACGCCGGACCCTTGACCGTCTCGGGTTCTGCCAACGCCTTGCTGGCGAAGGCTGACAGCAGCACGAGCGATGCGCAGGTTGCAAGGCATCGCGCCCTCATCGACTTGGACGACATTTGTGACCTCCCCTGTTGTTGTGGTGCCAATGCGTGACGCCAGCGCGAGATGCCTCACTTCTTTTACGGAGGTTTTCGGGCGTGGCCCGCCATCTCGACACCTCAAGGGTTACTGGCCTATGATAGCGCTGTCAATTGCCCTTGCCCGGTTTGCCGCGCGGTATGTGTCAAGCCATAGGTGAGGTCAGCACAAAAGCTCCTGGAACTACGCATCGGAGATCATGCTTCAGAAGCGTCGCACCACCTTGGAGGACGTCGCGCGCCTTGCCAATGTCAGCGCTATCACCGTTTCGCGGGCGCTGCGGCGGCCCGATATGGTCTCGCCCGAGCTGCGCAAGCGGATCGATGCGGCGGTCGAGCGGCTGGCTTACGTGCCGAACTTCGCTGCGAGCCGGCTCGCCTCCGCGCGCACGCATTCGATCGGGGTCGTGGTGTCATCGCTCTCCAACGGCATCTTCGCCGACTACCTGCAGGCAATTTATGACAGCCTGCTGCCGCTCGGCTTCCGGCCGGTGGTCGTGAGCAGCCGGTACTCGGCCGAGGAAGAGGAGGGAGCGATCAAGGCGCTCCTCGGTCAGAACGTCGAAGCGCTCATCCTCGTCGGGGTCAACCAGACCCGGGCAGCACAGCGTGTGCTGGAGCGTTCGCGCATCCCCGTCGTACAGACGTTTGAGCTCGCCGATGATCCGATCGACCTCAATGTCGGCCTGTCGCAGCGCAAGGGCGGCTATGCCGCGACCCGGTTTCTCCTGGATCTCGGGCACCAGCGGATCGCCTACCTCTCCGGCCAGCGCGACGATCGTGCGCGGGCCCGGCTCGAGGGCTATTGCGCGGCGCTGGAGGAGGCGGGACTGGACTGTTCGTCGCTGGTCGGCTGGCTGCCGGCGCAGGCGACGATCTCGCTCGGGCGCAAGCTGACATTGGACGTGCTCGCGGTCGAGGCGCCCGATGCGATCTTCTGCTGCGACGATAATATCGCGCTCGGGGCGCTGTTCGCCTGCCAGCAGGCGGGACTCGATGTCCCCGGTCGGATTTCGTTGATCGGCTTCAACGACCTCGAATTCGCCGTGGCGTCCAATCCGCCGCTGTCGACCGTGCTGACCCCGCGCGCCGACATGGGGCGCGTGGCGTCAGAGCTGGTGCTTCAGGTGATTGCCACGGGCAAGCGGCCTGCGCGGCGCCAGATCGATCTCGGCTTCGAGATTGTGGCGCGGGGCAGCACCGGCCCTCGCGGCGCTCGCCTATAAATGACAAACGCCGCCCGATGTGCCCGGGGTTCGGGAGGCTAACTGACGACCTCGGGCATCCTCTGTCTTGCGCCGTCCAGGAACGTCAGTACCGCATCTCGAACGATCTCGTTCATATCAGCAGGCACCGGAGTAGCGTAGATGAACTTGCGAATCGCGAGATAGAAGATGCGGCCATGCAGCCCCCAAAACAGCTCGGTTTCGCGCTCCGTGAGCTGGCTGGCCTGGATGTTCGCCAGTCCCAGCTCATGGCGCAGTTCGATGGTCGCCGGCTCGATGATCTCGCGGCGGACCAGGTCGAGATAGCGCCCGGCAATGCCGAACGATTTCATGCCGGAGAAGACGAAGATGCGGACCCAGTTGTACTCGAACACGCGGGCGACATAGTCCAGGTAGAACCGTGTCAGTCGCGCCTCCAGCGGCAACTCACGATCGCGGATCAGGGGAGCCCAGTCGGGTGACCAGCGGCTGAGATAGACCTCCTGGTAGACGCGTTCGATCAGCGCTTCCTTGCTCGGGAAATGACGGTAGATCGCCGAATGGGTGATGCCCATGCGCTTGGCGAGCTCGCGGGTCTGGCCCTCGAAGCCGTGCTCGGCAAAGAACCGGATCGCTTCGTCCACGATTGCCCGCTCGCGTTCGGCCGCGCGCATGTTGCGCCGCCTCGGGTGCGCCCGCGCTGCATTGCTCCGTCTCGGGGCGGTTTTCTTCGCCGCTTTCTTCGCTATCCGTGCCATTCTCGTCGATGAATTTGCGATGGGACTGTCTTGATAGCTCAAGCCGCATTTGTGACCAAATGGTCATTTCCTGTTGACCGCGCTCTGTCGCCGTGTCAGGATTTTGAGACCAGATGGTTACAAATCTGGCAATCCAGGCTGGCGAGCCGGGGGATCGAGGAAACGGCGGTGAAGGCGAGGGCTTTCAGCTATTTTCGTGCGCGCACGATTGAAGAAGCGTTCGACGCCCATGTTCGCTGCGCCGACGAAGCCCGCTACATCGCGGGCGGCCAGAGCCTCGTGCCCGCGTTGTCCTTGCGCCTTCAGGCGCCGCGGCTGTTGATCGACATCACCCATATTGCCGAACTGCGCGGCGTCAGGCGCGAAGGCGAATTCTTGCGCATTGGCGCCCTCACGCGCCATTGCGAGATGCTGAGCGAGCCACTGATCGCGGAGTTCGCGCCGCTGCTGCGGGCGGCGGCGCCGTTCGTCGCCCATCCGGCGATCCGTAATCGAGGAACGCTCGGCGGCAGCATCGCGCTGGCTGATCCGGCCGCCGAGTTTCCGGCCATGGCGCTGGCGCTCGATGCCGAGATCGAGATCGCCGGCCGCTCCGGAAAGCGGCGCGTCAAAGCCGACGATTTCTTCATCGACCTGTTCGAGACCGCGCTGGAGCCCGGCGAATTGATCGTCGCGGTCCATGTCCCGCTATTCAAATCCGGCCAGCGCATTGCGTTCGACGAGCTGGCGCGGCGGCGCGGAGATTATGCGCAGGTCGGTTGCGGCATGCTCGCGACCTACACGGACAAGCGCGTGGACGACATCCGTATCGCGTTCTTCTCAGTCGGCAGCGTGCCGACGCGGGCGAAGCAGGCGGAGTCGGTCCTGGCCGGAGCCGTCCTCGACGCTGCCCATGTCGCCGCGGCTCAGGCCGCGCTTGCGAATGATCTGATGCCGCCCGACAGCGACGACGTGCCGCCGGCGATGCGGTTGCATTTGGCCCGGGTGCTGCTCGGTCGCCTGCTCGGCCGTCTCGGAGAGGGCGCATGAGCGAGCGCGACGCCTATGTGCCTGATGAGGCCGAGGAGACTGTTCGAGTTCGTTTCGTCGTCAATGGTCGCAAGGTCGCATGCGACGCCAGCCCGCGCGAGACCCTGGTCGATTGCCTGCGGACGACGCTCGAACTGACGGGCACGCATGCCGGGTGTGAGATGGGGGCCTGCGGCGCCTGCCTGGTGCAGCTCGATGGACGGGCCGTCCATTCCTGCCTGATGTTCGCCGTACAGGCCGACGGCGCCGCCATTGATACCATCGAAGGATTGTCTGAAAGCGGCGCGATCTCCGATCTGCAGGCCGAATTCCATCGCCGCAATGCGCTGCAATGCGGCTTCTGCACGCCGGGCATGCTGGTCAGTGCCCATGAGCTGTTGTCGCAAACGGCGCGGCCGACCCGCGACGAGATCCGCGATGCGCTGTCGGGCAACTACTGCCGGTGTACCGGCTATGAGGCGATCGTCGACGCCATCGAGGCGGTGGCAAAGGCGCGCGCGTCAGCGTCTTGCGAGGATGGAGGCGTAGCATGAGTGCGCCGCTGACCTCGCTCGATCGCCCGAACTCATACATCGGCCGTTCCGTGCCGCGGCCCAACGCCAAGCGGCTGCTCGCGGGACGGGGCCGCTATGTCAGTGACCTCCGGCTGCCGCGCATGCTGCACGCGGCTTTTTTGCGCAGCCCGCATCCGCATGCGAAGATCGTCTCAATCGATTGCGAGCAGGCGCGTGCGCTCGAAGGCGTGCATTTCGTCGCCACTGGTGAGGACCTCGCCAAGATCTGTACGCCTTGGACCGGCACGCTCGATCATTTCAAAGGCATGACTTCGGAGCCGCAGCTGCCGTTGCCGCTGGATCGCGTGGCCTGGGCCGGGCAGGCGGTGGTCGCCGTCGTTGCCGAGAGCAGGGCGATCGCCGAAGACGCGCTGGAATTGATCGTGGTCGACTACAAGGAACTGCCGAGCGTGATCGATCTCGACACCGCGCGCCAGAGCGGCGCGCCGTTGGTCAATCCCGGCAGCGCCAGCAATGTCTGCTTCCGCAGCCAGCTCGACAGCGGTGGCGTCGACGACGCCTTTGCGACGGCGACCCATATCGTGGAAGGGGAGTTCTCCTTCGGCCGTCACACGGCCGTGACGTTGGAGCCGCGCGCCATCGTCGCCGATTACGATCACAGCGCCGGCATGCTGACGGTGCACCACGCCACGCAAACGCCCTATCAATTCCAGGATCTCTATTCCCGCCACTACGGCATTCCTGAGGCGCGGGTTCGCGTGATCGCGACCGATATCGGCGGCTCGTTCGGCATGAAGCTGCACGTCTATCACGAGGATATGGCGGTGGTCGGCCTCTCGATCCTGCTGGGCCGCCCGGTGAAATATGTCGCTGACCGCACCGAGTCCTTCGTCTCCGACATCCATGCCCGCGACCATCGTGTGCGCGCGCGCATGGCGCTGAACGCGGACGGGGAGATCCTGGCGATGGATGTGCAGGATCTCACCGCGATCGGCGCGTTCTCGACCTATCCGCGCACGAGCGTGGTCGAAGGCAACCAGGTGATCCGCCTGATCGGCGCACCCTATGGGTTCAAGAGTTACCGTGCCGCGCTTGAGGTGATCTTCCAGCACAAGGTGCAGACCAGCCAGTATCGCGCGGTCGGTCATCCCATCGCTTGCGCCGTTACCGAGCGGCTGGTGGACATGGCTGCGGCCCGCCTTGGCCTCGACCCGTTTGCCATTCGGGACAAAAACGTCATCGCCGACGACGCCTATCCACGGACATCACCGACCGGTTACAGGTTCGAGGCGCTGTCGCATCAGGCCTGCCTGCAGCGGCTGCATGCGATGATGGATTATGACGCGTTGCGGACCGAGCAGGCGGAGCTGCGGACGCGCGGCATCTATCGCGGCATCGGCATCGCAACCTTCGTTGAGATCACCAATCCGAGCCCTGCCTTCTACGGCGTCGGCGGTGCGCGCATCTCCTCCCAGGATGGCGCGACCGTCAGCCTTACGCCGTCGGGCGAGGTACGCTGTCTGATCTCGGTGACCGAGCAGGGGCAGGGCACCGAGGCCATCATCAGCCAGATCGTCGCCGACCAGCTTGGCGTCGTGCAGGATCAGGTCAAGGTCATCACCGGTGACACCGAAGTGACCCCGCATGGTGGCGCGACCTGGGCCTGCCGCGGCGCCGGGATCGGTGGCGAGACCGCGCTGCAGGCTGCCCGTGCGCTCAAGCGCAACATTCTGGAGATTGCGGCACTCATTCTTCAGGAGCAGCCGTCCGCGCTCGATATCATTGACGGCCAGGTCGTCGATGCATCGACGGCGACGCCGCGCCTGCCGATCGCCGAGATCGCGCGCATCGCCTATTTCCGGTCCGACACGCTGCCGCCGGGCACGCAGGCGCAGCTGACGGTCAGCCACCACTTCGCGCCGCAGGGTTACCCCTTTGCCTTCACCAACGGCATCCAGGGCTGCTCGCTGGAGGTCGACGTCGAAACCGGCTTCATCAAACTCCTGAAGCATTTCGTCGTCGAGGATTGCGGCCGCATCATCAATCCCATGCTCGTCGACGAGCAATTGCGCGGCGGCGTGGTGCAGGGGCTCGGTGCGGCCCTGTTCGAGGAATGCCGCTACAGCGACACCGGCCAGCTCATCAACGGCTCGCTCGCCGACTATCTGGTCCCGATGGCGATGGAGATGCCGGATATCATGATCGCGCATGTCGAGACGCCGACCAAGGACACGGCGCTCGGCGCCAAAGGGTGCGGCGAGGCTGGCACGGCGGCCGCCTCTGCCTGTGTGCTCAACGCGGTCAACGATGCGTTGGCGCCGTTCGGCGCATCGATCAATTCAATTCCGATCACGCCGACAACAGTCCTGAAGGCGCTCAAGCGCTTCTAAGAGAACATCATGGAGGAAATCATGCAAAAGGCCGGATCGAAGCCGACAGAGTTGAAGATCTCCCGCCGTACCGCGCTGGCCGGCCTGTCCGCGGGCGCGATGGCGGTCGCGATGCCCCGGCTCGGCCGCGCCGCCGACGACACCGTCCGCATCGGTTTCCCGACGCCGCTGACCGGGCCGTTCGCTGCGGAGGCGCGCGACCAGGTCAAATGCGCCGAGCTCGCGGTCAAGCTCGTCAACGACAAGGGTGGCATCGGCGGTCGCAAGGTCGAGCTGCTGGTGCGCGACGATAAGCTCAATGCGGGCGAGGCAGCGACCCGGACATTGGAGCTGATCGAAAAGGATAAAGTCCACGCTGTCGTAGGCGCGCTCTCCAGTGCGGTACAGCTCGCGGTCAACGAGGTGACCCGCGCGCGCGGCGTGATCTACGTCTCGATCAGCCAGTCCGACACCATCAACGAGGCCAAGGACTTCAGCAAATACACCTTCCACGAGGCGCTCAATCCCCACATGACCACCGCGGCGGTGGCGCAGCACACCTTCAAGAAAGGGATGAAGGTCGCCCATCTGGTGGCTGACTATGCCTATGGCCATGAAATGCTGCGCGGCTTCAAGCGGGCACAGGCGGCGATCGGCGCCGACAGCGTCGGCGAGATCCTGCATCCGTTCGGGGCTGCCGACTACTCGACCTTCATGCCGCGGCTGATGTCGATGCGGCCGGACGTCCTCTGCATCAGCAATTTCGGCCGCGATCAGGCCAACGCGATCAAGCAGGCCGTGGATTTCGGCGTCAAGCAGCAGATGAAGATCGTGGTGCCGGTCCTGCTGCACAATCAGCGGCTGGCGGTTGGCGCCGATGTCTTCGAGGGCGTCGTCGGCGGCGCAAACTACTATTGGGGTCTGGAGACGCAGTCCAAATCGGCCGCCGATTTCAACGGCGCGTTCCGGGCCGCGAATGGCGGCGCCATCCCGACCGACTACGGCGCCTATGGCTATTCCGGCGTGGCCTCTCTGCTGCAGGCCATGCAGGCTGCCGGCGGCACCGACACGGACAAGGTCGTCGATGCCCTGGAGAAGCTGCAATACGATCTCACCAAGGGCCCGCAGCATTATCGCAAATGCGACCACCAGTCGGTACAGTCGGTGCTGGTGCTGGAATCCAAGAAGAAATCCGCCATGGCCAATGACAACGATCTGTTTGCGATCCTGGCCAACGATGCCGGCTCCGAGGATATGCTGCGGAGCTGCAGCGAGCTCGGCCACGCGACCTGAGCCTGCCACACGCCGATGGACCTGTCGCTGATCATCATGCAGCTTTTGTCCGGGATCGCCCTTGGCGCGGTCCTGGTGATCACTGCGCTCGGACTGACGATCGTGTTCGGCATGCTTGGCGTGGTCAACTTTGCCCACGGCGCCATGTTCATGATCGGCGCCTATGCGGGCCTGTATCTCGCGTCCCTCACCGGCTCGTTCTGGTGGGGCCTGTTGCTCGCGCCGATCCTGATCGGCGCGTTCGGTATGCTGATCGAATTCGTTCTGATCCGCAGACTGTACGGTCGCTCGATCGACGATCCGCTGCTATTGACCTTCGGGCTCAGCTACGTCCTGGTCGAAGGCGTGAGGATCCTGTTCGGCAGTGACGGCATCCCGTTCCCGACGCCGTCTCAGCTCATTGGTGTCGTCGATCTCGGCGTCGGCTTCTTCCCCCGCTACCGGATTTTCGTGATCGTGATGGTGGCTGCGGTCCTGGTTCTGCTCTGGTTGATGCTGGAGAAGACCCGCATCGGCCTGATCGTGCGTGCGGGCGCGCGGGATCCTGTGATCATGCAAGTGCTCGGTGTCGACATCGGCCGGGTCTGGCTCGCCATCTTCGGTCTCGGCGTCGCGCTTGCAGCACTCGGTGGCGTGCTGGCCGGCCCGATGCGCAGTGTCAATCCGGAGATGGGTTCGTTGGTGCTGGCCGAGGCGTTCGTCGTTACCGTGATCGGCGGCCTCGGCTCGATTCCCGGCGCCGTTGTCGCCGGTCTCCTGGTCGGCATCTCCATCAGCATGGTGGCGCTGGTTGCGCCCGAGATGGCGACTATCGTGATGTTTGCGTTGATGGCGGCCGTGCTGCTGATCCGGCCGCAAGGGCTGTTCAACGTGCGGGGGAGGGTCGCGTGACCGCGCAATCCAATCGCGCCGCGGCCACAAAATCGGTGTTCGGGGCGCTCGACCGGTTCGGGGACCAGCGTGTTCTCCTGTCAATCGCGATCCTGATCGCGTTGCCGTGGCTGCTGCCCTCGCAGGCGCTGGCGGTCAACGTCCTGATCTACGGCGTCGTGGTGATGGGCTACAATCTCCTGTTCGGCTATACTGGCCTGCTGTCGTTCGGCCAGGCCGCGTTCTTCGGTTGCGGCGCCTATGTCACCGGCATTGCCATCGGCCGTTATGGCATGCCGTGGTTCGCAGCGGTTGCATCCGCCGTCGTGGTCAGCACCATTCTCGCCGCCGTCATCGGCGTGATCTCGACCCGAACCCGGGGCATCTACTTCTCGATGGTGACGCTGGCGCTGGCGCAGCTCGTCTACTACGTGGCGCTGCAGGCGTCCTCTTTCACCGGCGGCGAGAACGGGTTGCGCGGCTTCACGGTCGATCGCATCAGCCTGTTCGGCCTGCAGATCAATTTCCTCGATCCGCTCAACAAATACTACGTCCTGATGGTGTTCGCGGCGGCGGCGCTGTGGTTCCAGTCGCGGATCTTGAACTCGCCGTTCGGGGCGGTGATCGAGGCCATTCGCGAGAACGAGCAGCGCGCCCGGGCCTGCGGCTACGACGTCGAGCGCAGCAAGCTGCTCGTGTTCATGTTGTCGGGATCGATCTCGGCGCTCGGCGGCTGCATGCTGGCGTTGCATCTGTCGATCGTGCCGCTCGACATCCTGCACTACCAGACCTCAGGCATGATCGTGATGATGGTGCTGTTGGGCGGGGCGCGCAGCTTCTTCGGTCCGTTCGTGGGCGCGGCGGCGTTCCTGATCCTGGAGGACGTCATCTCGTTGTGGACTCCGCATTGGCAGATCTTCGTCGGCGCGATCTTCATCCTGTTCGTGCTGTTCCTACCGAAGGGCATCTGGGGCACGTTGCTGGAAACCCTGCCCATCGCAAGGCCGCGACGATGAGCGGCGAGCTGCTGCGTGCCGAAGGGATTGGCAAGCGCTTCGGCGGCTTCGTCGCGCTCGAGGGCATCACGGTGTCGTTCGAGGCGGGTCAGCTGACTTCGATCATCGGGCCGAACGGTGCCGGCAAGAGCACCTTCTTCAACATCCTGTCCGGCGCGCTGTCGCCGAGCTCCGGCACGCTGCATTTCAAGGGCTGCGAGTTGAACGGGCTGCCGCAGCACCGCTTCGTGCATCGGGGCATCTCGCGCTCCTACCAGATCACCAACATCTTTCCCGACCTGACGGTGCATGAGAACGTCCGCGTCGCGGCGCAGGCGCTGAGTGTGAGGTACGATGTGTGGCGCAACCGCGCGCGTCTTGCCGAATTGGGTGCGCGCGCCGACACTGCGCTCCATGCCGTCGGGCTGCTCGACCGGCGCGGCGAGCTGGCAAAATTCCTCGCCCATGGCCAGCAGCGCGCGCTGGAGATCGCGATCGCGCTGGTGTCCGAGCCCGAGCTGTTGCTGCTCGACGAGCCGACCGCCGGCATGGGACCGGAGGAGACCAAGGATATGGTGGCGCTCTTGGAGCGGCTCGCCGACCGGCGCACGATTCTGCTGGTCGAGCACAAGATGAAGATGGTGCTCGGTCTGAGCAGGCGCATTCTCGTGCTGCATCACGGCCGCTTGCTGGCAGACGGAGCGCCGGACGAGATCAGGAGCAACCCGGAGGTTCGGCGGGTCTATCTCGGACAGAGTGAAGGCTATGGCTGAAACTGCGCTGCTCGAAATCCGAGATCTTCATGCCTGGTATGGCGCCAGCCACGTCCTTCATGGGATCTCCGTTGACGTGAAGGCGGGCGAGGTGCTGGCGCTGGTCGGTCGTAATGGTGCCGGCAAGACCACGACGTTGCGGGCGGTGATGGGCTTGATGCCGCGGGCGACGGGACGGATGCGGTTTGCGGGCAGGGACCTGCTGCCGCTTCGCGCCCATCGGCGCTACCATCTGGGCCTCGCCTATGTGCCCGAGGAGCGGCGGATCGTGCCTGGGCTCTCCGTGCGCGAGAACCTGCGGCTTGGTCTGGTCGCGGCTGGAAGCGGCATCAAGGAGCGCACGGCGATCGACGAGATCGCGGAAACCTTTCCGCGCCTGAAGGAGCGTCTCGATCAGGAAGGCGTGACGCTCTCCGGCGGCGAGCAGCAGATGCTGGCGATTGCCCGTGCGCTGATCGCGAAACCGAAGATGATCCTGCTCGACGAGCCCTCGGAAGGCATCATGCCGGTGCTGGTTGAGGAGATGGGCGTGCTGTTTCGAAAGCTGCGCGACCAGGGCACGACGCTGCTGCTCGTAGAGCAGAATGTCGAATGGGCTCTACGGCTGGCCGATCGCGCCGTGATCATCGACCAGGGCGAGATGGTCTATGAAAGCAGTGCCGCGGCGCTGCTCGCGGACAAGGACATCCAGGACCGCTACTGCGCGGTCTGATCGCAGCCATTGTCTTGCGCTTGCCTTGCTTTTGAAGCGCCATCGTCAGCCGGTCTTGGTCGCATATTCGAGCGGGAGATGCTTGAACGGCTTGCGGTGTTCGCGCGGCACGGCGCCGCCAACAATGATTCTGGAGAACGACTCGAGCTCGGCGAAAAAGGCCGGCTTCAGGCTGTCGAGCTTGCTCGCATCGACCACCAGAATGCTTTCGACCGCCGTTGCGATGGCCGCCTGCTTGATCGCCGTCTCATGAAAGTTCGAGCAGCTCGCGCCGCGAACCGCGTGGACACCGCCGGCCGAGATGAAGGCCTTGTTGATGCCGAGCTTGCGCAGATAGGCGAGGCCCTCGTCGGAAGAAAAGGATTGGGAGGAGGGGTGATACAGGCCTCCCATCAGCATCACTTGCGTCCTCGGCCGTTGCGTCATGATCGCAGCGACGTTCATCGAGTAGCAGATCACCGATAACGGCAGGTCATCGGGCAAGCACTCTGCGAGCGACTGCATCGTGGTGCCGCAGTCGATGAAGACCGTATCGCCAGCCTGCAGCAGTGCCGCAGCGGCCCGGCAGGCGAGCCGCTTGTCCTGGGTGTGCTGATCGATCTCCTGCTCGATCGTGTATTTCACCGCGCTCGGTGCGGTCGCATTCACGACGTGGCCGCCAAGGCAGACCAGCGCGGCATCGGCGGTGGCCAGATCGCGCCGCACCGTCATCTCCGAGACGTTCAACAGCTGGGCTGCGTCCTTCAAATGGATCGCGCCGTTCTCGGCGATAGCGCGCCGAAGCCGCTGCAGGCGTTGGGTGCGCGCGTCGGGTTGGCCCGCAGCGCTGGGGGGAATGTCGACCATACCGTTCAATAGCCTTGCGCTCTCCCGGTTGACAATAGCGTCACACGATGTGAGAATTCAAACATGAATACGTTGCGAATATAACAACGGCGGGACGTCAATCGCCGGCCCGTGAGCGTGGGTAGCTGCGCAGCCGGGCTCTGGGAGGATGCCAATGTTACGATCCAAACAGCCGGCGCGACGGCCGCGCCTGTCGTTTTGCTAGTGGCCACGGCGGCTTTCGCGATGTCGCAGAGTGCGTCGATACCGGAGCCATCCCGCGTCCCGTTGCGCGGACGGGAGCGGCCGGTCGCGATCGAGGCCGCCGCGGTCGCGCGCAATGCGGGCTGCGCGCTCGAGCTGGATTGGGTCGACGAGATCAGGATCAATCTGTCAGCGGCCGAGCGCCGCGTCGCCAGCCTGCCGGGCCGGCGCACGGTCAAGAACGAGGCGCAGGCAGCGTGGCTGTTGAAGGCTATCACCTGCATCGATCTGACGACGCTCAATGGCGACGACACAGCCGGCCGCGTCCGGCGGCTCTGCGCCAAGGCCAGGCAGCCGGTGCGCGCAGATATTCTCGACGCGCTGGGCTTCGCCGGCCGCAAGCTGCATACCGGCGCGATCTGCGTCTATCACCGCTTCGTCGCGGCTGCGGTCGAGGCGCTGGACGGCTCCGGCATTCCGGTCGCCGCCGTTTCCACCGGCTTTCCGGCCGGCCTCGTGCCGCATAACGTCAAGCTCAGGGAGATCGAGGCTTCGGTGCAGGATGGCGCCGAGGAGATCGACATCGTGATCACCCGTGAGCACGTGCTGACCGGCGACTGGCGCGCGCTTTATCAGGAGGTGAAGGATTTTCGCGCGGCCTGCGGTCACGCACATCTGAAGACGATCCTCGCCACCGGCGATCTGAAGACATTGCGGAATGTCGCCAGGGCCTCGATGGTCTGCATGATGGCGGGTGCCGATTTCATCAAGACCTCCACCGGCAAGGAGGGCGTCAACGCGACGCTTCCGGTGTCGCTGGTGATGCTGCGGATGATCCGTAGCTATCAGGACCGCACCGGTTACAAGATCGGTTTCAAGCCGGCCGGCGGCATCTCGACCGCAAAGGACGTGCTCAATTATCAGATCCTGATGAAGGAGGAACTGGGACGCGAGTGGCTGGAGCCGTCGCTGTTCCGCATCGGCGCGTCGAGCCTGCTCGCCGACATCGAGCGCCAGCTCGAGCATCACGTCACCGGTCGCTACTCGGCCTTCAATCGTCATCCCGTGGCATGAGGACAAGGCCGTGAGCGTCGCGCAATATTACGAGACGATGGAATACGGTCCGGCGCCGGAGGCGGATACGGAGGCGCGGGCGTGGCTTGCGCGACACGGCGCAAGCTTCGGCCATTTCATCAATGGCGCCTTCGCAGCGCCCGCGGATGGCAAGCACTTCGCGACCTCGGAGCCGGCCACCGGCAAAGTGCTGGCGAAGCTCGCGCATGGCTCCGCTGCGGATATCGATGCGGCTGTGATCGCGGCGCGGAAGGTGCAGCCGCAATGGTTGAGGCTCGGGGGTCATGGCCGTGCCAGGCATCTCTATGCTCTGGCGCGGATGCTGCAGCGTCATGCGCGGTTGTTCGCGGTCCTGGAGGCGATCGACAACGGCAAGCCGCTGCGCGAAACGCGCGACCTCGACATTCCGCTCGCGGCACGGCACTTCCTGCATCATGCCGGCTGGGCCCAGCTTCAGGAGCGCGAGTTCGCGGACTACGCGCCGCTCGGCGTCATCGGTCAGATCATTCCGTGGAATTTTCCGCTGCTGATGCTGGCCTGGAAGCTCGCGCCGGCGCTGGCGATGGGCAACACGGTGGTGCTGAAGCCCGCCGAATTCACCTCGCTCACCGCGCTTCTGTTTGCTGAGCTGGCCGCGCAGGCCGGCCTGCCGGCGGGCGTGCTCAATGTCGTCACCGGCGACGGCGCAACAGGGGCCGCGCTGGTCGATCACGATGGGATCGACAAGATCGCCTTCACCGGATCGACCGAGGTCGGGCGGTTGATCCGGCAGGCCACGGCCGGTTCTGGCAAGTCGCTAACCCTGGAGCTCGGCGGCAAGTCGCCCTTCATCGTGTTCGAGGATGCCGACCTCGATGCCGCGGTGGAAGGCGTGGTCGACGCCATCTTCTTCAATCAGGGCCAAGTGTGCTGCGCCGGCTCGCTGCTGCTCGTCCAGGAGGGGATCGCCGAAAACTTCCGCCAGCGCCTGCTGCGGCGGATGGAGACATTGCGGGTCGGGCCGCCACTCGACAAGGCGATCGACATGGGCGCGATCGTCGATCCGGTTCAGCTCGACCGCATCGCATCGCTGGTCGAGACCGGCGTGAAGGAGGGCGCGCAGAAATACCAGGCGCCCGGCGAGCTGCCGCAGCACGGCTGCTTCTATCCGCCGACCTTGCTCTGGGACGTTCAGCCGTCCTCCACGGTCGCGATCGAGGAAATCTTCGGCCCGGTGCTGGTGGCGATGACGTTCCGTACCCCGGACGAGGCCGTGATGCTCGCCAACAATACGCGCTATGGCCTGGCGGCCAGCGTGTGGAGCGAGACCATCGGCCGCGCGCTCGATATCGCGCCGAAGCTCCTGGCCGGCGTGGTCTGGATCAACGCCACCAACCTGTTCGACGCCGGCGTCGGCTTCGGCGGTTATCGCGAGTCCGGCTTTGGCCGGGAAGGTGGCCGCGAGGGTATCACCGAATATCTCAAGCCGGTCGTATGGAGCGGGCGGAAGCCGCGCGCTGTGCAGCCCGCGGTGACTGAGACAGACGAGCATGCGGGTTTCGCGCTGCCGACGATCGACCGCACGCCAAAACTGTTCATCGGCGGCAAGCAGGTTCGGCCCGACGGCAACTATTCGCGCGCGGTGCTGTCACCGAAGGGCAAGCATCTTGGCGAGGTCGGCGACGGCAACCGCAAGGACATCCGCAATGCCGTGGCGGCGGCGCGTGCGGCCGAGGGGTGGGGCCGGGCAACCACCCACAACCGCGCCCAGATCCTGTATTATCTCGCCGAGAACCTGTCCGCGCGCGGCGACGAATTTGCCGCCCGCATCGCGGCGATGACGGGACTGACGGCTGCCAAAGCCAAAGCGGAGGTCGATGCTGCCGTCTCGCGCCTGTTCAGTTATGGTGCGTGGGCCGACAAATATGAAGGTGCGGTGCACACGCCGCCGCTGCGCGGCGTCGCGCTCGCCATGCACGAGCCGATCGGGGTAGTCGGCGTCGCCTGTCCCGACGAGGCGCCGCTGCTCGCGCTCATCAGCCTGGTTGCGCCGCTGATAGCGATGGGCAACCGCGTCGTCGTGGTTCCGAGCGAGCGGCATCCGCTGGTCGCGACCGATCTCTATCAGGTTCTGGAAACATCGGACGTGCCGGCGGGCGTGATCAACATCGTGACAGGCAAGCGCGATGCGCTGGTCAAGGTACTGGCCGAGCATGACGATGTTGACGCGCTCTGGGTGTTCGGTTCCAAGGAGGCCTCGGCCATGGCGGAGCGATTGTCGGTCGGCAATCTGAAGCGCACACTGGTCGATCACGGGCTGCTGACGGACTGGTACGATGCGGCGGCGTCGGAGGGCCCGATCCTGCTGCACCATGCGGTGCAGGTAAAGAACATCTGGATTCCCTATGGCGATTAGCGACGCGACAACAGGGCACAGGGACCGTTAAGGTCCTGGCCAATCAAAAAAGGGAGGGACCATGCTGAAAACGATCGATCCGCTGCTCAATGCAGATGTGCTCTATGCGCTGCGCGCGATGGGCCATGGCGACCGTCTGGTCATCTGCGACACCAATTTCCCGGCCGATTCGATCGCGCGGCAGACCGTGTTCGGCGAGCTGCTGCGTATCGATAATGTCAGCGCGGCGCGCGCTACCCAGGCGGTGCTCTCGGTGCTGCCGCTCGACACTTTCGTCGACGACGCCGCTGTCAGGATGGAGATCGTCGGTCACCCGACCGAGGTGCCGCCGGTGCAGCAGGAGGTGCAGGCGGTGATCGATCGCGCCGAGGGCAAGTCCTGGCCGCTGGTCGGCGTCGAGCGCCATGCCTTCTATGAGCAAGCCAAGAACGCCTATTGCGTGATCGCGACCGGCGAGCGCCGCTTCTATGGCTGCTTCCTGTTCACCAAGGGCGTGATCCCGCCGGACGGAGCGCAGTAACCATGGCGCAGGCAGGTGTTGCCATTCTTGGCGTGTTCGTTGCTGATCTGGCGTTTCGCGCATCGCGGCTGCCTGCCATCGGCGAGACCATGATCGGCTCGGGTTTCGCGGTCGGACCGGGCGGCAAGGGCTCGAACCAGGCCGTCGCCGCGGCGCGGGCAGGCGCCGGCGTCAGCTTCATCTCCAGGATCGGGAAGGACACCTTTGCCGAGCTCGCGCTGAAGACCTGGGCCGCCGAGGGCATCGTGCCGCGGGTCACGCAGGTGGAGACATCGACAGGCGCGGCTTTCATCTATGTGCACGAGACCCGTGGTGATAACGCCATCATCATCGTGCCGGGGGCCGCGGGTGGTATCTGCGTGGCCGATGTCGACGCGGCGGCTGATGCGATCCGCGCCAGCAAGGTGTTCGTCACCCAGCTCGAGCAGCCGGTCGAGGCGGCGCGGCATGCGCTGACACTCGCGCGCGATGCCGGCAGCATCACAGTGTTCAATCCCGCGCCAGCGATCCCGTTCGATGACGCGCTCTATAGACTCTGCGATTACGTCGTTCCGAACGAGACAGAGGCGGAGGGGCTGACCGGCATCGCGGTTTCCGATCTCGCTGCCGCGCGTCGTGCGGGCGATGCGCTGCTCGCCAAGGGCGTCGGCACCGCGCTGATCACGCTCGGCGAACGTGGCGCATTGTTTCATGCCCGGGATCGCTCGGTGCCTGTGCCGCCATTTGCTGCTGGAAAGGTTGTGGAGACCACTGGCGCCGGCGACGCCTTTGTCGGCGGCTTTGCCGCCGCGCTCGCCGGCGGCGCCGATCCGCTTGAGGCCGCGCGCTTCGGCTCGGCCACTGCTGGCATCTCGGTGACGCGGCCGGGCACGGCGCCGTCGATGCCGCGCCGCGCCGAGATCGAAGCTCTGCTCGAGGGGCAGCCTGCGTCATGATGCGGAACGATCCGATCAAGCACGTCTTCATCTGGCCCGCTGTGCTGGTCGTGCTGGCGATCTCGATCTTTCCGCTGATCTATTCCCTGACCACGAGCTTCCTGAGCTACCGGCTGATCCCGCCGATGCCGCCGCGCGTGGTCTGGCTGGGCAACTACATCCAGTTGCTGCAGGAGCCGCGCTTCTGGAACGCGATCCTGACCACGACGCTGATCGCGGTCACGGCGGTCGGCTTGCAATATGTGATCGGATTCGCCGTGGCGCTGGCGCTGAATGCGCGGATCCCCGGCGAACGCCTGTTCCGCGTCGCTTTCCTGCTGCCGATGCTGCTGGCGCCGGTCGCGGTGGCGCTGGTTGCGCGCATGATGTTCAACCCGACCATGGGGCCGCTCAACCAGTTGCTCGGCCATTTCGGCCTCGTCAACCTGCCGTTTCTGACCAACGGCCGTTGGGCGCTCGCTTGCATCATCGCGGTGGAGGTCTGGCAATGGACCCCGTTCGTGATCCTGATGCTGCTCGCGGGCCTGCAGACCTTGCCTGAAGATATCTACGAGGCGGCCGAGCTCGAGAACGCCAGCAACTGGCAGCAGTTCTGGGGCATCACCTTTCCGATGATGCTGCCGATCTCGGCCGCCGTGGTCTTTATTCGCTTGATCGAGAGCTACAAGATCATGGATACGGTATTCGTCATGACGGGCGGCGGACCCGGAGTCGACACCGAGACGCTGACCTTGTTCGCCTATCAGGAGGGGTTCAAGAAGTTCAATCTCGGCTACACCTCGGCGCTGAGTTTCCTGTTCCTGATCGCGATCACCATCATCGGCGTGACCTATCTGGCGCTGTTGCGGCCTCATCTGGAGAAGCGCCGATGAGTGCGAGCAACCTCAGAGGCCTGTCGCCTTGGTCGCGCCGTCTGATCGCGCTCGGCTGTCTCGCCTGGTGTCTGATCACGGTGTTTCCGCTCTATTGGGTGGTGGTGACCGCGTTCAAGACGCCGCCCGGAGTCGTGGGTGGCCCGACCTACATTCCCTTCGTCGACTTCGCGCCGACGCTGCAGCCCTTCATCGATATCTATCAGGGCATCCGCGGCGCGTTCTTCCATACCTTCCTGAACTCGACCATGGTCGGTTTCTCGGCAGCGCTGCTCGCCACCGCGATCGGTGCGATGGCGGCCTATGCGCTGGTTCGCTTCGAATTCAGGGTACGGCTCGGCGCCGGCCTGGCCTTCTTCGCGCTCGCGCTCGGCGGCTACCTGGCGTTCAACACCTATCTCGGCTTGACGCGGCCACAGGCACTCTTATCGGCGTTTCCGCTGGCGCTGGCCGCCGCCATGATTGCCAATCGGCTGCCGCTGCCGGGGCCGATTCTCGGCAACGAGGACATCCTGTTCTGGTTCGTCAGCCAGCGCATGTTCCCGCCGATCGTCACAGCCTTCGCGCTCTATCTGCTCTATAGCGAGATCGGCCGGCTCGGCTTCCAGCTGATCGACAGCTTTCTCGGCCTGACCCTGTGCTACGTCGCCTTCTCGCTGCCGATCGTGGTCTGGCTGATGCGCGACTTCTTCGAGGCACTGCCGATCGAGGTCGAGGAGGCCGCGATGGTCGACAATGTGCCGAGCTGGCGCATCTTCCTCGGCATCGTGGTGCCGATGTCGATGAACGGGCTGATCGCAACCTTCATGATCACGCTCGCCTTCGTCTGGAATGAATTCCTGTTCGCGCTGTTTCTGACCAACTCGCGCTGGCAGACGCTGCCGATCCTGGTCGCGGGACAGAACAGCCAGCGCGGCGACGAATGGTGGGCGATCTCGGCGGCTGCGCTGGTCGCCATCGTTCCGATGATGGTGATGGCAGCACTGCTGAGCCGGATGATGCGGTCGGGCATGCTGCTCGGCGCGATCAAGTAGCGACCAACAACGTAACGACCAAAGAAGAAGTCTGTAGAGGGAGAAAACACCATGTTGAGACGAACATTGCTGATGCTCGCGACATCGCTGGTCACGGTTTACGCGGTTGGCGATGCCAAGGCCGCGTGCAGTCCGGACTATTCCGGGGTCACGCTGACGGTTGCGACGCAAACCGGACCTTATATCGCGTCGGCGCTGAAGCTCGGTGCCGACGAATGGAGCAAGAAGACCTGCGGCAAGGTCAACGTCGTTGAATTCCCCTGGTCGGAGCTCTATCCGAAGATCGCGACCTCGCTGACCTCGGGCGACGCCACTTTCGACATGGTGAGCTTCGCCCCGGCCTGGCTGCCGGACTTCGTGCCTTACCTTACCGAGATGCCGAAGGACATGCAGTCCGGCAAGGACTGGGACGACATCGAGCCGGCCTATCGTGAGCGGCTGATGGTGTGGGACGGCAAGATCTATTCGCAGTCGATGGATGGCGACGTCCATACCTACACCTATCGCAAGGATCTGTTCGACGACCCCAAGGAGAAGGACGCCTTCAAGGCGAAATACGGTTACGATCTGGCGCCGCCGAAGACCTGGAAGCAGTATCTCGACATTGCCGAATTCTTCCAACGGCCGGACAAGGGGCTGTGGGGCACGGCGGAAGCGTTCCGTCGCGGCGGCCAGCAGTTCTGGTTCTTCTTCAGCCATGCCGCGGCCTACACCAACAACCCGAACTACCCGGGCGCGATGTTCTTCGATCCGGAAACGATGGACGCGCAGATCAACAATCCCGGCTGGGTGAAGGGCCTTGAGGAATACATCCGCGCCTCCAAGCTCGGGCCGCCGAACGCGCTGAACTTCTCGTTCGGCGAGGTCAACGCGGCCGTGGCCGGCGGCCAGGTTGCGGAATCGATCGGCTGGGGCGACACCGGCGTCATCGCCGCCGATCCGAAGCAGTCGAAGATCTCCGGCAAGGTCGGCTCGGCCGTGCTGCCCGGCTCGGACGAGATCTGGAACGCCAAGACCAAGAAGTGGGACAAATTCCCGGAGGTGCTGCCCGGTCCGTTCATGGCGTTCGGCGGCTGGCAGATCGCGGTGCCGAAGGCCGGCAAGAACCAGCAGGCGGCCTGGGATTTCGTCAAGACGCTGACCAGCCCCGAGGTCTCCGGCCAGGCCGCGATCACCGGCGGCACCGGCGTCAACCCGTACCGCAAGTCGCATACTGCGAATCTGGAGCTGTGGAGCAAGATCTTCACGCCGCAGGAGGCCAAGGAATATCTCGGCGCTCAGGCGGATTCGATCAACGGCAAGAACGTCGCGCTCGACATGCGTCTGCCCGGTTATTTCTCCTACACCGAGGTGGTGGAAATCGAGCTCGGCAAGGCGTTGGCGGGCCAGACCACGCCGCAGGCCGCGCTCGATGCGATGGCCAAGGAGTGGAACCGGCTGACCGACGAGTTCGGCCGCGACAAGCAGCTCGCCGCCTATCGCGCGGCGATGGGCCTGCCGCCGAAGAAGTAGTGTGAGCATGAATGGTCCCGGATGGCGCACGCGCCATCCGGGACGGTGCGAGAAGACGGAAAGCATGTGATGGCCGGCGTTGAGATCGATAACGTCTCCAAAGCCTATGGGTCCTACAGGATCATCGAGGGGCTCGACCTCAGCGTTGCCGATGAGGAGTTCGTCGTGCTGGTCGGCCCGAGCGGCTGCGGCAAGACCACGACCTTGCGGATGATCGCGGGTCTGGAGACGGTGACATCGGGCACGATCCGGATCGGGCAGCGCGACGTCACCGATCTGCGACCCGGCTTGCGCAACTGCGCGATGGTGTTCCAGAACTACGCGCTCTATCCGCACATGAGTGTCGCCGAGAACATCGGTTACGGCATGAAGGTGCGCGGCGAGTCCCGTGCGCATGTCGAAAAGGCGGTCAAGGAGGTCGCGCGCGTGCTCGACCTCGAGCCCTATCTCGACCGCCGTCCCAAGCAGCTGTCGGGTGGCCAGCGCCAACGCGTCGCCATCGGCCGGGCCATCGTGCGCAGCCCCGACGTGTTCTTGTTTGACGAGCCGCTGTCGAACCTCGACGCCAAGCTCAGGATCGAGATGCGCACCGAGATCAAGGCGCTGCATCGTCGGCTCGCCAAGACGATCGTCTACGTCACCCACGACCAGGTCGAAGCCATGACCATGGCCGACCGTGTCGTGGTGATGAACAAGGGCCGCATCGAACAGGCCGCCGACCCGATCTCGCTCTATGAGCGGCCATGCAATTTGTTTGTCGCCGGCTTCATCGGCGCGCCTAGCATGAACTTCATCGAGGGCGAGGTCGTCGCGCGCGATGGCGGGCTCGTGTTCACGGAGGCTTCCGGCACTGCGCTCATGCTGCCGAAATGCAGGGAGGCAGTCTACGGCGGACATCTCGGCAAGCCGGTGGTGCTCGGCGTCCGGCCCGACCATATCGCCCGCCAAGGCGCCGCGGCAGGCGCGACCGCTAGCATGATCGTGAAGGATGTCGAGCCCCTCGGCCCGCATACGTTGGTCATCGGTTCGGTCGGCCGTTTTCCTTTTACGGCCCAGATGCCGGTCGGCGTGGCAGCCGAGCCCGACCAGCGCTTCGACGTGCCGCTCGATCTGGACAAGGCACATCTATTCGACAAGGCCACCGGCAGGGTGATCGCGGCATAAGATGCGCTCGAGCCGCATGATCGCGCCGACCCGCTCCAGACGACTCGCTCGGCTCGTGCTCCGCGCAACGCGTTCCTCGGCTTCGATTGTTTGCCGCCAGAGCTCCTTCGTCTAGGATGTGCTAGCTTCGCGCGACTTTGATCCCACGATTTGGAAGCCATCCATTGAGAGCCAAGAAGTCCGGAGCTGCGTGGCGGCATGCCAATATCGGCCGCCTCCTGAACAACGCGGTACGTCGTTTCGAGGCTCGCGTTCTTGAACTGATGAGCGCAAGCGGTCATGCCCAGACGCGCATTGCCCATGTGAACCTGACCCGAAATCTCGACGTGGAGGGGACTCGGCTGACCGAGCTCGCCCGGCGCGCCTCAATGAGCAAACAGGCGATGGGCGAACTGGTCGACCAATGTGCCGAGTTCGGGCTGGTCGACCGTGTGCCCGATCCGAGTGACGGCCGCGCCCGCATCGTCAAGTTTACGCCGGCCGGTCTGGCCTGGCTCGACGCGTTTCGGGATGCCGTGGATGTCGCAGAGCGCGAAATGCGCGCGGAGCTGGACAAGGCGACCATGGATGCCATCCTGCGGGGCCTCGCAGCGTACGGGTCGACCTTCGATACGCTCGACGATGATAGATAGTCAGGTAACTTGACGATTTTGGCGGGTCGCCTTATCCTGCGGGCAATGCCTGATAGGGGAGAGGCGTCTTGGAGACACATCTGACCGCGTCCGTCCTGATTGCGGGCGGCGGGCCTTGCGGACTCATGCTCGCCAATGAGTTGGGTCGGCGAGGCGTCTCCGCCATCCTGGTCGACGAGAAGCCGGGCACGGCATTCAACCCGCAGGCCAATGCGACCCAGGCGCGCTCGATGGAGCATTATCGCCGGTTGGGTTTTGCCGACGAGATCAGGCAGGCGGGCCTGCCGGCCGACTATCCGACCGACGTCGCCTATTTCACCCGCTACACCGGCTACGAACTGGCGCGCTTTCAGCTGCCGTCTTCGAATCGTGCGACCGAGCTGATCAAGGGATTGTCGGGCTCTTGGAGCGCCGCGGAACTGCCGCATCGGGTCTCGCAGAAATTCGTCGAGGCGATCCTGCGCCGGCACGCGGAGCGGTTGCCGGGCATCCGACTTCACTACGGTCACCGGCTCGTCATCTATGCCGAACGGGAGGGCGCGATCATCGGCGAGATCGAGAGCGTCGATGGTGGTCGCCGCTTTCAGGTCCACGCCGATTTTCTGGTCGGTGCGGACGGGCCGCGGTCGACGGTCCGGCAGTCGCTCGGCATTGCCTATGGTGGCGAAACAGGGACGCAGCGCGATTTCATGGGCGGGCGCATGCTGGCCGTCTATGTCAGCTGTCCCGCGTTCTACGCAAGCATCCCTCATCCCAAGGCCTGGATGTACAACTGCTTCAACCGCGACCGCCGTGCCTTCATGGCGTCGGTGAACGGGCGCGATGAGTTCGCGTTCCACACTCAGCTGCGGCCGGGAGAGGATGAGAGCGCGATCACCATGGCCGAGGCGAAGGCCGCCTTCCAGCGCGCCTGCGGAAGGCCGCTCGACTGCGAGGTTCTGTCGTTCCTGACCTGGACGGCCGGGCACGCCTTGGTCGCCGATGGCATGCAGCGGGGCAGGGTGTTCCTCGGGGGCGATGCCGCGCATCTGTTCACCCCAACGGGTGGGCTTGGCTACAACACCGCAATCGAGGATGCCGTCAATCTCGGCTGGAAGCTCGCGAGCGTCATCAAAGGTATCAGTCCGGTCTCGCTTCTCGACAGCTACGAGATCGAACGTCGTCCAGTGGCGCTCCGCAACACCGATCATGCACGGCGGTTTGCGGATTCGCTTGGGCTCTATGCGGCCGCCCCGGAACTCGAGGACGCCACGGACGCCGGCGAGGCGGCCAGACGCGAGGCGGGCCTCTATCTCGACCAGCATGCCCGTGCCGAATTCAACATCCCCGGCATCACGTTCGGCGGCCGGTATGACGGTTCGCCGATCATCATCTCCGACGGCAGCTTGCCGCCGCCGGACGCGGCCAATGTGTATGTCCCGAGCGCCTGTCCGGGAGGCCGCGCCCCTCATGCCTGGCTCGACGATGGCACGTCGCTCTATGACAGCTTTGGCTTCGAATGGACGCTGCTGCAATTCGGTGACGTCGTTTCCAATGCTGCTCCCATCAGCGAAATGGCCCGCGCGATGAAAGCCGATCTCAAGATCATCACGCTGCCGAGGTCCTTGCGCGACCTCTACGAGGCGGATCTCGCCCTCGTCCGCCCCGATCAGATCGTCGCCTGGCGCGGCAGCGCGTCGCAGGCTGGAATGCTCGGGACGGTGCTTGCCCGTGCGCTCGGGCGGCCGGCGAGCGATCCGCCGCGTGCGGCGAATTGACCGACGGCTGCATTCACCGATCGTGCTCGGGGAGCGTTGTTGCGCCGTGCGCGGTTCCTTCTGCCAGACGAGGTATCCGAGGGCCATGAGGATTTCAGGAGTCCGGCTTTCGGCCGATCTGGTTCGGTCCCTCTTCGAGAAATTCCAGTGCTGAGTCGATTTGGGCCAGCAGACGTTCGAGTTCGGCCCGTTCGTGCATGCCCGGCTCCTCCTGCAGCCGGTCCAGCAGCTGCTGCTTGCGCGCGAGAAGTTTTGCCACAGTGGTCATGTCGGTTTCCTGAAGCGGCGCCATTTCGTCAGCCAGGAGAGGGCGGACCGCGGCGCCAAATCCGGGTCGGCAGGCCTATCCGGCTCGCTAGGGGAACCGTCCTTTGCATCGGCGTCCGCCAAACGCTGCAGGAGGATGCCGAGCCGCACAGGGAGGCCTGGCTTGTCGCGAGACAGCTCGAGTCGAAGGTGTTCTGCGATCTTGTCGCGAACCGCACGGTTGTTGTCTGGGGCAAGCGCCATTGCGGGGCCCACGATTTCCAACCAAGAAATCTGTCTTCCGGCGAAGGGTTCCTGAGATGTTTTTGGCCATTCCCGGGAACAAAGACTTACCTGCCGCGTTTCGGTCGCCTGGGGGTTGGCGACTCTGCGGGGAAATCCAACGTGCTCGGTCGAAAGTATATCGCACGGCAGGTGGCAACGCTTTTGCAGTTCGCCAACTCCACCAACAATCCGACGCTCTCAGCCGTTCTCGTTGAGAAGGCGGCCGAGTTGAAAGCGAGGGTCGATGACAGGCAACATGAGGACCTCTCCGCGTCGGCGCCCGACGTGCAGCAACAGGATTGAGGTCCGGGGCAGACTTGCGGCGCGGCTCGTCGCTCTGAAGTTCCCGGAATGAATTTGCAGCTGGCGGCGCGTGGGCGGCAGATCGACGTGACCATGCACTTCGCCAGCCTGAGGGGGTCATCGTGAATGAATTGCCTGTCATTCTCCTGGTCGAAGACGAAGAGGCGCTGCACGATTTCCTCAAGGACGCGCTGACCGACGCCGGCTTCGACCTGACCGTGTCCGCCTCGGCGGACGAGGCGCTGACGCTGCTCACGAGCGGCGTTGTCAACTACCGGGCGCTCGTGACCGACGTCAATCTGAAAGGTCCGATCGACGGCTGGGATCTTGCCAGGCAGGTGCGGGAGATCGAACCCGCTTTTCCCGTCGTCTACATCACGGGAGAAGCTGCGGATCATTGGGCCTCGCAGGGCGTGCCCAACAGCATCCTGGTCAAGAAGCCGTTTGCGCCCGCCCAGCTGGTCACGGCCATATCCCAGTTGTTGAACGTCGGGTCGGCCCATCCGCCGCTCTGAAGCTCCCCTACGTCCACTGCTGTGTCCTCTGCCGTCCACCATGTCAGCGCCAGCTACCAAGGCCAGCCGCTCAGGCGCTGAGCTCGGACATCACCTTGTAGAGATCGGCCTTGCCCTCGAAACCGATCCCAGGCAGCGGCGGCAGGGTGACGTGGCCATTCTCCACGCGGACGCTGTCCGGGAAACCGCCGAACGGCTGGAACAGGTCGGGATAGGATTCATTGCCGCCAAGGCCCAGGCCCGCCGCGATCGCGAGCGACATCTGATGGCCGCCATGGGGGATGCAGCGCGACGGCGACCAGCCATAGGACTTCAGCATGTCGAGCGTGCGCAGATATTCGACCAGCCCGTAGCTCAGGGCGCAATCGAATTGCAGCCAGTCGATCTCCTTGCGCATGCCGCCGTAACGGATGAGGTTGCGCGCATCCTGATGGCTGAACAGGTTCTCGCCGGTGGCCATCGGCTTGGCGTAGTGCTGCGCCAGCTCGGCCTGCAGCTCGTAATCGAGCGGATCGCCGGCCTCCTCGTACCAGAACAGATCATAGGCCGAGAGCGCCTTGGCATAGTCGACGGCGGTCGTCAGGTCGAACCGGCCGTTGGCGTCGACCGCCAGCCGGCAGCCTGAGGGTAGCATGCCGAGCACGGCTTCGATGCGGGACAGATCGTCCTTCAGCGGCACGCCGCCGATCTTCATCTTCACCACCGTATGGCCGCGGTCGAGATAGCCTCGCATCTCGTCCTTCAGCTTGGTGTTGTCCTTGCCGGGATAGTAGTAGCCGCCGGCGGCATAGACGAACACCTTGGGGTTGGCGGCCCGGCCGTGGGCGTCTGCCAGATATTGGAACAGCGGCTTGTTCGCGATCTTCGCGGTCGCATCCCACACCGCCATGTCTATGGTGCCGATGGCGACCGAGCGCTCCCCATGCCCGCCCGGCTTCTCGTTGCGGAACATGGTGGCCCAGATCCTGTGCGGGTCGAGATTGTCGCCGGCGTCGTTGAGCAGGCTGTTTGGCTCGGCCTCCATCAGGCGGGGGATGAAGCGCTCGCGCATCAGCGCGCCCTGGCCGTAGCGGCCGTTGGAATTGAAGCCGTAACCGACCACCGGCTTGCCATCGCGGACCACGTCCGTGATGATGGCGACCAGGCTCAGCGTCATCTTGCTGAAATCGATGTAGGCGTTGGCGATGGGCGAGGCGATAGGGTAGGTACGTTCACGGATGTCGACGATGCGCAAGGCGAGCCTCCTGGTTCGTGAGGTCGTTGTGGCACCCGATCCGGTGACGATGCCAATGCCGATTTCGTATCGGGCGAGGCGCAAACGGCATCAAGCGGTGCCATGAGCTTGGAAGCGGACCATGGAGCTGATCTGGCTCGAGGATTATCTCGAGCTTGCCCGCACCGGCAATTTCTCGCGTGCCGCCGAGGCGCGGCATCTCACGCAGCCGGCCTTCAGCCGCCGCATTCGCGCGCTGGAGGAGTGGGCGGGGGTGACGCTGTTCGATCGCGCCACCCAGCCGGTGCAGCTGACCGTGGCGGGGCGTGAATTCCAGCCGCTGGCGGCGATGCTGATCCGCCGCATCGCCGATGCCCGCGCCCATGTGCGCGAGGTTGCGGCGGCGGAAGCGGCGACGATCCGGATCGCGGCCACGCACGCGCTGTCGCTGATCTTCTTTCCGCCCTGGCTCAAGCGTCTGGAGGCCGCGGGGCTGATCTGCTGCGTGCAGCTGACCTCTGACACGCTGAGCGCGGTCGAGACGCTGCTGCTGGATGGGCGCGCGCATTTCCTGCTGTGCCATGTGCATGACGAGGTTCCGCTGCGCCTGCCGGCGAACGAGTTCGTCTCGGCGGTGGTCGCGAACGATCGCTTGATGCCCTGCGCGGCGCCGGGCCTGGTCGCGAGCGGCGCCGCGCTGTCGGACGCGCCGCTGCTCGCCTATGGCGCTGGCTCTGGATTGGGTCGGATCCTGCGCAGTTTGCTCGGCGCGCGACTGCCGCGGCTGTTGTCGGCGCCGGCGTTGACGGCGGATCTCGCCGGCGCGCTGCGGGCGCTGTGCCTGGATGGGCGCGGCGTCGCCTGGCTGCCCGCGACGCTGGTCGAAGATGATTTGAAGTCCGGCCGGCTCGTGACCTTTGCCGATGCGTCCCTCGAGGTGCCGGTCGCTGTCAGGCTGTTCCGGCCGCTGATGCCGCTGACGCCGACGGCGGAGGAGTTGTGGCGGCTCGCGCAGGAGCAGGGGAGCTGAGTGGCCGCAAACCACGGCGTCGGGGTCATCGTGGCGAGTTGCGCTGGCATTCGGCTCGGTCCGAGCGTCCGTCTGAGCACACCGGGCATCGTCCATCCGAAATCCTTTGCATCTCGCCGGGCATGATGCCGCGCTCTCGCGGCGCGCCTGGCGTCCGAGCTGTGTCGATCAGTTCGGCCCTCGCAAGACGAGGGCGCAGGGAAGGCCGGATGCAGGGCCTGCACCCATGGCCCGCCTGCATCAAAGAAAGCAGGCGGCAGTTACCACAGGTACGACCGAACACCGGCCTTCCCTGCGCGATGGTTTTGACGGCTGCTTCGCGTTCTCCCCGGTGCGCCGGGCTTGTTGGCCACCGTTGCCTGCGCGACGCGTGAGCGTCGTCGCAAGCGTAATCCTAGCGTCGGAGGATCAGGACCGCGCGACTTGACCGTGCGCGCCAGTGTTGTTCGTCGGCGAGATCAACCCGCTGCAACACCGACACGCCCACCGCATCCCGCACTCAACGTCCGTGACGACCGCGATACGCCCCTCGAGCGAGGCGGGACGTGGAAAGAGAAGCATGATTTCTGATAAAACGAAACAGGAAAATTTGGCCCGGAGGCCATAAGAGGGGTGATGCGATTGAACCGGCTTGCGAAATGAGTTTTTCGGCGCACGTCGTTTCAGCAGAAATTGCGCCTTGATCGGCGAGAGACACGAAACTGGATCGCACATCTGCGCCCAGATGATTTGCCCGACGGGCAGGACCATCGGGGCGACGATTTTCATGCGGCGCGCTTTGGCGCACTCAAGAATCACGCCGTCATCTCGTATAAGGCATAGCCAACGGTGAATTCGAAGCCCGATCTGGACTGCATCCAGTGGGTAGATGACGAAAGTCAGCAGCTTCTGGTAAAGCAAAAGATGCCCTTCGATAGGGTTACAGGCGGACTTGCTATCCAACCTTGGAAAACTAAGCGGCGTGAAAGCACCAAAAAATGCGTACGGTTTTTCTGCTTTGGCATTGTCGACCACGCGACAACGGAATCGATGAACACGATACCGACGACAAGCTCGTGGGAGTCTACAGTAGTGCCAGCGGGGCTGACGCTGCAAAGAATCGAAAGCTTCGGTTCGAAGGCTTCCGGGATTACCCCGACTGTTTTCTTGTATCCGAATATGTCCTCGATAAGGACGCCTGGAGCGAAGGATTTATCAAGTGACAGCAAGCGTAGCCCGGATGAGCGTAGCGACATCCGGGATCGTATCCCCCGCATGTCGCTCAGCTCATGCGGACTACTTGCTAGTTGCTACTCAATCAGGCGCTTGGCCCCTCGGATGAAGCGAGCACTATAATCCCGGTGATCTTGCTGCCCAAGCCTTGGTGGTCTGGCAGCTTTCCATCGCTCGGGCGTAGGCAGGGCGTGCCGTCGTGCGGGCGAGATAGTCTCGCTCGGTAGAACCGGGGACGTAGTTGCCAGTTCGCAGGCCCAGCAGCAGGGCGTAGCTCACCGAGATGTCGGCAGCAGTGAATCGGTCGCCGGCGAGATAGGGGCAATCCGCGAGGCGGCGGACAACCAACCCTAACCGGCTCTCGAAGGTCTCGAGTGCCCAGCAGGTAACCCGGGCGTCTCGCTCGGCTTCGGGCGCCAGTTCGCGGCCGACAAAGACGGTGTTCATCGGCCCGGCGAGCCCAGCCTCGCCTAAGTGGAGAAGTTGCAGATAGCAGGCAAAGGCGGGATCATCCGGAGCGACGGCAAGCGAACCTGAGCCGTGGCGGGCGAGCAGATACTCAAGAATCGCGATCGATTCGACCATGATCGTCTCGCCGTCCTGCAGTGCGGGAATGAAGCCGGCGGGGTTGATCGCGAGGAAATCGCGATCGGTTTCGACTGCCAGCAGATCGACCGGGCGCAGCCGATATGCCAATCCTAATTCCTCAAGCAGCCAAATAACACGGAAGCCACGACCTTCGCCATAGACGGTGAGCATAGTTAAGCGTTCCTGGATTAGGCTAGATATATTAACTTACATAGGTAAGCCAGTCGCGCAAGGTAATGCGCTCAAGGCTTGGCGCATATTCGTCATCCTATTAGCGCGAGCCTGCCCACTTTATGGGTTCACGACCTAGAGTCAGCAAGTGTAGCCCGGATGAGCGTAGCGATATCCGGGATCGTATCCCCCGCCTGTCGCTCCGCTCATGCGGACTACTTGTTAGTTAGCTAGTTGAAACGGAGATCCAAAGACGACCTCTCGATCCGAGCGCGCCGAGTCTTTTCACCGCACGCGGACATCGTTCGGCGGATTGTTCCTACGCACGCCAAGAGGCTTATGTGCAGTCATGCTATTGACGCAATGTCTGTCTTAGTCGGTGTGAACTAAGAACCTGTGCGCGGACCAACGAGGTTCCCCACAACGGTTCCATCGCCAGCAATTGGCGAGTCCGCAACAAACAGCCGAGTTCGATAACGCTTCGCGTTCGCTCGATCCTGTTTTGCGCATCGGGAACCGGACGATCCAGAAAAGGCAATCAAGGAGTTATGATGGTGTTCCGTTCGAGCGCCGCCGTTTGCGGCGCCGTCGTCGCGCTTAGCGTTTCCGTTACAATGGCTCGAAGTGAAACTGGTGGAGTTCATGCTGGCGCCAAAGTCAATGAAGCTTCAGGGGATGCGATCGTTGGCGCAGCATCCATGTACAATCCGTTCCGGCCCGGATGGCGGGAGGGGACCCGGAACACGGCCTCCGGCGAGCGGTACAATCCGTCAGCCTGGGCGGCTGCCATCAAGACCAGTCTGCGTCAGAAATTTGGTGGGGTCCATTATGGCGCGAAGCCAAAGTATGCCCTGGTCGAGGCAGTAGGAAAGAAGGTGATTGTGAAGATCAATGACGTCGGGCCGCTGACGCCTGGCCGCATCATTGACCTCAACGAGCGGACCATGCGTCACTTCGATCCAAGTCTGCAGCTCGGGGTCATTCATGATGTAAAGGTCAGGCCCCTCGCCGGAGACGATTGGACACCGGGACCGGTTGGCTGAACATCGCACGCGAAAGAGCGCGTCGCGCGGATCAATCGACCTTCGTCCACCGTCGGTAGAGGGGTGATCGTTGTGTGGGATGGTCGTGATCAGCGTCTATTCCAGCCCGTAGTGCCGGTGACATGAGGCGCAGATACTGTCGAGACGGTCGCTGACCTCGGCGACCGTCTTCAGGTCGTGAGCCTCGGCGGCCTGATAGGCTCTGTCGGCGGCATCTGCGAGCGTCTTGACGTAGGAATTCCATTCAGCGTCCTGCGCGCGGCCCGGGATCATCAGCGCGTTGGTGGCTTCGGCAAGCGTCGCCGCGCCGCTGGTGATGGTCTCCCAATCCTCATCCGTCTTGGGCGAGAGGTCGTGCTCGCCCTGGGCGTCGATCATCGTGCCGTTGACGCTCCAGATCACTTTTGCTGCCGGCGTGAGCACATGCTCCATGAAGGTCTTCATGTCGACATGGGCCGTGAACGGCGGCATGGAAGCCGCGCCGTCGGAGATCGACGGTGAGGAGCCCAAGACCGACAGGACGAGGGCTGAGATCATCTTTGCGGACAAGCGAGAGCCGATCATCGCTACAGCACCTGCATGGTGAAGCCGATCCAGCGTCCGCAGGCGACGACCGTGATCCAGAGCAGGATCGACAGCAGGCCCGCGAGCCGCGCCCGCAGCGGCGGCACGGCCTGTGTCTCCCATTGCGGCAGATCCTTTGCGCTGATGGCGTGGAAGATGATCATGTTCAGCCCCGCCGCGCAGATCAGGATGATCTTGGCGTCGAAATAGCCGTTGGCGAGATATTTGGTCGCGTTCGAGATGAACAGCAGGAAGCCGGAGGCGGCCGCGACCGCGAACGCACCCCAGGTCACCGGCAGGATTGCGCTCGCGAGCCGGCTCACGGGGCGCCCGACCGAGGCGAGCCCGAGCAGGCGCAAGTCGATCGCGAAGATCGTGCCGACGACGAGGCAGATCGCGATCACATGCACGGATTCAATGAAGGGAAACAGCGTGTCGCTTTCGCGGATGGCGGCGGCGACGCCGCTCTCCTCAAAGACGCCAACGAGGTCAGAAAACTGCGACATCACAACCCGGCCTGTGTGTAGGCGATCCAGCGTCCGGCAAACAGGATGCCGCACCAGACCAGGACCGAGAGCGTTGCCAACGCCTGGCCGGTGAGCCGCCGACCGTTGTCCTCAAACAGGCCCGGTGATGCGACGGCCGCCCGCTGCAACGTCGCGGTCAGCAAGACGGCAACGATGAGCAGCGCCATCTTGAGATAAAAGGTGATGTTGACCAGCGACCGGCGCGGCTCGCCGATGATCAGCAGGCTGCCGGTAATGAGCAGGATGACGAGCACCGGCCAGATCGGCGTCAGAAAGCGCTGCGTGATGACGCTCAAGCGTTGATCGCGCTCGAACAGGCGGAAGATCCGCAAGTCGACCAGCACGGCCGAGGAGAAAACGATGGCCACACACAGAATATGGATGGTCTGAAGGGTCGGGATGATCCAGGTGACGGTCTGGATGGTGTGGCTGAGCGAGGTCGCTGCCAGCCATTTCGAAAAACCGGTCAGCAGCGCTTCCATCACCTGATCACTGCTCTTCCGGTGTCAGGCTGTAGGTCAGCTCCTTGCCGTCAGGCAAGGTGACCTTGCGCAGGAAGCCACCTTGCTTGCCGTCGCGTAGCGGCAGATAGTCGAAACTCGCGTGATCGCCTGGGTTCAGCGAGCGCTTGGTCCAGCCGGAGCGGGTGAGAACCCCCGGGCTCGACACCTCGAACACCCAGGTGCCGGCCTGCGGCCCGTCCTTGGCATCGGTCTCGACCACGAAGGTGATGTGCGGGTTGGTCCAGTTGACCTGCTTGACGGTGCCTTCAACCTTCTGCGGATGGTCGCTGTCATAGGCGGCATTCGAATGATGCGCCATGGCCAGGCCGCTCGAACTGGCGACCAGGCAGGCGGCAAGAAGTGTGGCCTTCGGTGACATTTCGATCATCCCTTGTTATTGCGCGACCTTACTTCGCGGTGTGAACCGTCCCGAACGCGCCCTGCGGGTTCGGGAGGAAAACATCGTTGCCATGCTCGTCCTTGCCGGGCATCAGATCTTCCTGCTCGCATTCGCCTTCGGCAATTTCATAATGCCGATCCGGGTAGCGGCGAAAAATCCGTGTCGTCTTCCAGGTGTCGGTGAGAACGTTCGGCGCGGTGATCTCGAGATCGTCATGCATGACGTTCGGTTCGGCGAGATGGATGCGTTCGACGATGTGCATGTCGCCGTTGTTGGGAATGCCGACCGCCTCGCTGATCGCGATATAGGCCTGCGGCATGATCGCCGTGGTGTCGACCACCAGCGTGTCGCCCTCCCAATGTCCGATGGAGGTGCCGTGCAGTGACGGGTCGGGGTCCTCCGGCGGCTTGCGGCCGTCGAGATAGATGCGACGCATCCTGTTGCCGTCGACTTCGCCGAGCAGGGTGATGCGACCGGGCGTCCTCAAGAGCTCGAACGCGTTATGCGTCATCAGCATCCAGCTCGGCATGCCGTGCGGCAGGCAGTGGCTGAGCACCAGGAAGGGGCGGCCCGCTTTTTCCTCGGCGACGAGGTGCTGAACCTGCTTGAGAATGTCCGGCTTCCACGGCGGCATATTCGCCGTTTCCTGTCGCTTCTGGTCCCTGATGTCGGGAAGCCAGACTCCGCTGAGATCGGGCTCGGCAAACGCGCTTGGCGCGCCGGCGGTCACTGCGAGCACAGCCGAAACACAGCCTGCGATCGCAAACGCCTTCATCTTCTCGATAAGCATGCGAACTTCCGATGCATTCCGAGCCGCAGCATAGATCGTGCTGAGGCCAAAGGAAGCTCGTCGTGCAACAAAACGCTTCAAGATTGCGCGAAGTATCATCGCAGTTGAACAGGGTGATCGCGCTCGCGCGATTAGTTGCGGCTCTAAGGGGACGGTGAATTATTCGCGGCGATGAACGAGGCTGCGTGCGCGCCAAAGCTGCCCGCTTGCGGTCACCTGGAGTTCAACGGCGGCGTTCTTGTCGGTTGCGAAACGACCCGGCGTTCCGCTCAACCATACGCATCGCTGTTGATGCCGTATTCCTCGTAGATGGTCAGCGGGTCGCGGTCGGGACAGAGCCGGCACTTGGCCTGGGCGAGATGGAGCTTGACGACATCGGGGGCGCGGCCGTTGGCCAGGAGCTTGCGCAAATCGTCCATATGCGCGCGCGGCTGGTGTTTTTCGGGGAGCTGCTCCAGTGCCACGAGCGCAGTCGCCAGCGCTTCGGTGACGACCCAACCGTCATGACCCGTGATTCCCGGTCGCGGCATCGACGCACCTCATCCCTTTTCGGAACGCGCCTCCAGCGCGCACACTCTACCGCAATCCGCCGCGGCCGGCCATGGCAGGCTGCCAGGCCGCTTCCGGAATGGCCGCCTAAAATACGGGCGCCGTCGGCGGCTCTCGTCACGCCTCGGCGCCTGCTTGCGCGATCCGGTGCAGTTGCTCGAACAGGTCAGGCGATTCGCTGGTGCAGAGGCAGATGCCGAGCGCGGACTCGGCGCTGCCGGCGTTGAGATAGGCGTGGCCCATGGTGCTGTCGATATACATGCCGTCGCCCTCATGCAGGATCTCGGGCGCGTAGAACTCGGTGTGGACGGCGATCGACCCGCGGGTCACCATGAAATATTCCTCGCCGGCGTGGCGCAGCAGCGGGCCGAATTCCTCCAAGGTGCGGGCGCGCACCTCTGCCAGCATCGGCACCATGCGCTTTCCGATCAGGTCGGTGCATTGGTAGGTGTAGGTGTAGAACTTGGTATTGACGATCTGGCCCTGGCCGACGCGGCAGATGCTGCGGCGGGCAGTGACCGCGCGCTCGGCATCGGTACGAGGCGCAGCCGGGCTGAACAGCTCGGCGATGTCCATCTTCAGACCTGAGGTGAGCTGCAACAGCTTGTCGTAAGTCAGCGACATCAGGCCGTTTTCGACCTTCGACAGGGTCGACAGCGCCATCCCGGTCTTCTCGGCCACCTGCTTGAGCGTCAGGCCGCGAGCCAGGCGCGCCGCCTTCAGGCATTGGCCGAGCTGGGAATGCGGGCCCTCGGCCGCGACCTGATCATTCACACCGGTATCTGCCATAAGCATCCTTCGGAAAATCGTTTAGCGGATCGGACATTTTGATTGCATCGCTCGCGTGACCCGACTTTCGCGCGAAATCGCTGACATTTCAATCAAGAGCTTGGCCGGGCGGATATTTATGCAGAATTGCCGGCCGTATGCTGCATTTTCGTGCCAGCAATCTTGTTTCTCTTATGCTAAATAGTTTTCAGGTTTGGAAAGGGAAGAGCTGTGGAATCGATCTGCGACCGGACTGCCGTCGACCTGATGCAGCTGCTCAAGAGCCGGGCCCTGTCGCCGGTCGAGCTGCTGGATGCATGCCTCGCCCGGATCGCGGCGCTTAATCCCGCCATCAATGCGGTGGTGACCCTGGACGAGGAGGGGGCGCGCCGCGCCGCCAAGGCGGCCGAAGCCGCGCTTCTTAAAGGTGAGGATCTCGGGCCGCTGCATGGGCTGCCCGTGCTGATCAAGGACACGCAGGATACCGCAGGCCTGCGCACCACCTATGGCAGCCCGATCCTGGCCGACAACGTTCCCTCGGCCGACCAGGCTTCGGTGGCGCGGTTGCGCGCCGCCGGCGCGATCATTTTCGGCAAGACCAACACGCCGGAATGGGCGGCCGGCGCCAACACCCGCAATCCCGTCTTTGGCGCGACCGGCAATCCGTTCGATCCGATGCGCTCGGCGGCCGGATCCTCGGGCGGCTCGGCCGCGGCGCTGGCCTGTGACATGGCGCCGCTCGCCTCTGGCTCCGACACCGGCGGCAGCTTGCGCAATCCGGCCGCCTTCTGCGGCATCGTCGGCATGCGACCTTCCTATGGCCTGGTCGCGAGCGACAAGCGCGCGCATGGCTGGTCGAACCTGTCGACCGATGGGCCGATGGCGCGCAACGTCGCCGACACCGCGCTGATGCTGTCGGTGATGGCGAGCGACGATCCTCGTGATCCGCTTGCGTACACGCTGCCGAACGAGCCTGTTCGCGGCGTCCCTGCGCGCTGGTCACCGCCGGCGCCGGTCGCGCTCGGCAAACTGCGGCTTGCTTTCACCGAGGATTTCGGGTTCGCGCCGACCGAGAAATCCGTCCGCCGCGTGCTCCGTGCTCGCGTTGCGCGGATCGCGCCGTTGTTTGCTTCGTGCGAGGAAGGCACGCCGGACTGCAGCGGCGCCGATGAGGCCTTTGCGGTGCTGCGTGCCGGGATGTTCCTGACCAACCACGGCAAGAATTTTCGCGAGCGGCCGGAGATGGTTGGCCCCAATGTCCGCGCCAATGTTGAGGAGGGACTGCGCTACAGTCTCGACGATTACGCCAAGGCGGCGGCGGCGCAGACCCGGATCTATCGCGCCTATCAAAGCTTTTTCGAACGCTGCGACGTGCTGGTCAGCCCGGCGATCACGCTATCGCCGCGACCGTGGTCGGAGCTCTATCCGACCCACATCGACGGCGTGCCGACGCGCTCCTACTTCCACTGGCTTGCGCTGGCCTATGCCGTGACGCTGCCCGGCCATCCCGCGCTGAGCCTGCCGCTCGGCGTCGATGAGGCCGGCCTGCCGTTCGGTCTGCAGATCGTCGGCCCGCGTGGCGGCGATGCGCTGGTGCTCAGTGTGGCGGCCGCGCTCGAGAGCGCGTTTGCCGGCGATGCCGAACTGTGCCGTCCCGTGCCCGATCTCGCCAAGCTCGCCGCTGCACCGCCGCTGTCATCAGCGCCGGGCTTCAGGTCCTGGGATTAAAGCCGTGATCCGCATCCTGACGGGTCACACCGCGATCGCCACATACACACCGGATGCCGCTGCGGTATCCGCGTGAAACGAGAGGAGAGACTGATGTCCGTTCCGCCCTCATTGCCGTTCTCGCTCGTGCGCCGCGCCGCTGGGCTGGTGTTTCTGTCCGGTGAAGTGCCGCGCGCCGATGACGGCACGATTCCGGAAGGCATCACCGCGCAGACCGACCTGACCTTGCAGCTGATCGGCGAGACGCTGGCGGAGGAAGGACTGTCGCTGAAGGACGTGGTGTCCTGCACGGTGTATCTCGCCGACCGGGCGGATTTTGCTGCTTTCAACGACGCTTATCGCAAACATTTCAGCGATCCGCTGCCGGTGCGCACCACCGTCGAGGCCAAGCTGATGCTGGATGCCAAGCTCGAGATCACCGTCATTGCGGCCGAGCGCAAATAAGGAGTTCTGACGATGCGCAGCGCGATCGTTCTCGGCGGCGGCATGGTGGGTGTCGGAACGGCTCTGCATCTGCAGAGCCGCGGCTGGTCGGTCGCGCTGATCGACCGCAACGAGCCCGGCCGCGAAACCAGCTATGGCAATGCCGGCATCATCCAGAGCGAGGCGGTGCGTCCTTATGCGATGCCGCATGATATCAGCGGCCTGTTCGACATCGCGACCGGCCGCACCAATGACGTGCATTATGAGCCGCTGGCGCTGCCCTATCATCTCCGGCCGCTGCTGCAATATTGGTGGAACTCGTTCCCGAAGCGGCATGAGCAGATCGCGCAGACCTATGCGCGGCTGATCGCGCGCGCCACGCCCGAGCATGAGCCGCTGATCGCGGCCTCCGGTGCGGGCAATCTGGTGCGCCGCGACGGCTTCCGCGTGATCCATCGGGAGCAGGCGCAATTCGACAAGGAGGTCGAAGAAGCCGAAGCGGTGCGCGCGGCCTATGGCGTCAAGTTCAAGGTGCTGTCGGCGCGCGAGCTTGCGCAGGCCGAGCCTGGTCTGTCAGACAGCGGCCTCGGCGGCATGCAATGGTTGGAGCCGTGGACCGTCGCCGATCCCGGCGGTCTCGTCACCTGCTACGCCGAATTGTTCATCCGGCGCGGCGGCAGGTTCGTGCACGGTGACGCCACGACCTTGGCGCAGACCGGGACCGGCTGGTCAGTCACGACGGCCGATGGTCCGATCGATGCCGAGGCTGCGGTGGTCGCGCTCGGGCCATGGTCGCCGGAGTTCTTGAAGCGTTTCGGGTATGACATCCCGATGGTGCGCAAGCGCGGCTATCACCGACATTACAGCGGCGGCGCGCCGCTCGATCTGCCGCTGCGCGATGCGGCCTTCGGCTATCTGATGAATCCGATGGTGAAGGGGGTGCGCATCACCACCGGTGCGGAGCTGTCCGGGCCGGACGCAGAACCGACGCCGGTGCAGCTTGCCAAGGCGGAGACTGCGGCGCGGCAACTGATCGATCTCGGCAAGCCGGTCGAGCCCGAGCCCTGGCTCGGCACGCGGCCGTGCATGCCCGACATGCTGCCGGTCGTCGGACCGGCCGCAGGTCACAAGGGGCTGTGGCTGCACTTCGGTCACGGTCATCAAGGCTTCACATTAGGTCCCACCACCGGGCGCCTCCTCGCCGAGATGATGAATGGCGAAGAGCCAAGCGTCGACGCGACGGCCTGCGCGCCTGCGCGCTTCGGCGCCTGATCCACTATTTGTGATTGATCAGTTCGCGGGGCAGACAGCACAGGCTGTCGCGCGCCGCGTCCGGGCGGGAACTATCAAGCGATGCGCGCGGCTCAATGGACCGCTCAAGAGGTAAAAGAAGCTGCGCGCTCGTCGTTCTATGCCCTGTTAGGACGCCGCAGTGATCGCGGCCTTTGTCAGCCGCCGGGGTAGGATGCGGGATTGCTTGATCCGGCCAAGCCGGATAAGCTTCTTTGCCATTGGGCTTGCCGGGCCGGATGACAAAGCCCGGTTGACTTTGAGACATTTTCGCTTGCGTGAAGTTGCCAAGCTTGACGTACGTACTGACTGAAAGGGCGTCATATAGTTCGTAGTTGAGTCAGAGGTGAGGGTGCCAGTGGGTGTTGATTCCCGAGTGCCGCATCGAACTGCCTCTCGAGCGGCGGCGATTCCAAATGGACGCGGCTCTTCAAACGCTTTCATGCTCTTCGAACGGTTTGCATGGAAGGGCGCGGCGTCAGCGGCGCAAGATATTCTCGTTTACGGCCCTCGCGAACCAGTCGTGCTCTTGCCGGACGCTTGCCGCCGGTTTGCGTCCTGCCAACCGGTTGCCGATCCCCAGCTATCCCGTACGGAAATGACCATCCCCGCTGCGCAGTGGTCGGGCAACTGATCACAGCTGGTAGTTTACGTGCTGTTTTGCAGCAAATTGCGGGGGACATCTAAGTAGTAAATCGTTCGTTCGAACTATTATCTAACTCATAAACTCTACTGCCGCATCCGCGGTGGCAACTGCCCCAGAATTTTTAGGCGAGCAAGTGATGTTCAAAGATTTCTTCATGTCGGATTTCAAAGATGACCGCGCAAGTCTACCGATACATCGAAGAGCCCGAGCTCACCATTCTCATTCCCTGCCTCAACGAGGCTGAGACGATCGAGCGATGCGTCGAGAAAGCCAAGCTTTGCCTGTTGCGGCTTGGCGTGCATGGCGAGGTCCTCGTTGCGGACAACGGCTCCACGGACGGCTCGCAAGACCTGGCGATCGCGAAGGGCGCGCGTGTCGTTCATGTTCCGGATCGCGGATATGGAGCCGCGCTGCGTCACGGAATCCATACGGCCCGAGGCCGCTACGTCATCATGGGCGACGGCGACGACAGCTACGACTTTTCCAACCTGGACCCATTCCTGGCGAAACTCCGTGACGGCTTCGACCTCGTGATGGGCAATCGTTTCAAAGGCGGCATCGCGCAGGGCGCAATGCCGTTGCTCCATCGCTATCTCGGCAATCCGGTGCTGAGCTTTTTTGGCAGGCTGTTCTTCAAGATCGATCTGGGTGATTTCCATTGCGGCTTGCGCGGCTTCAACCGCGAGCGGATGTGCGATCTGGAGCTGTACACGACGGGCATGGAATTCGCGAGCGAGATGGTGATTTCCGCCGCGCTGAAATCCTATCGGATCTGCGAGGTGCCCACGACCTTGAAGAAGGATGGCAGGTCCCGGCCGCCGCATCTGCGCACCTGGCATGACGGCTGGCGACATCTCAGCTTTCTGCTCATGTTCAGCCCGCGTTGGCTGTTTGTGTATCCGGGTCTTGCGCTCATTCTCTTGGGCGTGGTGACGGCCGTGATCCTGTTTCCCGGCCCGGTGAGCCTCGCCAACGGCGTCAATCTGGACGTCCACACTTTCCTGGTTGCGGCGATTGCGGTGTTGATCGGCGTTCAGACCCTCACATTCGGCCTCATCGCGCAGCGCTTCGCGATCAAATACCGGCTGCTGCCGCCGGACGCCGCAGGCTCTCGCGGTCTGTCATTCCTCACCTTCGACCGCGGGCTGCTCGTTGCGGCCGCGCTGATCCTGCTTGGCCTGTTCGGCATCGGATGGTCTTTGTTTACTTGGGCCTCGGTCGATTTCGGGCCGTTGCGCTATCCTTCGGTGATGCGCGTTCTCATCCTCTCGCTCACGTCCATAGCGATCGGGGTGCAGCTTGGATTCACCGTGTTTCTTTCCGGAATCATGAACATCCCGAACAAGCGGGATCGAATACGCGCCGCGGTCGAGAATGCTCTGCTGCGGAGCGGACATCATCGCAGATAGGGAAGCTATCATAAAAGCTTGTAGTAATAGTCGGTGGTCCCGATACGTGACCACCCCTCGGTGTTGGCCGTCGAGGGGACGCCGCTCGCCACAACGATACGCGCTCCGGCGCGGCGAAATACATCGAGCGCGAGCGCTTGCCGCGTGAGCGAAACATCCCAGAATTCCTTTTGATTGAGCGGGTCCGACGGGAAAGCTTCGCTGACAATCTTGACCTGCGCAAGGAACGCCCAGTCGCTGATGCTCGCGACCGACCAATGCATCTGGTCTTGGTGGTCGATCGCGGCGACGGGCGTACCCGGGTGAATTCCGATTCTGAAGAGCTCGTCAGCGACCAGCCACGCATCTGCATGCACATGGCCGCGAGATCTGACCAGATCCGCAGCGGTCCTGGCCAGGCGCGGGCCGGCATCTATCGCCACGCCCGTAATGAGCAGGGCGACCAGCGCTGCCCCGATCGGTCGCCTTCGTGTCAGCTGCGTGCGAAGACTGACCAGAACAACCAGCCCCAACAGTGGAAGACATCCGGCCAGGTATCGGGGTTCGACCAACAGCACCAGATAGAGAAGCAGATTCGCTGCGGCGACCAGACCGAGCAGCTTGATCGGCAGCGGTGCCGACATTTCAAGGGCGAGGGGACGCCGAAGCAGGGCGAGTGCAATTCCGAGAGGAATTGCAAACCAAAGCAGGACCGCGAGGCGTTTGACGTTTCTCAGCAGCGCCCGTCCATAGTCCCAGGTGCCGAAATGCAGAACGGCTCCTTTGTTCCAATAGGTCGGATCGTACCACGGCGGATAGGTCGCCGAGATCGGCTGAGCGAACTCGTAGACATCAGGGTTGTCGAGAAGCTTCCGCGTTGGATGTTCCGGGAGCCCGTGATCCGAAGGGCCTCCTTGCCAATGAACAAGCGGCATCATGAGAACGTCGGTCCGAAACGTATTTCGTCCGCTTTCTCCAAATGTCAGATGGCCATACTTCAGCGACAGGGCGCCAACGAGCGGGGCCGCAATCACCAGAAAGACGGCGGCACTCAATAGCAGCCGTCGATCGGCACGATAGGCCAGGCAGGCGCAGGCCGCAGCGAGCAGGAAGAGAAAGGCCAGCGGAAAGAATATGGCTTTCAGCAAATAGCCAATCCCCAGCACGGCTCCGAACAGCGCGAAGGTTGTGACGGACGCCGTCTGGTCTTCCAGCGAGAGAAACAGCGCGGCGCTAGCGAATGTGACGGCTGCCACGCAAAGGTCCGGGCTGATCCTCGATACGACCGTCAGGTCGAAGCAGCCCCACGCCAGCAGTGCGTAACCCGCAAGCAAGACTTGCGAGCGCGACAGCAACGGACTGGCCTCGGGCGGCTTCGCCGTCAGCTGAGCCCGGTCCCAGAGCCGGGTCAGGACGAAATGAAATGCACCGATCGTCACCAGGAAAACGAGAAAGTTGAGCACCCGCACGGTCGCAAATTCCAGGGAAGGCGCCGTGCCGATCGGCTCAATGAAGGCCGCAATCAGCAGGGGGTAGAGCGGACTCCAATGCCCATTGATCGCCTGCTCAAGCTGGCCATGTTCGATGGCGCGAGCCATGTCCATGTAGCTGATCGTGTCTCCGGCGACGTAGCTCTGCCGACCGAACCACGCATCGACTGCGCCCAGTGCTATCAGGAACAAGAACAGAAACGAGAACCATTTGCTGTTTGGCGACACGACGCCTCCAAAATACGATGACAGTCAAAAGGCATTTCAAAAATTGAGTTCTTAAAAATGCGGAGTTGAGTTGCGGCTGTCTCAGCGGGAACCCTATCGATCCGTGCATTCCAGGCACCGATCATCCGAGCAGATTTATCTGCTGATCGCAATCGGCCAGTGACGGACGCCGCTGCGCCAGCGTCCATTTTTTGCGGCACAACGCCCCTGGTGGAGCGATCTTAAGGCGATTTCCGTGGTGCAAATAAACCAAAAATTGCTTGTTCCAAGACGGTTTGATTAGAGATCCGCCTGACGAACTCGCCCGGAGATTGCAGGGCCACCGAACAAGATTGTGGCGCAATACATCAGTTTGTCGAACCTTTCTTCAATCCATTCGTGTATAGAACTGTCCTGCTGCGCCCAACTCGAAAACGAATCGATGTCGCCGCGTCGATGCAAGTCGGATACGAGCGCGCCTCATGCGCGCCGTCCGGTTTCTGTCATTGCCGGTCATCGAAAGAGCACCAGGTCGGAACGATGCGACTGTTCGCCATCATCTATCGCTTCATCTACAACTTTGCGTTCCTGGCCATGGTCTATCTCAGCCTGAACTACATTGAGAAGTACCACAACCGGGCCGTGCTCGCGATGTTGATCCTGGCCTATGCGGGCATGCGCAGCGTGTCCGTGGTGCGCTCGTTTCATTTTTTCACCCGCATCGAACGGCTGGAAGGCGAGACTCGCCGAATGATCGGCCTGGTGGGGGAGGGGCCGAGCGGTTCGGCCGCGCGCAAGCAGGTGATTGCCGATGTGAGCCTGCTGCGCCGCGACGGCGAAATCAAATCCTATATCGATCTGTTCTTCCTGGCCGCCGTCGTCATCCTCTGCGTTGCCAAGATCGTCACCGATTGATCCGGTTCAAGCAGCGCGCGGCTGTGCCCTCAAGTGCGATGAGATGAGGATGAATCTCATCGCACTTCAGGGTTGTTGTTTGAGCGGAGTCTCCGTGCAAACGCGTTCCGCGTTTGTCGCGAAGGACCGCTCGCACTTTTCCGGATCATACTCAACGAGAGCCGCGCGAGGAGAGCTGCGCCGGTCAGCGCTTTCTCAGGCTCGCAAGGCGCACCGCGCGCGCAGCCGGCTTGATGGCGGCGGCTCTGGCCGCGGGCTTTGACTGCACGGGCGGCACGCCCGCCACGTGGTGTCGGGACGGCGCGGTGGGCATCGGATCGGGCATCTCGAACAGGCTGGCGGCCGGCACCGGCAGCGCGGGGGCCACGTTGCGCGGCGCGGATGAGCCCGCCGCGTGCGGCCACGCTGTTTCGTGCCGGAGCGAGGCGCTGTCGGATGGTCCCGCCGACAGCACGTCGAGATCCGCCACGGTCGCACGGGAGTGCGTGACCGAGCCAGAGAAGTCGAACGTCGGAACCGCCGGCCATTGTGCCACCGGAACCTCGTCTGCATGCGGGTGGACCAGCCACTCCTGCGGCTCGGTCGGAGTTGCCGGCCGCTCGGACGTAGCCGGCACCACCTGCACGATGCGATAGCCGCGCGCCTTCATCTCGCTGAGGATCTTCGGCAAGGCCTGCACCGTGCGCTCGTGGATGTCGTGCAGCAGCAGAATGCCCTTGCCGCGCGCCTCGAGCCGCTTCATCGCCAGCTCGTAGACGCGGCTAGCCGAGATGTTGCGCCAGTCATCGGCAAGAAAATCGGCGCTCCACATCTGGAGTCCGAGCGAGGCCACGTAGGTTTCCACGCCTTCGCCGCGCGAGAGGCCGGGCACCCGGAAGAACGGGGTGAGCACCGAGGGATCGGTGAGAGCAGCCGACACCGAGGCAATCCCCTGATCGACCTCCGGCTTGGACTGCTCGACCGTCAGCCTGCTGAAGCCTATCGGATGATTCTGGCTGTGCGTGCCGATCGTGTGGCCGGCGGCGGCGAGCTTGCGAACGCCCTCGGGATCAGCCTTGGCCTGGCGGCCGATCGTGAAGAACGTCGCCTTCACGCATTGGTCGGCGAGAATCTGCAGCACCTGGTTGCTGTATTTCGGCACTGGGCCGTCATCGAAGCTCAGCACCACCTCGTGATCATGCAGCGGCAGCGTTTCCCGATACTGCATCGCGCCGATGCGCGGATGCGCAAGGGGATCGACAACGAGCACGCGGGAGGTGCCGAGCGCATTCGGATGGCCGGGGCAATCCGCGGCGGAGGCGGGCGTGGTCACGCTGGTGAGTGCAGCTGACAACGCAGTCAACAGTGCGGCCCCGAGCGCTGCGCTCACAATCCGCTGTCCGACGCCAACTGAACGATCACTCCGCATCACGCCGTCCGCTTCGTCTGTCCGTTTCGTCAGGTTGAATCCAGGCTGCCGGGCCCAGTTACCGTCATAGCAGGGATCGTCTGCAGCCGCGACCCGCGATTGTCGAATGCCGGGGTTTCCATTTTCCTGTTGCATGATTGCAAAGCCGCATACATCCGCCTGCGATGTAAAGCGTAGCCAGCACCGCATGAATGACGCATTAATCGCGGGCGGCGTGGACGCCCGGCGGAGCGGCATCGTCCGGCTGGTTCATCGTTGAAGCTGGCACAATGTGGACCACCTTGTAGCCGTGCTGCTTCAGATAGCGCAGAAACGTCGGCAGCATCGCCACGGTGCGCGGCTGCGGGTCGTGCAACAGGATGATGCCTTTGCGGTCCTGTTCGAGTCGGCTGGTGAGAATCTTGAGTTCCTGCTGCGGCGAGACCGGGTTCCAATCACCGGCCCACAGATCCGCACCGAACACGGCGATCCCGCGGGACTGCAGGAATTCGAGCATGGCCGGCGTGGATTCAAAATAGGGGAAACGGAAGAACGGCGTCGATGGTGTCGTGGTCGAGACCCCATGCAACGCCAGTTCGTCGCCGGCGATGCCGCGGTCGATTTCCTCCACGGCCTGCGCCGGCGTGAGGCGTGGAATGTGGGCATGGGTATAGGTGTGGTGTCCGACGGTGTGGCCCTCGGCCGCGATCCGCTGCACCAGGGCTCCGCGTCCCGACGCCGGCTGGCCGACCAGGAAGAAGGTCGCGCGCACACACTCCTTCGCGAGTGCGTCGAGCACCCTGTTGGTCATCGGCGGCGAGGGACCATCATCGAAGGTGAGCACGACCTCGTGATCCCGCAGCGGCAGCGTATCCGGAAAGCTCTTCAGGCCGACGCGCGGATAGATCTTGGGATCGACCGCGAGAACCCGCGAGGTGCCGAGCGTGCCCTCGCGCTGACATTCCGCGGATGCCGCGCTGACAGCGTGGGGTAGCGTGAGCCCAACGCCGAGTCCAAGCTCGAGGCCAAGCCCGAGCAGGATCGCCGCCGCGTTCACCCAACTTCTCATTTCACTCGTCATCCATAGCCTCCGCGGCATCTTTCTCATTGCATCGCCTGCGGCCCATTGGGTAATGCGTCAAAGTACGATTGAGACCAGTTTGCGTTGATCTGTCAAACCCGCGAGGCCCGTCATGGATGAACAATTGGACGCGGCCCACAATGCTGTGATCGTCGACCGTGCTCTGATGCGGACAGACAACGGCGAGATCCGACCCGAGTTCATCGAGTCCATCACGGCGGCGATCGCCGCGGAGGACGAAACGTTCCTGCGATCGGAGGTCGCGGAACTCCATGAGGCCGATCTCGGCGACCTCATCGCGGCGCTGGCGCCCGAAGACCGGGTGCGGCTGGTCGAGCTCACCAGCACCGATTTCGACTTTTCCGCGCTGAACGAGGTCGACGATGCCGTTCGTGAGGAAATCCTCGAGGAACTCGCGCCGGCGACCGTCGCCGAAGGCGTCCGCGAGTTGGAATCCGACGACGCCGTCGAGCTGCTCGAGGGCCTTGATCAGGAGGATCAGGAGCAGATTCTCGACCGGCTGCCGCCGTCCGAGCGCGATGTGCTCGAGCGCAGCCTGGAATACCCGGAAGGATCGGCCGGGCGGCGCATGCAGAGCGAATTCATCGCCGTGCCGCTCGAATGGACGGTCGGCCAGGCGATCGACTACATGCGGGAGACGCCGGACCTGCCGGACCGGTTCTACGAGATCTATGCGGTCGACGGGTCGCAGCATTGGCAGGGCGCGGTTTCGCTCGATGCGCTGTTGCGGGCGCGGCGGCCGGTCAAGCTCCCCGAGCTGATCCATGAAGATCGCCGCCGGGTCGCGGTGACCGACGAGCTTGCAGAGGTGGCGCGGCTGTTCGGCAAGTACAACCTGGTCGCTGCTCCCGTCGTCGACGCGGACAATCGGCTGGTCGGCGTCATCACCGTCGACGACGTGGTCGACGTGATCGAAGAGGAGGCGGATGAGGACTTCAAGGCGCTGGGCGGCGTCTCCAGCGACGAACAGCTCTCCGACAGCGTCTGGACCATCGCCAAGGGCCGTTTCAACTGGCTGCTGATCAATCTCGCCACCGCCTTCCTGGCGTCGTCGGTGCTCGGCCTGTTCGAAGGCCAGCTCGAGAAGATGGTCGCGCTCGCGGTGCTGGCGCCGATCGTCGCGAGCCAGGGCGGCAATGCCGCGACCCAGACCATGACGGTTGCGGTGCGTGCCCTGGCCACGCGCGAGCTCGGCTCGAACAACGCCTTCCGCGTCGTGATGCGCGAGGCCCTGGTCGGCCTGGTCAACGGCCTCGCCTTCGCGCTGATCACGGGCGTCGCTGCGGTCGCCTGGTTCAAGATCCCCGGGCTTGGGATCGTGATCGGACTGGCGATCATCTCCAACCTGGTCGCCGGCGCGCTCGGCGGCATCCTGATCCCGATGGTGCTCGATCGCGTCAAGGCCGACCCCGCCGTGGCGTCCGGCACGTTCGTCACCACGGTCACCGACGTCGTCGGCTTCTTCGCCTTTCTGGGCATTGCCACGGCCTGGTTCGGGCTCAAATAACCTCGATTTTTGAGGGACTTTTATCGTTAATCCGACCTTAACGGGGACTTGCGAAAGTGGGGCACCGAGACGGAGTCGGACCCATGCAACAACGCTTGCGCTTGAAAGCAGACGGACGGATCGTGGAGCTGCGCGACGGCCAGGAATTTCCGCTGGCCCCGGCCGCGCAGCCGACCGGGCCGGCCGAGGTCCGCGACCTCCGCCGCCGCGCCCATCTGACCCAGCAGGAGTTTGCCGCCAAGCTCGGCGTTCCCGTCGAGACCATCCGGAACTGGGAGCAGGGCAAGCGCATGCCGCGCGGGCCGGCGCGCGCGCTGCTGACGGTGATCGCGCACGCGCCGGACATGGTGTTCGCAGCCTTAGCCAAGACTTAAGCTCAAACCTAGTCTCGCATTGGCACCATCGGCGTCCGGAGACATAATGCTTGCAATTGGAGGGCGCGGCCATGCAAGCAATTGAGGCCAACGGCGCCAGCATCCCGGCGATCGGACTGGGAACCTGGGAATTGCGCGGGAGAACCTGCGCGCGCATCGTCGAGCAGGCATTGACGCTCGGCTACCGCCATATCGATACCGCCCAGGTCTATGAGAACGAGCGCGAGGTCGGGGAGGGCTTGCGTGCCTCGCATATCCGCCGCGATCAGGTGTTCCTGACCACCAAGGTGTGGACCACGCATTTTGCACCGCACGATCTCGAGCGTTCGACCAAGGAGAGCCTGGTGAGACTGCGCGTCTCCGAGGTCGATCTGTTGCTGCTGCACTGGCCAAATCCACACGTGCCGCTGGCGGAAACGCTCGGTGCGCTGGCGCATGCGAAGTCGCTCGGCCTGACCCGTCACATCGGCGTGTCAAATTTCACGGTGGCGCTGATCGACGAGGCCGTCGCGACCAGTCCCGAACCCCTGATCTGCAACCAGGTCGAATATCATCCCTATCTCGACCAGACCAAGGTGCGCGAGGCCTGTGCCCGTAATGGCGTCGCCATGGTCGCCTATAGTCCGGTGGCCAGGGGCAAGATCAAGAACGATGCGACGCTCGCCCGGATCGGACGCGCTCACGGCAAGACGCCGGCGCAGATCTGCTTGCGCTGGCTGGTGCAGCAGAACGTCGTCGCCATTCCGCGCACCTCGCGCGTCGAGCGCCTGTCGGAGAATATCGACGTTTTCGATTTCACTTTGTCCGATGCCGAGATGGACGAAATCTTCGCGCTCGGAGGCGCCGAAGACCGCATGACCAATTTCGCCTTTGCGCCGAAATGGGATTGAGGACCGACTGCGGCTTGCTATGCTGGGCCGGGTGTGGCACCCGCGACCGGCGACCGCCAAGGTCGTGATGGTCGAAACCTGGTGGTGATCGCCGCGCGCAGGCGCCGGTCAGGCGCGGGCGCAAAGAAGCAGCATGGAACGGTGGCCATTCATACGTTGGGGCATCGCGGCATCGGTGCTCGCGCATATCGTCGCCGCGGCCCTGATCTTCCTGTCGACCGACGTGCGCCGTTTCGAGGCTCCTGCACCGGAGGCCGTTGCCGTCGACATCGTTGAGTCCGACGAGCCCGAGAAGCCGCTCCAACCTGCCCCGAGCCCCTCGCCATCGCCCGATCTGGCCTTGCCCAAGCCGGACACCTCGTCGACATCGGCAACGGCTGCCCCCGCACCGGCCCCTGCGCCGGCATCGGCTCCTACGCCGCAGCCGACGCCAACGCGCGAGGCAAAGGCGCAACCGCCGTCCCAGCCGCAAGCGCAACCGCAGCCGCCTGCAGAGACGCAGCAGACCCCGACACCCGCTCCGACCCCAGCACCGTCGAGCGCGTCGAGCTATGTCCCCCAGCCCGATCTCACGGTCAAATATGGCGTGATGCTTGGACTGCCGCCGCCTTTGCCACCTTTGCCGGCATCAGGAAACGATGCGGACGAGAGCAAGGATGCCGGGCCTTCAGCGAGCACCAATCTCACCGCCAATCTGACCGGGCCGTTCCGGCAGCATCTGAGGAGCTGCTCGAAATTGCCGGCCTCCGTGTCCCGTTCCGACAACATCATGGTCAAGCTGCGTGTGGTCATGACCCCGGACGGCCGGCTTGCCGCGGATCCCGTGCTGCTTGCGGGGACCGCCTCGGTGAAGGCCCTGGAGATGAAACAGAGCGCGGTCCGGGCGCTGGCCGCCTGCCAGCCCTACGCGATGCTGCCGCCGGATCGCTACCGCGAGTGGAAGGTGCTGGAGCTGTCGTTCACGCCGCAGGATTTCGTGGACTGATCCGCCGAATGAGCTAGTGGCCCATCGCGTCCCAGGCGCTGGAGGCGAATTGCCGGCGCCAGGTCACGATGACCACGGCCGCCGTGGTGATGAACAGCACCCAGGGGCTCACGAACCAGCCGAGATAGCCGAGCGCGAAGAAGAAGGCGCGCTGGCCGCGGTTGAAATGGCGCGCGCCGGCTTCGAACAGGCGCGTGGTCCGGATCACATGAGCCTCGGCCTCCGGCGTGCCGCGCTGCGCCGCCAGCGGCATGCCGCCGATCAGGATCGCGACATAATTGAACAGGCGGTAGGCCCAGGCGAATTTGAAGAAGGTGTAGATGAAGATCAGGACCAAGCCGACGCACTTGATCTCCCACAGGGCCGGGTGCGGACTAAGATCGACCGGAAAGGTCTTGAACACGGCCAGCGCATCGCTGGTGGAGCGCACCAGTGCGAGCCCGCCGCCGATCGCGATCAGACTCGAGGAGGCAAAGAAGGCGGTGCCGTTCTGCAGCGACGACATGATCTGCATGTCGACCATCCGCGCCTCGCGCTCGAGCAGGCGCCGGATCCAGACCTCGCGGTAGGCATTCATGCGTGCCGACAGGCTGTTGCGCCCATAGGCCGTGTGCTCCAGGGTGATCGCATAGACGACCCATTCCAGCGCGAAAAAAGATACCGCGACGATATCGACGGTATAGGAGCCCATCCTGTATTCCTCGTCATGACCGGCGCAGAGCCGCTGCAATGGAGACAGGTTCGGACATGACGTTGAAGCTCGTGATCGGCAACAAGAATTATTCCTCCTGGTCGATGAGGCCCTGGCTGGCGATGCGCGGCTGCAACATCGCTTTCGAGGAAATCTTCGTACCGATCTATACCGACGACAAAGCCGACAAGGACCGCCTGTTGAGCTTCTCGCCAGCGGGAAAAGTGCCGATCCTGATCGACGGCGACATCACGGTGTGGGATTCGCTCGCGATCATCGAACATCTCGCCGAGCGTTTTCCGGATGCCGGGCTGTGGCCGCAGGGCATTGCAGAGCGCGCGCATGCGCGGGCGATCTCGGCCGAGATGCATTCCGGCTTCGTGCCGTTGCGCAGCGCGTGCGGAATGAATTTGCACCGGCCGGTGCGCGCGATCCCACTCTCGGACGAGGTGAGGGCCAATGTCGCGCGGATCGAGCAGATCTGGAGCGATTGCCGGGCGCAGTATGGGGCACGCGGGCCGTATCTGTTCGGCGCGTTCTCGGCTGCCGACGCGATGTACGCGCCGGTCGTCCACCGCTTCCGCACCTATGCGATCGATGTCACGCCCCAGACGCGGGCCTATATGGACACGATGATGGCGATGCCGGCCTTCGCGGAATGGACCCGGGACGGGCTTGCGGAAACTCTGCTCATCGCGCGGTTCGAAGACGTCTGACCGCGTCCAGGCCGCGGGCTGTCGAACTTTGGTCTGTCGTGTGGTCCTGTTATGATCCTGCTGAAGCGGATGGAGTCAACGGTCATGGGATTTCTCGACGAACTCAGAAACTCGTCAGCCTTTCAAGGCGCCTTGGGACAGCTCGAGGCCGCCGTGCTTCCGGTCGTCCTGAACGAGGTCTTCGGCCAAGGTGGGCAGGGCGGCCTGAACAATATCGTCGCCAAGCTGGAGCAGGCCGGGTTCGGGGCCCAGGTCAAATCCTGGCTCGGCAACGGCCAAAACCTGCCGATTTCGGCTGAGCAGCTGCGCGAGGTGCTTGGCAGCGACACGGTCAAGCAGCTGGCCGCCCGCTACAATATCCCGGTCGACCAACTCTCCAAGGGGCTGGCCGAGCAGCTGCCGCTGGCCGTGGATCATGCGAGCCCCGACGGGAAGCTTCCCCATACCGCCTGATCCGGCCATTCTGCCGGGCCGCTCAGAATGGGCGGAACTCGGGCCAGACGGCCCAGCATCGTGCTGAAAAGGCTACAAAATTGACGCATTCGCCATGGCGGCAATGACTGGCCATGGCGCGCGCCGACATGCTATAGACGCCTCTATTAAAAAGAGAGCCGATCCACTGCAGCGGGGACCGTTGGCCAGGACCGGCGTTTGAGCAGGAGTGGGCGTTGAAGCACAAGTTTCCCGTCGGATCGACCGTCACCTTCACGGCGAGCAATATCTCGCGCCCAGCCGCCAGCGGTACCTACGAAATCATCCGCCAGCTCCCGACCGAAGGCGACGACTGCCAATACCGCATCAAGAGCTCGACCGAAGCCTTCGAACGCGTGGCCAGGGAAAGCCAGCTCGCGCAGTCCTAGGCGGCGCCGTCTTGGCCGTCAGCGGACCGCAGGTTCCGCCACGAGGCGTCATCGAGCCCGTTGCATCTCGTGCTGCGGGCATGAGCGAGGGGGAAGAACAGCAAACTGACGCGATGCCTGCTCGCTCCGCCGCGGAGAGGGGGCTGCCGGATGGGGTGGGGATAGCTGCTCGTTTTGAGGTACTCTTGCCGCGCGCCGTGCGCGGAATCGGCCTATGGTCGGGCCCGCGGGGGCCATAGACTGAGGTGAGTATTTGGATTTGGCCATTGTTTATCGCTGATCGCGCCCCGCTATCCCGGGCGTAACACTCGCAATCGATCGCCGGCTCGTCTAAGGGACCGTTGCGCATGAACTTGACTCCGCCGACCTCGCTCGACCAGTTATTGAGCTCGCCGGCTTTCCCGATGTGGCTCACTTTGGCCGCAGCGGCGTTTTTCGGCCTGATCGTCCTGGTCACGCTGTTGCGCGCCGAGAAGTCGGTCGCCAATGGAGCGCTGAGCATCATCACTCTGCTCGCGGTCGGCATCGCGGTGGCCTCCACCATGAAAAGCCTGGATGAGAGCGGCCGCGGCGGAACCGGTGAAAATTCCAGCACCGCGCCGGCCAGTGCCATGCTGCCCGCGCTTGCCTGCGTCGAGGACCTCGCCGGCGATCTTGTGCTGTCGAACTGCGAGAAGAACCTGTTCGGGACCGCGGACGCCACCGCCGCTGCCGTGAGCTACGCCGGGTCCATGATCTCGCGCCTGATCGCCTACGGTGATGCCGCCCCTGCCAACAAGGCGATTACTCCCGAGCAGCTTGCGCTGCGGCGGGCGGTCGAACGCGACCGCTACGGCTTGATGGCCTATGTGCTGCTCACGCGCGACCGCTGCACGCCTGCCGACTGCTACGTGTTCCGGTTGTTGACGGATTCCCAGCAGATCGTCAGCAATATGGAGGCGCGCACCTACGAGGGCCTGGTGACGCGCTATGCGTCGCAATGGAATGCCCCCCCGCAAGCCCAGGCGCCGCAGGCGCAAGCGGCTGCGTCAGGAGCCTTCGCCGGATTGGTGCCGTCGATGCCGACCGGCAAGCCGACCAACGCGGAGTTCCCAAGCGCGGCCTCGACGCCGCCGGTGAGCATCATGGCCCCCGAGCCGACCGCATCGACGTCGCGCTCCGCAGCGCCTGCGGCGGCCGCTCCGGCGCCGCGCGCGCAACCATCGCCTGCGGTCGCGGCAAGCCATGCCCAGGTGCCGGCGAAGAAGCCTGCGCCACCGAAGCCAAAGCCGCCGGCTGCGGCGCCCGCGCCGCAGGCCGCGCCCGAAGCGGCTGAGCCGTCCGGTAAAGAGTAAGCGTCAAAGATCCCATGCCCCTGCACCTGATCAAGCTGGCCGTCGGCTGCGAGTCGGTCAAAGAGTTGAAGCAATGGATCGCCGAGCGCATGCAGGCGGCCAGGAAGAAGGGCCTGCCGGAGCACCACATCCACGTGACCCGGATGACGCCGAAGCGGATCGAGGAGATCCTGGCGGGCGGCTCGCTCTATTGGGTGATCAAGGGCGAGATCGCGGCACGCGAGAAGCTCATCGCGATCGAGCCGTTCCGTGATCGCGACGGCATCGGCCGGTGCCGGCTCGTGATGCAGCCGAAGGTGATGGCCGTGTCGCCGCGGCCGATGCGCCCGTTTCAGGGCTGGCGCTACCTGAAGCCGGCCGATGCGCCGCCCGACCTCGGCAAGGCGAGCGCGGACAGCGTCGCGGCGATGCCGGAGCCGATGCGGCGCGAATTGCGCGATCTCGGGCTTCTATAGCGGGGACCGCATATCGCGCCCTGCGTGCAGAGCGCAGTCTCAGACTCCGATATTGTCGATCAGCCGGGTCTTTCCGAGCTTGGCGGCCACCAGGATCCGCAACGGTCCATCCTTGAGTTCCTGCTTGGATCCATTCTTGGAGGAGGCGATGGGCGCGAGTGTCTCGGCATGCCGGACTTCGAGGTAGTCGAGCACGAAGCCGGCGTCGGTGATCAGCTCGGCGGCGCCCGCGACGGCCGCTTCGATCCTGTTGCCGGCGCGGATCCTGCCCGCGATCTCCTTCATGGTCCGATAGAGCGTGGGCGCGACGCGGCGTTCCTCAGGGGACAGATAGACGTTGCGCGACGACATCGCGAGGCCGTCGCGCTCGCGCACCGTGCGCGAGCCGATCACCCTGACGCCGAGGTCGAGATCGCGGGAGAGCTGGGTCACCACCCGGAGCTGCTGAAAGTCCTTCTCCCCGAACACCGCGACGTCCGGCCGGCACTGGGTGAAGAGCTTGGCAACGACGGTCGCGACGCCTCCGAAGAAATGCGGGCGGAAGCGATCTTCGAGGCCGGCCGATGCCGCGCCCTCCGGGACGATACGGGTCGCGAAGCCATCCGGATACATTGCCTTGGCGTCGGGGTGCCAGATCGCGTCCACCTGCTCAGCGGCGAGCTTCGCCACGTCCTCCTTCCAGGTCCGCGGATAGGAACCGAAGTCCTCAGTTGGTGCGAACTGAGTCGGGTTGACGAAGATCGAGACGACGACCTTGTCGGCGCGCCGCTTCGCCAATCGGACCAGCGACACATGCCCGTCATGGAGCGCTCCCATCGTCGGGACCAATGCGAGGGTCGCTTTCCTCGCGCGCAAGCCGTCGAGTGCGCGACGCAGCGCAGGCATAGTACGGACGATCTGGGGGCTTCGTGACATTTTTGCTCTAATCCGCGGACTGAAGTTGTGAGCTCGTGTGTTCGGTCTTGACCGTTGGAACGCCGACCTTATCAAGGACAATGCGAAGCTACCAAGCGCACTTGAACACGTCTGCTCACTGTCGAACGCCTCTTGCGTCCGGAGACTGATCAGTTGTGGCCGAGATGCCGCGAGCCTCGCGCCTCGCGAGGCGAATTTACATTCCGCACGCATTTCACTTGACCGCGGGCAAGCGTGACTCGAAGATGATCGTGAGGGGTCGGAATATGCTGGTGCAGACGAGCCAGGGGCAATCGGGTTCGGCCCATGTGATTGTCCTCGGTAATGAGAAGGGCGGTTCAGGCAAGTCCACCACCGCTCTGCATATTGCCGTTGCCCTGATGAAGGCGGGCCAGCGCGTCGCCACCATCGATCTCGATTGCCGGCAGCAGAGCTTCACCCGCTACATCAACAACCGCAGCGCCTGGGCACGGCGCACCGGGCTGCCGCTTGAGCTCCCGACCCACTATTGCATCAAGCTCGGCCAGACGATGCAGATCGCCGACAACGAGAGCACCGAGTTCCAGCAGTTCATCGAGGCGGTCGGCGCGGTCGAACACAGCTTCGACTTCATCGTCATCGATACGCCGGGGACCGACAGCTATCTGATGCGGCTCGCGCACTCGATGGCCGACACGCTGGTCACCCCGATCAATGACAGCTTCCTGGATTTCGACGTGCTGGGCACCGTCGATCCCGCGACCTACGCGGTCACAGGTGAAAGCCACTACGCGGAGATGGTCCGCGACGTCAGACGCAAGCGGCGGCAGGTCGACGGCGCGACCACCGACTGGATCGTGGTGCGCAATCGTCTGTCGATGCTGGGATCGCGCAACAAGCAGCTGGTCGCCGAGGGGCTGAAGGAACTGTCCTTCCGGCTCGGCTTCCGCTCGATCGACGGTTTCGCCGAGCGGGTCGTCTACCGTGAGTTCTTTCCGCGCGGCCTGACGGCGCTCGACGATATCGACGAGGCCACGCTCGGGACCCGTCCAAATCTTGGCCATGTGACGGCCCGGGAGGAGGTGACGAGCCTGTTGCGGCAGCTGAAGCTGCCATTGGACGAGCGCGGCCGGCGGCGGGCCGCAAACCGGGCCGAATGGTTTGCCCAGGTCGACAAGCCGCTGGATGTCCACGACATCATCAGCGCCTGAGGGCCTGCTCGCTTTGTTCCTTCGCGTTCCCGACCGCGAAAGACCGGTAATACTACGGGCCGGGCACTCATGCCTGAAAATTGGCCGATTTGTCGCACCTCAATGCCGGAACGCCAATTTACGTGTTCGGTTCTTTATGGAAAATTTTAGCGCCAGCTTGAACCTGAGCTTCAGATAAGAACCTCAGAGAGGAGGGCGCGCGTGAATGCTGCACAGCAGTTAGCTGCAGCGCACAACGTTCAGGCGGCCGGGACACAACATTTAGTCTTTCTGTCACAGCGCTGTTGCATATATTAAACACAAGGGACGGCGACAGTAGATAGGGCTGTAGCCACTTCAGGTTGTGGATCCAGAGGACGAACATGAAGCGTGGAATCATCGTTCTAGTCTCTGCCGGGGTTCTGGCTGTTGCCGGCTACGTGACCGCCAGCAAATGGGCGATCCGGCACGAGACGCTTCGCTTCCATGACGCATCCCGCGAAAACCGCCTGGTGGAGGTGGATATCGCGGTTCGACGCGACAAGGAAATGCAGGCCGACGCTGGAATGATCAAGCTGCCGGTCGCGATCCTCAATCACGGCAATACCGTCAAATTCACCGAATATTCCTTCCTCGCGAACGTCTTTGCCGCGCGAGGCTACATGGCGGTCAGCATCCAGCATGACCTGCCGAGCGATCCGCCGATGGTCACGAAGGTCGGCGAGCTCTATGTCGGCCGCCTGCCGCAGATCCAGCGCGGTGTCGCCAACATCAAATTCGCCGTGGAGCAGATGCGCGAGGTTCAGCCGAACGCCGACTACGACCATCTGACCATCGTCGGGCATTCGATGGGTGGCGATATCACGATGTACTTCGCCAAGCAGTATCCTGACGAGGTGCGCAAGGTGGTGACGCTCGACAATCTGCGCGTCCCCTTCATCACCAACGGCAAGGTCAAGATCCTGTCGTTCCGCTCGAAGGATCCGCAATTCAAGACCGACCCCGGCGTGCTGCCGAGCGACGACGTCTGCGAGAAGGCCGGGATCACCGTCGTGAAGACCGACTTCCAGCACAACGACATGCGCGACACCGGTCCGGATGAGGCCAAGTCGTCGATCCAGGCCATGCTCGACAAGTTTCTGGCCGACGCCGACAGCTCAAGCGACCTCGCCCCGGTAAAGACCAAGTCGCCGCTGACCGATCCCGGCCCGGTGGCGCCCTATGCACCGACTGCACAAGCGCCGGCGAAACAGCTGACCCACTAGTCGGGGCATTCCGGAGCCTACAGCGCCGTGTTGAACGTCGTGGCGCGGCTGCCCACATTCTGTGCGCAGCTTCGCGAGCGATGATGACGACAGACCCTACCAAGATCCGCCCAGGCGACGTGGCCTCGTCCAATGCGAAGGCCGGTGAAGGCAGCTTGCCAGACCCAGCGCCGTCGAGCGCAGCCTCGATCGCCGATTTCGTCGCCAAGGTACGCGCGATGGCGCCGAATGCCGTGGGCGCGCGTGGCCGTCTCATCTTCGCGCTCGACGCCACGATGAGCCGGCAGCCGACCTGGGACATGGCTTGTGGGTTGCAGGCCGACATGTTTCGCGAGGCCGCCTCGCTCGGCAGCCTCGACATCCGCCTGATCTATTATCGCGGCTTCAACGAATGCCGCGCCACCCGCTGGATTTCCGACAGCGGCGAGCTTGCGCGCCTGATGACCAAGATTGATTGCCGCGGCGGCAATACTCAGATCGGGAAGGTGCTGAGCGAGGCGCGCCGCGATGCCACCGCCTCCGGCGTAAGGGCGCTGGTGTTTGTCGGCGATGCCATGGAAGAGAGCGTAGACGAGCTCTGCACCAAGGCCGGTGAGCTCGGCATCCTCAAAGTTCCGATTTTCATGTTCCAGGAAGGCACCGATCCCGGGGTCGAACAGGCGTTCCGCGAGATCGCGCGGCTGAGTGGCGGAGCCTGGTGCCGGTTTGATCCCGGTGCAGCGGCCCAGTTGCGCGAGCTGCTGCGCGCCGCTGCCGCCTATGCAGCCGGCGGCCGCGAAGCGCTGATGCGGCTCTCAGCGCGGCAGCCCAGCGCGGCGCACCTGCTCGAACAGATGAAATAGGCGCGCAGGCCTCCGATAGGACGAACCGATGCTTGGTTGTGTGCCGGAGGTTCGCGCAATCTCCATCCTGCTTTTTGCCGCGCTGGCGATTATATTCAGCCCATGACTCTGGTCGCAGGCGCTGTCGCCGTCATCACCCTTTATTTGCTGCTGCAGATGTTTCGCGCGGCAAATCCTGCTGCGCTCGCTCGGGCGATCAAGCTCGTCGGCGGAATTCTGTGCCTGGCTGTCGCCGCCTTCACCGGGATTCGCGGTGAATTCGTTGTGGCTGTTCCGATTGGGCTGTTCGGCGCCGGCCTCTTGGGCTGGACGCCTTCCGGTCTCGGCGGGTTCGGAAGCCTGTTCGGAATGGGGGCGTCCCGATCTGCGGGCAGCAACAGCTCGCGGGTGCGCTCGCAATTCATCGAGATGATGCTTGATCACGACAGCGGGCAGCTCGCCGGGCGATTCGTCGCCGGTCCGCATGCAGGCCGCTCGCTGGACGATTTCGATCTGCCGCAGCTCGCGGCGATCATCCCGACGCTCGACGTCGACAGCGTCGCGTTACTTGAAGGCTATCTGGACCGCCGGTTTCCCGCTTGGCGTCAACACGCGGAGCGAGATACGGCAGCGGGGCAGGGCCGCGCGGCGTCGAGCGGCAAAATGACGGACGAGGAGGCCTATCAGATCCTTGGCCTGCAGCCGGGGGCGGGACGCGACGAAATCGGGCGTGCCCACCGTGCGCTGATGAAGAAACTGCATCCCGATCAAGGGGGGTCGACGTATCTCGCCGCCAGGGTAAACGAGGCCAAGGATACTCTGCTTCGCACGCATCACGGCTGACTCCGGCAACGCCACTCACGCCACAAGACCGAAACTCCGCTTTCATCGCCTGCTCTGTCGACGCCAGCGGTCGCCCGCCGTTACCAGGCGTGCTCGATCCTTCATGGTGAAAAAGTTCTAGCTGCAATTTCTTGACGAGAGGTTTGCGCCGGCCTCTTGCAGGCCCTCTCGTGGAGAGGCCCAACGAAAAAGGCCCGTGCGGTGTGGCGCACGGGCCTCATCAAGGAGATCCTGGTGATCTAGTTATGCACGGTCATGCAGGAGATGTCGGCGCGCTTCAGCTTCTTGCAGACCGCTTCGGCCTGATCGCGATCGAGACCGGCGAAGCGGGCGCGGATCAGGGTCTTGTCGCCCTTTGAGACCGTTTCGGTGAACGGATCGGCCTTGCTGAGCAGGCCCTGAGCCTGGCTGCGCGCGGCTTCGATCCGCTTCTGCGCCTCCGCTTCATTGTCGAGCGCGCCGACCTGAACGATCCAGCCATTGTGGGTCACGGCGGCTTTCGCAGCCACTTCCGGCGCCGGAGCCGCAGAGGCTTGCTGGATCGGTGCCGGGGCTTGCGGGGCGGGTGCGGGGGCGGCATAGGCCATGGCCTGCGACGAGGACGGCGGCAGGCTCGAGGCCGGCAGCACGCCGAGGATGCCGTTGCCGGTACCGTGCCCAGGCGGCTGCGGCGGGAGGTCGGCACGCTGTGGTTCGGGACGATAGGCATCGCTTCGTGCCGGCTCGACCGCATCGTTGCGCGGCGTCGGCACGGGCGCGACCGGCTGCGGGGCCGCCGAGGCGAGCTTCACCGCACCAGCCTTGACCTGAACCGTCTTCACTCTGACCGGCTTCATCGGCTCCGTGGAGCCGGGAATGATCGACATCGGCTGGCTGTCGATCACGCCCGAAGTCATCGGAGCCGGTTCGGCCTTGGCTTCGGTGCGGATGTCGGCCTTGATGTCGGTCTTGGCTTTGTTGTCCCTGGGCTGCGCCGGCGGCAGCGCCGCGGTCGCCTCCGAGAGGGCTGAGATGATCTTGGTGGCACGGCTCGGGGCGGGAGCCGGCGCATCAGGGGTAGCCGAGGCGAGTTGCATGCCGCCTTGATCGGCGGTGTCGGTCGCGGCGTCGGATCCGCTGCGTTCGGTGACGGCCACAGCCGTCCGCTTGGTTGCGGCCTTGTCGAGGTTCTCGGCGAGCAGGCTGCGCATGATGGCGTCACGCGATCCGCCGCTGCGGCCGCCCAGCACGACGCCGATCAGGAATCGGTTGCCCCGATGCATCGAGGTGACGAGGTTGAAGCCGGAGGCGCGGGTGTAGCCGGTCTTGATGCCATCAACGCCTTCGACGCTGCCGAGGAGGTGATTGTGCCCGGTGATGGTGTGGCCGCGGAAGTTGAAGGCCGTCGTCGAGAAATAATGATAGTAGCGCGGGAAGCGGTCCTGCAGTGCACGGCCGAGGATCGATTGGTCGCGGGCCGAGGTGACCTGTTCGTCGTTCGGCAGGCCGGAGGCGTTGCGATAGACCGTGCGGCTCATGCCGAGCGCATGGGCCTTGCGGGTCATCATCCTGGCGAAATTGTCTTCGTCGCCGCCGATCGCCTCGGCGATCACGACCGCGGCGTCGTTCGCCGAACGCGTGATCAATCCCTTGATCGCATCTTCGACCCTGATGGTCTGGCCGGGCCGAAGACCGAGCTTGGTCGGATCTTGTTCTGAAGCGTGCTCGGAGACGGACATCTCGGTATCGAGCTTCATCTTGCCGGCATCGAGACGCTCGAACAGCAGATAAAGCGTCATCATCTTGGTGAGCGAAGCCGGATGCCGCAGCCCATCGGGATTGGTCGCCGTCAGCGTCGCTCCGGAATTGCCGTCGACGATGATGGAGGAGAAGGAGGGGCTGTAGCTGCCTTCATCATTACGCGGCGAATGATGCGCAGTGTGATGACGCCGATGGTGCCGACGTGCTTCGGCGCTGTCGGTCGTGAAGACCGCAACGGTCGTGAGCGTGAGTAGCCCGTAGACGCCAACCCGCACCAGGCGCGAGGAAGCCAAGTTTTTGCGAAGCATGAAATCCCCGTCCAATTTCCGACTTGATCACCGGCTCGTGAGGCGAAATTGTGCCGAACGCTCCCGTGACATTGAGCCTGTCCGGGCTGCCGATTGGCCGGTAAAGATGGCCAGAAATCGAAAGGCCGGACTGAAGTGTTGTTAAGGTGCTGTTTTGGAACAGCTTTGTAGACCTGCCGAACGCCGACAGGGCCATCGGGAAGGTTAGGGCGAGCGGGTTGCCAAAAGATTAAAGAAATCTTGCGGGGATCTCAGGAATATGGCCCTAATGCCCTGAATTGTGCATTGCACAAGATTCTTGATTTTATTGTGCGGTGCAGGATATATGACAATGCGCCTCAGGAGAGCAAAAGCTTGTCTTGTGAGCGCTTCGGTCAGGGAAAGGGATGCCATGTTTAAGGTCGAAGACTTCCAGAACTACGGCAAGGAGCAGTTCGAAACCGTCGTGAACTCGGCGACGACCGTGCAGAACGGCCTGCATGCAATAGCCACCGCTTACGGCGACTACACCAAGAAATCGTTCGAGGACACCAAGTCCTTCGTCGAGAAACTCTCGGGCGTGAAGTCGCTCGACAAGGTGCTCGAAGCGCAGAGCGAATACGCCAAGTCGGCCTATGAGACCTTCGTTGCAGACTCGCAGAAGATCGCAGGCCTCTATTCGGATCTCGCGAAGCAGGCTTTCAAGCCGCTCGAAGGTTTGGCTGCCAAGTTCACCCCGCCGGCCGCTACGCACTAAGCCGCCCGCGTCATTCGGGGACACCAAAAAGCCCGGCGAATGCCGGGCTTTCTTTTGCCGGTTCTGTCGTGCTGACCGATGTCATGACGCGACACGCAGCTTCGAAATTTCCTCGACGGCGTTCCGCGTGCGTCTGCTGTCTGGATGAACTCGGCGATGATCCGGCAAGGTCGTTGCCGCTCGCGCCATCCTGCAGGAACTCCGTGGTCGTGTAGAGGTGCGAGAAGGGACCGGCGTTGCTCGATCCCGATAGGGTTCTGGGCATCGCGGTCTTGGTCGCCATCAGTGTGAGGCGAAGCCGCGACGATGTCGCTGCTCAAGAGCGCGGCGCCAGGTGGTCTGTCGTCTTGCAGGTGGTCTGTTGTCTTGAAGGCAAAGCAGGACTGGACCGGTGATGGAGTCGGTCACGAGGTGCAGCCGGGCAGAGGAAGCTGCCGAGATTTCGGGCTGCGCCGTTGGACGGATGGACAAGCGCCCGAGCAGACTGCGGCGAACCTCGGGAGTCGATAACTTGCTCGCCAGAACAGGTTCCTCCCCAATTCCCACTGAATCCGCTTTGTAAAATCCGGACGAATTGTTTAACCTCATCGATCATCGCCGAGGTCGGAGAATCGGTGCTGGCGGAAGCGCGTTCGACCGCGATGTGCGCTTGCGGCAGACCGGTAACTGACCCATATTCCTGATGTCGGACCGGTCGGCTGGGATAAGGCGATTTGGGAAGCAGGTCCGGGCTGCCAACGTGGCCCCGGCGGGACAAGGTGGGAACCTGTTAGGGATCCCGCAACGGTATCTAACGCGTGTGCCATGTCGCAGCTAACGTCCAGATTTGATCTGTCAAAGCCTCTCCCAGTGCCCAGGATGAGCAGCAACGAGAATCGGCCCAGCGGCAATAACGGCCCCGCCACCTCGGTCATCACCAAGGTCAAGCCGAAGACCAAACGCCCGAACCTTTATCGCGTCCTGATTCTCAACGACGATTACACGCCGATGGAATTCGTCGTTCACGTCTTGGAAAAGTTTTTCAACAAGGACGTTGAGGCGGCGACCAAGATCATGCTCCATGTCCACCATCACGGGATCGGCGAATGCGGTGTCTTCACCTACGAGATCGCTGAGACCAAAGTGACTCAGGTGATGGATTTCGCGCGCAAGCACCAGCATCCGCTGCAATGTGTGATGGAGAAGAAGTAGGAATATCTGGCCGAAATCGGCCCTATCTATCAGGCGACTGAAGCCGGAGCGGGCTCAGCCGGCCAATCTCCGGACTTTTGCGGCCTTTTCTCGAGTCGGCCGCGCCTTCACGCCATCGTCTCGCACATGATCGCTCCACGAATGCAGCGGAAGAGCGAAATCTGCCGACGACAAGAGCGATTCAAATCGGCGTCTGCGCCCGCCGTCACACTCGGAACGGGTTTTGCATTAACGATCCGGTGAAAGGGCAATCGGGTGGCTCGACCGGTCTTTTGCCGCACTCGATTATAACTATATTTGACGAAGGTTGTTGTTGCCTGACCGGGCGGCGGCGATCATGATGCCAGGGGGCCATAGAGGACGCGCATGCCGACTTTTTCTCAAAGCCTTGAACAATCCCTGCATCGTGCGCTGGCGATTGCCAACGAGCGTCATCATCAATACGCGACACTGGAACACCTCTTGCTGTCCTTGATCGATGACTCCGATGCAGCGGCCGTGATGCGCGCATGCAGCGTCGATCTCGACAAGCTGCGCGGCAGTCTTGTCAACTATCTCGAAACCGAGTTCGAAAATCTGGTCACGGACGGCAGCGACGACGCCAAGCCGACCGCAGGCTTCCAGCGCGTAATCCAGCGCGCGGTGATTCACGTCCAATCCTCCGGCCGCGAAGAGGTGACGGGCGCCAACGTGCTGATCGCGATCTTCGCGGAGCGCGAAAGTCATGCCGCGTATTTCCTGCAGGAGCAGGACATGACGCGCTACGACGCCGTCAACTATATCAGCCACGGCATTGCCAAGCGGCCGGGCGTCTCCGAGGCACGCCCCGTGCGCGGCGTCGACGAGGAGACCGAGAACAAAGGCAGCGAGGACTCCAAGAAGAAGGGCGAGGCGCTGGAAACCTATTGCGTCAACCTCAACAAGAAAGCGCGTGACGGTAAGATCGACCCGGTCATCGGCCGGAACTCCGAGATCAACCGCGCCATCCAGGTGCTGTGCCGCCGCCAGAAGAACAACCCGCTGTTCGTGGGCGAGGCGGGCGTCGGCAAGACCGCGATCGCGGAAGGGCTTGCCAAGCGCATCGTCGACAGTGAAGTGCCGGAAGTTCTGGCGGCCGCGACGGTGTTCTCGCTCGACATGGGCACGCTGCTTGCCGGGACCCGCTATCGCGGCGACTTCGAGGAGCGCCTGAAGCAGGTGCTGAAGGAACTCGAGGCCCATCCGAACGCGATCCTGTTCATCGACGAGATCCACACCGTGATCGGCGCCGGCGCCACTTCTGGCGGCGCGATGGACGCGTCCAACCTGCTGAAGCCGGCGCTGGCCTCCGGCACGATCCGCTGCATGGGCTCCACGACCTATAAGGAGTACCGCCAGCACTTCGAGAAGGACCGCGCGCTGGTGCGGCGCTTCCAGAAGATTGACGTCAACGAGCCGTCGGTCGAGGATGCGATCGCGATTCTGAAGGGGCTGAAGCCGTATTTCGAGGATTATCACCGGCTGAAATACACCAACGAGGCGATCGAGGCCGCGGTGCAGCTGTCGTCGCGCTACATCCACGACCGCAAGCTGCCGGACAAGGCGATCGACGTGATCGACGAATCCGGTGCGGCACAGATGCTGGTGTCCGAGAGCAAGCGCAAGAAGACCATCGGCATCAAGGAAATCGAGACCACGATCGCATCGATGGCGCGGATCCCGCCGAAGAGCGTGTCGAAGGACGATGCCGAAGTGCTCAAGCACCTTGAGCAGACCTTAAAGCGCGTCGTGTTCGGCCAGGACAGGGCGATCGAGTCGCTGTCGGCGTCGATCAAGCTCGCCCGCGCGGGATTGCGCGAACCCGAGAAGCCGATCGGCTGCTACCTGTTCTCGGGCCCGACCGGCGTCGGCAAGACCGAGGTCGCCAAGCAGCTCGCGGCCACCTTGGGTGTGGAACTGTTGCGCTTCGACATGTCCGAATACATGGAGCGGCATACGGTGTCGCGCCTGATCGGCGCACCTCCCGGCTATGTCGGTTTTGACCAGGGCGGCCTGTTGACCGACGGCGTCGACCAGCATCCGCATTGCGTGGTGCTGCTCGACGAAATCGAGAAGGCCCATCCCGATCTGTACAATGTGCTGCTACAGATCATGGATCATGGCCGGCTCACCGATCACAACGGCAAGCAGGTCAACTTCCGCAACGTGATCCTGATCATGACCACGAATGCGGGCGCGGCCGACATGGCCAAGCAGGCGTTCGGCTTCCATCGCTCCAAGCGGGAAGGCGACGACCACGAGGCGATCAACCGGCAGTTCGCGCCGGAATTCCGCAACCGGCTCGATGCGATCGTGTCGTTCGCGCATCTGTCGGTCGACGTGATCGGCATGGTGGTCGAGAAGTTCGTGCTGCAGCTGGAAGCTCAGCTCGCCGACCGCGACGTCACCATCGAGCTGTCGGAGCCGGCCAAGGCCTGGCTGATCCAGCATGGCTATGACGAGCAGATGGGCGCGCGTCCGATGGGCCGCGTGATCCAGGAGCACATCAAGAAGCCGCTGGCGGACGAGGTGCTGTTCGGCAAGCTGAAGGGCGGTGGGCACGTCCGTGTCGTCCTGGTCAAGGACGAGGCCAATCCGGAGCTCGAGAAGATCGGCTTCGAGTTCGTCGAAGGTCCGGTCACGCCGAAGTCGGAAGTGCCGGCGGCCCGCAAGCGGAAGCCGAAGTCCGGCGGATCCGGCGGCGGCTCCAAGGGCCCGGCCTCGAAGGGACCGCTGGTCAAGGTCTGAGCGGCGCCAAGCCCTAGAAGACATCGCACTGCAAGAGGCCGGCCATTGCGCCGGCCTTTTTGCGTCCGGCGAGTCTATGCGCATTCGACAGGCCTGCCGAGTTGGATCGGTCGCAGCCTCCGCCGGCCGTCGTGGCTACTCGCCCTTCAGCCGCTGGCCATCCCGCACGCGGACATGCTCGGCGCCCCTGGCACCGACGGGAGACAGGCGGAGCATGCTGAGCATGGCGCCGAGCAGCGCGAAGCCCACGCCGGTGGCGAGCGACAGCCGCGTGCCCTCGATGGGGCTGACCGCCAGGAACATCGCAACCAGCGCCGCGCCCATGGTCTGGCCCAACAGGCGCGCGGTACCGAGCATACCGCTCGCCCCACCAGAACGTTCGCGCGGCGCCGCAGCGATCATGGTGCGGTTGTTCGGGGTCTGGAACAGGCCGAAGCCGAACCCGGCCAGCGCCATTCGCCAGACCACGTCGATCACCGCGGGCTGCGACGGCAACAGCGCCAGCGCGCCGAGGCCGCAGGCGAACAGAAACAGGCCGACACCGCCGAGCAGACCCGCCGGGAAGCGTTCGACCAGCCGCCCGGAGATCGGCGCGGCAAAGGCGACCGCAATCGGCCAGGGCGTGATCAACAGGCCGATCTGTACCGCGGAATAGCCAAAGTGGCTTTCGAGATAAAACGGGATCGCCACGAAGGCGAGCATCTGTCCGCAGAAAGAAGCGATCGAGGTCGCGATCGACAGCGCAAAGATCGGGATGCGCAACAGGTCGAGCGGCAATAGCGGCGAGGCCATGTGGGTCTCGCGGTAGTACAGTGTCACCCCGGAGATGACCGCGACGGCGAACTGGATCGCGCAGGTCAGGAGCGCTTCACCATGGCCGAGACTGTCGATCGCGGCGATGCCGAAGCCGAAGGTGAGCGCGCTCAAGGCCGCGCTCTGCCAATCGAACATGTGGGGTGAACGCTGCGTGTGCGGCAGACAACGCGCGCCGAGCGCGAACGTCACAAAGCCGAGCGGCACGTTGATTGCGAACAGATAAGGCCAGGTCCCGACCGAGAGAATGCCGGCCGCGATGGTCGGGCCGACCGCAGCCGAGATCGCAACCACCATGGCATTGATGCCGATGCCGCGGCCCAGCAACGCATGCGGATAGATGAAGCGCACCAGCGCCGAGTTGACGCTGAGGATGCCGGCCGCACCAAAGCCCTGCAGGATGCGGGCGAGCGTCAGCAGCAGCAGCGTGTGCGACAGGGCGCAAGCCGCCGAGGCGATGGTGAACAGCACGAGGCCTGCGAGATAGACCCGCCGATAGCCGATGATCTCGCCGAGCGAGGCCAGCGGCAGCAGCGAGATGGTGACGGCGAGCTGGTAGCCGTTGACGATCCAGATCGAGAAGGCCGGGCTTGCGTTGAGATCGCGCGCGATCGTCGGCAGCGCGACATTGGCGATCGCACCGTCGACCACGGCCATGACGATCCCGAGCGCAATCGTGACGATCGCCCAGCTACGCTGCGGCAGCGGAAGGCCATCGGGATATTCGAGGGCAGTGGCACTCATCCGTGAAATGGCTCCAGGACGCTTGGCAAGGCGCTTTGCCCCTGCGGTATCCGGTGCGGATCGCGACGGGCAACGGACCGAGCAGGCGTCAGTTCCCAGAGCGGGCCCGGCCTCGCGGGGTCATTTCGCCTTCGGCCGGGCCTGGATGGCCTTGAGATAGTTGACCACCGCCTCGGCGTCGGCGCGATTGAATTGGAAGGTCGGCATGTCCGGATGGATCGTCGACAGCCCGGCTTGCAGGCGCTCTGCAAAGTCTTCGTCGTAGAGTTTGTCGTCGCCAAAGCTGCGGAAGGGCGGGGCATCGGGGTGTGGGCTGGTCCCAGTCTGACCCACCGCATGGCATCGACTGCAAAGCGTTTGCAAGAGCGCTTTTCCTCGGCTCTGCTCGCCATCCAGCGCATGGCTGGCGCTGGACGTCATGGCCAGCAGCAAAATGGTGTATCCCGCTCGTCCTATCATGGTCTCATCCGCGTCAGGGCAAAGCGGCGCATCCGATCGATCCCGGCACCGGCCGAATTGTTCAAGGAATCGGCACGTGTCTGACTTTAGCGCGCCGGGCTGCTGCGCCGCCACTGGCGTGGCGACATGCCAAACTGTTCGCGAAAGACACGGCCGAAATGCGAGGCGTCGTTGAAGCCCCAGGCGAAGGCGATCTCGCTGATCTGCCGATGGGTCAGCGCCGGCGCGGCGAGGTCGCGCCGACACACTTTGAGCCGCTCCGACAGCAGGAAGCGCTGGAACGACAGCCCTTCATCCGAGAACAGATCGTTGACGTAGCGCGCAGACAGCCCGAGCTCGCGCGCGACCACCGGCAGCGAAAGATCGGGATCGGACAGGTGCGTGCGAACATGCGCCTTGATGCGATAGAGCAGCGCCGCGCGATGGCTGGAGACCGGCAGAGGCTGGGTTTGGAGCCGCTCGGCCAACGTCATGGCCAGCAGGTCGGCAGCCTGGTCGGACAATCGCTCGGCGTGCTCGGCGCCGATGTGATCGGCGCGCTCGCACAGCTTGACGATGAAATCGTAGACAAGGGGCTGGAGCGGGCTGTCGGCGCCGAAGGTCATTGCCGTCACCGGTTCGGTGGGGCCGATTCTGCGCTGCAGCATCTGACGCGGCAGCTTGAACACGATCTGCTTGAAAGCGGCGTCGAACTGCAGCTCATAAGGACGCGTCGTGTCGTAGATCGCGAACTCGCCGGGCCGGATCACCGTGTCGCGGCCATCCTGGACGACGCCGCCGATCCCCTCACGCCCCAGCGCGACCAGCACGAAGTCTGCATCTGAGCGGGAAATCCGTTGATGGGTGCGGTGAACGCGCTGCTGGTCCGAGCACACTTCGGAGCACACGGCCTCGCCAAAAGCCGCATAGGTCACGCTGCCCCGAAAGGCGCTGCCCAGATCGGACCTGCAGTCGAGGCCGACATAGACATCGCAGACGATGTCTTGCCACATCGCCAGTCGGCGGTGAGCCGGGCTTTGGTCCGTGGTGAACAGGATCGGCATCGGTCCGTCTCCTCCTACACCTGTGTCGATTGGATATCCGGCAATGCAGCAAAATCCGGGCCGGCCGGACGGTTGGCCGCGGTCGTAGTCGAATTTTCGTTCCCTGCGAGACGAGCGCGAATGACGGCCGGGGTCAATAGTGCGCGCGATCGTGGTGCGGCGGGATGCGCCGCAATTGGCAGCAGGAGCAGCGGCGATGGGTATCGTCTATCCGAAATACAAGGTGGCGGTGGTGCAGGCGGCGCCTGCCTGGCTCGACCTGGACGCCTCGATCCAGAAGACAATCGGGCTGATCGAGGAAGCGGCAGACAAGGGTGCCAAGCTGATCGCATTCCCGGAGGTCTTCATCCCCGGCTATCCCTGGCACATCTGGATGGACTCGCCGGCCTGGTGCATCGGGCGCGGATTCGTGCAGCGCTATTTCGACAATTCGTTGTCCTATGACAGCCCGCAGGCGGAGGCCCTGCGTGTCGCGGTGCGCAAGGCGAAGCTTACGGCTGTGCTCGGCGTTTCCGAGCGCGATGGTGGCAGCCTCTACATCGCGCAGTGGCTGATCGGTCCCGATGGTGAGACCATCGCGAAGCGCCGCAAACTGCGGCCGACCCATGCCGAGCGTACCGTATATGGCGAAGGCGACGGCAGCGACCTCGCCGTCCACGCGCGGCCCGACATCGGCCGGTTAGGCGCGCTGTGCTGCTGGGAGCATCTGCAGCCGCTGTCGAAATACGCGATGTATGCCCAGAACGAACAGGTTCACGTCGCGGCATGGCCGAGCTTCTCGCTCTACGATCCGTTCGCGCCGGCGCTTGGCGCCGAGGTCAACAATGCAGCGTCGCGCATCTATGCGGTGGAAGGCTCGTGCTTCGTGCTGGCCCCGTGCGCCACAGTCTCGCAGGCGATGATCGACGAGCTGTGCGATCGCCCCGACAAGCATGCGCTGCTGCATGTCGGCGGAGGTCACGCCGCGATCTTCGGTCCTGACGGCAGCTTGCTGGTCGAGAAGCTGCCGCCCGAGCAGGAAGGTCTGCTGATCGCCGAGATCGACCTCGGCATGATCGGCATCGCCAAGAATGCCGCCGATCCGGCCGGGCACTATTCGCGTCCCGACGTCACGCGGCTGCTGCTCAACAACAAGCCGTTCAGTCGCGTCGAGCATTTCTCGTTGCCTGGCGACCATGTGACGCCGGCCGCTCCGGCCGGAGAGGTTGCAGTCGCCCGGTCGGGCGAAGCGGCTTGAGGGGAGGGGATCATGGAGTCCGCGATACCTCCACATCTGATCACCGCGCGCCGTCGCCATCGCCGTGTGGATGACGATTACAAGCCGCCTTACCCGTCATTCGTCGCCCGCTACAAGCCCGGCGTCGCCCGCGTTGTGATGGCTTATTTCGGCCAGCAATATCGCGGCGAGGTGCCGCTGACGGCGGCCTCCTCGACGGCGGACTTCGTGAAGCTCGTATCGGAGGCGCATGGACCATCGCATTGGGACCATGCGTACTATGTCGACCAGGCTGGATTCGCGAACGAGGTTTTCGTCGCCTATTGGGACGACGTCGCGCGCTTCGACGCGTGGTTCGTGCCGGCGCGCGCCGCCTGGACCGGGTCCGGCGTCGACGGTGTCGGTCGATTCATCGAAGTGCTGCGGCCGGCGGTCGATCGCTATGAGACGTTGTTCTCCTCGCTGGGCCGGCCCGAAGGCGTCGCGGTCATTGCCGGGGGGATGAGTGGGGAGGTGCTGGAGCATGCCTATTGGGGCGGAATGCGCGACCGCATCCCGCTGTCTCTGACCGACGAGATGAGGTCCTCGGGCAAGCCGACTTTGCTACAGGACGGACCGCGCCTTCGCGTCCTGGCCGCGGACAATCTCTGCATGATCCGCTCAGGCCAGGACTGGAGCGACACGGACACGGCCGAGCGCCGCATGTATCTGGAAGACGTCGAGCCGGTCCTGCGCGAGGGCATGGATTTCCTGCGCGACGATGGGATCTCGATCGGCTGCTACGCCAATCGTTATATGCGACTGCGGGGACCCGATGGCGCGCTGACCGAGAAGTCCTACGGGCAGAGTTGGTGGCAAAGTCTGTCCGCGCTGGAGCGCTGGGCGGAATCGCATCCGACCCACGTCAGGATCTTCGGAGCGGCGATGAAGTATCTGTCATCACTCGGTCCGGCCGCGAAGCTTCGGCTCTATCATGAGGTGACGGTCGCGGCCGCCGATGAGCAGTTCTTCGAATATCGCGGCTGTCACCCGAAGACCGGGATGCTCGCCGCGGTCGGCTGACTGGCCAGGGCCGAGACGGAGTGCGCTACCACCGTCCGGTCACCTTTCCATGGACGTAAAGCACGGCAAGGCCGATTGTGACCAGGATCGAGAAGATCAGGACGATGCGGTCCCAGCGCAGCGGCGTCTCGTCGTCCCTGCTGAAGGTCAGCAGCGCGAACAAGGCTTTGAGAGGTGCGCGGCGCATCGGACCCTTCTCCGTAGAGAATGTTCCAGGAGCGTGAAAGCGCCGCGGCCCGGGACGTTCCGGCGTGCGGCTTAACCCAGTCGCTGCGCCACGACTCGAACTGCAGATCGAGTCGAGCTTTCTGCCACCCTATCATTTCAACGGGCAGATGCGCGAGGGAGACGCCGATTCCGTGGCTGCGCCGACCCGTGTCCCCTCAGGTGCCAGCTTCAGGCGCCGTCGGGGCGGGCCGGCGCTGCCGCGCTGGCCGTGCCGGTGCTGCGGCTCTGTGCGGCTGCAGCGTGACGATCACCGGGTTCGGCTTATGATCGGTGGCCGCTCCGGTCGCGGCATCGACTCCCATCCCGATCAGACCGCCCGCGAGGATATTGCCGGCGAAGCCGGCCGCGCCTGCGGCCGGAATGTCCTTCGTCAGCGGCACGATCTGGGTCTCGTAACCGTCCTTGGCGATCGAGACCGAGATGTCGGCGTTTCGCTTGGCTACGAACGCACAAGGCGTACTACACGTGAGCGGCGCCTCGAGTCCTGAAACGGTCGCTTCCGCGCCGGATGGTGTCGAGGAGACACTAATCGTTTCCGTTGTCCCCCGCGTTACCGACGCACAACCGCCCACGATGGCGCAAAGCGCCAAGCACCACAAAACACGCATTAATAGTCGTCCCCCAGAACCCCGCAGCAATCAACCGCAACCGAAGCGTGAGGGCAAGAAGAAAAGCCCCGCGCTCATAAGGGTTCTTGGGAAAACCTGTTAGCTGTTGCTCTCGCGCAGTCCCTTCGCAATCAGCTTCTGCGCATCGAACTCGGCGCGCCGCCGCGCCAATTCCTCCGGGCTGAGCAGCGCGGGATTGCTGTAGTCGCGCTTCCAGCTCGCGTCACTGCTCCAGCGCAGCGGTGATTGCATGGTGGTCTGCGGGCCGGGCGCGCTTTCCAACAGCTGCAACGCCAGCGCGAGCGTCAGGGCCTGCGAGCCGACATCGTGCGGCTTGCCCGCGGAATTGCCGAGCGGGAAATCCGAAAACAGAAAGCGGGGCACGGCGACATGCTCGACGATGTCCTTGGCGCAGCCGATGACGACGGTCGCGATGCCGTTCGCTTCCAGATGCCGCGCCACCAGGCTTACGGTCTGGTGGCAGACCGGACAGTTCGGCACCAGCACGGCGGCATCCACGGCATCGGCCCGGCAGCGCGCCAGGATCTCCGGCGCATCGGTCTCGATGGTGGCGCGATGGCTGCGATTGGTCGGCGCGCCGAAAAAGCGCGGTGCGACCTCGCCGACGCGACCCTCGCGCGCGAGCCGAATGAGTTGGGGCAGCGGGAACCAGGTGCCGGAATCCTCGGCGGAGGTGTGAACGCGGTCATAGGCGATGTGGGAGATGCGCAGATCATGCGGCGCCGACGTATCGCCATCGTAGACGGAATAGAATTTGGCGGCGCCGTTGTACAAAGCACCGGGTCCCTGATCGCCCTTGGCGGGATCGTAGGGCGCAGCCGTCGTGACGATGGTCACGCGGGATTCACGAAGCGGTTTCTTCAGGGTTTGAAATGGCGCGGATGTGTAGTGCGCCCAGCGATAGGGCGTGTCATAGCCGATCGCGAGGTAGTAGTCCCGGGTGCGCGCCATATAGGGCAGGGGCACATCGTCGTCCGGCGCGAAGCCGAACCGATCGTCGGCGGCGGTCATGCCTGACGTTCCTCCGTGATGTCTCGTCGGCTCGGGTGAAATTGCTAACCCCGGCCCCCGCGTGTCAAGCCGTCGCGTCGAGGAACTTGGGGCCTGCAATTGCTTTGAGGTGGGGAACGCCGACGGGGTTTCGAACCGGTAATTCGACCTTTGCAGATGTACAACGTGATCCGCGTCTTCTGTATCGGCCTTTATCTGGCGTTCATAGCGCCGGCAGACGTGTTTGCTGAAGACGTCGCCAAGCCGCCTGTGGCCGAGCCTCCGCCGTCTCTGTCTTCGCCGCCAAGCTCCGCTGAACCCGCCAAGGACGCCGCGAAACGGGATGCAGCGCAGCCAGAGCCCGGCGCAGCCGCGCCGGATAAGGAGGCCAAACGTGACGATCCCAAGGAGAGCGATACGCGCGAGGCGATCTGCCTGATGATCGAATCTGCGGCCCGGGCCAACAACCTGCCGCTCGAATTCTTCGCCCGCGTGATCTGGCAGGAGAGCCGCTTCCAGCCGGATGCGGAGGGGCCGGTCACGCGCAGTGGCCGGCGCGCGCAGGGCATTGCGCAGTTCATGCCGGGCACCGCCGACGAGCGGCGGCTGCTCGATCCTTTCGATCCCGTGCAGGCGCTGCCGAAATCGGCCGAGTTCCTGGCCGAGCTGCGCGATCAGTTCGGCAATCTCGGGTTGGCCGCGGCGGCCTATAACGCCGGACCGCGCCGGGTGCAGGACTGGCTCGCGGGCAAGGGGCAGATGCCCTATGAGACCCGCAACTATGTCTCGGCCATCACCGGCGCGACCGTCGACGATTGGGCCGCCGCAGGCAAGGGCGGCAAGGCGCCGCCGAGCCCGCCGCCGACCTCGTGCCATCAGCTGATGGCGCTGCTCAAGCGCGCGCCGAATCCGTTCGTCACCCAGCTCGAGCAGCATGTGGCGCTCGCCGCGGCCAAGCTCTGGGGCGTGCAGCTTGCCGCCGGCTTCGACCGCAACAGGGCGCTCGCGATGTATGCGCGAGCGATCAAGGGCCTTAGCGCGATCGTCGGCAATCGCGATCCAAGCCTGCTCTCGTCGGTGATGCGCACGCGCGGCTTCCATCCGTTCTACCAGGTGCGGATCGGCGCCGACACGCGCGGTGAGGCCGACGACCTCTGCAACCGTATCCGCCGCGCCGGCGGCGCCTGCTTCGTGCTGCGCAACAGGGGCGTCTGACCAGCGATCGGTTCACCTGCGCTGACCCTTGCGAGCATTGAAAAATAAGATGAATCGAGCGCCCGCGCTGAAATCGGCCAGAGGGGCTTGTAGATAAGAGCATATGCTCTTATCTTGCCCAGTTACGAGCATATGCTCTCGAATGAAAAGGATCGTCATCATGAGTGAGGCCGAGTTTCTTGTGAGCGGCGCCACCGGACGCACCGGGGGAGCCGCCGTCGACGAACTGCTCAGGATGGGCAAGCGGGTGCGGGCCTATGTGCGCAAGGACGATGAAAAGGCCGCTGCTCTGCGGTCTCGCGGCGTCGACATCGCGGTCGGTGATTTCACCGATATCGACGACATCCGTGCGGCAATGGAAGGTATCCGGTCGGCCTACTTCCTTCATCCGATCGCGCCGGGAATTATCAGCGCCTCCGCCTATTTCGCGCAGGCTGCGAAGGAGGCAGGCGTCACCGCGATCGTCAACATGTCGCAGATCTCGGCGCGGCGGGAAGCGGTGAGCCACGCGGCGCAGGATCACTGGCTTGCCGAGCGGGTGTTCGATTGGTCGGGTGTCGCGACGACGCATCTGCGTCCCACCTTCTTTGCCGATTGGCTGATCTATCCACATTGGGGTCGCGAAATCTGGGCCAAGAAGACGATCAGTTTCCCATTCGCCAACGGCCGTCACGCGCCCATCGCGAGCGAGGACCAGGGGCGGGTCATCGCGCATATCCTGGCCAATCCGAGAGGGCACGAGGGCAAGATCTACACGCTCCATGGTCCGGTCGAGATGAACCATACGGAGATCGCCGCGGCCATGAGCGAGGTGTTGGGCGCCAAGATCGACTACGCGCCGAGCTCGATCGAGGAATTCAAGCAGAAGATGGAGCAGTCATACAAATTCCCGCCGTTCCTGGTGCAGCACCTGGTCGAGGTTGCCCAGAACTATCGGGATGGCATCTTCGCGGGCACGAACGACAATGTCGAAAGGATCACCGGGACCCCGGCGCTTTCGGTCCAGGCTTTCATAAAGAAGCACCGGAACGTGTTCGCGTGATGTGCGCAGCGCGTTCGGACCATTGACGGAAATCGAGAGGACAGAGAAATGCTGCAGGCCGACCAACCATTGAGGATCGATGCGTGCAACTGCAACGCGGTGAGAAAGGCGAGCCGGCAGATCACGCGATTCTATGATGCTCATCTGGAGCCGACCGGCCTGCGCATCACGCAATTCCTCATCCTGGCTGCGCTCGCCGAGGTGGGGAGTGCTGCGATCAATCCTCTTGCCGAACGCCTCGACGTCGAACGGACGGCCATGGGCAAGATGGTCGGCCTGCTGGAACGCGACGGTGTGATCAGGCTTCGGCCGTCACCCACTGACGGCCGAAGCCGCCTGATCGAGCTCACTGAAAAAGGACGTCGTCTTCACGCCGAGGCATCGCCTCTCTGGCGCGAAGCCCAGCGACAGTTCGAGCAACTGAACGGCGCCAAGAATGTCAAGGAGCTCCGGCAGGGTTTGAGACAGATGGTCGTCGGCCCTTCCTGAGACCCGGGGCATCTCTGGCTGACCTGAGCGCGCGGCGCCAGCCGGGACAGCTTTTCGCTTGCGGTGGGCCGGGGCTCGCTTGGTCCACAGAGTGCCATCGGCATTGGCCCGGAGATTCGACAGGAACGTGGACAAGCGGCCGCCGACCACCGTAACGGCATTGGATGCGATTACCGCAGGGCCGCAGGCGCCGCGCGACGGTTGACGGCACCCGCTCTCCCCAGCCTTATGGAAGGATGCAATTGCTTCCCGCTCGCCCGTGACGCTTCCTCCGCTCGATTCCCAGCAATGGAATGGCGCGATCCGCGCCTTCGGCTGGGGCTTGCGCGCGACATCGGCGACGATCCTGTCGATGGTGCTGTTCGTCACGTTCATTGGCATCGGCGCGCTCGCCCACGACACTCATTTCAGCATGCTCTGGGCGATCTTGAGCACGGTGTTGGTTTGGGCAGGCCCGGCGCAGATCATTCTGGTGACGACGCTCGGATCGGGGCAGACCATCGTGCAATCGGCGATCGCCGTGACCATGAGCGCGATCCGCCTGTTTCCGATGGTCGTGGCGGTGATGCCGTTGCTGCGCACGCCCGCGACCAAGCGGCGCCAGCTGGTGCTGGTGGCGCATTTCACGGCGGTGACGCTCTGGGTCGAATGCTACCGCTTCCTGCCGCATGTGCCGCGTGAGCGGCGGATCGCCTTTGTCCATGGCCTCGGCACCGGCTTGATCACGATCGGGCTCGTGGCGACCATCATCGGCTATCTGCTGGCGGCCAATCTCTCGCAGACCTTCGGCGCGGCGGTGTTGCTGCTGACCCCGCTGGCGTTCCTGTTTTCCACCGCGCGCAATTCCAGAGAGCTGGCCGATGTGCTCGCGCTGGCATTGGGGCTCGTCTTCTATCCGGTCGCGGCGCTGCTCAACAGCGGCGTCGACATCCTGGTCAGCGGCGTCGCCGCCGGCACCATCGCCTTCGGCGTCCACAAATGGCGGCAGCGCACGTGAGCGACTTTATCGGGGACTGGCATACGCTGGCGGTGCTGCTGGTCGCAGGCGTGATCCCGAACCAAATCTGGCGCATGCTGGGCCTCTGGCTGGGCGGCGGGCTCGACGAGGGCTCCGACCTGCTGGTCTGGGTCAAGGCCGTGGCAACCGCCATCCTCGCCGGCGTCATCGCGCAGATCCTGGTGCATCCGCCGGGCGCGCTGGCAAGCGTGCCGTGGTTCCTCCGCTATGGTGCACTGGCCGCGGGCTTCGCAGCCTTCATGGCGACGCAGCGGTCGATCTTTGCCGGGGTGGTGTGCGGCGAGGTCGTCATGCTCGCGGGCAAATGGTGGCTCGGATAGAGCACGGCTTCCGACATCTCTGGGATAAAGGGCCTGCCAACACTCCTCGATTACAAGCGTTCGCAATTGGACGTGCGGCGATATGATGTGAACTCGGAATCGGCGCACTGGGACCATCAGCGGAGTGGGTTCAGCAACGTGGACAAGAAAGCGCAGAACACCGTGACATCGATGGATGCGATTACCGCTGATCTCGTGGCTGTGCTGGTTGCGGTGAGCGACGGCAATCCCAAGATCATGACGATCGCGCACGCGAGCGCCTTGCCGAGCGGGCCGTTTCAGTTCGCGCACCGCTCGCTGCAGATGGGCCTGCGTGCCTGGGTCGAGGCCCAGACCGGTCGTCCCATCGGCTATGTCGAGCAGCTCTATACCTTCGCCGATCGCGGCCGCACCGGCGATCCCGACGCGCCGCACCGCATCTCGATCAGCTATCTCGGTCTCACCCGCGAGGAGCTGATGCACCACGGATCCGAGGCGCAGTGGTCCTCCTGGTACGACTATTTCCCGTGGGAGGATCACCGAGCCGGGGCGCCTGCACTGATCGCCAAGACCATCGCGCCGAAGCTGCGCGCCTGGGCCAAATCGGAGGTCAATTCCGCGCTCCAGAAGCAGCGCTGGCGCCGCGCCGCCATCACCTTCGGGCTCGACAGCCACGACTGGAACGAGGAGCTGGCGCTGCAGCGCTATGAACTGCTGTACGAGGCCTCGCTGATCCCTGAGGCCGTACGGGACAAGGGGGACGGCGAGCCGGTGGTCCCCGGCCGCGCCATGACCGCCGACCACCGCCGCATCCTTGCCACCGGCATCGCCCGCCTGCGCGCCAAGATCAAATACCGGCCGGTCGTGTTCGAGCTGATGCCGGCCGACTTCACCCTGCTGCAACTGCAACGCAGCGTTGAGGCGCTTGCAGGGCGGCTGGTGCACAAGCAGAATTTCCGCCGCCTCATCGAGCAGCAGGAACTCGTTGAAGAAACAGGCGCAATCGCCGCCGACACGATCGGCCGCCCGGCCAAGCTGTTCCGCTTCCGCCAGGGCGTGCTGGCCGAACGGGCCGTGATCGGAAGCAAGCTCCCGCTCTCCCGCTCTTGACTTGAATTATGCTCAGGATAAGTATAAGCCATAATATACTCAAGGAGAGTATAAATGGCCTTGCTTGAATCGAGCGCGCTTGCGCGCACCGCCCCGCTTTATGATCGCGTCAAACGCGTGATCCCGCCGCCGGAATGGGCGACCTTCGCTGATGATGTCGAGGCGATCCTCGCGCTCAAACGCAAGCGCAATGCGGTGGTGCTCGCTCACAACTACCAGACGCCGGAAATCTTCCATGGCGTGGCCGATATCGTCGGCGACAGCTTGTTGCTGGCGCGCGAAGCGACCAAGGTCGATGCCGACATCATCGTGCTCGCCGGCGTGCACTTCATGGCCGAGACGGCCAAGCTGCTCAATCCCGGGAAGAGGGTGCTGATTCCCGACCTCGAGGCCGGCTGCTCGCTGGCGGAATCCATCACCGCGCAGGACGTGCGGCTGATGCGCGAGCGCTATCCGGATGCGCCCGTGGTCGCCTATGTCAACACCTCGACCGCGGTGAAAGCAGAGGCCGACATCTGCTGCACGTCCGGCAACGCGCTTGCCGTTGTGGAGTCGCTCGGCGCGGGTCACGTGATCATGCTGCCGGACGAATATCTCGCCCGCAACATCGCTGCGCAGACCAAGGTGAAGATCACGGCCTGGAAAGGCCATTGCGAGGTGCACGAGCGCTTCAACGCCGAGGATGTCCGTGCGCTCCGTGAAAATCACCCCGGCATCACGGTGCTGGCGCATCCGGAGTGCCCGCCGGAGGTAGTCGCGGAAGCCGATTTTTCAGGGTCAACAGCGGCGATGTCGAGCTTCGTCGACAACAAGCGGCCCGCGCGTGTCGTGCTGCTGACGGAATGCTCGATGAGCGACAACGTCGCGGTGCTGCACCCCGATGTCGAGTTCATCCGGCCATGCAATCTGTGCCCGCACATGAAGCGGATCACGCTGAAGAACATCCGCCACGCGCTCGAGACCGATGAGCACGAGGTCACGATCGATCCCGAGATTGCCGATCGCGCCCGGCGCTCGGTGGAAAGGATGTTGGTGATATGAGCATCGATCTCTCTGGGCTGGCCAGCCAGCCGGTGATCATCGGCGGTGGTGCCGCCGGCCTGATGACCGCGCTGCAGCTTGCGCCCGAGCCCATGGTGCTGTTGTCGAAGTCTCCGCTCGGCGCGGAGGCCTCGAGCCTGTGGGCGCAAGGCGGCCTCGCCGCGGCCGTGGGCGCGGACGATGACTCTGCGCTGCATCTGCAGGACACGATCGCTGCCGGTGCCGGACTGTGCGACGAGGCTGCCGCCGCGACCATCGTCCGGGCTGCGCCGGCGGCGGTCGACCGCCTCGCGCAGCTCGGGGTCGCCTTCGATCGGCAGCCGGACGGCAGCTGGCGCTTGGGGCTGGAAGCTGCGCACAGCCGCAAGCGGATTGTGCATGCTACCGGCGACGGCACCGGCCGCGAAATCATGCGCGCGCTGATCGCGGCCGTGCGCCGCTGTCCGTCGATTACGCTGCTGGAGGGATTTGAGGCGCGCAGGCTGATCGTCGAAGACAAGGCGATCGCGGGTGTGCTGGCTGCGACGGCCTACGGCCCAGCGATGCTCGCCACCACGCGCGTGGTGATCGCGACCGGCGGCATCGGCGGCCTGTTCCTCGACAGCACCAACCCCAGTGGCTGTTTCGGCCAGGGCCTTGCGCTGGCGGCACGTGTGGGCGCTGAGCTGTCCGACCTCGAATTCGTGCAGTTTCACCCGACAGCTTTCGACGGACCGTCGCGGCCGATGCCGCTGCTGACAGAAGCAATCCGCGGCGACGGCGCGATCCTCATCGACGAAACCGGCGAACGCTTCATGGCCGACGAGCCCGGTGCCGAGTTGGCGCCGCGCGACGTGGTGGCGCGCGCGGTCTGGCGCCATCGCGCGCAAGGACACCGCGTGTTTCTCGATGCTCGCACAAATCCAGGCAAGGATTTCGCCGCGCGCTATCCCGTGATCAGCGCCTTCTGCAGGATGGCCGGCATCGACCCGGCGGTCGATCCGATCCCGGTGCGGCCGGCCGTGCACTACCACATGGGCGGCATCGCGGTGGATCGCGCCGGCCGCAGTACGGTCGAGGGCCTTTGGGCCTGCGGTGAGGTGAGCCGCACCGGGCTGCATGGCGCCAACCGGCTGGCCAGCAATTCGCTGATGGAAGCGATCGTCTGTGCGCAATGGGTGGCGGAAAGTGTCGCCGGCGCGCCGGGCAGGGCCGGCATGCTGCGTAAAATGGCGGCGCTTCCTTCGGCGCCCGACCCGGTCGCGGTGCGGCCGCTGCTTGCAAAAGGTCTTGGTGTGTTGCGCGATCGCCAATCGATCGCAGACGCCGTTCGCAGCCTGCTTCCGCTCGCGGAAGGCGCCGGCGCAGCGGCCGATCCGGCTCTGGTCGGGCTGATGATCGCGGTTGCCGCGCATGGGCGCGCGGAGAGCCGCGGCGCGCATTACCGGACCGATTTTCCGGACACGCTGCCCGTCGCACGACCGTCCACCTTCACTCTTTCACAGGCGATGGATGCCGCACGGGACATCGTCGACGCCGAATATCCGCTCAGGAGTGTGCTGCCATGACCCTCAATCCGCTCTCACCCTTGCTCTATGAGCCGCTGGTGCGCGCGGCCTTGCTCGAGGATCTCGGCCGGGCCGGCGACATCACCACCGATGCGATCGTCCCGCCCGAGCAGGGCGCGTCGCTCGGCTTGAAGGCGCGCCAGCACGGCGCAATCGCGGGGCTGGAGATGGCGCGCTGTGTGTTCCAACTGGTCTCGCCTGCGGTGCGGATGGAGATCGAGCGGCCCGACGGCAGCGCCGTGGCGCCGGGCGACACCATCGCGACCATCAGCGGCCCGGCGCGCGCACTGCTGACCGGCGAGCGGACCGCGCTCAACTTTCTCTGCCGCCTGAGCGGCGTCGCCACAGCCGCCGCGTCGCTCGTCGCGGCGGTGAAGGGAACGCGGGCGCAGATCGTCTGCACCCGCAAGACCACGCCGGGCTTGCGCGCGCTGGAGAAATACGCGGTGCGTGCCGGCGGCGGCGGCAACCATCGCTTTGGCCTCGACGATGCCGTCCTGATCAAGGACAACCACATCGCAGTGGCAGGCGGCATCAGGCCTGCGATCGCGCGCGCAAAAGCCCATGTCGGCCATCTCGTCAAGATCGAGGTCGAGGTCGATACGCTGGCGCAGCTCGAAGAAGCGCTGGCGCTCGGCATCGATGCCGTCCTGCTCGACAACATGACGATCGAGGATCTCAGGCAGGCCGTCGCCATGGTCGGCGGCAAGGCGATCACCGAGGCCTCCGGCCGCATCACCGCGGCGACCGCGCCCGCGATCGCTGCAACCGGCGTCGACCTGATCTCGGCCGGCTGGATCACGCATTCCTCGGCCGCGCTGGATATCGGGCTGGATCACCTGTAAGGGGCAGCGTCCGCGGAATAAATCGTTTACCTCGTGATCCCCGGATGCCAACATTCGCTGACTTGCTTGCCGAATGGGAGCGAATGTCGGGGGATCACCCGGGGTCGCGCCTGTCTATGGGATCAGCTTCATGACAATCGATACCGATCTCCGTCCGGGCGAAGTGGCCATCGACGCGCCACCGCCGCGCGACGCACAGCTCTATTTCATCGGCCGCATCCGCACGCCCTGGACATCCAGGCTGGAGACGCCGCGGCAGGGCAGCCATGAGGGGCCGGTGTGCCGGCTCGAAATCTTCGAGCCGTGGGTGCCGGCGCTGAAGGGCGTCGATTTCTACACCCATCTCGAGGTGATCTACTGGCTGGACCGCTCGCGCCGCGACCTCGTGCTGCAGAGCCCGAAGCATCACGACGAGAAGACCCGCGGTACCTTCTCGCTGCGCTCGCCGGTGCGGCCCAACCCGATCGGGACGTCGACGGTCAGGTTCGTTGCGCTCGAAGGCAACACGGTCCTGGTGCGCGGGCTCGACTGCCTCGACCAGACGCCGCTCCTCGATATCAAGCCGGACCGCTGCGTGTTCTCGCCACTGTCGCAGCGGCAGGTGGTGGGGAGGAATGGCGAATAAGGCTCCCGGAGTTGGTTTTCGAGGTCACAGCTTGGCTTCGTCGGTCGGGGCGATGGCCTGTAGTCCGAGCAGGTCGACGATTCTTGGCAGTGTGGCATCATCGGCAAAAATGAACGTCTCGCTCTCAGAACTGCCTTCCGAAACTCTGATGTAGCGCCCACGTCCTTTGGCTTTGGCGATCCGGTTCATTTCCGCCAGCGCGGGCGTCACGTCCGGACGCTTCAAGCTCTCAATCTCGAATCGACACGCACCAAGTTCTTCGACCTCGAAGGAAACCCTGGTCAGGCCGTTCTTCATGACGCGCAGATCGAGGTGCGCCACGTCTAGGCCGGCCAGGGCAAAAAACTGCCGCACCATATGTTCGAGCGCATTGTCTTCATTGACGAGGTTGATGCTGCTCGCATTGGCGAAAATGGAAGAGCTGTGCTGCTCCAGTATTTCGGTTGCCGCATCATCATCCATCGATGAGAGCGGCGGATATAGCTCCTGCACATCGTCGAGGTAACAGGTCAGGCTATCCGTGCCACCCGCCAGAGCTAAGAAAAGTGGCTGTAGCTTCGGCGCTGGTCTTGTGTCGTCCGTCTTCCAAAGGGACACATCGACCAAGGCCCGCGCGACGACGAGATTCCGTTCAAGCTCTGACCAAATGACCAGCCCGTTCGCTTCGAATTGGTCCAGCGCCGTCATGACAAATTCACGGTCGGCAGCGGTGAACATCGGTCGTCGATCCGGCTCGGGCTCACTCGGTGCACTCAGTGCGGGTCTACGAAACAGCCACGACCAAATTGACATGCACGCTACCTTAAGGCGCGAGATTCATAAACTTCGAGCGGCGGGTATACGATCACGCGGGAGAACGCTCGGCGGCCGGTTCACTCCTTCAACGCGGCGGCCAATCTCGCCGCGTGCTCTTCCAGCACCTTAGGCTCTTCCTTGCGGCTCGCGGGCGGCAGCAGGGAATCGCCGGTATGGCGCGGCATCACATGCACATGCAGGTGAAACACCACCTGGCCGCCGGCGTGCTCGTTGAACTGCTGGATGGTGATGCCGTCGGCATTGAACGCGGACTTGGCGGCCCGGGCGATCAGGCGCGTGGCGCGACCGACATGGAGATAGTCCTCCTCGGTGATGTCGAGGATGTTGCGGGCAGGGGCCTTCGGGATCACCAGCGTGTGACCGGGCACGCGCGGCATGATGTCGAGGAAGGCCAGCACATGGTCGTCCTCGTAGACCTTGTAGCTGGGGAATTCGCCGCGCAGGATTTTTGCGAACGGATTGTTGGGATCATAGGCGGTCATTGCTGCACCTCGGGGCTCCTCGGACCGCGTTACTTTCCTTGCCATCCGCCAAAGGTCAATAGCCGGTCAGGACGGCTCGTCAGCCTCTTTACGGAACGGCCCGGCCTCAGCGAGTTCGCGGCCGGCTTCCTCAACATAGGCGCGCTCGCGCTTCAGATAATCGTCGATGGCGCGGCGCAGGCCGCGATCGGCGATGAAGTGCGCGGAATAGGTGGTCTGTGGCAGGTAGCCACGGGCGATCTTATGCTCGCCCTGGGCGCCGGCTTCCACGATTCTGAGCCGGCGCTGGATGGCGAAATCGATCGCCTGATAGTAGCAAACCTCGAAATGCAGGAATGGGTGGTGCTCGATCGCACCCCAGTTGCGGCCGAACAGCGTGTGGGAGCCGATAAAGTTGATGGCGCCCGCGATCCAGCGGCCCTCGCGCTTGGCCATCACGAGCAGCACGTCGTCGGCCATGCTCTGGCCGATCAGCGAGAAGAACTTGCGGTTGAGATAGGGCCGGCCCCATTTGCGCGAGCCGGTGTCCATGTAGAAATCGAAGAAGGCGTCCCAGGCCTCCTCGGTGATGTCCTTGCCGGTCAGCCGATGGATGGTGATGCCATTCGCGAGGGCATCGCGCCGCTCGCGCTTGATCGCCTTGCGATGGCGCGAATTCAAGGTCGCCAGAAAATCGTCGAAGCTCGAAAAGCCCTGATTGTGCCAGTGGAACTGCTGGTCGGTGCGCTTGAGGAAGCCTTGGCCGGCCAGAAGCTCCCATTCGTGCTCGCGGGCGAAGGTGACATGCACGGAAGAGGCCTCGCTGATCCCGCATAGCGCGATCAGCCCCTGCGCGAGCGCATTGCCGATTTGACTCCGATCCTCACCTGCACGGATCAGGAGCCGGGGACCGGTCGCCGGCGTGAAGGGAACCGAGACCTGCAGCTTCGGATAATAGCGGCCGCCGGCGCGCTCATAGGCGTCGGCCCAGCCGCGATCGAAGACATATTCGCCTTGCGAATGTGACTTGAGATAGCAGGGAACGACGCCGACGATCCGCTCGTCGACCTTGGCCACCAGATGGCGGGGCGCCCAGCCGGTACGGATGGTGGCGCAGCCTGAGGCTTCGGCCGCCGACAAAAACGCATGCGAAACGAAGGGGTTGTAGGCTTGGCCGAGAGCGCTGCACGAGCTGGCCAGCGGCTCCGGTGCCAGCGGATTGGCGCAGGCGTTCCAATCGACCGCCGGGATCTCGCCAATTCCGGGCAGTGCTTCGAGCGTGATCTCAGATGATGCCATCGAACCCTTAGGTGAGGTGGAGGGAATGATCCCCGTCAGCCCCGCCTCCCTAAGATCGTGCATTGCAGCAGCGACTGCAAGGTCGCTCTCATGCTTCCGGCGTAAAGCCTTCGAAGATCATCTGATCCGCGTAGCGCCCGGCAGCCTGGCGCTGCTCCGGGGTGCGGACCGTCCAGGCCAGGAGCGGACAGCCGAACACGTTGCGGGCGATCCAGGGCGCCGGTGCCGGCAGCTGGTTGACCCAGAAGGCAACGAAATGCGGCCTCGTTTGGAACCCGTGGCGTAGATGCAGCATGCTGTCGCGCTGCGCGCGCGTCAGCTTCTCCCAATAGCCGTCTTCGTAGGTCCGCTGGGCAACGATGCCGCGCGTCAGGTTCGGCATGGTCTCACGCAACGCCAGGACCTGATCGGGATCGAACGACATGCCGACGGCGGGACCGGAATAGGACGAGAGCACCTCGGCCATCCGCTTCACCAGCCTGCGATCGCCGTTGAAATAGCTTTTCACCTCGATCACCAGCGGCACGCGGCCCGCGACGAGACCGCAGAGATCGGCGAGCGTCATCATCCGCTCGTCGGTGTTCTTGAAGGACAGCTCCTTCAGCTCGGCCGCGGTCTTCTCGATGAGGTAGCCGGAGCCCTCGGTAAGGCGGCCGAGCTCATGGTCGTGATGCACCATGGCCTCACCGTCGGCGGACAGCTGGATGTCGCATTCGATGGCGAAGTCGCCGGCGACGGCGGCACGCGCCGCGGCCGGCATGTTCTCGACCACGCCGCGCGCGATGTCATGCAGCCCGCGATGGGCGACAGGGCGGGCCGTCAGCCAGTCTGGTGCACGCATATGGCCCGTCCGGTCCCGCGAAGCTCAGGCGATCTCGAAGATGCCTTCGACTTCCACAGCGGCATCTGCCGGCAGCGCGGCCACGCCTACGGTGGTGCGGGCATGGCGGCCCTTGTCGCCGAACACTGCGACCATCAGGTCGGAGGCGCCGTTGAGCACCTTCGGCCCGTCCAGGAAGTCGGGCGCGGAGTTGACGAAGCCGCCGAGCCGGACCACGCGGACGACCTTGTCGAGGTCGCCGATCGCGGCTTTCACCTGGGCCAGCAGGTTGATGGCGCAACCGCGCGCCGCTGCGGCACCGTCCTCGACCGAAACGCCGCCGCCGAGCTTGCCCTTGGCGATCAGCTTGCCGTCGGCGCCGAAGCAGACCTGGCCCGAGACAAACAGCAGATTGCCTGATCGGACGAAGGGGACGTAATTCGCCACCGGCGCCGCGGGCTGGGGCAAGGTGATGCCCTGAGCCACCAAATTCTGTTCAACCGTACCCGCCATGGATATCCCCGTCTGGTCATGAATGGCCGATCCGACGGTCGGATCGGCGGCTTTCTTTGGCGTATCGGACCGTCACTTGCAAGCCGGTGCCGGGGGAGGGCCGCTCGCCGAACGCAGCTGCTGAATTCTGCGGCAATGGCCACGTCCTCCGGCCCATCTGCTTTGAGCGTTTGCACGTTTACGTGAGACGGCCCCAGTTGCGACGCAACGCCACGATCTCTAATGTGACGATTCTCCGATAGGCCTGGGAAAACTCACATGGCTCGTTCGTTTCGACCGGCGCTCCGTGCGCTCGCTGTTGCCGCAATCGCCATCGGCCCGGCACAGGTTGCGGCCGCAGCACCGTTCCTGCCGCATCAAGCCCTCTATGAGCTGAGCCTGGTCAAGTCGCGCGGATCGAGCCCGATCAACAGCGCGCGCGGCCGCATCCTCTACAATTTCACCGGCAGTGCCTGCGAGGGCTACACGTCCGAATTCCGCCAGGTCTCGGAACTCGATGTCGGCGAAGGCAAGGTAACGTTGAGCGACCTGCGCTCGACGGCCTGGGAAGACGGCAGCGGCAAGAGCTACCGGTTCAAGATCGACTCGCGGATGAACGATACCGATTCCAACCCGGTCGACGGTATTGCCGAGCGCACCGGCGACCACATCACGGTCAAGTTGAAGCAGCCGGAGGCCAAGACGTTCACGCTCGATGGCTCGACCGTGTTTCCGACCGAGCAAATCCAGCGCATCATCGCCGCCGCGCGCGAAGGAAAGTCGCTGCTGGAGCTGTCGGTCTATGACGGATCGGACAACGGCGAGAAGGTCTACAACACGCTGACCGTGATCGGACAGCCGATTCACGACGACAAGACGGTCAGCGCCCCCGATCCTGCGACCGCGAGCGAGCAGATGAAGGGCCTGACCCGCTGGCCGGTCACGGTCAGCTACTACGACAGCGAGGCGAAGAAGACCGAAGGCGAGCAGACGCCGATCTATGCGATGTCCTTCGAGCTGTACGAGAACGGCGTCTCGCGCTCGCTCGTGCTCGACTACAATGATTTCGTCATCGCCGGCGCGCTCGGCAAGTTCGACGTCAAGGACGCGAAGGACGAGAAGCCCTGCGGTCACTAGTCCCGCAGCGGCGATCAATATCGTTCGACCGATCACGCAATGCCGAGTTGTGTTCCTTGAACGTCTTGGATGCGCGAGACGTTGAAGCGATGTGAGCCGTTGTTCTCCTTGTGCGCCAGCAGTCGCTGTCCATTTCCATTGATGAAGATCCGCGTCGTGCGGTCTTCTAAATGACATGGAGAGATGACATGGCAAGGCTCGAACTAATCGTGAGCACAGTGCTGGTCGGAGCTGCGCTCGCCGCGCCGGCAATGGCTCGCGAGCATCATGTGAGACCGTCTCGCGCCATGACGGAGGTCCAGGCCAATGCTGGCGTGATCCGCTTCCCCGACGGCCGGGTCTGCATCCCGGCGCCGCGGGTCGGGGCGTTTGCCACCGCGCCGTGGACCAACGACGTTCCCTGTGAGCCGTATGGCTACGGCAACTATGGCTACAATTACGGCTACTGACGCCGAGCCCATCAGGTGATGCGCGCCGAAACAGTCCACACCGACGGCTTGAAACTGTTTCGGGCGCGATCATTGCCTCCATTGCGCTTCAGCCGGCCTTCTCCGGCCCGTCATAGGCGATGCCGCGGATCACGGCGTCCTGGCCGAACTTCCTGCGCAGGGCATCCATGGCGCGCTCGGCTGAGGCCGAGCGGCGGTCGAGCATGTCGCTGTCACCGGCCTCGGACCCCGGGCGCAGCGCGCTGACGCCGGCCCCCATCAGGCGGAACGCCGTGCCGTCGGTTTCGCGCGCCAGCATCTCGCGGCAGATCGCAAAGATCTTGCCGGCGAGCTGCGTCGGCGTGGCGATCGATTGCGAGCGGGTCCGCTGGCGGAAGTCGGCGGTCTTCAGCTTCAGCGTGACGGTGCAGCCCGCAAGATTGCTGGCCTTCAGCCGGTACGAGACTTTCTCGGCAAGGCGCCACAGCAGCTTCTCCAAGGTGGCGTAATCGCGGATGTCGTCCTCGAACGTGGTCTCGCTGGAAATGCTCTTGGCGCCGCGATCGGCAATCACCTTGCGATCGTCGATGCCGCGGGCCAGCCGCCAGAGCCTGCGCCCGTCGCTCGGAAACTGCTTCATCAGCTCGATCTCGTCGGCCCGCTGCAGGTCGGCGATGGTGCGAAAGCCGCGTTGCGCCAGCCGCTCCTGCGTCGCCGGCCCAACTCCGAAGATGAAGCCGACCGGCTTGTCGGCGAGCAGCTCGCGGGCGTCCTCCTGATCGAGCGTGGCAAAGCCGCGGGGCTTGTCGAGATCGGAGGCGATCTTGGCCAGGAATTTGTTGCAGGACAGCCCGACCGAGACCGTGATGCCGATATTTGCTTCCACCTCGCGGGCAAAGCGCGCCAGCACCTTGGCGGCAATCATGCCGTGAACGCGTTCGGTGCCGGAGAGATCAAGGAACGCCTCGTCGATCGACAGCGGCTCGACCAGCGGCGTCAAAGCCTGCATGGCCTGCCGCACTTCGCGGCCGACCCGGACATATTTCGCCATGTCGGGGCGGATCACCACGGCTGACGGGCAGAGCTCCAGCGCCTTGAACATCGGCATCGCCGAACGCACGCCATAGGTGCGCGCGATGTAGCAGGCTGCGGACACCACGCCGCGCTTGCCGCCGCCGATGATGACGGGCCGGTCGGCGACCTCAGGGTTGTCGCGCTTTTCCACCGTGGCATAGAAGGCGTCGCAATCGATATGGGCGAGCGCGAGCGAGGACAGCGCGCGATGCCGGACCAGGCGCGGCGAGCCGCAGGCGACGCAGCGCCTCGCCTTCGCTTCCAGGTCGCTGAGGCAATCCCGACAGAAGCAGGTCGGCCCGGCCGCCGCGCGTAGCCCTGCATCCGGCGGGGGAGCGCTCACGGCACGTCGCGCTCCCATTTTCGGTCCCCCAATACCTCCCGGGCCGCCATGATATTGGTCGGGTGGAGCTTGGAGGCCTCGGCGAAAGCCTTAACGCTATCGTCGTCCTTCAGGATGAAATCGAGCACATGAGCGAGGAAATTCGGGTCCGCTGCCGACGAGCGGAGCGTCTCCGGGCCGATGCCCGTCTCGGCCAGAAAACGACCCAGACGCTCGGGGTCGCCGGCCAGGAAAGAAAGGGCCTGAATCGCAACGATTTCAGCAACTTCCCGGGGATTTCGAGCAGGCTTTTTCAACGGCCGGTTTGCCTTTCCGTTAACTTCTGGGCTCTACTTTGGGGCAGCCATCATGCCCGAGTCTTCGAAATCTGTTCAAGCAACTGGAAACCATCTCGCCGAAGATGGAAGATCAACTTTAACGGCTTTACGCGAATCTAGGGCGAGTTTGAATTAGATGAAATCGGCGGGCAGGGGTCCGCCGGAGGGCAGTGGGTGTCAGTGATGAGGAGGGACGGATGGGAAAGACCGTCCTGATCGTGGAGGACAATGAGCTTAATATGAAGCTCTTTCGCGATCTGTTGGAAGCGCATGGCTACCAGACGTCCGGGACCAGTTCGGGTGTCGAGGCGCTCGACATCGTACGCAAGACGCGCCCCGATCTGATCCTGATGGACATCCAGCTGCCCCAGGTCTCCGGGCTCGAGGTAACGCGCTGGATCAAGGATGACCCGGAATTGCGTTCGATTCCGGTGGTCGCCGTCACGGCCTTTGCCATGAAGGGCGATGAGGAGCGTATCCGCGAAGGCGGATGCGAGGCGTATCTTTCAAAACCGATCTCGGTCGGAAAATTCATTGAAACCGTAAGACGCTTTATCGGGTAGGGGAGTTTTCGATGTCCGCGCGTATCCTTGTGGTCGACGACGTCCCGGCCAATGTGAAGCTGTTGGAAGCGCGGCTGTCTGCCGAATATTTCGACGTGCTGACGGCGTCCAACGGCGCGGAGGCGCTGCAGATGTGCCAGCGCGCCGAATGTGACATCATCCTGCTCGACGTGATGATGCCGGACATGGATGGCTTCGAGGTCTGTCGCCGGCTCAAGACGAATCCGGTGACCCATTACATTCCGGTGATCATGGTCACGGCGCTGGACAGTCCGGCGGACCGCGTCCGCGGATTGGAAGCCGGTGCCGACGACTTCCTGACCAAGCCGGTGTCGGATGTCGTGCTGATCGCGCGCGTCAGGTCGTTGACACGGCTGAAGATGATGACCGACGAGCTGCGGATGCGCGCGCTGACCTCGCTCGAGATCGGCGTCCAGGCGCCGGAGCGCGATGCGGTCGCCGACACCGGACGCGGCGGACGCGTGCTCCTGGTCGACGACCGGCCGTCGTCCTATGAGCGGCTGGCGCCGCTGCTGGCGGCCGAGCATGCCGTCGACGTCGAGCCCAATCCGGCCGAGGCGGTGTTCAATGCAGCCGACGGCAATTACGACCTCGTCATCGTCTCGCTCGATCTCGACAATTTCGACGGCCTGAGGCTCTGCAGCCAGATCCGTTCGCTGGAGCGCACCAGGCATGTGCCGATCCTCGCGGTGACGGACGCCGACAACAACACGCGGCTGTTGCGCGGGCTCGAGATCGGCGTGAACGATTATCTGTTGCGTCCGGTCGACAGGAACGAGCTGCTGGCGCGGGCGCGCACCCAGATCCGCCGTCGCCGCTACACCGACCATCTGCGCGACAATGTGCAGAATTCGATCGAGATGGCGATCACGGACGCGCTGACCTCGCTGCACAATCGCCGCTACATGGAGACGCATCTCGCGACCCTGGCCGAGCAGGCCGCCAGCCGCGGCAAGCCGCTGGCGCTGATGATGCTCGACATCGACTTCTTCAAAGCCATCAACGACACCCACGGCCACGACGCCGGTGACGACGTGCTGCGTGAATTCGCCATTCGTGTGCGCCGGTCGATCCGCGGCATCGATCTCGCCTGCCGCTACGGTGGCGAGGAGTTCGTGATCGTGATGCCCGAGACCGACCTGCATGTCGCCGGCATGGTCGCAGAGCGGCTGCGCCGCTCGATCGCCAACGAACCCTTTTCGGTCCAGAAGGGCGAGACGCGCATCGAGGTGACGGTCTCGATCGGGCTGTCGACGCTCGAGCAGAAGGGCGAGCCGATCGGCGACGTGCTGAAGCGGGCGGACACCGCGCTCTATCGCGCCAAGCATGACGGCCGCAATCGCGTGGTCACGATCGCGCCGCCGAACCAGCCGAGCTTCCTGCCGCAGGTCGCCGGCCGCGGCCGCTGAGGGGCAGGGTGGCCCTAAGGGGCGGCCGCTGCCAGCTCTGTCGTTGATAAATGCGCGCATCTCTCTCCAGATCGTCATTCCGGGGCGCGACGAAGTCGCGAGCCCGGAATCCATAACCACCATCGTGAGTATGGATTCCGGGCTCGCGCTGCGCGCGCCCCGGAATGACGGTGAGTTTGTTGCACGATCCGTCCAGACATGACCATCCGTCCTCGCCACGCATCCTGCGTCCGAGCTTTGAAATTCATCGCCCATCGAAATGAAGGGCGCAGGGAAGGCCGGGAGCTCGCCGCTCCCATGGCCCGCCTGCAACAAGAAAAGCAGGCGGCAGTCACCACAGGCTCGGCCGAAACATCCCGGCCTTCCCTGCGCGATGGCTTTACGGCTTATACGTGATCTCCTCGGGGACCGGCTTGTTTGCCCCCGTCCA
>NZ_CAFK01000045.1 GCF_000239815.1 Bradyrhizobium sp. STM 3843 | reverse complement strand
TTTTTCGAGGGCACGCGATCTGTGCAACTCGGGCGCCTCAGGCGTCGCGGGAACGTAGTCAGTTGTTTGGAAAAATCGTTCAGCAAATTCGGTGTCGTCCCGGGCTTGGCCCTGGGCTTGGCCCGGGACGACAGTGGAGTGGGTGGCGGTGGACCTCGTGCTTCAGCGGCATGACTCGGACGCTGCGTGACGAGACGTTTCCTAATTACAGCCTCGCCGCGCCGACGATGTGTCCATCAGGCGCTTCCACGATGACCGCGGCATCCTCGCCCTCGGGCAACTGCTCGGTGAGACGCAAAGCGGCGCCTTGCCAATCGCCGAGCGGGCGGACCGAGCGCACCACGTTCAACTCCTCGAAGGTGCGGCCGCCGTTCTCGCCGCGCCGGATGTCGGTCTTGTGATAGTGATCGAAGCCGACCAGCAGCACTCGCCCGCGGCCTTCGCCGCTGCCGATGTCGACCTGCAGCTTGCCGGCATTGCGACTGAGACGCACGTCTGCCGCGGGCTGGTTGGCGCCCTTGGCGCGATCGATCGCGGCTCCGATCTCGCTCCGGTAGGAGCCGACGTGACTGGAGACGCCGTCCACCACGATCTCCGGCGTGTAGGAGCCGTCGCCGAAGCGGCTGCCATAGCGCGCCTGTCGGTCGGTGGCAGCTGCAAGCGAGAAGGGGTCTTTCCAGCCCAGCCGGTCCCAATAGGTGACGTGGAAGGCGAGCGGCAGCACGTCGTGGCGGTCGCGCGCGAGGTCGTTGAGATAGGCGTTAGCGGGTGGGCAGGACGAGCAGCCCTGCGAGGTGAAGAGTTCGACGACGACGGGGCGGTCGGCCGCAGCGGCGGCCACCGGCGCCAGACCGAGAGCGAGGGCGGACAGGATCACAGCGCGCGACAGCATGGGATGCTCCTTCGGGACGGGGTGTACATCCAGCTTCGCGGACCGGCCGCCGCGCGTTACGTCGCCGCGTTGACACGGTTTCGTGAGCAGGACGCGCCCAGAGGCGCTCATATTCGCTCGGGGTCAGAGATCGATCGCGGCGATCGCGTCGTAGACGCGCCCGATCTCGGCCTCGGTGCTGCAGTAGGGGGGCATCAAATAGATCGTGCTGCCGAGCGGGCGGACCAGCAGGTCGCGCGTGAGAAAATGGCGGTAGAGGCGGGGGCCGATGTCGGCGAGATAGCCGGCATCCGGCACGACCAGGTCGAGCGCGGCGATGGTGCCGAGCTGGCGGATGTTCGAAAAGCGCTTGTCGCCGCGGAAGCGGTCGAGCGCCTTGGCATGGACAGCGGCGAGCGCCGCGATCCGCTGCATTACCGGCTCGCTCTGCCAGACCTTCACGTTGGCCAGCGCGGCGGCGCAGGCGATCGGGTTGGCGGTGTAGGACGAGGAGTGGAAGAACGTCTTGCGCCGGTCGTGCGCATAATGCGCGTCGAAGATCGCGTCGCCGCACAGCGTGGCCGCCAGCGGCATGACGCCGCCGGTCAGTCCCTTGGAAGTGCAGGCGATGTCGGGCGCTATGCCGGTCTGTTCGCAGGCAAACAGCGTTCCGGTCCGTCCCCAGCCGGTCATCACCTCGTCGGCGATCAGCAGCACGCCATGACGCCGGCAGATGCGCGCCATCTCGGCGAGCACGGCAGGCTGATAGATCAGCATGCCGCCGGCGCCGAGGATCAACGGCTCGACGATCAGGGCGGCGACCGGGTGCGCGCGGCAGGCGGCCTCGAGCGCATCGAGCGTCGCCTGCTCGCGTCCCGGATGCGGAAAGGGCAGGCGGCCGACATCGAACAGCAGCGGCTCGTAAGGCGCGTTGAAGACGCCGCGTTCGCCGACCGACATGCCGCCGATGGTGTCCCCATGATAGGCACCTTCGAGCGCCAGGATGCGGCGGCGCCCTTCGCCCGAATGCAGCCAGAAGCCGAGCGCCATTTTCAGGGCGACCTCGACCGAGGTCGATCCGCTGTCGGAGAAGAACACGTGGGTCAGTTCGGGCGGCGTGATCGCGACGAGCTCGCGGGCCAGCGCCTCTGCCGGCGGGTGGGTGAAGCCGGCGAAGATCACCTGGTCGAGACGCTCGGTCTCAGCCCTGATCGCCGCCATGATCGGCGGATGGCGATGGCCATGCGTCACCACCCACCAGGACGAGATTGCATCGAAGATGCGGCGTCCGTCGGCGGACTCCAGCCACGCGCCCTCGGTGCGGACGATGGTCGGAATCTCGCCTTGCACTGCATGTTGGGTGAAGGGATGCCAGACCGGCGAGGCGGATCTCATGCGAGATGCTCCCGGAAGGAGCCGATATCGATATGAGCGGCGAACGCGGCCCGCAACGTGTCGGCAGTCAGATCCGGCAGATGCGGCAGGCGGCCGAGATGCCGCGTCCGCCCCATCGCCACGATCGTCTGTTCGGAATCCCTGTTCTCGTCGCCGATGAAGGCGATGCCGATCAGCCTGACGTGGCGAGCCCGGATCGCCTCGATCGACAGCAGGGTGTGGTTGATGGTCCCGAGCGTGGTGCGTGCGCACAAGACCAGCGGCGCGCCCCAGCGGGCGAAGATATCGAGATAGGTCACTTTACGTGTCAGCGGCACCATGAGGCCGCCCGCGCCTTCGATGACGAGGGGGCCCGGCACCGCCGCTGGCTGCATGCGGTTGGGATCGATGATGACACCGTCGATTTCGGCCGCCAGATGCGGCGACGCCGGAGTAGCCAGCCGGTAGCGCTCGGGAAGTACCCGTTCTCCAGCCAGCCCGGACAGGCGGCGGACGGTGTCGGAATCGGTCTCGCCATCGAGGCCGGCTTGCACGGGCTTCCAGTAGTAGCCATCGAGCGCGCCGGCGAGGCCGGCCGAGAACACGGTCTTGCCGATGCCGGTATCGGTGCCGGTGACGACGAAACGCTGCGTCAAGATAGGCGCCCCAATGCTTCAGCCGTCGCGTCGAACAGCTCGGAGATCACCTGTTCGTTGAGCTTGGCGGTGAGCGCAATGCGCAGCCTTGCGGTGCCTTCGGGCACCGTCGGCGGCCGGATCGCGCGGACGTCGAACCCTTGCGCCTGCAGGGCGGAGGCCAGCGCGACCGCCCTGTCATCGCGGCCTATGATGATCGGCAGGATGTGAGACGGCAGCGCCTCGAGGCCACATCGCAGCTTCAGCTCACGCGCGGCGTGGGTGACAAGCTGCGCCAGTCGTTCGCGGCGTTCAACCTGGTCGCGCGCAATCGACAGCGCGACCCGGGTGACCGCCGCGATCAGCGGCGAAGGGGCGGTTGCGAAGATGAAGGGCCGCGCACGGTTCACCAGGAAATCGCGCACGATCCCGGGGGCGAGCACGAAGCCGCCGGAGGTGCCGAGCGCCTTGCCGCAGGTATGGAGCGTGATGATGTTGTCGCGCCCCTCGAACGCCGCTGCGAGGCCGCGTCCGTCGGGACCGAGCACGCCGGTTGCATGCGCCTCGTCGATCACCAAGGTGGCCTCGTGACGGTCGGCGACGGCAACGAGATCAGCGAGATCGGGACTGTCGCCATCCATGCTGTAGACGCTTTCGACCGCGATCCACGGCCGTCCCCAGCCGCCCGCCTTGCGCCATTGCGTCAGCTTCGAGTCGAAGGCATCTGCATTGTTATGCGGGACACTCTCATGCGCTGCGCGGCAGTGGCGGAGGCCTTCATGTACGCTGGCATGCACCAGCGCGTCATAGAGCACGATGTCGCCGCGCTGGGGCAGCGTCGAAAAGATCGCATGATTGGCGGTGTAACCGGCGCCGAAATAGAGCGCGGTCTCTGCGCCGAAATGACGTGCGGCTTCCGCCTCCAGCGCCTCGTGCTCGGGATGATTGCCGCGCAGCAGCCGCGAGCCGCCGGCGCCGACCGGCACGCCGCGCCCGATCGCCTCGGTCGCCGCCTGCCGCAACTCCTCCGATTCGGCGAGGCCGAGATAATCGTTCGATGTGAAGTCGATGCCGGCGCGGGCGCGCAATTGACGGAATCGACCCCGCTCGTTCAGTTCGCCGAGCTGGGTCTCAAACGCGTTGTAAGCCATCGAATATTCACTCAAGCTGCAGTTCATCTTGAACTACAGCACGCTGCGCGGCTTGATGGCCTGTCATCACCTTCGTTGCAACTGGATGGCGCTAACATCTCTGTGTATGGAGCAGGCGGTCCTGCGCATGAGCGGGGTACTACGGGTTGCGTCTGCGGTGGCACCTGAGGTTCTGCGCGCATGACGCGAAGACGCCGTTGTAGCCCCTTCATATTGCTGAGCTTTTTCTGGGCTCTGGATGTAACTGTTTGAATCAAATCGTGTCCTGAAAACGCGTTCCGCGTTCGCCTCGTCCAAAATGGCGTGCTAGAGAGCCAACCCAAGGCTGATTTGCACATCGTTTACTGCAGGCAGCTGATTCGGGACATCGATTGGGGTGGTGACATGAGTTCGAAGGGGGCGGGCCACAAGGCCGAACCGAGACAGGCGCTGCGCGTCGGCGTGATCGGGGCGGGCGTCATGGGAAGCAACCACGCGCGCGTCCTGGCCGGTCTGCCGAACGTCCACTTGGTCGGCGTCGTCGATCCTCTGCCCGCTCATCGCGCCCGCGTCACCGAGCTTGCGAACTGCCCGACCTTCGAAAGCCTGGACGAGCTGGTCTCGGAGGGGGTCGATGCGGTCACGGTCGCCGCGCCGACTCACCTGCACCATGAGCTTGCGCTGGCCTGCATCGGACACAAGGTCCATCTGCTGGTCGAGAAGCCGATCGCGTCCAGCGTGGAGGAGGGCCGCGAAATCGTCGCCGCCGCGCATCGCGCCGGCGTCACCCTTATGATCGGCCATGTCGAGCGCTTCAACCCCGCGGTCGCGGCGATCAAGAAGGCGATCGCCGGCGAGGACATCCTGTCGATCGCGATCACCCGCGTTGGCCCGTTCCCGCCGCGGATGTCGAATGTCGGTGTCGTCATCGACCTTGCCGTCCATGACATCGACCTCATCAGGTGGTTCACCGAGTCTGATATCATCGAGGTCCAGCCGCAGCTCTCCAGCGCGGTGGCCGAGCGCGAGGATATCGCGCTACTACAGTTCCGCACCGCCTCGGGCGTGCTAGCCCATATCAACACCAACTGGCTGACGCCGTTCAAGGCGCGCAACGTCACCGTGGCCACGCGCGGCAAATACGTCATGGGCGACCTGTTGACCCGCCAGGTCACCGAATGCTTCGGCTTCAAGCCGGATGGCAGCTATTCGATGCGGCACCTGCCGGTCGGTCATGACGAGCCTCTGCGTGCGGAGCTGCTCGCGTTCCTGCACGCTGTTCGCTCCGGCACCGCGCCGGCCGTCACCGGCGACGAAGGCGTCGCGAGCCTCGAGATTGCGACGCAATGCCTCGAAAGGTCGAGCCATCGACCGGCCGAGGCGACTGCGCGCAAGCGGCGCGCCGCCGGTTGAGCCGACCGTCCCCGCAGTCCTCCGATGTCCGTTTCTCAATCCAGTGCGACAGCCATGAATCAGCATCTGCGTCATCAGCCCATTCCGTTCATCGACACCGCCGCGCAGCGCCAGCGGCTGGGCAAGTCGCTCGATGACGCCGTCGCCCGCGTGCTGGCGCATTGCCAGTTTCTGGGCGGCCCCGAGATCACCCAGCTCGAAGCCCAGCTCGCGGCATTCTGTGGCGCCAAATACGCGGTGAGCTGCTCGAGCGGCACCGATGCACTGCTGATGGTGCTGATGGCGCAGGGCATCGGTCCGGGCGATGCGGTGCTGTGTCCGTCCTTCACGTTCTGTGCGACCGGCGAAGCGGTCGCGCTCACCGGCGCCACGCCGGTGTTTGTCGACGTGCTGGAGGAGACCTTCAACATCGATCCGGCCTCGCTCCAGCGCGGCATCGCCACCGCGCGGCGGTTGGGTCTCAAGCCGAAGGCGGTGATTCCGGTCGATCTGTTCGGACAGAGCGCGGACCACGATGCGGTGGCTGCGATCGCCGAGGCCGAAGGCCTGTTCGTGCTCGACGACGCCGCCCAAGGCTTTGGTGCGAGCTACAAAGGCCGCCGCATCGGCACGTTCGGTCTCGCGACCGCGACCAGCTTCTATCCGGCCAAGCCGCTCGGCTGCTTCGGCGACGGCGGCGCCATCCTCACCGACGACGCCGGCCTGCTGGAGCGCCTGCGCAGTGTGCGCGCCCATGGCGGCGGCAGCGACAAATACGACAATGTCCGCCTCGGCCTGACCGCGCGGCTCGATACGATCCAGGCCGCGGTCCTGATCGAGAAGCTGAAGATCTTCGAGGATGAGATCGCCGCCCGTAACGTGGTGGCGGAACGCTATACCCAGGCGCTCGCCGATGTCGTGGAGGTTCCTCGCCTGGTCGAGGGCTGTACGTCGGTGTGGGCGCAATACACCATCCGCCTGCCCCAGGGCATCGGTCGCGACGACTTCGCCGCGGCACTCAAGGCGCAGGGCATTCCGACCGCGATCTATTATCCGAAGTCGATGCACCAGCAGACCGCCTATCGGGTCTTCCCGGTCGCCGACGGCGGCCTGCCGGTCAGCGAGCGGCTCTCGAGCAACGTGATCAGCCTGCCGATGCATGCCTATCTCGACGAGGCTACGCAGGCGCGGATCATCGAGGCCGTGCGCGGCGCCGTTGCGGCGTAGCGGCCGGCGTTCCAAAACGTGAAGATTGGGCGCTGACGCCGTCGGGAAGGATGCGCTAGAAGCAGCCATGCTCGGACGCATCTTCACCGTCGGCGGCTATACGCTGCTCTCGCGCCTCACCGGCTTCGCCCGCGACATCATGCTCGCGGCGATTCTCGGTGCCGGCCCCGTGGCCGACGCGTTTTTCGTCGCCTTCCGCCTGCCGAACCATTTTCGCGCGATCTTCGCCGAAGGCGCATTCAACGCGGCGTTCGTGCCGGCCTACGCCCATGTGCATGGCGAGAAGGGGGAGGCCTCCGCCAGCCTGTTTGCAGATCGCATCTTCACGCTCCTGTTCGCCTCGCAGGTCGTGCTGCTGATCGTTGCCTGGCTGTTCATGCCGCAGGCCATGACAATTCTGGCGCCCGGTTTCACCGAAGATCCGGCGCAGCGCGAACTCGCTATCGAGCTGACGCGCATCACGTTCCCATATCTGCTGCTGATCACGCTGGTGACGCTCTATGGCGGCATGCTCAACGTGATGCAGCGTTTTGCGAGCGCGGCCGCGGCCTCCATCTTCCTCAATCTCGCGATGATGGCGACCCTGGCGCTGGTCGCATTCTTTCCGACCGCCGGCCATGCCGCGGCGTGGGGCGTGCTGATCTCCGGCTTCCTGCAATATTTTCTGCTCGCCGGCGATCTGGCGCGGCATGGCGGCCTGCCGCGCTTTGCGCCGCTCAAGCTCGATGAGGACATCCGCGCCTTCTTCCGCGCGCTTGGACCCGCGACCTTGGGTTCGATGGGCACGCAGGTCGCGATGTTCGCCGACACTATCATCGCGACATTCCTGCCGGCTGGCGCGCTGTCGGCGCTGTATTACGCCGACCGGCTCAACCAGCTGCCGATCGGCGTCATCGGCATTGCCATCGGCACCGTGCTGTTGCCGGAGATGTCGCGGCGGCTGACCGCGAACGATCATGAGGGCGCCATGGAGAGCCAGCGCCGCGCCTTCGACTTCACGCTGCTGTTCTCGGTCCCGTTTGTCGCGGCCTTCCTCGCCGTGCCCGACGTCATCACCCGCGCGATGTTCGCGCGGGGAGCCTTCACCCGCGGCGACGCTGCCGCGGCCGGCGCCACGCTTGCAGCCTATGCGGTCGGCCTCATTCCCTTCGTGCTGATCCGCAGTGCCGTTTCCACCTTCTATGCCCGCAAGGACACTGCTACCCCGGTCAAGGCATCCTTGACCGGTCTCGCCGTCAACATGCTGCTCAAGGTGCTCCTGATGGGATCGCTGGCGCAGGTCGGGCTGGCGTTGGCCACTGCGGTCGGCGCCTGGATCAATCTGCTCCTGGTGCTCGGCTTCGCGGTGCGCCAAGGCTATCTCGATCTCGACCGCCGCCTCACCGGATCGCTGATCAAGTTCGGCGTCACCGGCTGCATCCTGGCCGCTGTCTTGTGGCTCACCGCACGTTTGGCTGCTGCGCAGTTCGCAGGCCTCGGCGGCTTCCGCGACGAGGCCGTGCTGGCCGTGCTGATCGTGGTCGGCGGTGTGATCTATGCTGCAGCGGTTCTCGGCCTGTTCGGCCCGCGCTGGCTCAGGGGGCTGGTGCGGCGCTAAATCCTTTGCCTGCTCCGGCTTTCCGCTGCATTATACCGTCAAAATGGTGCGACAGCGAAGCGGGACGTGAAACAAGATGGCAGCTCCAATCAAATTCGGCGTCGGGCAGAGCGTTCTCCGGAAAGAGGATGACGCGCTCATCCGCGGCAAGGGTCGCTACACCGACGATCTCGCGCCATCGGCAGCCCTGCATGCGTTGGTGCTGCGCTCGCCGCATGCCCATGCAACTTTCACGGTCAATGTCGGCCAGGCGCGACTGTTGCCCGGCGTGGCCCTGATTCTCACGGCCGAGGATGTCGCCGATCTCGGCAGGCTGCCCTGCCTGTTCAATCTGGAGACCGACCCCTTCACCGCGCCGCCATACCCGATCCTTGCCAAGGACGAGGTGCGTCACGTCGGCGATGCCGTGGCGTTCGTGGTGGCCGATACGCTCGATCACGCCCGCGATGCGATGGAGGCGATCGAGGTCATCTGGACCAACTTGCCGGCGGTCACCGGCGTTGCCAACGCGGTGAAACCGGGCGCGCCGCAGGTCTGGGCGGAGCACAAGGGCAACGTGCTGTTCGATGTCGGGATCGGCGACAAGGCCGCCGTCGATCAGGCATTCGCCAAGGCGCATGCGGTCGCCGAGATCAAAATCGTCAATCCGCGCGTGGTGGCGAGCTTCATGGAGACCCGCGCGGCGGTCTGCGAATACGACGTCAGGCGCGATCATTTGACGCTCACCGCCGGCAGCCAGGGCAGCCATCGCCTGCGCGACATCCTCTGCCAGAACGTGTTGAAGATTCCGGTCGAGAAGATGCGGGTGGTCTGTCCCGACGTCGGCGGCGGCTTCGGCACGAAGCTGTTTCCCTACCGCGAATATGCGCTGCTTGCGGTCGCCGCGCGCAGGTTGCGCAAGTCGGTGCGCTGGGCTGCCGACCGCGCCGAGCACTTCATGGGCGATGCGCAGGGTCGCGACAACGTCACGACCGCGAAGATGGCGCTTGCCGAAGACGGCAAGTTTCTCGCGCTTGATGTCGACCTGATGGGCGACATGGGCGCCTATCTCTCGACCTTTGCGCCCTACATCCCGCATGGCGGCGCCGGCATGCTGCCCGGACTTTACGACATCCAGGCCTTCCATTGCCGCGTCCGCACGGTCTTCACCCACACGGTGCCGGTCGATGCGTATCGCGGCGCCGGCCGCCCCGAGGCGGCCTACGTCATCGAGCGCCTGGTCGATGCCTGTGCCCGCAAGCTCGACATGAGCGTGGACGCGATCCGCAAGAAGAACTTCATTCCGCCGCGCGCGCTGCCCTACAAGACCGCAACCGGCAAGGTCTATGATTCCGGCGACTTCGCCGCGCATCTGAAGCGCGCGATGGAGATCGCGGACTGGAAGGAATTTCCGAAGCGTGCCAAGGCCGCCAAGAAGCTCGGCCTGATCCGCGGTATCGGGCTTGCGAGCTATGTCGAGGTCTGCGGCACCATGGGCGAGGAGACCGCCAAGGTGCGGCTCGATCCCACTGGCGACGTCACCATCCTGATCGGCACCCAGTCGAGTGGGCAGGGCCATCAGACCGCCTATGCGCAGATCGTGGCCGAGCAGTTCGGGCTGCCGCCGGAGCGCGTGCACATCCATCAGGGCGACACCGATGAGATCGCGACGGGTCTTGGCACCGGCGGCTCGGCATCGATCCCCTCAGGTGGCGTCAGCGTGCAGCGCGCCACCCATGAGCTCGGCGACAAGCTGAAGCAGGTTGCCGCCGAAGCGCTCGAGGCCGGCATCGGCGATCTCGAGATCTCAGAGGGGCGCATCCGCGTCGCCGGCACCGATCGCGCCATCAGCTTTGCCGATCTCGCCAAGCGCCCCGGTGTCGATCCGGCCAAGCTCGACGGCAGCGCAACCTTCGCGAGCGCAGACGGCACCTATCCGAACGGCACGCATGTGGCGGAGGTCGAGGTCGATCCTGCGACCGGGATCATCAAGGTCATCAACTACGTGATCGTCGACGATTTCGGCGTCACGCTCAACCCGCTGCTCCTGGCAGGCCAGGTGCATGGCGGCGCGGTGCAGGGCATCGGGCAGGCGCTGATGGAGCAGGTGGTCTACAGCGCCTCCGATGCGCAGCTGGTGACCGGCAGCTACATGGACTACGCGCTGCCGCGCGCTGCGGATGCGCCGCGCTTCGTGTTCGAGACCCACAACGTACCCTGCAAGACCAATCCGATGGGGGTCAAGGGCGCGGGCGAGGCCGGCGCGATCGGCTCATGTCCGGCAGTCGTCAATGCGATCATCGATGCGCTCTGGCGCGAATACAAGATCGACCATGTCGATATGCCGGCCACCCCCGAGCGGATCTGGATCGCCATTCGCGAGCAACACCGGCGTCACAGTCTGTAGTTAGAGCTCCCCCGACATCCGCCTCAATTCCGGAATAAGCCGCCGGCGCTGGGGTTCGACGAAAGATTGTCTCGCTCAGGTGGGCTGGGCGAGAATGCGACAAGAATGGAGCGAATTGATGAAGCGGACTGTCGTGGCCGTCGGGGCGTTGTTGCTCGGGGTCGGCGCGGTGATGGCGCAGCATGATCTGGTCAAGCAGGACCAGGACACCATGAAGGCCAACGCGAAGAATCTGGGTGGCGTTATGATCGCGATGGTCAAGGGCGAGAAGCCGTATGACCAGACCGCGGTCAACGCCGCTCTTGCGCAGCTCGATGACACCGCCAAGAAGCTGCCGACCATGTTTCCGGACAGCCTGAAGAGCGCGAAGTTCGAGGGCGACTATGGCCCTTCGCCCAAGGTCTGGGAAGACAAGGCCGGCTTCAAGGCCAAGATCGACAGCTTTGCCAAGATCGTCGCCGACGCCAAGTCCAAGATCAAGGATCTCGACAGCCTGAAGGTCGTCGCGCCCGCGATCGGCAAGGAATGCGGCGGCTGCCACGAGACCTTCCGCGTCAAGAACAGCTGATCCACAACGTCCAAGACGGGCCAACGCGTTGCATTGGCCCGTCAGCTATGTTTATCGGGGCGGCATGGAGCCGCCCCGATATCATTTCGCGGCTACGCTGCCGATCCAAGTGACAACAGACCAGCGATGCTCAGACGTCTTCTCATTGCTCTCATTGTGATCGGCATGGCCGGCCTTGCCATCTTCTGGTGGCTGACGATGCCGTCCACCATTTCGCTGGCCTTGGCTGCGCGTACGCCCGATCTCGCCAATGGTGAGGAGGTGTTCAACGCCGGCGGCTGCACGTCGTGCCATGCAGTGCCGAACCAGCCGGACCGGTTGAAGCTGGGCGGTGGCCTGCCGCTCGCATCACCGTTTGGCACCTTCTATGCGCCCAACATCTCGCAGGATCCAACTGACGGAATCGGACGCTGGAGCGAGAGCGATTTCGTCAATGCTGTGCTCAGAGGCACCTCGCCGGGCGGCAGTCACTATTATCCGGCATTTCCCTACACGTCCTACGCGCATGCCAGGCTGGAGGACATCCGCGATCTCTTCGCCTACATGAAGACGTTACCCGCGGTCTCCGGGGCATCGCGCGATCACGATCTTCCGTTCCCGTTCAACATCCGCCGGACGCTCGGCATCTGGAAGCTGCTGTTCTTCGACGATAAGCCGTTCACGCCAGATCAACAGCGCTCGGCGCAATGGAATCGCGGTGCTTACCTCGTGAATTCGCTCGGCCATTGCGCCGAATGTCATAGCCCGCGCAATCTGCTGGGCGGCATCATCAAGGCGCAGCGTTTTGCCGGCGGCCCGGACCCGGAAGGACACGGCTGGGTGCCGAACATCACCCAGAAGGGTCTGGCTGATTGGAGCGAGAGCGATTTTGGCTATTTCCTCGAGAGCGGTCAGCTGCCGGACGGCGACAGCGTCGGGGGTGCGATGACGCGCGTGATCCGCAACACCTCGCAGTTGAGCGCAGACGATCGCACGGCGATGGCGGTCTATCTGAAATCACTGGCTCCGGTCGAGGGCCCACCGAAGCCGCCGAAGCCGGCAGGTTGAACGCCTTCGAACCGCGCTGGTTGATGAGCACCATCCAGCGCCAGGGCTATTCCAGAAACGGCTATGTCAGAATCCGTCGAGTGGCTTGAAGCTGCCGTCACTCTGAATCACGGCGAGCGAGACGTGGGGCGGATTGGACCGAAGCGCCGTGCCGAACGCGACGGTGGTGCCGCCGATGTCGAACTGGCCGGCTTCATTGATCACCCGCAGCAAGTCTGCTCGGGTCGGATTTGGGCCGGCCATCTCCAGCGCCTGTGCGACCAGTCGGCCGGTCAGGTAGCCTTCGAGCGCGATGAAATCGGGGGCCTGCCCCGGGTCGAGCGCCTTCTGGGCGGTTTGATAATCCGCCACCAGCTTCTGCTGCGTGTCCCACGGGAACGGCACGACGTCAGATACGATCACGCCGCGGCCTTCGGGACCGAGCTCTTTGGCAAGTGCATTGGCACCCGCGAACGAGGCCGCAACGAAGGTCGGAGTGAACCCGCTGCGATGCGCCATCTTGATGAACTCGGCGCATGGGCCGTAGGTGCCGACCAGGATCACCGCTTCCGGTTCGGCGCGCCTGATGACCTTGAATGCCGCGCTGACGACGCGGGTGTTGCGCTCGAAGGTGCCTTCGGCAGCAAGCTCGAGCCCGCGTCGGTCCAGCGACGCCTTGACACCGGTCAGCAGATCGCGGCCGAAATTGTCGTCCTCGTAGAAGATGCCGATCCGTGTCAGATGCAGCTCCTCGGTCAGGTGCTTGATCCAGACTTCGGCCTCCGCGCCGTGACTCGGCCGGATGTTGACGACGTTCTGAAACTGCGGGTCGCGCAGAAAGTCGGCGCCGGACACCGGACCGATGTACGGCACGTCGTTGGATGCAGCGATCGGCACCGTCGCGATCGCGGTCGGCGTGCCGACCGCGCCGATCAATGCGAACACTTTGTCCTCATAGATCAACTTGACGGTTTCGACCACCGAGCGGTCGGGATCATAGCCGTCGTTGCGGCTGACCAGCCTCAGCTTGCGGCCGTGCACGCCGCCCTTGGAGTTGATCTCGGTGAAGGCAGCCCGCAGGCCCAGCCGCTCCGCCTGTCCGATCGCGGCGGACGGACCTTCGAGGGCCGCGACCTGGCCGAACAGGATCGTGTCATTGGTCACGCCAAGTTCGTCCGCTTCCGCCGCGCCAGCGAGCAGTCCGCAGGCGAGGAAAGCAAGACGCAGAAAAGTTCGCACCCTCGAGAGCCTCATTGCGATCGTCTTGTCAGTTGCAGCATGGTCCTCATCGACCATAGATCGGCGGAGTGAAGACCTCGCTAAGACGGCAGGGTCAGGAAGGGGACGTTTTTTTGTGCGCCCGAAAGTCGCTCGTTAACCAAGCCCTCTGTTGCGCTGCGGACTAGAGGACTTTCTTTGACCGTCTTTAACTTCGTGGCGTGTCCCATGGCTCATGTTAGCCGTAACAGCGGTGCGTGGGCGGGGATCAGGATTTGCAGTTGGAAGAGCGCAGCGGAGCGACGCCGAAAGAGCCCGGCGATGTGCGTGCTGGCGGAGCGCGTGAGCCCTTGCGCGCCTCATCTAAATACCGTCTCTATCGTCCTGCCCTGATTGCCGCCTGTCTCGGCACAGTGCTGTCGCTGGTGGGCACCGTCGCGGTCGGCCGGTGGGAAAACCGGCTTGCGCGTGCTGAGTTCGAAGGTGTCGCAGAGGCGCAGGCGATCCTGATCCAAAACGGCGTCAACGAATATGTCAGCCGATTGACGGCGCTGCGCACCCGCTTCGAGACCGCAAACGACGACATCACCCGCAGCGAGTACCAGACCTTCAGCGCCCGGCTGTTCGAAGCCCATCCGGGCGTCACGCGGATCGCCTGGCTGCCCCGGATCAATCGCAAGGAGCGTGGTGAATACGAGGCCGCGGCCATTACCGACGGCGTTCCCGCCTATCGCATCAAGTCCTATCCTGACGGCACGGTTGCGCCGGAGAGCGATGAATACTTTCCGGTGTATTTTTCGACCGAGCCGAAGACGTCGATCGTCTACGGACTCGATTATTGGAGCTTTCCCGACCGTCGTGCCGTGCTGGAGCAGTCGCGCGACTACGACATGATCATGGCGCTGCGCACGCGCCTGTTCGAGGAGCAGCAGCTCGTCCGGTCCAACGCGGTCATGGTTGCCGTTCCGATCTACGTCAAGGGCACCTCACGCACGACCGTCGCCGACCGCAGGCGCAATCTGACCGGCTTCATCGTGGGTCTGTTTGAGCTGCCCCTCCTGTTGCAGTCGATCCGTGCCAACAATCCGAACAGCCCGGCGCTGGCCATCAACTTGCTTCCGCCCGAGAAGGGCCTGGAATCGCTGGGCGTAGATCCGCTGCGCTGGCCGGATGACACCAATATCTGGTCGACCACATTGCGCATCGGCGATTCCGATTGGGTGTTTCAGGCGGCACCCGCGGGCAATGGCGGGTTGATCGCGACGCATAACCGCGCGCTTGCGCTTTATGCCGCCGGCATCGCCACCACGATCTTTCTTGCGGTCTATCTCGCGCTTTCCAGCCGCAATGCGTTGCAGCTGTCGCTTGCCAATCGTCGTGTGCTGGAATTGGCGCAGACGGACGCGTTGACCGGCCTCGCCAACCGCGCGTTCTTCCTTGAGCAGGTGGAGCGCTTCAACGGCGAGAGCGACGGGCGCTTTACGGTGTTCCTGTGCGACCTTGATCGATTCAAGAACGTCAACGATTCGCTCGGGCACGGCGCCGGAGACGCGCTGCTCGTGCAAGTTGCCAAGCGGCTGAAATCTCAATTGCGCGCAGAGGACGTGCTGGCGCGGCTTGGCGGCGACGAATTCGCGCTGATCCAGGCCGGCTGTCCCGACCAGCGCGAGGCTGCTGCCGACCTTGCGCAACGCATCACCAAACTGATCGCGAAGCCATTCCAGCTGGCCGGACAGCGGGTCGAGATCGGCACCAGCATCGGCATCGCGCTTGCGCCCGAGCACGGCAGCGACCAGGAAGATCTGCTCAGGAAAGCCGACCTTGCGCTCTATCGCTCGAAGTCGGCCGGCCGCAGCTGTTACACCGTCTATGACGACGTGATGTCCGCCGAGCTCGAAGCGCGCAATACGCTCGAAGGTGACCTGCGCGACGCCATCGCCCAGTGTCAGTTCGAAGTGCACTATCAGCCGTTCTATGATGTCGTGACGCGCGAGCGGTGCGGCGTCGAGGCGCTGGTTCGCTGGCGCCATCCGGTCAAGGGGCTGGTGCCGCCCGACCAGTTCATCCCGCTCGCGGAAGCGACCGGATTGATCGTGCCGCTCGGCGAGTGGATCATCGGCCGCGCCTGTGACGATGCGACGTCGTGGCCCGACGACGTCAAGGTCGCGGTCAATCTTTCGCCGGTGCAGTTCAAGCAGGCCGAGCTGTTCGACGTGATCCAGTCGGCGCTGTCGCGCACCGGGCTCGCGCCCGGGCGGCTCGAGATCGAGATCACCGAATCGGTGCTGCTGGAGCGCGCGGCCGAGAACGAGAGCTTCATCGACAAGCTCAAGGGCATCGGAATTTCGCTCGCGCTCGACGATTTCGGCACCGGCTATTCGTCGCTACGCTCTCTGACGGCGTTCCCGTTCAACAAGATCAAGATCGACAAATCCTTCGTCGCAAAGCTCAGCGAGCGTGACGAAAGCGTCGCTGTGATCTCCTCGGTCGTGACCCTGGCACGCGGGCTCGGCATGCAGATCACCGCCGAAGGCGTGGAAACCGAGGAGCAACTCGCCCATCTGCGCTCGCTCGGCGTCAATTTCGCGCAAGGCTATCTGCTCGGACGTCCGATGCCGATCAGCCAGCTCGAGGATCACCTGCAGTTCGTGCAGTCGGCCGACGATTTTTCGGCCACGGAGCCGCAGCAGGATGTGGACGCGACCGCCGAGGCGTTCGGCGCCGGATCGGTGGTGACGCTCATTCCGCGCGCGGCGGTGCTATCCCGCGCATCCAGCGCGTGAGGGTCGACAGCCCTGCGTCGGCGTCGGATTCATGCTGTTGTGAGCCGAGCCCGGCAGCCTCGCGCGCAACGCGCGGCGAGATCCCATAAGCGGCCTTGAACGAGCGTGCGAAATGCGCGTCCGTGCCAAGCTGCCAGCGCCGCGCCACTTCGCTGATCCGGGTGGTGCGCGATCCGGCCAGATCGAAGAAGGCGTGATGCAGGCGGCGGCTGCGGATGTAGTCGGCGACGCCGCCAAGCGGCGCGAACAGGCGATAGAGCGACGTGCGCGACAGGCCAAAATGCGTCGCGACCGAGTCGGCAGTCAGATCGGCGCTCGAAAGCTGTGCCTCGATATACTGCCGGATGCGAAACAAGGACGATTCCGCAGGCGTGATGCTCTCGGCGTCCCGGCGCTCGATCTCACCCCTGATGCAGGCCGAGACCAGCGAAATGGTGCCTTCGACGACGGCCTGACACTGCTCGAAGCTCATCTGCGGCGCGTAGTCGAGCAGGGCATTGAGATGTCTTGCGAGCAGCGCCGTCAGCGCGCTGTCGCCGGCCAGCACGAGGCCGTGGAGGTGCTGGGTCTGGAGCAGGCGCGCATCAAGCATCGGGCGCGGCACCACCAGCGTGAGGTTTTCGAACGGGCTCGCCCACGTCTCCAGCGTCTGGGCCAGGTCGAGCACGCAGATGTCGCCGGCCGTAACTCGGATCGGGCGGGCACCGGCCGTGCCATGATAACCGCCGCTGACATAGCTCTGGATGATGACATGGTCGACGCCGCTGCGGGCGATGGTACGCGTATCGCGACGGAAATGCTGACCGCTCGCCCGCGCCAGACCGAACAGAACCGAGCCCATCGCGTAAGAGCGGACCTCGGCCTGAAACGGGCCGGGCTCGCCTGCAGCCAGTTCATCGACATCGAAAAAGGTCGAGACGGCTGCGCGCCAGGCCGCGATGTTCTCGTCCGGTCGCATCCGGTCGGCTGAAAAGCCGAAGCTCGGCACCAGGGACGACACCGCCTTGATCTCAGTCTCCACAACGCCCCGCTATTGTACTCGTTCAGCCATCGGCTCCGTTTCACAGGCCCAGTCTATCGCGCGGATTTCCGACCGGACCCCACGAGAGACCGAACAACGAGGTGCCGACGACCGACAACTTTTTCCCCAGATGGGATGCGTGTCCTGCCTTTGCAGCGCTAGCCCATTTGCGCTTTCGTCTCAATCTCTTGATCGGCTGTGCCGACATCCGCAATCGGCTTGCTGCCACGCTCATCGCCGCCTAAAGGCCCCATACCAAGTTGCCGAGAAAAAGGTCGGGTCCTTCGGCGGCCGTCAGGCTCAGCGTGAAGCGACCCGGCCGGGGGCACGAGGGAGTGTCGGTTCGGTTTTTTTAGCACCAAGTCCCAGTCAACGCCTTTTCATGACGACGCGCCCGCCGGAAACGGCGGGCGCTTTTTTCTGGATTCGATGAATAGGGCGCGGACAGACTGATCGGGACCTTAAATTCACAGCCACTAGCTGGCGCCGAACGCCTTGAAGGTGATGATCGTGTGGGTGTCCTGGATACCCGGCAGCACCTGAACCTTCTCGTTGATGAAGTGGCCGATGTCGGTGTCCTTATCGACATAGAACTTCACCAGCAGGTCGTAGTCACCAGCCGTCGAATAGATCTCGGAGGCGATCTCGGCTTCGGCTAGCGCGTTGGCAACCGTGTAGGACTGGCCGAGCTTGCACTTGATCTGGACGAAGAAGGGAACCATCGCGGGCTGTCTCCGAAGGGCTTTCCGGACCTCAATATAGCCTTTTCCGGGGGAGTCGAGGCGCATTTCCTGCCATGTCGGTGCTTGCCGCGGCTTGGCGGCGCGGCTAGGACGGGCCATGACCACGCCCGTTGCGCTCACCATCGCCGGCTCGGATTCCTCAGGCGGCGCCGGCATCCAGGCCGACCTGAAGACCTTTGCCGCGCTTGGCGTCTACGGCGCGTCGGCGCTGACGGCGCTGACCGCCCAGAACACGCGCGGCGTGAGCGGTGTCCATCCGGTGCCGCCGGAATTCGTCACGGCGCAGATCGATGCCGTATTCGAGGACCTCGCCGTCAAGGCGGTCAAGATCGGGATGGTGGCCCAGGCGGGCATCGTCGAGGCCATCGCCGCCAGCCTCACGCGCTGGCGGCCGGCCCATGTCGTGCTCGATCCGGTCATGGTTGCGACCTCGGGCGACCGGCTGCTTCCCGAGGACGCCATCGCCGCGCTGCGCGGGCTACTGATCCCGCAAGCCACGTTGATCACGCCGAACCTGCCTGAAGCGGCCGCGCTGCTGGACGAGGCCGTCGCCGCCGACGCCGCCGCGATCGAGGCCCAGGGCCGGCGCCTGCTTGCGCTCGGCTGCCCGGCCGTCTTGATCAAGGGTGGCCACGGGCAGGGGCCTGAGAGCACCGATCATCTCGTCACGGCGCAAGGGAGCGTGGCGCTGACGGCGCCGCGCCTGGCGACCAGGAACACCCATGGCACCGGCTGCTCGCTGTCCTCGGCGATCGCAGCAGGGCTTGCGAAGGGCGAAGATCTCGTCACGGCCGTGCGCAACGCGAAGACCTTCATCAACGCCGCGATTGCCGCCGCGGATCGCTTTACCGTCGGGCACGGGCACGGACCGGTGCACCATTTCCATCGGTTCTATTGATGTCCCGCTCGTGACAGGCGGACAGATCCATGGCATGTCGCCCACCCAGACCAATCGGCCATCTCCCTCCAGCAGAGAAAGACGTCACGCGATGCGGTGCTCCCTGATCCCGATGGCAGGCGCGATCGTCGCGGCGTTGTCTGCCCCGGCGATGGCCCAGCGCGCCTACTCCCCGGAGGAGGAGCGCAACAAGGCTGTTGTGCTCGACTTCTACGAGCAGGGCCTCAACCGCAAGGATTTTGCCGCGGCCTCGAAATATCTCGGCACCTACATTCAGCACAATCCGAACGCCGAGGACGGCCCGGAGGGATTCTGCAAATTCATCGAGTTCCTGAAGGCGAAGTATCCGCAATCCCACAGCGAGATCACCAAGGTGCTGGTCGACGGCGATTTCGTCATCCTGCGTGTTCACGCCATTCGCGAGCCCGGGACCCGCGGCAATGCGATCGTCGACATCTTCCGTTTGAAGGACGGTAAGATCGAAGAGCACTGGGATTCGGTGCAGCCGATTCCGGAGCAGTCGGCCAATCAGAACGGCATGTTCTGACGCGGCGCGTTCCCCGCAAGGGGAATGCAACCGGCCGGCGCGAGGCCGGCTGGCGCGCAAGGCTTAGACGACCTGGTCGGGAAGGCACCGAAGCAGCCGGTCCTGAACGTAAACCGCCGACCATTGTTTGGGTGCCAGCCGCCGTGGAGAGGCGCGTCGCTCGGCGCGTATTCGCTCGCTCGCGGCCTGTCTTCATTGCCTCCCGCTTGATGACAAAAAGTTTAGGCCCTGCCTCTCCCAGATGCCATTGCGTCGCAAACGGCGCCTTCCTATGTTTGGAACGAAACAGTATCGTTCTATTTTTGAAGAGGTGCAGGCCATGGCCAATCAAGCATCCACGACTACAAAGGTGTCGGACGGCGACCCGTCGTTCCGGGGCGGGGCGGATCAAAACGTCTCGGCACGCGAGCGGGCGCTGCACCAATGGCGCGGCGATCGCACCGCCGACGAGGCGACGGCGGAGCAGGCGCGCGCACCGCATCCGGAACAGCCTGAAGCTCCGTCCGCCGATCAGCAAAACGCCGGGACGGAGAAGCCGCGCCGCGGCCTGTTCCGGCGGCATCCGCTCGGCTCCGCGCTCGGCCTCGTCCTGCTGCTGGCGGCCAGCACGGCAGGTTACCTCTATTATGACGCGGCGGGGCATTTCGAGACCACCGACGACGCCTTCATTGCGGCCCGGCAATTCTCGATCGCGCCGAAAGTCTCCGGCTACATCACCGCGGTTCCCGTCACTGACAACCAGCATGTCAACGCCGGCGACGTGATCGCGCGGATCGATGATCGCGACTACAAAATCGCGCTGGCGCAGGCCGAGGCCCAGGTGAAGGCAGGGCAGGCAGCGATCCGCAACATCGACGCCCAGATCGACGTGCAGCAGGCGCAGATCACGGCCGGACAGGCGCAGGTCGAGCAGGCGCAGGCCGGTCTCACTTTCGCCGAGCAGCAGGCGCAGCGCTACCAGGACCTGGCGCGCACCGGCTCGGGCACCGTCCAGAGCGAGCAGCAGTATAATTCGCAGCTGCGCCAGCAGCGCGCGGCGCTGGCCAGCGCCCAGGCCAATCTCCAGGTCGCGCAGCGCCAGCTCGAATCGCTCAAGGCCCAGCGCGAAAGCGCCGATGCCAATCTCGCGCAAGCCGAGGCGCAGCGCGACCAGGCCAAGCTCAATCTGTCCTACACGACGGTGACCGCGGCGCAGCCCGGCCGCATCGTCAACCTGAGCGGAGCGGAGGGCCAGTTCGCAGCCCAAGGCACCGCGCTGACCATGTTCGTCCCTGACGAGGTCTGGGTCGCCGCGAACTTCAAGGAAACCCAGCTCGATCACATGCGGCCCGGGCGGCCCGTGACCCTGCAGATCGACGCCTATCCTGAGCGCGAGATCCGCGGCCATGTCGCCAGCGTCCAGCCCGGCTCGGGCACCGCCTTCTCGCTGCTGCCGGCGCAGAATGCCACCGGCAACTACGTGAAGATCGTGCAGCGTGTGCCGGTCAAGATCGTGATGGACGATCCGCCTGCGGATGTCGCGCTCGGCCCGGGCATGTCGGTGGTGCCGACGGTGCGGATCGATCCGAACCCTTCCCTCTATGAGCGCCTGAGGGCTGCGCTATGAGCAACGCACCCGCCATCACAGCCGCACCGCAGCCAGCCACGAATCCGTGGCTGATTGCGGTGCTGGTCGCGCTTGCGACCTTCATGGAGGTGCTCGACACCACCATCGCCAATGTCGCGCTGCCCTATATCGCCGGCGGCATGGGCGTGAGCCAGGATGAATCCTCCTGGGTGGTGACGACCTATCTGGTCTCCAACGCGATCATCCTCACCGCCTCCAGCTTCCTGGCCAGGCGGTTCGGCCGCAAGACCTTCTTCCTGATGTGCCTCGGCCTGTTCACCTTGAGCTCGGTGCTGTGCGGCTTTGCCTGGAATCTGGAGTCGCTGCTGTTCTTCCGCATCCTGCAGGGGCTCGGCGGCGGCGGCATGGTGCCGGTCTCGCAATCGATCCTGGCCGACTCCTTTCCACCGGCCAAGCGCGGCCAGGCCTTTGCACTGTTCGGCGTCGCCGTCGTGGTCGCCCCGGTGGTCGGGCCGACGCTGGGCGGCTATCTCTCCGACAACTTCTCCTGGCACTGGTGCTTCCTGATCAATGGTCCGGTCGGCCTGATGGCGATGCTCCTGATCGGGCTGATTCTGCACGAGCCGGCCTCCACCGTGGCGGAGCGGCAGAAGCTGCTCGCGCAGGGACACCGCTTCGACCTGATAGGCTTCATTCTGGTGGCCACGTTCCTGGGCTCGCTCGAGCTGATGCTGGACCGCGGCCTGGAGGACGACTGGTTCGACTCCCGCTTCATCGTGATCACGGCCGCGATCTGCACTGTAGCCTTCGTGCTGATGATCCCATGGGAAATGAGCCGCAAGAACCCGATGATCTACGTGCGGATGGTGGGCACGCGCCAGTTCGGTGCGAGCTTCCTGGTGATGCTGGCGACCGGCGCGATCCTGCTCGGAACCACGCAGATGCTGCCGCAGATGGTGCAGCAGGATTTCGGTTACACCGCGACCTGGGCTGGCCTCGTGCTGTCGCCCGGCGGCCTCGTCACCATGCTGATGATGTTCGTGGTCGGCCGGCTGTCTGGACGCGTGCAGCCGAAATACATGATCATGGCGGGGGCGACGGTGGTGGCGCTCGCGATGTTCGATCTGACGCGGCTCTACGCCAATGTCGGCTTCTGGTTCTTCGCGGAGTCACGCATGCTGCTCGGCGTCGGCCTGCCGCTGATCTTCCTCTCGATCACCGCCGCCTCCTACAACGGCATTCCACCCGACAAGACCGACCAGGCCTCCGCCTTGATCAACGCGGCCCGCAACACCGGCGGCTCGATCGGCGTCTCGCTTGCCGCCAATGTGCTTGCCCATCGCGAGCAGTTCCACCAGAGCCGGCTGGTCGAGACGGCCATTCCCTCGAACCCCGCCTATCAGGACACGCTGCATCAGGTGACCAATTATTTCAGCGCCCATGGCAGCTCGCTGTTGCAGGCGCAACAGCAGGCGATCGCCTGGATCGGGCAGACGGTGCAGGCACAGGCCTCGCTGCTTGCCTATATCGATGTCTACTGGACGCTGATGCTGATCTCGCTTGCGGCGATCCCGCTGGCGCTCGCCTTGCGCAAGGTCAAGCTCGGCGGCGGACCGGCGATGGCGCATTGAGGCAGGCCTTAAGCGGCGCGAGCGGTTGCTTGCGCCGCTGAGGTCTCGTTGAAGGCAGCCGTTAGACCTGCTCGTCCGCGATGCCGTTGCACAATAGCCCGATCCGGTCGATGTCGACCTCGACGACGTCGCCGGGCTTCATCCAGAGCGGTGGCGTGCGGCGCGAACCCACGCCGCCCGGCGTGCCGGTCGCGATCACGTCGCCGGGTTCGAGCCGTGTGAAGGATGAGCAGTATTCGATCTGGCGCGGGATATCGAAGATCATCTGGCTGATCGTCGCTTCCTGCACGATCTCGCCGTTGAGCCGCGTCTGCAGCCTGAGTGGACCGAGATCATCGATTTCGTCTGATGTCACGAGCCACGGACCGAAAGCTCCGGTCGCTGGAAAATTCTTGCCCGGCGTGAATTGATGGGTGTGGCGCTGGAAGTCGCGCACGCTGCCTTCATTGTAACAGGCATAGCCCGCGATGTGCTGCCAGGCCTCGCTGCGCGGAATGTAGCGGCCGGGCTTGCCGATCACGATCGCGAGCTCGCCCTCGAAGTCGAGGTCCGTGGAGACGCGCGGACGGATGATGTTCGTGAGGTGTCCGGTCTGGCTGTTGGCAAACCGCCCGAACACCGTCGGGTTCTCGACCTCGGAGCGGCCTGTCTCCTTGCGGTGCGTCTCGTAGTTGAGCCCGATGCAGAGGATCTTGTCGGGATTGGGAATGACGGGCAGAAAGCTGATCTTGGCGAGCGGATGCCGCGGCGCTCCGGTCGCGGCAGCGGCCGCCTCGGTCAGTGCATCGGCCGCGATCGCCGATTTGAGGTCGGGGAAGCGGTCGCGCAGGACGGCGCCGAGATCGGCGATATCGTTGCCGTCGACCAGTCCCCAGGACGCGGTGTTGTCGATCGTGAAGCTTGCAAATTTCATCTGATGTCCTCGAGCGGGAAGCGCTGGTCAGGTCGATATCGCCGGCACCGCGGAGGCGGAGGCCGGTTCTTGCGCGGACTTCGCGAAGCGCGCGATAGTGCGCTCCGGGAAGATCATGGCGAAGGCTGCGATGGCGCCGGCGATCAGCACGCCGGCCGTAAACGTCATCGCGTGGGCATAGCCCAGCGGGGCATTGGCGCCGGCTTCTCCGACGATCCATCCGGTCAGTGCGTTGGAGATCAGCGCGGACGCTGCGTTACCGGAATAGATCACGACGATCAGACGGCCGCGCTGGGCCGCTGGAGCGACGGCTCCGAGCGCGACAGGCCCGAAGATCGTGGTGAGGCTCGGTGCCGCGAAGGCGATTGCAACGCAGGCGAGCTGCAGCGGGCCTGAGGTCACGATGCTGAGCAGCAGCGCGCCGCCGGCGGCGAGCAGAGCAAGACCCGAGGCGTGGCCGAGGCAGGCGCGCAGGCTGAAACCTCGGCGCTGCAGAAATTGCGTCAGCCAGGAGCCGCCGAGCAGCAGTGGCGACTGGAACAGGTAGATGCCGGAGATGATCCAACCGACATCGACCTGCTTGTAGCCGAGCCCGAGCTGAAGATAGGGCGGCAGCCAGGTCGCGGACATGCCGACGATCCAATAGGATGCGGTCGACATGATGATGACGCCGATCACAGTGGGATCGCCCCACAGCACCCGCGCCGGAAGCGTGTTCTCCTTCGCTGCCGCGCCGTCGGACGCATGCGCCGCAGAATAGGGGCCTTCGCCGCCGATCATGAACCAGCCGAACATCCAGGCGATGCCGAGTAGACCGCAGAACAGAAAGCCGCTGCGCCAGCCATAGTTGAGGATGATGTAAGTCAGGATCGGGCCGCCGGCGAGAAGTCCGACACTGATGCCCTGCAGCACGACTGCGCTCGGCACGCTGCGCTTGTCGGCCGGAAACCAGTTGTAGCAGGCGTGAAGCGCGGTCGGCAGGCCGGGTCCTTCGCCGGCGCCAAGGATGATGCGACAGATGACGAGCACCGCGACCGAGCTGGAGAAGAAGATCGGGATCTGCGTCGCCGACCAGATGCCCGCCATGATGAGCAGCAGCCATTTCACCGGAAAGCGGCCGACCACGAACATGCCGACCGCCATGCCTGACAGCGAGAACAACAGGAAGAAGCTGCTGCCGATCAGTCCGAAATCCTTCGGGCTGAGCGCCAGCTCCTTCATCATCGGCACGGCCGACAGGCCGAACACCAGCTTGTCGAAGAAGTTGAGCGTCTGGAACAGGAACAGCATGATCAGGACCGCGATGGCGCGGGCTCCGATCGTCCTGCTCGTCTCGGCCGATGAAGTTGCCGATGAAGTTGGCATGGCGTTTTCCCCGTGAATGTTGTTGTTGTCGTTATTGCAGTCGTTCATTCAGTTCCGACAGCAGCGCCGCGAGCTCTGTCTCGTCGCGGGCGACGCCGTAGACGTAGTGGTCGGGCCGCACCAGCGCGGCGCGGCAGCCGTGCCGTGCGAACCAAGCCGCGACCACCCCGCTTTCCTCGTGCCAGCCGTCGCCGCCGATACGGATCACGCTGAGTCCGGCGCCGATCACGCCCGACGTGCGCGGGCTATTTCCGTCGAGGATGAGCCGCCATCCCGTGCCGGCGATTGTGTCGAGCAGCACGCGTTCGCCGCCGCGCAGAATCCACGGCTGCGGAAACAGCGTGCCGTTGGCGTCGCTCGGCCTGGTGGTGAGCAGGCCCTGTGTGAGCGGCGGCACGATCTCCTGGCGGGTGATGGTCCGCGGTGCGCCGCCGCCTTCAGCGAGGATGCGCGCATCGCGGGCTGCGGCCGCTTCCGGGTCCTGCTCGCAGATCACGCGGCCGATCGCCTTGATGCGGGTGGTGAGCTCCCGGACGTGTGTGCTGCGCTCGACTTCATAGCTATCGAGCAGTGGCGCGCTGGATTGCCCCCGCAACACCCGCGCGAGTTTCCAGGTGAGATTGCCGGCATCGCGCAGCCCCTGGCACATGCCCTGGCCGATGAAAGGCGGCTGCTGATGGGCGGCGTCACCGGCGAGGAAAACGCGCCCGCACCGCCAGCGGCTCGCCACGAGCGCGTGGAAGCGGTAGCTCGCCGCGCGCCACAGCCTGCCATCGTCCGGCGTGAGCCAGGGGGCAAGCAGCCGCCACACCTGCTGCGGCTCTTCCATCGCGCGCGGATCTTCCGACGGCCGCAGCATGATCTCGAAGCGGCGATGGTTGCCCGGGCCGATGATGTAGGTGGTCGGACGCGCGGGACTGCAGAACTGCGCTGCGGTGGCGGGCAGTTCGGTCGCGCTGGTCTCATTGACGAGGAGGTCGACTACGAGCCAGGGCTCGTCGAAGTCGAGATCGTCGAAGGCGATGCCGAGCCGTTGACGGACGGTGCTCGAAGCGCCGTCGCAGGCGATGACATAGTCGGCGCTGACTTCCCGCGTGCTGCCGTCCTCGCCCGCGACGACGAGGGTCACCGTCATGGCATCCTGCCGGAGGTCGAGCAGCGTCGTGCCGAGCTCGACCGTGACGGACGGATAGGTGCGGACATGGTCGCGCAGCACCTGTTCCACCGGCGGCTGCGTGAACACCATGCTCGGCGTGTAGCCGAGCGGGTAGGGCTCGCTCACCATGTCGATCCGGCGGATCAGCTGTCCTTTGGCACCGAAATGCTCGGAGGCGGGAAATGGGGCGACGTAGCGGCTGACCTGGTCTGCGATCCCGAGATTGTCGAACAGCCGCATGATCTCGTGGTCGAGCGCGATCGCGCGCGGCTTGTCGTAGATCTCGCGCGCACGGTCGATGGCCAGCGTCGCGATGCCATGCGCCCCGAGCAGGCCGGCCGCGACCGCGCCGGTCGGACCGAAGCCGATGACCACGACCTCGAAATGATTTGTGTCGGATGTACCGGACATGGATCTCGTGACCTGCTTCTGAAAGATGCCCTGTGATCGGTCAGGCGTAACGGACCGCGAGCTGCGCGGCTTTCACGTGATCGGCCTTGGGCGGCGCGATACCCCATTGGTCGGTGCGTCCGGGCGGCCAGACCCAGTGATCGGGACCGCGCACGATATAGCTGTCGTCGACCTGCAGCACCTCGGCGGTGTATTCGATGACGGTGCCCACGGGATCGATGAAGTAGGCGAACACGTTGTCGCCGGGGCCGTGGCGTCCGACACCCCAGGCGATCGGGTAGCCGGCATCGATCATCCGCCCGGCGCCGCGCATCACCCCTTCCCAGGTCGGCATCAGGAAGGCGACGTGGTTCAGGCCGTTGACCTTGGCGCTGGCGATCACGACGGCATGGTGGTCGCTGTTGCAGCGGACGAAGGCCATCGCTGCGGAGCGGTCCGTCAGCCGGAAGCCGAGCGCCTTCTCGTAGAATGCCGCGGAACGGTCGACATCCGTGCTGTTGAGGTTGACGTGGGCGAGGCGCTCGGGGAGCTCCGGCCGCGGCGGTTTCGGCGCATGACGGACATCGCCATGAACGAAACGCAGCACGCCGCCTTCGGGGCCGCGGAGGCTCATGATCACGCCGCCGTCGGGCGCGGCGTTCGGTGTGGGCGCGGAGAGCGGCGTGGCACCCTCTCGGATGGCATCGCGTGAAATAGTGTCGAAATCGTCGTCGTCGGTCAGGCGGAAGGTCACCGCCTTCAATTCGGTGCGCTCGCTTCGGTGCAGCGCCACCACGTGATGATCGCTGCCGGTCGCGCGCAGATAGACTACGCCCTCGGCGTCATCGACGCGCTCCAGTCCCCAGGTGCTGCAATAGAACGCTTCCGAACGGGCGAGATCGGGTGTGCCGAGGTCGACACTGCGCAGGGCCGTGACCGGAAACCGGGGCATGAACGCATCCTCCAGCCGCTCGCGGTCCCGCGGACGGGACGAGACAGCACATCGTTTTGAGGCGGTTCAGACCGCCCGATAAGCTCCTCTTTATTACAAAAAAGATCGCAATCAAACAAAATTTATAAATTTATGGAATTTGGCAGGTGGTCTATATTTAGTCTCAGAGATTCACAGGGGAATTGAACGTGGACGCACTCACGGAGCTCGAGGGGCAGGGCCCATCGACCCAAGCCAGCCATGTCTATGATCGGCTCCGCGAGGACCTGCTGTCGGGCCGGCTTGCGCCGTCGCGCAAGCTGCAGATGCGCTTCCTGACGGAGACCTATCAGACCGGACAGACGCCGCTGCGCGAGGCGCTCAACCGCCTGACGGCCGACGGGCTCGTCGAGGTGCGCGAGCAGCGCGGCTTCTATGTCAAGGATATCAGTCGCGCCGAACTCGCCGAGCTGACCAAGACGCGGTGCTGGGTCGAGGCGCTGGCGTTGCGCGAGTCGATGGCGGCAGCGACGCCACAATGGGAGGAGCAGCTGGTGCTGGCGCAGCATCGGCTGAGCCGCGCGCCGCGTTCACTGAACGCCACCACCTTCGAAGACAATCCGGAGTGGGAGCGGCTCCACCGGATCTATCATCGGGTCCTGATTGCAAACTGCGGCTCGCAATCGTTGATCGGGTTCTGCGGACAGCTTGCCGACCAGCTCTATCGCTACCGCCGGCTCTCGATCCGCAAGGCATTTCCGTCGCGGGCGGTGGGTGACGAGCACGCGACGATCGTCGCTGCTGTGCTGAACGCCGATGTCGAGCTCGCGGTGAAGCTGTTGACCGCGCACTATCAGCGGACCGCCGACGTGATCCTGCAGGATGAGACGATCTTTCCCGAGTTGCGGCGCCCGCCCGCCGTGCAGGAGTAGCGCCTGTCGGCTCAGGTCGTCGCGTCCAGGAAGAAATCCACTCGCTTCTCGACGTGATCGGGCACTTCCTTCTTCAACGCGCGAAGTTCCTCGCCGAGCAGACAGCGGATGAACATCGGGAACAGGATCATATCGATGAATATCCGCGCGGTATCCTCGATCCGGTCGGGGCTGAACCGGCCCTCACCGGCGAGGTCCTCGGCCTGCGCGAGCTCGCCTATGATCTTGGTCAGGTTGCACGTCGCCCGCTTGCGCGCCTTGTCGCTGATCTCGCGCGTCAGCTCCGGAAAACGCGGGCTTTCGGCGATCGCAGTGCGCATCAGGCCGACTGTCTCCTCGGCGAAGGCGCGTTCGATCAGGGCAATTCCGACGCTGATCAGCTTGGCGCGGAAGCTGCGGCCCTCGGGGACGAGGTTGTCGTACTGCGTATTCCGCGCCGCCTGCCGGCCGATCACAGCCGCAAACAACGCCGCCTTGTTGGGAAACCGCGCGTAGATCGTCGGCTTGCCAGCCCGCGCCTGCTGGGCGATCTCGTCGACGCTGGCGCCTTCGAAGCCTTCCGCGAGAAAGATTTTCTTCGCCGCGTCCAGGATGCGCTCTTCGACTTCGCCGGCCCGCTCCAGGGGAGGCCTGCCGACCTTGCCGCGCGCGATCTTGGAAGCAACCATTCGAACTACCATGTCTTGTCAACGAGAACGCGAAGTCTGCACTTGCCTCTGTTTGGCACAGGGGCCGCGAGTCTTCAATCAGTACAACCGGTAGAAGTGTTTGTTGGTCGTTGCTTATTCCCCGGAATATCAGCTTGCATCCGGTGTTCACCGATTCCAGACTGCGGCGAACGATAAGGGGGAAACATGCGTCGGACGCTCGAATATCTGGCCTTGGTCGGTCTTGTCGCTGTGATGCTGTCGCAGCAAGCGCACGCCGAAACGATCGTGCTGCGATCTGAGCTCAAGGCCTCGAACGAAGTTCCTCCGAACGCCAGCACGGCGACCGGAACGGCCGAGGCGAAGTTCGACACGGTGAGCAAGACCCTCACCTGGGAGGTCAACTATTCCGGCCTGAGCGGCCCGGCGCTCGGGGCGCATTTCCACGGACCGAGCGAGGCCGGCAAGAATGCCGGTATCGCCCTGCCGTTCAAATCCGTCACGAGTCCGATCACCGGATCGGCCGTTCTCACCGATGGGCAGGCTGCCGATCTGCTCGCTGGCAAATGGTACGCCAACATTCACACCGCGGCCAATCCCGGCGGTGAGATCCGCGGTCAAATGATCAAGGAATGATCGCGCTCGCGGCTGCACGTCTTAGGCGGCCAGTTCCGGCGATGCCTTCGGGGCCTCGCCGGAGCATGCGCGGCGCAGTTCCAGGAAGTCCTTGAAGCGCCCCATCGGCAGCGGCGGCGAGACCAGGTAGCCCTGGCCCTCTTCGACGCCGCAAGCGATCAGTGCATCGACCTGCTCCTGGTGCTCGATGCCTTCGGCGACGACGCCCATGTCGAGCTCGCCGGCCAGTGCCACCAGCATCTGGACCACCACGACAGCTGATTGGTCGCGCGTGATCGCGTCGACGAAAAATTTGTCGATCTTGATGATGCGGGCGCCGAGCCGCTGGATCGCTGAGAGGCCGCTGTGGCCGATCCCAACGTCGTCCAGCGCGACGCGGAAGCCGAACTCGCTGAGTTCCTTGACGACCGCCGTCGCCTTGTTCAGGTCTGCGAGCTCTTCACGTTCGGTGACCTCGAGCACCACCTGCCGCGTCGAAACCGCGGCGGCCGCGACGACTTGGCGCAGCCGGTCGACGAAGCCGTCACTCAGCAACTGGCGCGGCGTGATGTTGACCGACAGCTTGAACCGTTTGTCCCGCTTCAACTCCGGCTGGAGCTCGCGCAACGCCAAAGCGAGAATCTGCCAGGTGAGCTTCTCGATTCGCCCGCTGCTTTCGGCCAGCGGAATGAAGCTCATCGGCGGCACGGTCCTGCCATCCGCTTTTTCCCATCGCGCGAGAATCTCGCTGCCGACGATGTCTCCGGTCTTCAAGTTGAAAGTCGGTTGTAGATACGGCTTGAACTCGTGCGCTGAAAGCCCGCGATCGAGCTCGGTGACCGGGTCGAGCGGCCGGCTGAGATAGCTCGCGAGCAGAAGGCCGAACAGGATGCCGAGCACGCCGGCCGCAACCATGGTCGGCAGATAGGCGCCGCCCTGCCGGGTGCTCAAGGCTGAAGGGTTCACGTGGATGATGGCGCGCAGCGGGTAACGGTCGGAGACGCTGGTGAATGAGATGGCGTCGGACAGTTCGCTCTGCCCGCCGTTCGGCCGGTAGCCCGCGATGGGCTGCCCGTCGAGCAAAGCGAGCGTCACGTCGCTCTGTGCGCGCAGCCGGATCGGCATGATGTCGAGCTGATTGGCGTCGATCCGGAGGATGCCCGCGAGCGACTGTTGCGCGTTGACGTCGCGCAGCACGCCGAGCGCCGCGCCGGTGAATTGTTCGACCCGAAACAGTCGCAGCACGCGGTCGGCGGACTCGAGCATATCATCGCGCTTGGCCCAGCCATTGTCGAACTCGAGCGTTTCGGAATAGGCCGAGCAGATCACCGAACCGTCGCGGTCAACCGCACGGATGTCCTTTACGGCGCTGCCTTGATACACCTGCAAACGCAGTTTCTGCAGCGCGCCGGCGCTGCAATCCATCACGCCTCTCTCGGCCATCTGGGTCAGCATCGCCCCCGCATAGTCGATGGCGGCTTCGCTGCGGCGGAGCGCCACCTTGCTGAGATCGCTCAGTTGCCGTGAGATCTGGTCGCGGGTCAGGGCGGTCAGCGCCAGATCTGTACAGATCAGAAAGGCGGCGAGCGAAGTCGCCACCGCCGCGATACGGATCACGTATTTTCGCTGCGAGCTCATGAACCCGGCAGTCCTCCCCGCAAAATTGCGGGCATCGTGCGGTGCAATCTTTCAAGATTCCGTATATCTGTTCTGCACAATCGGAACGGCTCGGTCTCCCGGACGGTTAACGAAGTCACAAGCTGTGCGGCATGGACACCACGGCCTTGTTCGCCGGCACCGTCACCTCTCACGCAGCGATCTCATGCTCGATCTCGGGGCTGCGTTTGCGTCGCAATTCCGCCGGTGCGCGACGAGGACGCGCATTCGCCGAGATGGCTGCCAAAGGGGGAGCAAATGTTGGCGAAGGGAACGCCAAACCGATTGATCTCTGTCAGCGACCTGTCAGGTGGTATTTGGCATTATGCGATGTTGGCTGGGATGACCATGCGCCGTTATTGTTTCTCATTCCTCGTGCGCGTCACGCTAGCTGCGCTGCTCGTGCTTGCGAGCTTAGCGGCCACGGCGGCGCGCGAGGATGATCGGGAGCGCCGCGACGCAGTGCGCCGAGCCGTCGAGTCCGGCGATGCCTTGCCGTTGTCGCAAATCCTGCCGAAGCTGCGCGGCCGGGTGGCCGGCGACATCACCGGCGTCGATGTCGAGCGCGAGCACGGTCGATGGCACTATGAATTCCGGGTGATCGCCCGCGACGGTCGCGTGCTCGACGTGCATGTCGATGCGCACAGCGGCGAGATCGAGCGGATCGAGGAAAAGTAATGCGCGTGCTGCTGGTCGAGGACGATCCGCGGCTGGCGTCGGATGTGGCGCGGACGCTGCAGGCTGCCGGCTACCTGGTCGAAACCGTCGCTGACGGCGAGGAGGCCTGGTTCCGCGGCGATACCGAAGATTATGGCGCGGTCATCCTTGATCTCGGCCTGCCCGGAATGGATGGGCTTGCGGTGCTCAAGCGCTGGCGCAGCGTCGGCCGGCAGATGCCGGTGCTGATCCTGACCGCGCGGGCGAGCTGGGCCGAGCGCGTCGACGGCATCGATGCCGGCGCCGACGATTATCTGCCAAAACCGTTCCGCAACGAAGAGCTGCTCGCGCGACTGCGCGCGATCGTGCGCCGCTCCTCCGGTCACGCCTCGTCCGTGCTGACCTCGGGCGATCTGGAGCTGGACGAGCGCCAGATGAGGGTCACTCTGCGCGGTGTTCCGGTGGCGCTGTCGCAGCTCGAATACCGCTTGGTCGCTTATCTGCTGCGGCATAATGGCCGCGTCGTGCCCCAGCATGAACTCGAGGAGAATGTCTATGGGCTCGGGCATGAGCACGACTCCAACGCGTTGGAAGTGTTGGTCCGCCGGGTCCGCAAGAAGCTCGGCACCGACATCATCGAGACCCGGCGTGGCTTCGGCTACATGATCCAGGGGTCATCGGAATGAGATGGGGCTCGCTGCGGCTGCGGCTGGTGGCGGCGGGCACCGTGGCCATTCTGCTGGCGCTTGGCGTCGCCGGCGCCGGCCTGGTCGTGCTGTTCCAGCGCCATGTCGCGCGCACGCTGGCCGCCGATCTCGACGTTCATCTGCGGCAATTGCTGAGTGGTCTCGAGGTGTCGCGTGATGGCCAGATCATCGTCGCCCGGCCGCCGGCGGATCCCCGCTTTAGCGAGCCGCTGTCCGGCCTCTATTGGCAGGTGAGCGATGATCGCGGCCAGCTGTTGCGCTCGCGGTCGCTCTGGGACACCACCCTGGATCTGCCGCTGGATGAGCCCGGGCCGAGCGAGGTGCACCAGCATGAGATCGCCGGGCCCGGCGAGGCCCGTGTGCTGGTGGCCGAGCGCAGCGTCGTGATGAATCCCGACAGCCGCATCCGGGTTCGTGCCGCGATCGCCTCGGATCTGGCGCGCGCGACCGACGCGGTCCGTGCCTTCGCCAAGGACCTGTCGATCGCGCTTGCCGTGCTCGCGCTGGTGCTGGCGCTGGCGACCTCCGTTCAGGTGGGCCTCGGCCTTCGTCCCTTGGCCTCGCTCCAACGCGGCATTGCCGAGATCCGCGCCGGGAAACGGCGGCATCTTCCGGTCGCGGTGCCGACGGAGGTCGCGCCGCTGGTCGAGGAAGTCAACGCGCTGCTCGATGCGCAGGAGCGGGAAATCGTGCGCTCGCGCAGCCGCGCCGCCGATCTCGCCCATGGCTTCAAGACGCCACTCGCGGCGCTGGCTGCCGATGCCGCGCGCCTGAAAGAGCTCGGCGAGATGAAGCTCGCGGAGAATGTCGAAGCGGTGGCCGACGCGATGAGCCGCCAGGTCGATCGTGAGCTCGCGCTGGCCCGCCTGCGTGGGACGGCGCGGACGGGCGGCAGTTCCACGACCCAGTTGAAGCCGCTGCTCGCCTCGCTGGTCACGACACTGGCGCGGACGCCGGCCGGCGCACGTATCGCCTTTGATAATCGTGTGCATGACGACGTGATGATTGCGATCGACCGCACCGATCTCGCCGAGGTGCTCGGCAACCTGCTCGAGAATGCCGCGCGTCATGCCGAGAGCACGGTGCGGATCACGGCGGCGGCGAACCCATTGGCCGTCATCGTCGAGGATGACGGGAGGGGAATCCCGGAGCAGCAGATCGCCGGGGTGCTGGAGCGCGGTGGCCGGCTCGATCAGCAGGCGCCGGGAAGCGGACTCGGGCTCGCGATCGTGCAGGACGTGCTCGAAGCCTATGGATGGCAGCTTCGGATCGGCCGCTCCGAACTCGGCGGCGCCCGCGTGCAGATCGCGCCTGCCGCCATGCGCAGCTCGCGTCCCGCCGGGCAAGCCAAGGCAGCCCAGCAACCCCCGTCATCCTGACAATCCTCATCCTGACAATTCGCTGACATCGCCCGTCAGCCGGGCGGCGCAGGGCGCGGGCTATCACGCAAATGCATCGAGTCGTGCACTCTTGAGCTACGTCATGATGGGCACGGGCTGATGCATCATGATCGGTCGCAAGGAGGCTTGGCCATGCGCATGCGAAACTCCTCCAAGAGCTATGGCGCAGTCGCGATTGCGTTGCATTGGATCGTCGTCCTGGTGGTGCTGGGGGCTTGGTTCACCGGCCGGCTCGGTGATGCATTGCCGCGCGACTCGCACGAGCTCGGCCTGTTCTTTCACATTTCCTTGGGCCTCGCGCTCTTCAGCATCGCGCTGGCGCGTTTTGGCTGGCGCATTGCCGATCCGCCGCCGGCGCCCGAGCCGAGCAAATTCGGCGGCAAAGTGGGCTCCAAACTGGGAACTTGGGCCGGTCGCGCCAGCGAGCTCGTTCACCTCGCCATCTATGCGCTGATGTTCGCGATTCCCGTGTTCGGCATCATGACGCAATTGGCGCGGGGCTATCCGCTGCCGGTGTTCGGCGTGTTGGACATTCCATCGCCCTGGACCGGCGATCGCGCCTTCACGCATGACATGAAGGAACTGCATGAGCTGCTCGCCAACCTCCTGATGGTCCTGATCGGATTGCACGCGGGCGCGGCGCTGGTGCATCATTACGTGCTGCACGATCGTACCTTGCTTCGGATGGTGCCGGGGGCGCAGTCCTGATCTGCGTTCCTCAGGCAGGTGACCTCGTCGGCCAATTGTGAGTTGGAGGTTCGCATGCCTGCGACGCCGCATATCGAAAAGCACTTCACCGCCTCCGAGACCGTGCGCGATGTCGTGATCGGCATGGCCGACGGATTGACGGTCCCGTTTGCGCTCGCGGCCGGCCTCTCGGCCGCGGTGGCCAGCACCGACGTGATCGTGACCGCCGGCCTCGCCGAGGTCGTCGCCGGCGCGATCGCGATGGGGCTCGGCGGCTATCTTGCGGCTCGCACCGATGCTGAACATTACGCTGCGGAAGAGCAGCGTGAGTATGACGAGGTCGATCAGCTCCGCAGCCGAGAGATTGCGGAGGTCGCGACGATCTTCCGGGACTATGGCCTGGAGGGCGAGACCTTGACGTCAGTGGTCAACGCCATCGCCGCCGACCGCAGGCGCTGGGTCGATTTCATGATGCGCTTCGAGCTGGGTCTCGAACGTCCGGATCCGAAGCGCGCGCCGATCAGCGCCGTGACCATCGGCGGTTCCTATGTCGTCGGCGGATTGATACCGTTGATCCCTTATATGCTGGTCCACGACATCGCCACCGCGCTGCCGATTTCAGTGGTCTCGACCGGCTTTGCCTTGCTGGTGTTCGGCGCGATCAAGGGCCACTTCACCGGGGTCAGCAAGATCAAGTCCTCGCTGCAGACGCTGCTGGTCGGCGGCCTCGCCGCGGGCGCGGCTTTCTGGCTCGCACATCTGTTCGGGTGAGCGGCCGCTGAGGCGATTTGATGCAGACGGCGCAGCGGGTTCAAGCAGCCTCGTTGGCCCGCGCCTTGCTGGCATTCTCTGCTGCACGCGAGGCTGGAAGCAGCAGCAGCGCGGCCAGCGCCGACAGGCTGAGGCCAGCGGTGATGATCAGGACCCAGGGGCCGAGCACGTCGATCAACAGCCCGAAGGCGAGCGGCGCCAGCGCCTGACTGATGCGCGATGGTGCGCCGAGCAGCCCGAGTCGATAGGCGTAGTTGTCAGGACCGAAAATCGCGAGCGGCAGGGTGCCGCGCGCGATCGTCAGGATGCCGTTGCCGGCGCCGTGCAGCAGCGCAAAGGCTGCGGCCGCGCCGCCGCCGAACAGGCCAATGGCGCAGGCGCCGATCGGATGGGTGATACAGGCGAGCCGCGCCGAGGCCAGTGGATGAAAGCGGGCGAGGAAGCCGGCTTCGAGCACGCGCGCGGCCACTTGGGCCGGGCCGATCATCATGCCCGCGACAATCGCCTGCGACGGTGTTGCTCCGAACGCCTCGACGATCCGGGGCAGGTGCGCCGCCATCGCCGCGGTCACCGTCCAGGCGGCGGCTACCGCAAACGACAGCAGCAGCATCGGGCGGTCGAATGGAATATGCGGCTTGATCGCGAGCTGGTCCGCCGCAACCGGCTGCGTCGCGCGCGGCAGCGACAGGTCCAGCGGCAGGCCGATCACGAGCTGTGCCAGCGCCCAGGCATAGCAGGTGTCGCGCCAGCCGATCGTCTCCAGCCCTAACGAGCTCAGCGGCCAGCCGATCGTGCTGGCGAAGCCCGCGAACAGCGTGATGCCGGTGATCGCGCCGCGCGCGTCGCGGCCATAGATGCGCCCGAGCGCGCCGAACGCTGCATCGTACAGCCCGAGCCCCATGCCGATCCCGAGCAGGAGCCAGGCGAGCGCCATCGTCCACAGCGAATGCGACGCGCCGAGCAAAGCGAGGCCGGCGGCGAGCACGAGATTGGAGGCGCAGAGTACCTGCCGCCCGCCGACGCGGTCGATCTGCCGGCCGATCCGTGGGCCGAGCAGGCCGGAGATCACCAGCGATGCGGAGAAGGCCGCGAAGAACCAGTTGCGGGACAGGCCGAGATCATGCGCGATCGGATCGGCGAGGATGGCGGGCAGGTAGTAGCTCGAGGCCCAGGCCAGCGTCTGGGCTGTTCCCAGCGCGATCACCACGCCCAGTCGTCTGGCCTGCATTCGTCGAGATCTCCGTCATGAACATCCGCAGCCGGATTTACCGGCCGCCTTCGCCGTCGCGTCGTCAGCACAGCAGCTGTCTACGCGCGCAGGCACCGGGCCGCCACAGCAGCCGGGCAGGGCAGCAATGCTCTCCACACCCCCGCGCGTGCAGACGCCGGTCTCCGGCAGCACGAGTTCGACCCTGGCAGCGGCGTCCTTGTCGCCGGCGATGTCGGCCGCGATCGAGCGCACCTGCTCATAGCCCGTCGTCATCAGGAAGGTCGGCGCGCGGCCGTAGCTTTTCATGCCCGCGAGATAGAAGCCGGGCTCGTCGACTTGCGCGAGTTCGCGGGCACCATGCGGGCGTACCGTGCCGCAGGAATGCTCGTTGGGATCGATCAGCGGCGCCAGCATGACGGGCGCTTCGATCGCCGGATCGAGCCGCAGCCGCAGCTCGCGGAGGGCGGACAGATCCGGCCGGAAGCCGGTCGCGACGATCAGCTCATCGGCGATCACGTGGCGACGCGCCGAAGCGGCGCCGGCGCTGATATGCAGGCGACCGCTTGCATCGGCGATCTGCGTCACGCCGAAATCGGTCTCCACCTGGATTTGTCCGGACCGGACCAGTGCGGCAAATGCCATGCCGAGCTCGCCGCGTGCGGCGAGCTCGTCGTTGCTGCCGCCGCCGAAGGCCTTTGCTGGATCATGGCCGCGCAACAGCCAGATCGGCTGCGTGCCCGGCGCGTCCTTTGCCAGTTCGACCAGATCGACCAAGGTGCCGATTGCGGAGTGACCGGCGCCGAGCACCGCGATCGTCTTGCCGGCATAGCGGCTGCGCTGACTGCCGCGTACGTCCGGCATCGCATAGGCGATGCGGTCGGCGTGGGCCTGTTCGCTGAGCGCGGGCAGACCATTGCCGCCGGCAGGGTTGGGAGTGAACCAGGTGCCGGAGACGTCGATCACGGCATCGGCCTGCAGCGTCTCCTCGCCCTTGCCGTTGCGATATCTGACCTCGAACGGGGCCTGCGCGCGACCTCTGGATTTTACCTTGTCGAACCCGACCCGGCTGATCGCGGTGACGCGGCTGTCGGTGCGGATGACGCCGGACAGCTCGGTCTTGGTCGCAAGCGGCTGGAGATAGTCTTCGATCAGTTCGCGCCCGGTCGGATACACGTCCGGATCGGGTGAATTCCAGCCGGCGGCGGCGAGCAGCCGCCCCGCCGCCTTGTCGACGTTAAATTGCCATGGCGAGAACAGCTGCACATGCTGCCATTGGCGCACTGCGTGCGCTGCCGCCGGTCCGGCTTCCAGCACGATCGGCGTCATGCCGCGCGCGAGCACATGCGCCGCCGCCGCAAGCCCGACAGGCCCCGCGCCGATGATCGCGACCGTCTTATCTGCCGGCATCATATTATACTATCCTTCTAGGATGATCGAATTAAAGAGCGAAAAGGTCATGCTGCGCTCTTGGCGTTTCCACATCCGGCTTCGTCCGCGCAGCATTCGGCCACCAGGAAGTCCACAAGGCCCTGCATCGTCCCGTACTCGGCATGGCACACCAGCGTGGTGCCCTCGCGCTGCTGCGAGATCAGCCCGACGGAGACCAGGGTCTTAATGTGATGCGACAGGGTCGAGGCGGGGATCTTGAGCCGCTCCTGCAGCCGCCCGACCGGCATGCCGGCATGACCGGCGCGCACCAGCGCCCGGTAGATCTTCAGCCGGGTGGTGTTGCCAAGGGCTTCCAGGCGGGCGGCGACGTCGTCGAGCTTCATGGTTGGATGATGGGCTCGCAAACCGCCGCTGTCAAACGGTATTTCTAAAAAGATCGAAATAACGCCTCGTTGCGCCTGCACGTTCATGCGGACCGATCAGCTTTGGAGATTTTGCGCGCGTTCTAGACCGGCCGTGCTGATCCCGTTCGGAGTGGGCGATCGGATCGATCAGTCTCGGCGATGGAATAGTTTCGGATGCCGGGCGTTTTGTCCCTTGAGGCACGAAGCGAACATTCAGGAGGAGTGACCATGTCCGTTCAATATCGCCCACCGATGCTCAAGACTCGCCGCCAGTTCATGAGCGGCGTCGGCGCGATCGGGCTCGCCCTGGTTGCGGCGCCGGCCCTGGCCGACGAGATCGTCGACCTCGACCTGCCTGGCGGCGAGGGCGAGCGCAGCCTGACCACCGCCTTTCCGCAAAAAGGCAGGATGATCCTGCAGCGTACGCGGCCGCCGCTGCTCGAAACTCCATTCGAGGTGTTCGATCAGGGCGTGCTGACGCCGAACGACAGCTTCTTCGTCCGCTGGCACTGGGCCAACATTCCCACCGCGATCGACGCGGCGGCGTTTCGTCTCGAGGTTCGCGGCGAGGTCAACACCATCCTGAGCCTGTCACTGGATGACCTGCTGGCGATGCCATCCCATGAGATCGTGGCGGTGAACCAGTGCTCCGGCAATTCGCGCGGTCTGTTCCAGCCGCGTGTCGCCGGTGCACAGTGGGCGCACGGCGCGATGGGCAATGCCCGATGGACCGGGGTCCGGCTGAAGGACGTGCTCGACCGTGCCGGCGTCAAGGCAGGCGCGGTGGCGGTCCGCTTCAACGGGCTCGATGAGCAGGTCGTCCCCGAGGCGCCCGATTTCATGAAGTCGCTCGGCGTCGATCACGCCCGGGACGGGGACGTGATGATCGCCTATGCGATGAATGGCGAGCAGCTGCCGCTGCTCAACGGCTTTCCGCTGCGGCTCATCGTGCCCGGCTGGTACTCGACCTATTGGGTCAAGATGCTGAACGATATCGAGGTGCTGGCCCAGCCGGACGACGGCTTTTGGATGACCAAGGCCTATCTGATTCCGGACACGCCATTCGCGGCCGTGAAGCCCGGTGAGAGCGGCTACAAGTCCGTTCCGATCAATCGCATGCTGCCGCGCTCGTTCGTCACCAACCGCCGCGACGGTGATCAGGTGACAGCGGGTGCACCGCTCGAATTGCGAGGGATCGCGTTCGGCGGCGACGCCGGCGTGCGCAGCGTCGAGATCTCGGCGGACGATGGCGCATCATGGCAGTCCGCAACGCTCGGCAAGGACGAAGGCAAATACAGTTTTCGCCGCTGGACGGCATCACTCACCCCGGGGAGGGGGCCGCATCGGATCATGGCCCGCTGCACCAGCGAGAAGGGCGACGTGCAGCCCACGGAGACCTACTGGAACGGCTCGGGCTTCATGCGCAACGTGATCGAAACCATCCGCATCGACGCCGTCTGAGGAGCAAACCATGTCGAAGTCTTTCATCATCACCATGGCCGTGCCCGCCGCAATCCTGGGTATGGTGTCGTCAACCGATGCGGCCGCGCCGGGGATCGCATTCAAGTCGGTGACGGTCGACCTGCCGTTCGGAGACGCCACATTCCCGGGCGGCGCGAGCGCAGATGCTATCAACAACAACTGCCTGGCCTGCCATTCGGCCGACATGGTGCTGCGACAGCCGCCGATGTCGCGCACCGCCTGGGCTGCCGTGGTCGACAAGATGCGGAGCGCCTACAAGGCCCCGGTGGCGGGCGCCGATGTCGCGTCGATCGTCGACTATCTCGTGCACACGAAAGGGACCGGGCACGACTAGTTGACATCGAATAATATATCTATAATTCTGGATATATGGAAAACGAGGAAGCCGTCCTGGCATTGGCCGCGCTGGCGCAGCCCACGCGCCTGCAGGCCTTTCGCACCCTGGTGCAGCATGAACCCGACGGGCTGCCGGCGGGCGAGCTGGCACGCCTGCTCGAGGTGCCGCAGAACACGTTGTCGGCGCATCTTTCGGTGCTTGCACGCGCCGATCTCGTCACCTCGGAGCGACGCAGCCGCTCGATCGTCTATCGCGCCAATCTCGCAGAATTCCAGAAGGTCGCGCTGTTCCTGCTGCAGGACTGCTGCGGCGGGCGGCCGGAGATCTGCGCGCCCGTGATCGAGAGCCTGCAGCCTTGCTGCCCGCCGAAGCGAAAGGAGAGAAGCCGTGCCTGAGCATGTCTACAATGTCCTGTTTCTCTGCACCGGCAACTCGGCCCGCTCGATCCTTGCGGAATCGATCCTGATGAAGGATGGGGCCGACCGCTTCCGAGCGTTTTCTGCGGGGAGTGCGCCGAAAGGGGCGGTGCACCCCTTAGCACTGCACACTCTCAAGAGTCTGGATTACCCGACCGATGGCTTGCGCTCGAAGAGCTGGCTGGAGTTCGCCGCTCCTGATGCGCCGGTGATGGATTTCGTCTTTACCGTCTGTGACAATGCAGCGGGCGAGGACTGTCCCGTCTGGCCCGGTCAACCGATGACGGCACATTGGGGAATTGAGGATCCCGCCGAGACCCGCGGTACCGAATTGGAAAAGCAGGCGGCCTTTGTGACCGCGTTTCGCTATCTCAAGAACCGGATCGGGACTTTCGTGAGTCTACCGCTGAGGAGCATCGACAGGCTCGCGCTCGGAACCAAGCTGCGCGAGATCGGACGTTCTGAACGCGCGACTTCTGCCCGAAACGACGTGGCCTGAAGCATGAGCATCTTCGAACGCTACCTCACACTTTGGGTCGCACTCTGCATCGTGGCAGGTGTCGCGCTGGGACACGTCATGCCCGGCTTTTTTGGGGCTGTTGCAGCTGCCGAGATTGCCAAGGTCAATCTGCCGGTTGCGGTGTTGATCTGGCTCATGATCGTGCCGATGCTGCTCAAGATCGATTTCGGGGCGCTGGGCCAGGTGCGCGAACATTGGCGGGGCGTCGGTGTTACGCTGTTTATCAACTGGGCGGTCAAGCCATTCTCGATGGCGCTGCTCGGTTCCTTCTTCATTGGCCACGTCTTCGCGCCATTGCTCCCGTCCGGGCAGATCTCCTCCTACATCGCCGGCCTGATCCTGCTTGCGGCAGCGCCCTGCACCGCGATGGTGTTCGTGTGGTCCAATCTGTGCGAGGGCGAGCCTCATTATACGCTGAGCCAGGTTGCGCTGAATGACGTCATCATGGTGTTTCTGTTCGCACCGCTGGTGGGCCTTCTGCTCGGCGTTGCGTCGATCACCGTTCCTTGGGACACGCTGCTGCTCTCGGTGGTTCTGTACATTGTGGTGCCCGTCGCGGTGGCGCAGGTCTGGCGGGGCGCGCTGCTACGTAGGGGCCGCGGCGCCTTCGATGGCGTCATGCGGATGCTGCAACCGCTGTCGCTTGTTGCCTTGCTGGCGACGTTGGTGCTCCTGTTTGGGTTCCAAGGTGAGCAGATCGTCAGGCAGCCGGCCGTCATCGCGATCCTCGCCGTGCCGATCCTCATTCAGGTTTACCTCAACGCAGGCCTCGCATATTGGCTGAGCCGTCGCTTTGGTGTCGCGTGGTGCGTCGCGGCGCCGGCCGCGCTGATCGGTGCGAGCAATTTCTTCGAGCTCGCGGTTGCCGCTGCGATCAGCCTGTTCGGTCTCGACTCCGGCGCGGCGCTTGCAACCGTCGTCGGCGTTCTGGTCGAGGTGCCGGTGATGCTTTCGGTCGTTCGCATCGTCAAGGCGACCAGGGGTTGGTACGAAGCCGGAGCGGCTGAGACGAGACCGGCAATGGAGGCACGGCAATGAACGTGACCATCTACCACAACCCCGATTGCGGCACCTCCCGCAACACGCTGGCGATGATAAGGCAGAGCGGGGTCGAGCCGCTCATCATCGAATATCTGAAGACGCCGCCGACGGCGGAGCGGCTGCGCGAACTGATCGCGGCGATGGGCATTCCGGTCCGCGCGCTGCTGCGCGAGAAGGGCACGCCGTTCAAGGAACTCGGCCTCGACGATCCCAAATGGACCGACGACGAACTGATCGCGTTCATGATGCAGCACCCGATCCTGATCAACCGTCCGATCGTGGTGACGCCGAAAGGCGTGCGGCTCTGCCGGCCGTCGGAGCAGGTGATCGATCTCCTGGACCATCCGGTCGGCAGATTCGTGAAAGAGGACGGCGAGGTCGTCGACGCGCGCTGAGGCGGCCGATCGGGCTATCGGTTTAGTTTATAGCAGTGGCCGCCGCCTCTATGTTTGACGCGCTCGCGACATGCATCCAGCGTCGAAAATGAGCAGTCAGGTTGCCCCGCGGCTTTCGCTCCCCGGAGCTGGGCGCAGAACACTGTTGCAGCATCGGCCGAGTCCCGAGGATAGAGAACGAAGCTCATCGTCAGAAGCATCATGGCGCCGAGCGCGATTGTTGAACGCGTCATGTCAATCCTCCCTGTGAGCTTTCGGCAGCAAGCCTGTAGGCCATGATCTCGTATCCGGCGTTCGCTGCGGGCCTCCCATTGGTAAAAACCCGCCATTCTCGATCGCAAGAGTCCGTGGTTTGGGATTGATGCTCTGAGCGCGGCCGCGCATATGCGGATCCCCGATGGTCTGTCCGGAGCGGATGGACGAGCTTGCCGTGCCCGGGATCAAGCTCGCTTGGACTTGCAGGCCTTCAAGAGCAAGGTCGTCTGCCTGCGTATGATCTGCTTGAGCGTCGTCAGCCGATCGCCCGTGATCTCGTCATAGCCGAGCAGAGCCTTGAAATGCTCCCGGGCGAAATGGAACGCGAACAGCTGGCCGGTGATGGTCATTGACGTCATTCGGATTTCGTTTTCCGACATGGCGCCGTTCGACAGGCGCGCGATGATCTTGCCGCAGCGCTCCTGCAGTCGGGGTCCCGTTGCCTTCGAGAGGTCTTTCTTGGTGAGGGTGGATTTGGTCGGCATGATCCGGCGCGTGATGAACAGCGCGCGGCTCGATGCGTCAGCAGATCCGAACAGAAAATCCGTGAGACCGTCGAGGGCCGAGCAATAGGCATCGATGATCTTGTCATCGCTTGCATCGGCTTCCAGCAGCCCGTCCAGGATCTCCAGCGCGGGGCCGACGGCCTTCATTGCAGCGATCTGGATGTCCTCGATGCAGGCGGCATAGAGGCCTTCCTTGCTCTCGAAGTAATATTGCAGGGAGGGCGCCGGCACGCCGGCCTGCGCCGCGATGTCCCGCGTCGAGACGCCGTCGAAGCCGCGTTCGCCGAACAGCGCCAGCGCGGTCCGGATGATCCGCGCCCGCGTCTCCTCGCCCCGCGCGTAACCGCTGTCCGTCTTGCGCCGTCTCAAGCCCGTCATTGCCAATGTCTCCTTGGCCTCCGTCATAGCACGGCCGTAAATTTATTCCAGTTGACATAAATATTCCAATTGGCATAAATATTCCAACTGGAATAAATTTTCTCCGGAAAGGCCTGGTCATGAGCGTCGCGGTCGTGAACAAAGTCAGTGGCGACACCGTCGGCGGTGCCGAGACCGGCGCGGCGGCGGTTTCGCGCAAGCGCAGCCGGACGCGTGTCCTGCTGGGGGCGATTGCTTTCCTGGCCGTGGCATGCGGCGGCGTCTACGGCCGCTATTGGTATCTGGTCGGGCGCTTCATCGAGAGCACCAACAACGCCTATCTGCGGGCCGACCAGGTCGCGATGGCGCCACGCGTCTCCGGACAGGTCTCCGAGATCTATGTGAGTGACAATGAGGAGGTCGCGGCAGGGCAGGCGCTGCTGAAGATCGATCCGCGACGTTACGAGATGACCGAGCGGCAGGCCAAAGCGACCGTCGAGGCGCGCGAGGCTGACGTGGCCAAGGCCGAAGCCGACCTGCGGCAGCAGGACGCCGTGATCGCGCAAGGCGAGGCGGATGTGAAAACCGCCGAGGCCAATTCCGACCTGGCGGAAAAGGAGTTCGAACGCGCGGCGGTGCTGGCCACCCGCGGATTCGCGACGCAGCAGAAGAACGAGCAGACCGAGAGCGCGCTCGCCCAGGCGCGCTCCACCGTCAACCTGAAGCAGGCTGTGCTCGACGCGGCGCGCCAGCAGATCGCGACATTGAAGGCGCAGCTGGCGCAGGCCAGGGCGCAGCTGGCCGCGGCAAAGGAAAATCTCAGCCAGGCCGAGATCGACCTGAACGACACCGTGCTGCGCAGCCCGATCGCCGGCCGGGTCGGTGATCGCACCGTGCAACTCGGCCAGTTTGCGCAGCCGGGCACGCGGCTGCTGACGATCGTACCGACGGACCGGATGTATCTGGTGGCCAATTTCAAGGAGACGCAGCTCGCGCATATGCGGCCCGGCCAGCCGGCCGAGATCCGCGTCGACGCCTATCCCGATCTGGCCTTGACCGGAACGGTCGACAGTTTCTCGCCCGGCACCGGCGCGCAGTTCGCGCTGCTGCCGCCCGAGAATGCCACCGGCAACTTCACCAAGATCGTCCAGCGCGTGCCGGTCCGCATTCGCGTCAATGCGCCTGAGAAGGCCGCGCCGGCCTTCGTCCCCGGCCTGTCGGTCGAGGTCTCCGTCAACACCAGGCCGGGGGACGCCGTCCATACTGCGCGAGCCGGAACATGAGCGCCGCGAGCGACACCGTGCCGCTCCGAACCGGCGCGGCGGGATCGACACCGGCAGGCGACACCGCAAGCGCCGTCGACTGGATCGCGGTGGTGGCCGGCGCGCTGGGCGCCCTGATGGCGACCCTCGACACCTCCATCACCAACACGGCGCTCCCGCAAATCCAGGGCGAGGTCGGCGCCAGCGGCACCGAGGGCACCTGGATCGGCACCGGCTATCTGGTCGCCGAGGTCGTCATGATCCCGCTGACGGCCTGGCTCACGCGGCTATTGGGCTTGCGCCGGCTGCTGTTGATCACGACGATCGCGTTCGTGCTGTTCTCGATGCTTTGCGGGGTGTCCGACGGACTGCTGCAGATGATCATCGGCCGCGCCGGCCAGGGCTTTTTCGGCGGCGCTCTCATCCCGACGGCGCAGGTCATCATCCGCACCCGGCTGCCGCCGCGCCAGATGGCCGTTGGCATGAGCATCTTCGGTGTGATCGTGCTGCTCGGCCCCGTGATCGGACCTGTGATCGGCGGCTATCTCGCCGAGGAGGCGAGCTGGCGCTGGTGCTTCTTCCTCAATCTGCCGGTCGGCATCGCGCTGGTGACGCTTCTGGTTCTTGGACTTCCGGAGGAGAAGGCCGAGCTCGATCTTCTGGCCAAGGCGGATTGGCTCGGGATCGCCGGCATGGCGGTCGCTTTCGCTTGCCTCACGGTCGTGCTCGAGGAAGGGCAGCGGGAGCGCTGGTTCGAGTCCTCCGTGATCGTCGATCTCTGCCTGGTGTCGCTGCTCGGCTTCGTCGCGATGGCCGTCGCGCAGACAACGAGTCCGGACCCGGTCATCAAGCTTGCGCTGTTGCGCAACGGCGCATTCGCCAGCGCCACCTTCATCACCCTCGTGGTCGGCGCCGCCGTCTACGGCACGACATTCGTGGTGCCGCAGTTTCTCAGCAGCATCGCCGGCTACAATCCGCGACAGGCGGGCGGCATCATGGCGCTCGCGGCGATCCCCGTCTTTGTCCTCATTCCCGTGCTGCCACGCATCATCGGCCGTTTCGATACCCGCCTGATGGTGGCGCTGGGCCTGCTGTGCTTCGCTGCAAGCTGCTTTGTCGACATCCATCTCAGTCCCGACAGCGCTGGCGGCGATTTTACGCTGTCGCAGCTGATGCGCGGGGTCGGCCAGATCCTGGCCGCGATGCCGCTCAATCAGGCCTCGATGGCGGCGATCGGCCGGGAGAATGCCGCAGACGGCGCCGGCATCTACAGCATGGCCCGCAATCTCGGTGGCTCGATCGGTCTGGCTCTGTGCGGTGTTTTCATCGATCACCGGAGCGCGGTGCATTCCGATACGATCCGCGAGGCGGTGACGGCGAACTCACTGATGGGGCAGGCCCGGCTCGCCGCCGATGGGCTGAGCCAGGGCATCGATCAGGCGACGGCGCGGCTGCGGGCGATCGCGCAGCTCTCCAGCCTGATCGAGAAGCAGGCGCTGGTGATGACCTACAGCGACTGCTTCTGGCTGCTGGGCATTCTTCTGCTCGCGATCATCCCGATCGTGCTGCTGCTGCGATCGCCGAAGCCGGGCGCCGCGATGGCGGCAGGGCATTAGAGCGTGATGCGGAGAAGTGGAAACCGTTTTCCGAAATCATCATGCTCAAACGAGAGATGAGATCATGATCCGATTCCCTCTCGTCGGATCATGATCGAGGACACGCGCGGCAGGTCGTCCCGGCGAGTCACTCGCTTGCCGCCGATGAGCGTGGCGGTATACTCGGGCCATGGCTGTCAGCTCGCCCGATCTGAAAGCATTCCTGCTCGCCACACCTTTTTTCGGCGGCCTTTCCGATGCGAGCCTCGATCTCCTGGCCTCGATGCTGGTCGAGCGCCGGTTCGACGCTGGCAGCACGGTCGTGGCAGAAGGCGAGCCGGGCCGTTCGATGTTCGTCGTTCACACTGGCACGCTCGTGGTCGACAAACGCAGGGATTCCGGCGCCTTCATTCATATGGCGAAGCTTGAGCCGGGCGATTTCTTTGGCGAGATGACGCTGATCGAAATGCAGAACCGATCGGCCACCGTCATCGCCGAGAGTCCGACCGTGCTGTACGAGCTCACGGCCCGATGTCTGTATGCGTACTACAAGGCCGACATCCACGCCTATGTGATCATCATGCAGAACATCAACCGCGAGCTTTGCCGGCGACTTCGCCGCGCCAACGATCGGATTGCCGAGCTGCTGCGTGCGAGCTGAAGTGCCTCGGCACGGTGGCTCAGTAGAACCCGGCCAGGGCTCATCCAGTTGCCGGTCTGGTAGTCGGTATGCTCATAGATCTGGCAGCGTGATGCGGCGAAAACGGCGTCCGCTTTGCCTTTAGCGACCAAGTTCGTACGGCAGCGCAATCCGTCGCGATCGGAAATTAGCGGAAAGGCTCCCATCGAGCAAATCGATCCGCTTTTCCTCACAGAGCAGAAGTAACGGCGACGCCTCACTCGGGATCCACGGCCAAGACCAAAAGGTGACAGACGACCATTCAGATTGTTGTCTTGCCGCAGTCTTCCGAAAGAGGATATCTTGTTACGTGACGCATGCGACCCTTGCTTCGGTCGCGCGGCCCTTGCTCTTCCGGCCCAGCCTGCGTCTCATCCCCCACATTCCGATGTAACCTCACCGAGAAAGACGGGAGACGATCACATGGCTATTGCCCAATGCCTTTGCGGCGCTCTTTCACTGAAGTTGCGAGAAACGTCAAAGCTGATTGTCGCGTGTCACTGTCTCGCCTGCCAGCGACGAACCGGTTCGCCATTCGGCCTCGGCGTCTTCCATGCGATTGACACCGTCGAGATCTCGGGGACGGCTACGGAGTTCATTCACGTCGGCGATAGCGGCCGTAAGGTACGATGCTATTTTTGTCCAACATGCGGCTCGACGGTCTATTGGAAGCCCGACGTCTCGCCGTCTCTCATCGGCGTCGCGGTTGACGCGCTCGGCGACCCCAGCTTTCCGGCTCCCGCCTTTTCGGTATTCGAGCGGTCGAAGCATCATTGGGTCCATGTTGATGAGGCAGTCGAGCATTTCCAGAAAAGCGGGCTGCAAAAAGGTGCCTAAGCGTCGTGAAGGCCGGCCTTCCTTCAGAAGCCGACGCTCGGTCCGAACACGCCGATCGGCTGCATCGCGTCGAAAGCGGCTAATGGTCCCGGATTTGCAGACCTCCGGTCATGCTCCGAGAGCGGACATCCTCAGCGCCGTCCGTAAGGGCCGGAATGGGCCAATGGCGACATTGCATGCTCGGTGTGATAATGAAATGGGTCACCAGCCACGGCGACAGGTAAGGGAAGGAAGTTATGAGTTGGCTCAAATATGTGTGGGCTGCACTTGTTGGCTTCGCGGCGATGACAATATTCACCGTCTCGACCGCCTTTTTGATCGTGTGGCTTACCACTTCTCGATATGTTGCGCATGCCTGTGCTCATATGCCGATTAGCCCGAACGATTGTGGCGGATGGACCGCATTGGGGTATGCAATCACGGTTCTTGCAGGGTGTGCTCTTGTCGGATTGTTCATAGGGACTACCGTGGGAACGATGGTCGGCATTAGCTTTTACCGACGGCAACAGGACTTGAACCCGAACACCGTGAATTGAGCCGCACGCCTCTAGGGTATGAACATTGAGGTTAGAAAGCCCGCTACGGGTCTATAAGCCGACATTACACGTTTCGACTGATCACCGGGCTCGCTGGCCGCGGCTAATCAGCACCAGTCCAACAACGACCAAGGGATCGCGACGGCGTGATACCAGCGGAGCCGCAAATCCCCGTTCGCGATCTATAGCTGTTTCAGGAATTCCAGCAGCGCATTGCTTACATCTTTGGCGCGCTCTTGCTGAGTCCAGTGACCGCAACCTTTCAAGACTATTGTCTCGCGAAGCAAGGGCACGAATTGTTTCAGGCTAGGGACGAGATGGCTCCAACTCGGCGATCTGTAAACGCCGTCTCGATCGCCAACGACATAGAGTGCCGGGACCGGAACCTTTGCGCCAGACCATGGTGCGAGCAACTCCCAATTGCGATCAATGTTGCGATACCAATTCAAACCTCCTCCAAAGCCGGTGCGCTTGTACTCTTCAACGAAAAATTCGATGTCACTGTCCGTGAGCCACGTCGGCAATGATTGGGTTGTAGGCTTCCCATCAAGCCATCCGCCCTCACTAGGAAGCATCGTGAGCGACGCAGGATCTTCAACCGGCGCATCGCCAGATAGGGCGAACAATGTCGTCTTGATTGCGTTGTGGACGTCTTTTTCGAGTTCTGCCTCGGCAACGCCCGGCGTCTGGAAATACAGTTGATAGAAGCGCTGCTTTTCGGTCCTCGGCATGACGGTGCTTGGTCGGTCGGGACCACGCACCTGATACGGCACGCTCAAGCCAACGACGGCCCTAAATCGATCCGGTCTGAACAGAGCGCAGCGCCAGGCGACCGGCGCTCCCCAATCATGTCCGACAACGACTGCTTGATCCGTGCCGATCGCGTCGAGCAATCCGACCATGTCTCCGGTCAAATGCAATAGAGTGTATTGATCGATCGCATCAGGTTTGTCCGTCTGCCCGTAACCACGCATGTCGGGCGCGATGGCGCGATATCCGGCTGCAGCGAGCGCTTCCAATTGGTGCCGCCACGAATACCAGCACTCCGGAAAGCCATGGCAAAGAAGCACGGTGGGGCCGCTCCCTGCTTCGGCCAGGTGCATTCGAATGCCATTTGTCTCGATAAATCGAAACGATATCGCCATTGCCAACCTCCGTAAGATCCGGCCACATTGTGAGCTCCAGCCACGCCCGAGGTGGCTTCGCCGACACCCAGTCGAACGGCGGACCGCCAAAACGACGTGCTCTAAGAATTTATTTTCGAGCCCGCACCGCGCCTCCGGCAGCATCGGCGCCAGGTCGGCTTCGGGTCAAAGGCTGCCCTCAGCAGGCAACATGCCTTGGTCGGGTCATCTCTCGGAAGCGGACATCACGCCGCTCCGAGCTGAGGTCAGCCACGGGCCACTTCCGGACATCCCAATAGCTCGCATTTCTAGGCGAATTGTTACATATTATCAATCTAAGGTGGGTAAGCATTTCAGCAGGCGAATAGATCGCGGAAACCCAGAACAGCATTCACGAGATCAATCCTTTAAGCGAGCTCGATGATGAGGCGACTATGTTGCGCATCAGTTCAGTTAAAGCGTTTATTATCTCGAACATAATCCACTTGGTCTTGTCTATGGTGATTGGCGCCGGAGCGGCATTCTTGCTCCTTGCGCTTCGAATGCCCGTTCTTCTTCCGACCGCAAAAGGTGTGATGCCGTTCGGTAGCACCGCGATCCTGATGGCTTGCCTGTTGGTTATTCCGTCTTCGCTGATTGCGGGCTTTGTTGCAGGTCGCATCGCTGAATACAAACCTGTCCTTCATGGCGCGCTTTCATCCTGTATCTTTGTCATTCGAGAAGCGTATGGGCTGCTTCATTCCGCCTTGGCCGGTTGGCCGCCACGCACAGTCGGCTGGACCTTGGTCAGCGTCATGTCGATTTTCGCGGCTCTGCTTCTTGGCGCACTCGGCGGTCATGGCGCGGCTCAATTGAGCAGTGAGGCAAACCGGTACAATGTCGCTCCCGTCTCGCGAAATCGCTTCGTGGAACGCGGCCTCTTACCGAAACTCTTGCTGTCTCTGGCCGTGACTGCTTGTGTGTGCGCATTCATCCTCTTCTCCCCGACAATATTCTGTCACGGACAGGGAGCGGGCGGAAATTGCGGCGAGGCTTACATGCTATCCATACCCGCCGCTATGCTGGCGTTGCCAATCGTATTTGCGGGTACGCTGTTCCTAGCTTAAGCCGCCTCCTCGCTCCGGGTCATCAGCGCCATTTCCGGCCCCCACTAGACATGGCGGCAACTACGCTGACAGCCGACGTCAAGCCGGGCGTCGGGATCGGCAGCAAGGGCCGGAAGCCGACGTTCAGAAGATGCAAACCAACTTTTGTAAGGAGCTGTCAACTAGCTTTGTTCTATTTTTGGTGTGACGCGCGATTGACACTCTGGTGTTTGAAGCAAGCAAATCGATTGCAGTCCCTCGGAAAAATTGCGCGGGTCGGTTACATGAACTGTCTCGATCAACAAATCTCAAAAACGTTGATCGTAAGTCAGGAACTAAAACGATATGGAAAGCGTGCTGAGGTCCCTAGGGAAAAGCGTACTGGCCGTTCTCGCAGCCGCGCTCATTTGTGCATTCTTTATCCTGAGCCCGCTGATTTCCTGCGATGGAGGGAGACAACATTGCAGCGAAAGGGTTCTAGACGCCGTTCCGAACACAGTGGTAGCGTCACCAATAATACTGATTTTGGTCGCACTATTCTTCTTCCCATCCAGATGGAAAGACCTGCTTGCAACCTTGGCCGTAGTGGCCGTTGGGATATTGGCCTTGGCTGGGCTCATCGTAATGAGCAAGCCTCGTGCCAATGATCCTGAGGCCGAAGATCGCTATGCCGCTTTCCGTTATACGTATTGTCTTGAGGGCGCCGCACGCACTGTGTCGCAGAAATCTAACGACCCGCCGGAAGCCATCGCGCAAACCTCGTTCGCCAGATGCGAGCGCTGGCGAAAGGAACTTCTCGATTTAGTTCACAAACACGATGACACTATCTACCCCGAAGTGATGAGGGATGCGGAGCAGAAGTTTCGCAGCAAGCTGCCGCAGATCATTGGCAATGCACGCGGGTAAGGCGCATCCTCAGGGAGGTGCCAACGTGAAAAGCAGCACGGGCGACGTGGCTTCCGCTACTATCTCGCCCAAGTGGCTTCGGAATGACCGCTTCGGGTCACAAGCGGTCTTTTAGTCCTCCGGCAGCTCACTTCCGGTCGTCCCCCGAGAGCGGACATCCTCGGCGCCGTGCGGATGGGCCGGAATGGGCCAAATGGAAACATGCCGAATAAGGACGCGAAATCAGCCTCAAGATTTAAGCAGCACCCTGAGCAGGTCATTGAGGAGTTGTCCTTAGTGCTCATGCTCGCCAAAGAGGCCTCTTCAACAGAGGAGTTTCTGAGATTGAAAGCGATCTCATAGCTCGGGTGGACACCCTGCTTCAGGACAATATCTATAAAGATCATCCCGATCTGGATGGCATAAAGCGCCAACTGTTGGCGCCGGCTGCCTTAGATCGGCGGCTGAATTGCTCTAGTCGGGAGGCTCGACGGCTCGCACCCTTGCCGGGACGGATGGCGCCCAATTTGCTAATAATCGAGCCGCACCCACCAGCAATTATCGGTCGACCCTGCCGACGGTTCTTTCTTCTCGCCTGGCGGGCTAAGATTCCATTTTGACACCAGATCAATACAAAACAGGGTAAGTCCGCCACTCGTCCACTCGTAAACCGTTTTGATTCGATACAGCGTGCCGCTTGGTCCCAAGCGGCTACAGGCATTGTTGAACTTGACGGTCCCAGTCGCGGAATTGTCCGGAAGGGGATGGTGGTCGACAAAGCGTAGCGCTGCCGAGAGGCCGTCCATGGCGCGCGTACGTTCTAGCTCCTTGGTGTTCTCCAGATCGAAGCAGGCGAGCGTTTGGACCGGCAACCCGATGATGTCGCCAACTTGGGGCTGCTTGGCCGCGTTGGCTGGGGTGATGGCAGCTATGGCAAAAGCTGCAATTGGCAGAGATGATGACTTCATGTCTGTACCCTTTCCGAATTTGAGCTCTTGGCTTTCGGTAGCGTCTCTGACCCGACGCACACAGGCTCATTTGAGGCTTTTTTCTCTCACCTTGCGAACTAGCGGGTCATTCGCCCGTCCTTGATGACCGCCTCGGGTCACAAGCGATCGCTTAGTCCTCCGGCCGCTCACCTCCAGTCATCCCCGAGCGCGGACATCCGCTACACGGACCAGGAGGTCTATAATGGGCCGATTCCGTTGAAAACGGAATCGGCCGAAACCGGAAGTCGTGCACGTTCTGCAATCTCTTGTTCCGGGGAACACACGCACCTTCATAAGTGCGCCTCTCGAGGCAGTTCTTGGCCCAACGTGAAACATCCACCGCGAGACCCGTTACCCTCATCACGTCGCTTATTGCAGCGCCGATATCGTTCATCCGCAAACAGCTTGCGGCGCAGCGACGGAACAGCATTGCGCCTGAGCAATTGGCGGAACGAAACGGCTCATCAGTCTTTCTCTGCCTTTGGGGAGAGCCTACAGGGGAGAACCCTACGATGTCGGGGAGATGCCCATGACTTCTCAGGCCATAGAAGGCGCATGTGCGTTCGCTTGGCGCAACTACTTGCTGCTCCACAGCGGTATCAGCGAGAACGATAGCCGGCGTTCCGCCATCTACCGATACATCACCAATCTTTGTGATGCCGGCGAATACGACTTCGATCTCTTGCAAATAGCGGCAGTCGCTTACCTGAAAAGCCTGGACGAATTGCATGACGACCGAGCTGCGAGGCTCGCGGCGGATCGCGCTTTGGCCGAGCACTTAGAAACGCGCGGTGCATCGCGCGACGCTTAGCTTTGCCCAGGACACCACAGAAGGAGTGAACAGCATGGCAGACAAGACCTCCAGCGCTAACCTCTTCGCGCGCGACCAACAAGGGCGCGTAATCCCGGCGATAGCAATCGGCATGCATGCCCTGAAGCCAATTATGCGCGTTCAGGTCTCCATGCTGAGGATGTGGGCCGATGGTATCGAGAGGTTCGCGGGCAACTATGAAAAGGGAGTGGAAGAAACTGCGACAACTGTCGAGCAACGGTCAGACAAGGAACGCGCCGCATAATTGACGCGAATAGGCGGGAGGAGTTCGGGGCTCGACTGAGGATAAGATGTCCTCAGATTTGGCGCAGCAGGATCTGCTCGTCCCCAAGATGTCGTCATTGGCGTCATTTCGATATCCCCGCCGCTCCGTGATTTGCCCGCCGGGCACTTTGCGCAAAAACCTGTCCAGCCCTCTCGCGAAAAATATTCCTGTTTCGTATTTTCGGAAATCGTGCATACTCCATTCATCCCGCTTCTCTCAGGAGGGGCGTATCGCGATCGTCACGAACGTTGAAGCGGGATGCGATGGGCTCATCGGGTTGCAGCATGATCTGATCATGCGGACGAACGATCCGGTGTGCACGGTGAAATCGTGTGGTCCTGGCCTCCCGGTGCTGAGGCCTGCGCAGCGCGTCAGCGTTGTCGCGACGCGATGATGCTTCGCATCACGCGGACGGGGGCAAGAAAGCCGGTCCCCGGGGAGATCACGTATAAGCCGTAAAGCCGTCGCGCAGGGAATGCCGGGCTGTCTCGGCTGTACCTGTGGTGACTGCCGCCTGCTTTTTCTTCTGCAGGCGGGCCATGGGCGCGGCCAGCGTCCGGCATTCCCTGCGCCCTCTGCCTGTCGAGAGGGCAAATTCGACGAAAGGCCTCGGGCCCACGGCGCCGCGAGAGCGATCACGCACGTCTTTATGGTGCTTTTGCCCGCGGCGGGAACCAATGGTCGGAGCGGCGGTTAGGTACATAGCAGGAGGAACCCCTATGCGCCGTCCCAAAATCCAGCCGATCCGCAACAAGCTCGATCTCACCGACCGCGTCCAGGTCCGCATTGTCACACGGCGGCTCGGGCTGTCGCAGGCGGAATTGACCGAGATCGTCGGCCGGATCGGCAATTCGATCGCAGCCATTTCCAAGGAAGTGCATTCGCAGCGCGCCTGCAGGCTGGCCGCGGCTGCGGAGGTGCCGCCAGCGGCGGTCATCGCCTCGGTCACCGAGACCAGCGCCGATGTCGGCGCGATGCCGGAGACGTTACCCTAACGGCGATCCGGATTGGGCAGGGGGCAACATGGATCAACTCACCAGGCAGGGCGACGCTCTGACGCAGGCTGCATTCAATTTGCGCAAATCCCCGATCAGCGAAGGCAGGCCGTTTCCGCTCGGCGCAACCTGGGACGGACTCGGCGTCAACTTCGCGCTGTTCTCCGCGCATGCCACCAAGGTCGAGCTCTGCCTGTTCGATGACAACGGCGAGACCGAGCTCGAGCGGATCGAGCTGCCGGAATATACCGACGAGGTCTGGCACGGCTATTTGCCGACCGCGCGTCCCGGCACGGTCTATGCCTATCGCGTTCACGGTCCCTATGAGCCTGACGCAGGCCACCGGTTCAATCCGAACAAGCTCGTCATCGATCCCTATGCCAAGCAGCTGGTCGGGTCCTTGCGCTGGGGGCCCGAGCTGTTCGGCTACCAGCTCGATCATCCCGACAAGGATCTGTCCTTTGACGAGCGCGACAGCGCGGCGCTGATGCTGAAATGCCGCGTGATCGATCCCGCCTTCACCTGGGGAGCGTCGCGGAAGCCCGAGATTCCCTGGGAACGCACCATCACCTACGAGATGCATGTGAAGGGCTTCACCCGGCTGCATCCGATGGTGCCGGACGCCGATCGCGGCACCTTCGCAGGCCTCGCCCATCACGACGTCCCGGCCTATTTGCGCTCGCTCGGCATCACGTCGGCCGAGCTGTTGCCGATCCATGCCTTTATCGATGACAGCTACCTGGTGGAGAAGGGCCGGCGCAACTACTGGGGCTACAACACGATCGGCTTTTTCGCGCCGGAGCCGCGCTACCTCAAGACGCTCTTCGCCACCGAATTCAAGACGCTCGTCAACCAGTTCCATGCCAATGGCATCGAGGTGATCCTCGACGTGGTCTACAACCACACCGCCGAAGGCAACGAGCTCGGGCCGACGCTGTCGTTCAAGGGCATCGACAACGCGAGCTACTATCGGCTCCTGCCCGACAACATGCGCTACTACATCAACGACACCGGTACCGGCAACACGGTGAACCTGTCGCATCAGCGCGTGCTGCAGCTGGTCGCGGATTCCTTACGCTATTGGGCCACCGAGATGCGGGTCGACGGCTTCCGCTTCGACCTCGCCACCATCCTGGCGCGCGAGCCCTATGGTTTCGACGAGGGCGGCAGCTTCCTCGATGCCTGCCGGCAGGATCCGGTGCTCTCCAGCGTCAAGCTGATTGCCGAGCCCTGGGACATCGGTCCCGGCGGCTATCAGGTCGGTCAGTTTCCGCCCGGCTGGGCGGAGTGGAACGACAAGTTCCGCGACACTGCGCGCGCCTTCTGGAAAGGCGATCCCGGCGCCCTGGCCGACTTCGCCAAGCGCATCTCCGGTTCAGGCGATCTCTTCAACAAGCGCGGCCGCCGGCCGTGGGCGAGCGTCAACTTCATCACCGCCCATGACGGCTTCAACCTCAACGATCTCGTCTCCTATAACGACAAGCACAATGAGGCCAACGGCGAGGACAATCGCGACGGCCACGACAACAACCACTCCTGGAATTGCGGCGCCGAGGGTCCGACCGACGATCCCGAGATCATCGAATTGCGCGAACGGCAGAAGCGCAACCTGCTCGCGACGCTGCTCTTGTCTCACGGCACGCCGATGCTGCTCGCCGGCGACGAGTTCGGCCACACCCAGCACGGCAACAACAATGCCTATGCCCAGGACAACGAGACCACCTGGCTCGACTGGATGGCGATCACGCCGCAGGGAAGGAGCTTGCGCGAGTTCACCCGCAAGCTGATCGCGATGCGCAAGGCGTTTCCGATCCTCTATCGCAGCCGCTTCCTGGTCGGCTCGCTCAACGAGGAGCTGGGCGTGAAGGACGTCACCTGGCTGTCGCCTGCGGGCGAGGAGATGGCGGTCGAGCAGTGGACCGACGGCAATGCGCGCTGCTTCGGCATGCTGCTCGATGGCCGCGCGCAGGAGACCGGCGTCAAGCGCCGCGGCTCCGATGCTACGCTCCTGCTGATCTACAACGCCCATTATGACGTGGTGAACTTCACCTTGCCGGAGGTGCCGGAGGGGCGCAACTGGCTCGGCCTGATCGACACCAACCAGCCCGAGGCGACGCTGCCGTCATTCCCGTTCGGGCATGTCTACGAGGTGACAGGCCGCTCGCTGCTGGCGCTTGGCCTGTCGTCCGAACAGGTGCCGATGCGCAGCCTGCGCCACGGCCTCGGCGCGCTGCTCGATATTGCCGAGGCGCCGCTGCCGGGCTGAATGCAGCGCTTCTCAGAACGGATAATGGCGCGGGCCGGTCTGCACCGTGATCCAGCGCAGTTCGGTGAATTCGTCGATGGCCGCCTTGCCGCCGAAGCGGCCATAGCCCGAGGCCTTGACGCCGCCGAACGGCACCTGCGGCTCGTCATGCACGGTCGGCGCATTGATATGGCAGATGCCGGCCTCGATCCGCTTGGCGACGCCGAGCGCGCGCGCGATATCGCGGCCGAACACGGCGGAGGAGAGGCCATATTCGGTGTCGTTGGCGACGCGCACGGCCTCCTCGACGCCGCTGACGCGTACCACCGTGACCACGGGGCCAAAGCTCTCCTCACCATAGATACGCATCGCCGGCGTGACGCGATCGACGATTGTTGCCGGCATGATCGTGCCGCTGCCGCGACCGCCGGCGGCGAGCACCGCGCCCTTGGCAAGCGCGTCTTCGATCAGCGCGCCGACCCGGTCGCAGGCCGCGCCCGACACCAGCGAGCCCAGCACGACGTTGCCCTGGCGGGGATCGCCGTAGGGCAGGCTGTTGGCCTTGGCCGCGAACTTCGCGACGAACGCATCCGCCACCTTGTCGTCGACCACGATGCGCTCGGTCGACATGCAGATCTGGCCCTGGTTCATGAAGGCGCCGAAGGCCGCCGCATCGACCGCCGCATCGAGATCGGCGTCGTCGAGAATGACGAGCGGGGCCTTGCCCCCGAGCTCGAGCAAACAGCGCTTCAGATGCTTGGCGCAGGCGAGCGCAATCAGCCGGCCGACGCGGGTCGAGCCGGTGAAGTTGACCCGGCGCACCGCGGGGTGCGCGATCAGCGCCTCGACCACGGCTTGCGCATCCTCCGGGGCATTGGTGACGACATTGACCACCCCGTCGCCAAGGCCGGCTTCCGCCAGGCAGCTGCCGATCAGGCGGTGCACGCCAGGGCTCATCTCGGACGCCTTGAGCACGACGGTGTTGCCGCAGGCGAGCGGCATCGCCACTGCGCGGACACCGAGAATGACCGGCGCGTTCCAGGGCGCGATGCCGAGCACCACGCCGACCGGCTGCCGGAAGGCAAGCGCGAGATTGTCGGGCACATCGGTCGGGATCACCTCACCCGCGATCTGCGTCGTCATCGCAGCCGCTTCGCGCAGCATGGCCTCGGCGAGATGCACGTTGAAGCCGGCCCAGCCGGCGGTCGCCCCGGTCTCGGCCACCATGAGTGCGGTGAATTCGGCGGCATTGCGCGCCAGCGCATCGGCTGCGGCGCTGAGCCGCCTCCGGCGCTCGCCGGGCGCAAGCTGAGACCAGGCCGGGAAGGCGGCGGCGGCCGCGTCGGCCGCGCGCAACGCGTCCTCGACCGAGGCCGCCGCAACGATGCTCGCGGTCTCGCCGCTGATCGGATTGAGACGCTGATAGGTGCGCTGGTTGGCTGCCGCCTGGTCCTTGCCGCCGATCAAAAGGTTGATCGCATTCATAGGTCGCTCCATCGTCTCAGAGGATTTGGATATCGGGGACGGCGCGCGCGCCTTGCCGAGATAGGCGCGCTGGATATCGGGATTGTTCTTCATGTCGGCCGCATCGCCGTGCCCGGCGTTGCGCCCGGATTCGATCAGATAGACCCGGTCGGCGATGTCGAGGCTCGCGCGGGCATTCTGCTCGACCAGGAGAATGGCGACACCATCGGCACGGATGCGTTGCAGCGCGCGAAACACCTCGCGGCTCAGCAGCGGCGACAGCCCCAGCGACGGCTCGTCGAGCAGCAGCAGCGCCGGATTGGACATCAGCGCCCGGCCGATCGCCACCATCTGCTGCTCGCCGCCGCTCATTGTCCGCACCGCCTGGCCCAGGCGCTCGGCGAGCCGCGGAAACAGTTGCAGCACATGGGCGAGCTGCTCGGCTTCGCGTTCGCGGGCACGCGGAGGATAGGCACCGAGCTGCAGGTTCTCGGCGACCGTCAGCTCGCCGAACACGCCACGCCCTTCCGGCACCAGTGCTATGCCGCGCTCGACGATCAGGTGCGGCAGGAGGCCGGCAATATCTTTGCCTTCGAACCGGATGATCGACCCTGTCGCCGGCCTGATCAGTCCGGTGATGGCCTGCAGCAAGGTCGACTTGCCGGCGCCGTTGGCGCCGAGAATAGCGATGATCTCGCCGCGCCCGACCTGAAGCGCGATATCGGCGAGCGCCCGATGCTTGCCGTAGGAATGCGACAGACGCGAGACCTCAAGCATCGGCCTCTCCGAGATAGGCCGTGATGACAGTGCGATCGGCGAGCACCACCTCGGGCGTGCCGCTGGCGATCACCTTTCCCGCGCTCATCACCAGGCAGCGATTGCAGAGCGCGCGGATCGCATCCATCACATGCTCCACCATGACGATGGTCAGTCCGCGATCGCGCAAGCGCGCGATCAGCGCGATGCCGGTCTCGAGCTCGCTCGGATTGAGCCCGGCCAGCCATTCGTCGAGCAGGAGGATGCGGGGCTCGAGCGCCAGCGCCCGCGCAAGCTCCAGCCGCTTCTGATCGATATAGGTCAGCTCGCCTGCGGGCGTATCCGACCGCCGGCCAAGCCCGACCAGCTCCAGCAGGTCGTGGATCTCCGTCTCGCTGCCTGCGCTTGCGCCGGCACGGAACAGCGCCGCCGCGGCGACGTTTTCGGCGATCGACAGTTCCGGCATCACGCGCACGAGCTGAAAGGTGCGGGCGAGGCCGAGCCGCGCGATTTTATGCGCCGGAAGGCCGCTGATAACGGCGTCGCCAAGCCGGATCGTGCCGGTGGTGGGAATGAGCGCGCCCGAGAGCATGTTGAGCAGGGTGGTCTTGCCCGATCCGTTCGGACCGATGATGCCGAGGATCTCGCCCTGTGCAACGGTGAGGCTGACGCCCTCGACCGCACGCAAGCCGCCGAAGGATTTGCTCACGCGTTCGACCGAAAGCAGCGGGCTTTCGGCGATGGCGGGCATCGCCACGGGCTTGGCATGCGGGCGCGCCAACAGTGGTGCGATCAGTCCGATCACGCCTTGCGGCAGCGCCATCACGATGGCGACGAAGACCAGGCCGAGCACGATGCTGAAATGGTTCGGCAGCGCCGCCGTCAGCACCTCGAACAGCAGCACCAGCGGCACGACACCGAGCAGCGGGCCGAGCAGATGAGTGGCGCCGCCGAGCAGCGCCATGATGACGACCTGGAACGAGATCATCGGGTTGAAGGCGATCGCCGGATCGATATAGGTCCAGCGCGGCGCCATCATCGCGCCGGCGACCGACATGAATACTGCGCTCGCCACGAACACGCCGAGCTTCACCAGCGTCGCGTTGATGCCGGCATGGCGCGCCGCGGTCTCGTCGGCGCCGATCGCGCGCAGCGCCAATCCGTAGCGCGAGCGGTTCAGCGCATAACCCGCGAGCAGCACGACCACGGCGAGCCCGAGGAGCTGCCAATACAGTACCTCCTGGGTGATGTCGCTGAACAGATAGCGGCCGACCGACTTATGGACGTTGACCTCGTACCAGATCACGAGCTGCCGGATCAGCTCGGCGAGGCCGAAGGAAAAGATCACGAAATAGATGCCGGAGAGCCGCAAGGTCGACAACCCCGTGATCGCGGCGACCACGCCGCCCGCGCCGGCCGCGACCAAGAGCTGCAGCGGCCAGGACAGGGTCTCCGCCGTGATCGCGGCGCTGTAGGCGCCGATGCCGAAGAATGCGGCGGTGGCGAGCGAAATGTAGCGGGTGGGGCCGGAGAACATCGCCCAGGCGGTGGCCAGCACCGTGAAATAGAGAATGCTGATTCCGAGCGCGAGATAATAGCCGTTGGCGTAGAGCGGGACGGCAACGATCGCGGCGCCGAGGAGCAGGGCGATGATCATGAGGATGGCGTTGCGGACGGTCACGACGTGGCCTTTCCGAACAGGCCGGTCGGCCGCACCAGCAGCACCGCGAGAAACAGCGTATAGGTCGCAGCCAGGGTTAGGCCGGGATCGACCAGCCGCGCCACCGCGGTCTCGACGATGCCGAGCAGCAGGCCTGCGATCAGCGCGCCCATGACATTGCCGACGCCGCCCATGATCACCACCACCAGCGCCTTCATGGTGAAGACGACGCCCATCGCGGCGTTGAAGGTCAGGAACATGCTGACCAGCACGCCGCCAGCGGCGACGAGTCCGCCGCCAAAGGCGAAGGCGAACCCTGCCAGCGCGGCGACATCGATGCCGACCAGGCTCGCGGCTCTGGCATCGACCGCGACCGCGCGCACCGCCGTGCCGAGCCGCGTGCGCGTCAGCGCGAGATAGACGGCGGTGCCGATCACCGCCGCGAAGGCCAGCGCGACCAGCCGGTTCACCGCCAGGGTCGAGCCGAGAATGACGACCGGGATCGAGAGATAGCTGTAGCTGTAATACTGCCCGCCGAACGCGACCAGCATCAGTCCCTGGATCACGAACAGCACGCCGAAGGTGACGAGGATGCTGTCGACCTCCTGGGCGCCCGCATCCTTGTTGCGGCGGACCAGCCGGACCAGCAGCAGCCGGTAGAGCAGCCAGTTCAGCACCGCTGCAATCGGCACGGCGAGCAGCAGGGCGAGCAGCGGGCTCAGCGACAGCCCGGTGTAGAGCGACAACGCCGCAAAGCTCGCCGCCACCAGCGCCTCGCCATAGGAGAGGTTCATGATGCGCGCGACGCCATATTGCAGCGTCAGCCCGAGCGCGATGAGCACATACATGCCGCCAAGCACGAGGCCAGGCAGGAGAATGTCGAACAGCAACATGGCGGCGCCTTATGGCCCGACAAAGCAGGCGGCCGATGCGGCCGCCTGCCGGGCTCACCTCGCTACTTCCACTCGGGCTTCGGCACGACGGCCGGGCGTGCGCCCGCCAGCGTCGCCGGCGCGAGCCCATAGAACTCGCCGTTCTGCCATTGGCCGACCGCCCAGACCTCCTGCAACAGCCCGTCCTTCAGCTTCACCTTGCCGATGATCGTCTCGAACGTGCCGTCGCGGATTTCCTTGGCAATCGCGGTGCGGTCGACCTTGCCGACCTTCTCGATCGCCTGCTGCAGCACCTCGAGGCTCGCATAGGTGATCGGGCTGGCCCAGCGATCCGGCTCCTGGCCGGTCGCGGCCTTGTGGCGGGCGAGATAGTCCTTCAGCGGCGGCGACTCCGCATTCCAGCCGCCGATCCCGAGCACGCCGTCGGCGTTGCCGCCGAACTTGGCCTTGAACAGCGGAAACGCGGTGCCGACGCCGACATAGAACACCTTCGGATTGAATTTCTAAAAGACTGCGCCTGCTCGGTCAGCGCCAGCGTATCCGGCGGATAGCTGAAGGCGATGAAGGTGTCGGCATTGGAGGCGATCGCATCCTTGAGCAGCGGCTGGATGTCCTGCGAGCCGAGCGGGTAGGTCTTGTCATAGGCGACGGTCAGACCGGCCTTCTTGAAAGCCTCGCGGCCGGCGGCGGCGAGCTCGATGCCGAACTGGTCGGCCACGCTGACCATGGCGACGGTGCCGCCGATCTTGCCCTCGCTTTTCAGTTTGCCGAGCAGATCGGCCAGCCCTTGCGAGATCTGCGCCGAGGTGCCGAGCCAGAAGCTGGCATTGGCCCAGCGCTTGGCGAGCTCAGGCGCCTTGTCGGTCACCGAGGTGACCGCGAGATGCGGGTAGCCGAGCCGGTTCAAGGTCGGGCCGACCGCGAGATTGAGGCCGGTGCCCCACGGCGGCAGAATGAAATCGACCTTGTCCTGATTGGCGAGGCGTTCAATCGCCTTCACCGCCTCTTCCGACGAGCTGCGGTCGTCATACTCGACGACCTCGATCGGCAGCCGCTTGTCGCCGAGCTTGATTCCGCCCGCCGCGTTCACGTCCTTCACCCAGAGCTGATAGTTGGGCAAGGTCGTGATCCCCGCGCCGCCGGCATACGGTCCGGTTTTCGAGATCGCATAGCCGATGCGGATCTTGTCCTGCGCGGCGGCAGGGGACGCAAAGGCCCCCAGTGCCGCGGCCAATACTGTCAGGCTGGCGATGCGCAGCCATGTCCGACGCTGTGTCGAAACCATGTCGAGCCTCCTCCCTGGGGCGCGCCGGATTGTTCGGCGGCGTGCCGATGTGACGTTTCCTCTTGGCCCGGGCTTTTTGTCCGCGATTGTTGTTTGCGGCTGTCCGGGCTTGACCAAGGAAGCACTGTCGGGTTCCTTGGCGCAATGGACGGATCCGGCGAAAAGATGCACTCATCTGGCGCCCGGTCCCGGCGTCCCGCGCTGGCGGGGAGCCGGAGCGCCGGGCCCGTGCCTGCACCCGATGCAGCTCATCCCGTCGGTGCCGAGGTGGTCGGCTCGCATTTCGTCGCGCGGCAATGGGCCCTGAATTCGCTGGCGGTACGACCCTGCATCCACCTGATATCGCTGACCTCCGGCGCGGCGGCGGCACATGGGGACGGCGAGGTCACCGCATGGTCCGGGCCGTCGCTGGTCTGGTTGCCGGCTGGAAGCGCCGACCAGCTCGAAATCGCGGCCGGCGCGCGCGCGCATCTGTTGCGGCTGCGCGCGGATAGTTGGCACCGCTATTTGCCGCCTTCGGCGGAAGCAGCCTATCTGGACCTCGCCGGCGTGACCGGCATGCTCGCCTTTCCGGTCGAAGCGGATCTGGCCGCGGCACTTGCGCGCTCGATCGCGTCGATCGCGGCCGAGCTGGCTGCGCCGGCGCGCGGCGCCAGCGCCTCGATCCTGTCAGCGGAGCTCTCGCTTTGCGTGCTGCGCTTCTGGCGGCTGTTTGCCGAGACGGCCGATGGCGCCGCACCGGGCAACAGCGCCGACATCCTCGGCCGCTTTCGCAGGCTGGTGGAGGAGCGTTACCAACAGCAATTGCGTGTCGCCGATTATGCGCAGCTGCTCGGCGTCACCTCGGACCGGCTGCATTCGCTGTGCAGCCGCGCCTTGCAGCGCTCGCCGAGCGCGCTGATCCAGCAGCGCATCCTGCAGGAGGCGGCGCGACGGCTCGAGAGCAGCAGTGCGACCGTCAAGCAGATCGCCTTTGCGCTCGGCTTCAAGGACACCGCCTATTTCAGCCGCTTCTTCACCAAGCACACCGGCGAGGCGCCGGGCGCGTGGCGCCGCAACATGGCGGCGCGGGCGCGCAGCGGACGGCTGCGGCCGTCGCTCGATTTCGCCGACTGGCCGTGAGGTCTCATCGCGTGCGGGCTCCGCGCTCCGCTTTTATGCGTTCGCCTCTTTCAGGGCAGTCAATACGCCGGCGGCATCGATGATGCCATGACCGAGCTGGCCATTCCAGGCTGGGCCCTCCACCTTGCGAGCGCGGTCGATCATGAATTGGCGCAATTGGGCGGGTGAGGCCGCGGTTTGATCGTATCCGCTGCGGATGGCGGCGATAATGCCTGCGGTCATTCCGCATGCGGCCGACGTTCCCGTGTTCGCAATGTAAGGTGAGCCCTCGTTGCTCACGAACGCGCCGTCGACGTTGCCGGCGAAGGCATCAGCGCCGACCTCGTCGAAATAGCTGGGCGCGCACAGGTCGGGCTTCTGAATTGAGAGCAGACGTTGGCCCGGCCCCTGCGATGAACTGCCTATCCACCGTGCGTCGGTTCTGACGGCTCCGACCGTCAGAACGTCCGGATGCGAATTGGCGCCGAAGATGCTTGTGCCCGGTCCCACATCCGACTTCCCGCAGCGGCGATCGGGGCAGAACTGGCCGCAATTGCCGGCAGCGAATACGGTGTCGGCGGTTGCTGCGATCGTTCCTATCATCGTGTTGAGCGGATGATCGGGCCGCTCGGTGTAGTCACCGAGCGGATGCTCGCTGGAACGATCGAAAATCGACCATCCGTTCACGAGCACCCAGGGCCCCTTCCATTGCGGAGCGGGAAGCTGGCGCAGGTGCCGGATGAGCGCATCGAGGCGCTGGAACACGTGAAGCGCGGTGCTGATGAATCCCGTGATGTCGCGAATGCGCGCCGGAAGCAGTGGAACGTCGTAGAACGTGGCATCTGGCGCAGCGTCGGCAATGTTGCGAACCATCATCGGTCCATGACCACGCTTGGTCGTGCCGGGTTCGATATCGCCATTGGCAAGGCCGCCGCCGAAGTTCTTGACGTTCGCCGCGTCGAACCCCTGGTCGATGAGGACCACGTTGACGCCTTGTCCGGTCAAACCTTGCGCTCTGAGCACGTCGGCGCCCGTCATTCGTCTGGCATGATCCCGGTTGCCGAACAAAAGCTGATCGGCATTGACGGGACAGAAATACTCGGAGTGGGACAGTGCGATATCGGCGCCGACAGCCTTGAACGGCTGGAGCTTGCCTCGCTCCGCCGCAAGCTTGTTCGCGTTCTCGACGGAGCGCCGGAACTGCTCGACGTCTGTGCGGTCGGCCAGCCCCATGGCGACGATCTCTTCGCCCGGAGGGCGGAAGGGCTCCGGAATTCGTTCGGCGAGGCGGATCTGCCAGTCGTCAGACGGGAGGTTCAGCACCTGCCATTGTCCGCTGTCGCCGCCCAGCAGTTCGCGCAGCTGCGTCTCGATTGTGATGCGCCGCGGGGACTTGGGGTTGGACGCATCTCTGTCCGCGACGACGGACTCGTCGCCTTGCACGACGATCAATTGCCGGATCATTGGATGGGCTCCTGAAAAAATAATCCACCTCGGTTGCGCCGAGCTTGCCTTGCCATCCGAGCAAGCCCGGCGCAGGACGTCTCAGCTCCATTCCAGCTCCGCGGCTGCAATGAGCTTGGCCGCACTTGGGCATCCAGCCAGAAGGGGTGCTGCAGTCTCCCCGAGATGCTTGCCGGCCTTGCTGTCCGACGGATAGTGGAGCCCGAGCACTTCGCGGTTGCGTGCGATCCTCTGTGCAAGACGCCGCAGCGGTGTGCTCTCGGGATCCGCGGGATCGATCGGCGTGGATGCCGGCTGCGGCATTATCGGGGTAAGCACGGTTGCCAGCATATACGCCTCGGTGGCGTGTCCGCTCGGGTATGAAGCGTGCCCCGGGACCGCGATCGGCGGCATCAATGCCAGCGAGAGTTGAGACGGCCGTGGCCGCGGAGGAATGGCCGTTCCTGAGCCGGCTTGCAGGCCGGGATTGAACTTGTAGTGCATGGCCAAGAACTGCGCGACGTGCAGCGCACATTGGATCAGGCGGTAGGTGGCAGGACGCGATGATTTGTTGAACATCAGCATGCCGCTGAAGTAAGCGTCGATCTTGCTGACCTGAGCGAGCGCCTCAGCCATGACGCCAGGCCGGTAGTCGATGAGCTCCTGCAGCTCATCAAGTTCGGCCTTCAGTCCAGCGCCCGTCGGAATGGGCGCGACGGCCTGCAGGTCGATCGCGTCCCAGCCCGGCTGTTTGACAAACTCGCCGAGCACGACGATCGAGAAATGATACGAGTCCCAAGCGCTGTCGGGGAAGCTCTTGCTCGTTGTGAAAGGGAAGCCGGCCGACACATCGAAGGGCGGCCATCGCGTGCCCCTGAACCAGTCCTCCTCGGGGCGCTTCTCGAGGGCAGGCGAGATGCCGATGGGCCGGATCAATGGTGAAGTGCTGGCCGTGAACGTTCCGGACGGTGCCGCGCCATCGGCCCCATCTGCTCCGTCTGCACCATCTGCTCCGTCGGCGAGACCGAAACCACTCATGGCAATCCTCCTCTTGACTAATGTCCTGCGTCCCCCGGCCGGCATGCTTCCGGGGGTCATTCCGGAAGGCCGGCCAACCTCAAATGGGTCATGTAATGCGCGCGAAGCTCCGGGTGCCGGAACGGCTGCCGAGTTCGCTCGTAAAATTCCAACCGGAAATCGGGCTCGAGCTTCATCATCCTGTCGGCGACTTCGTGAGCTTCATCGAGACGTCCCAGAGCCGCCAGGCCTGCGATCAATATCCTGTGGTTTGCCGTGTAGAGAGCGTTCTCGCTGGCCGACATCCGGCCCCACTTCACCGCGCTCTCATAATCACCTTTGGCGTAGTAGGCGAGATTGAGAAACATGTAGTAGTTGAATAGGCTCTGATCGAAAGGCGACAGCCGCAAGGCATGCTCGGCTCTGCTGACGGCCTGCTCGCCATCCCCGATGTAACTCAACGTGGCGCTGGAGAGCAGCCACGCCAGCGAGTGGTTGGGACATGCCGAAAGCGCACGGTCGAAATAGATCAACGCGCCGTCATATTCGTGCAACAGAAACGACTTCAGGTGACCGAAGGTCGCCAGTGCCAGCGCGTTCTGACCATCGAGCTCGATTGCCCTCGAGGCGAACTCGATGGCACGGATCGCATCCTCGCTCGGGTTGGTGGACCAGCCCTGACCGACATAGAGACTATGCCAGCGTGCCGCCCAGGCGACAGGCATGGCGAAGTTCGGATCTTCCGCCATCGCCCGGTTCAGAAAGTCGCGGGCCTGCAGAAAGATATGCTTGTCGAGGCTGTTGATGAGCTGAATCGCCCGCAGCGTGTAGTCATAGGCCGTGAAACTGTCGGGGCGCTTCCGGAGCGCCTCGCGCAGCTCCGTCTTGCGGACATTGGGAGCAATGCCGACGACGATCTTCCGAACGATCTCGTCCTGGAGATCAAATAGTTCGCCGGGAGCGACTTCGACCGCGTCGGCCCAAAGGATTTCTCCGCTTTGGGAATCGCACGCCTGCGTTGACACGCGCACCAGTCGGAGGGACCTGCGAACGGTGCCAAACACGACGTAGCGTGCGCCGAGCGCGCGCCCGACCTCGGCCGGATCGGGCGGATGATCGCGATATTTGATTGTCGAGGCGCGCGAGATGACGAAGAGTTCGCGCAGTCCGGCGAGAGACACAATGATGTCTTCGACGATCCCGTCGGCAAAATAGTCGTCGGCCGGATCGGCACCCAGATTCTGGAGCGGGAGCACGGCGATCGAGGGCAGGCGCTCGCGGTGAGCCGCGGTGGGTGCCACTGCGACCGGAACACCGGTCGTCAGGGCATAGGCCCGCACCGGCTTTTCGACATTCTTGAGCTGAAGATAGCCGATGTCGCGTGCGAGCTTCCCCACCGTGCCGCGCACGACCTCGTAGACCGATTCGGAGAGCAGGACGCCGCCTGGCTCGGCGTGCTCCTGGAGGCGCGCTGCGACATTGACGCCGTGCCCGAAGATGTCGAACTCGGTTGCGATAATGTCGCCGAGATTGATGGCAATCCGCAGTGCGATGGTCGGGGTCTGCTCGCCCTCGTCGACCTGAGCCGACGGCACCGTGCGTTGAACATCCTGCGCCCATTCGACCGCGTCGAGGACGCTGGAAAACTCGGCAAGCAGGCCGTCACCGGTGAACTTGACGATCCGGCCACGGTAATCCGTGGTGCGCGGCCGAACGATCTCATTCAGGATCTTCATCCAGCGATCGTGTGTGCGACTTTCATCGCGCGCCATCAGCAGCGTGTAGCCCACGATGTCGAGAAACGCGACGGCCGCAAGCCGCCGACCGGTTCGAGCGGCGTCACCGCGCGCCCGAAACAGAACTTCAGAGGGCGCACTTGCCTCGTGTTGTGCTGACCCGAGAAGCGGCATCGTTGCCCCGGTCATTCGAGCATACCGACAGCTTGCCGAGTGACAGTCTTCATCCAGCCGGGTAACATGTTACGCTTTACCATGACCTCGCATGTGTCCGCCTCTTGGCATATCGCAAGAGGGGGCAGGAGTTGCTTGACCGGCCCGGCATCCCGTCGACATCTGCTAGGTGAGTATTGAGCGACGTCGACATAGTTCATAATAATTAGTTCACAAAAGGGTCGGCGAAGCCGGGCTCCGCACCGGTAGCTGGAACCAGTGGAACGAGCTAGGTGGCTCGCGTCAAGCCCCTCACTTCACAAGTGGGACATCACCTGCTGTTGAAGCATGCATTTCGTGTCGGCCGTCCGAGCTAAGCTCGTCCTGCCGGAGGATCGGTCCATCCTAGGTCGCTTCCTCGCCGCCCGGAAGGAACGTGGCGCTACATCTGCAATACAATCCGCTACGGCTGTAATAGTAGCAATTGTAACAATCGGGGCAGGGTAGGGCAGATGCCGGCATGCGCTCTGCCGCGCGCCGCCAAATGTGACGTCATGACGCACCGCCGCCCTCAAGCTCGGCGGCGACCTGGCTGTGGTTCAGCAGCGCCACCAGCGTGGTGCCGCCTACGATGTTGCCGTAATCGGAGGGGTCCTCACGTTCACGCGCCGCGCGCGTAATTGGGGAGCCTGGCCTCGAGAATGGAAAGCATGGCGTCGCGCGCGGGATCGCGCGAGCCGCGCAGCCAGGCGGCGGCCAGCGGCAGCCGTCCGACGCTGCTGCCGCGCTTCAGCCTGAGCGGTACGAAGCGCACGCCCGATATCGCCAGCCGTGAGGTCCAGCGCGGTACGATCGCAACTCCGAGCCGGGCCGCGACCAGGTGGACGATGGTCTGCTTCTCGTCGGCGAGCTGGGCCACCTCAGGCGTCAGCCCGGCCTGCTCGAACAGCTTCATGGTCAGGTCGTGGCTGTGCGGCCGCGAACGGCGGTCCGGCACGATCAACGGCTGGTCGGCGATCTCGCCCAACGAAATGAACTTGCGTGCGGCCAGCGCGTGCCGCTGCGGCAGCGCGACGACAGCGGTCTCGTCCACCAGGGGGCGAAATTCGAGCCGCTTGTCGGTCCGCTCCGGCGGCCGCACGAAGGCGAGATCGAGCGCGCCGGAGAGGATCTTGGGCAGCAGCCGGATCGTCTTCTCTTCGGAAAGCTGCACCGCGATCTCGGGATGTCGGGCGCGGAAGTCGTGCAGGAGGGGCGGCAGCAGGCCGGCCGCGGCGCTGTCGATCGCGCCGACCCGCAGGCGGCGAACCGTGCCGGCCCGGGCGCGGCGGCGGAAGCTCTGCTCGACCGTTTCGACCCGGGACAGGATCGCGCGGGCGTCCCGCAGCAGCGCCGTGCCTTGCTCCGTCAGCGACACCGCACGGGTCGTCCGGGCGAACAGCTGGGTCGCCAGATCCTCCTCCAGCAGCTTGATGTGGCGGCCGAGGGCGGACGGCAGCATCTGCAGGCGTTGCGCCGCCTTGCCGAAATGCAGCTCCTCGGCAGCGGCGATGAAGCAGCGAAGCTGGTGCAGGTCCATGGGCGAAATCCGGCGAGATGATCTCCGGATTATATCAATTTTTTGTATAAACAAGCGGCGATTGAACCATGCCTGCGCCGCCGCTTAGTTTCCGCTCTGACAAAAAGAAGATCGCGTCGGGAGGAGATGATGGGAAGCGAGCTCGAGACCCGTGTGCTGCGCAAGATCACCTGGCGCATCATTCCTTTCATCATGCTCCTGTACTTCGTGGCTTTCATCGACCGCGTCAATATCGGCTTTGCGGCGCTGACCATGAACAAGGATATCGGCCTCTCGCCGACGGTGTTCGGCTTCGGCGCCGGCATCTTCTTCTGGGGCTATTTCCTGTTCGAGGTGCCGTCCAACCTGGCGCTCGACCGGTTCGGGGCGCGGCTCTGGATCGCGCGCGTCATGATCTCCTGGGGCATCGTGTCGGGCGCCATGGCCTTCGTGCAGGGGCCGGCGAGCTTCTATGCGCTGCGTTTCCTGCTCGGCGTTGCGGAGGCCGGCTTCTTTCCCGGTATCATCCTCTATCTGTCCCACTGGTTTCCGGCACGGCAGCGCGCCGCGGTCACGGCGCTGTTCATGGCGGCTGCGCCACTGTCGACCGTGCTGGGATCGCCGATCTCGGGCGCATTGCTGGAGATGCACGGGCTGCTTGGTCTTGCCGGCTGGCAGTGGTTGTTCCTGATCGAGGCCTTGCCCGCCGTGCTACTCGGCTTCATCGTGCTCGGCTACATGACGGACCGGCCGGAGCAGGCGCGATGGCTCACTGACGAGGAGCGGAGCTGGCTGGTGCGGACGATGAATGCGGAGGTGACAAGCAGGGCGGGGATCGCGAGCCACTCGGTGTGGCGCGGCCTTGCCGACATCCGCGTGCTGGCGTTGTCGCTGGTCTATTTCGGCACCTCCGCCGGGCTCTATACGCTCGGCGTCTGGGCGCCGCAGATCATCAAGCAGTTCGGCCTGTCCTCGCTCGAGGTCGGCTTCCTCAACGCGGTGCCGCCGAGCGTCGCTGTCGTGGTCATGATCCTGTGGGCGCGGCATTCCGATCGCACCGGGGAGCGCACCTGGCACGTCGTGCTGGCCTGCCTGCTGGCGGCGCTGGGGCTGTGGCTTGCCGGCCTTGCCGCCAGCGTGACGGCCGTGCTCGCCGCGCTCACGCTGGTGAACATCGGGATCTCCTCGTCGAAGCCGCCGCTGTGGAGCATGCCGACGATGTTCCTGTCGGGGCCTGCCGCGGCGGCCGGCATCGCCACCATCAACTCGATCGGCAATCTCGGCGGGTTCGCGGGGCCGGCCATGATCGGCTGGATCAAGGACCGGACCGGCAGCTTCAACGGCGGGCTCTATTTCGTTGCCGGCCTGCTGCTGCTCTCCGCGGTCCTGACCCTGTTGCTGTCCCGCTCACACCATGCGAAGGCCGAGCCGGCCACGCAGATCCACTGATCTTTCGTCAACGGAGATCTTCCATGCGCAACTATAACATCGCAGCCATTCCCGCCGACGGCATCGGGCCGGAAGTGATTTCGGCCGGCGTCCGCGTGCTCGAGGCGCTCGCCAAGCGAGCCGGCGATATCGGCTTCACCGTCAAGACCTTCGATTGGGGATCGGACTACTACAAGAAGCACGGCGTGATGATGCCGGCCGACGGCCTCACTGAGCTGAAAAAGTTCGACGCGATCTATTTCGGCGCGGTCGGCGCGCCCGACGTGCCCGACCATATCACGCTGTGGGGCCTGCGGCTGCCGATCTGCCAGGGTTTTGACCAATACGCCAATGTGCGGCCGACCAAGATCCTGCCCGGCGTCGCCTCGCCGTTGCGCAATGTCGGCGTCGGCGATCTCGACTGGGTGATCGTGCGCGAGAATTCGGAGGGCGAATATGCCGGCATGGGTGGGCGCGCCCACAAGGGCCTGCCGGAGGAGGTCGGCACCGAGGTCGCGGTGTTCACCCGGGTCGGCGTCGCCAGGATCATGCGTTACGCCTTCCAGCTCGCGCAGTCGCGGCCGCGGAAATTCCTCACCGTCGTCACCAAGTCCAACGCGCAGCGACACGGCATGGTGATGTGGGACGAGATCGCGGCCGAGGTGGCGGCCGAATTCCCCGATGTCGCCTGGGACAAGATGCTGGTCGACGCCATGACCGTGCGCATGACCCTGAACCCGAAGAGCCTCGACACCATCGTCGCCACCAACCTCCACGCTGATATCCTGTCCGATCTCGCCGGCGCGCTGGCCGGCAGCCTCGGCGTGGCGCCGACCGGCAACATCGATCCGCAGCGTCGCTTTCCCTCGATGTTCGAGCCGATCCATGGCTCGGCCTTCGACATCACCGGCAGGGGTATCGCCAATCCGGTGGCGACGTTCTGGACCGGCGCGCAGATGCTGGAGCATCTCGGCGAGAAGGACACCGCCGCGCGGCTGATGTCGGCCGTCGAGAAGGTCTGCGCGGCCGGCATCCTCACGCCCGACGTCGGCGGCAAGGCCACCACAAAAGAGGTCACCGACGCCGTGATCGACGCGATCCACGGCTCCAACGTCTGAGTCTTCTTCTGCGAGGGGCAATTATAGGTTGTAAGAATCGCGGAATGGGAGAGGTGAGCCTCCTCGCGCCAGGACGGAGGCGTGCTCCAGTCTACGTCAATGTTCCGCCGTGGCTGGCAGTTGCACTCTCGGGTGATCCGGCTATATGGGGCGGGCGCCGAGCGATGGCGTCACGGAACCGAGGCAGCCGCGGGCGCGTCCGTATCGGTCCACGCAGCGTCATGAGAATTGGCTTGAGCGGCCGGGCTTGCCTTGCCGCGTCGGGCGGCTATTCGTGGTGTGCGCGAGTCGGCGCTGTCACAACGCTGACCAATGTCAACGATATCAGGGCCATCTCGCTCGGCTCCGGATAGAAAGGACACATCACCATGCGTCGTCATCGTCGAGCCAAGATCGTTGCCACCGTCGGCCCCGCCAGCAATTCGCCGGAGATGCTGAAGGCACTCTTTATGGCCGGCGTGGATACGTTCCGCCTCAATTTCAGCCATGGTACGCAGGCCGATCACGCCAAGGTCCACGCCGCGATCCGCGCGCTGGAGCAGGAGGTCAAGCGTCCGATCGGCATCCTGATGGACCTGCAGGGGCCGAAGATCCGCGTCGGCACCTTGCGCGACAAGAAGATCACGGTGGAAGCGGGTGAGGCCATCCGCTTCGTGCTCAAGGGGAGCGAGGGCGACAAGATGTCGATCCCGCTGCACCACCCGGAGATCTTCGCCGCGGTCGCGCCTGGTCACGATCTGCTGATCGACGACGGCCGGGTCCGCGTGCGCGTGACCGGGCTGGGCGACGATTTCATCGACGCCAAGGTGGTGGTCGGTGGCGCGATCTCCAACAACAAGGGCGTCAATCTGCCGGGGACCGTCCTCGACCTGTCGCCGCTGACGGAGAAGGACCGCTCCGATCTCGATTTTGGCCTCAAGCTCGGCGTCGACTGGGTGGCGCTGTCCTTCGTGCAGAAGCCGTCCGACGTGATCGAGGCGCGCAGCCTGATCGGCAACCGTGCGGGCGTGATGGCCAAGATCGAGAAGCCGGCAGCGCTGGAGCGGATCGACGACATCATCCAGCTCTGCGATGCGATCATGGTGGCGCGCGGCGATCTCGGTGTCGAGATCCCGCACGAGGACGTGCCGGGCAAGCAGAAGGAGCTGGTGCGCGCCTGCCGCCTCGCGGTGAAGCCGGTGATCGTGGCGACGCAGATGCTGGATTCGATGGTGGCGGCGCCGACGCCGACCCGTGCCGAGGTGTCCGACGTCGCCACCGCGATCTATGACGGTGCCGACGCGGTGATGCTGTCGGCGGAATCGGCCTCGGGGCAATATCCGCGCGAGGCGGTCGCGATGATGGACAGCATCATCAAGGCCACCGAAGGCCACAAGATGTACCGCTCGATCATCGAGGCGACGCAGCCCGGCGAGGAGCAGACCCCGCCGCACGCGGTGGCGACCGCCGCCGCCGATCTGGCCTCCGCGATCCATGCCAAGACCATCGTGGCCTACACCTCGAGCGGCACCTCGGCCTCGCGCGTCGCGCGCAAGCGGCCGAGCCTGCCGATCCTGGCGATCACGCCGAACGAGGACGTGTCCCGCCGCATGTGCCTGCTGTGGGGCGCGCACAGCGTGCTCTCTGAGGACATCAAGAACTACGAGGAGATGGTCGAACGCGCGACTCATTTCGCCCTGGACCAGGAGTTCGCGCAAGGCGGCGACCTCCTGGTTGTGGTCGCCGGCATCCCGTTCGCGCAGGCCGGCACCACCAACAATCTGCGTGTCGTCGCCGTGCCGCGATAAAGGCGTCGGTCGTTACCCCGGTGTTCATCTCCCGCCGCCGTCCTTCGAGACGCCCGCTGCGGCGGGCTCCTCAGGACGAGGACTTATTTT
>NZ_CAFK01000046.1 GCF_000239815.1 Bradyrhizobium sp. STM 3843 | reverse complement strand
TGCGCTTTGTGCAGCGCGGCCGCATATTGTTGCGGTGCGGTAGCGCTTCGCGTTACCGCTGCCCTCCTTGGGCGTTTCCTCCCTAGACTTGGGCCGCTTGTCATCACAAGCGGCCCTTTTTTTTGCGGCAGATGGTTTGGCGAGGCGGGGGCCCCGCCTGCAGGTCAAACCAGCACGCGGGCGGCTTATTATTCCGCGGCAGCCGGAAAAGGTCCGAGATCGTCGAGCGGCACGGTCGCCAGGACGTCGGCGAGGACTGCGAGGTCCGAGGCGACCTGCGCGAAGCGGGGTCCGCGTTCGCGCCGCCGCTCATCCATATAGATGGCGCGGTTGAGCTCGATCTGCACCGCGTGCAGGCCGCTGGCCGGATTGCCGTAATGCTCGGTGATGAACCCGCCGGCATAGGGCTTGTTGCGGCCGACGGAGTAGCCGAGCCGGCCCATCACATCCTCGATCAGGTCGGGCAGCAGCGGCGCACAACTGGTGCCGTAGCGGTCGCCGATCACCATGTCCGGCCGGCGCGGCTCATCGCGCGAAACGCCCACCGACGGCATCGAATGGCAATCGACGACGATGGCCGTGCCGAAATGCTGGTGCACGCGGTTGATCAGCCGTCGCAGCGCCCGATGATAGGGCTTGTAAAGGGTCTCGATCCGCTGCAGGGCGTCATCGACGCTGAGTCGGTCGCGATAGATCTCCTGACCGTCGCCGACCACGCGTGGGATGGTCCCGAGGCCTCCGGCCACCCGCATCGAGCGGGTGTTGGCAAAGCTCGGCAGCCGTCCAGCGAACATCCGCGGGTCGAGCTCATAGGGCTCGCGGTTCACATCGACGTAGCAGCGCGGGAAATGCACCCGCACCACCGGAAAGCCGCGGGCGACCAGATCCGCGATCAATTCGTCCATGAACGAATCTTCGGAGCGGCGCAATGTCGGCAGGTCGATCCGCGAGGTCCTCAGGAATTCGTCCGGATAGGCCGAGCCGGAGTGCGGCGAATTGAAGATGATCGGGGCCCGCCACATCGGCGGCTCCACGATCTCAAACGGCGGCAGTTCGCCAGTCAACTCCGTCATCCCTTAAGCGCCGTCTCTTGGAGCCGTCCCTTGGAGCAGTCCTTGATCATGTCACCGCCGCCGGACCTGCGCGGCCGACAGCCAGGCCTGGACAACGCGGACTCGCTCTTATGCGCAGACATTGTCGGTAATCCCAGCCGTTCTGCCAAGCCAAAAGCAAGGAAAAAGTTCAACGGCAGCTTGGAACAACTCCGAGATTGCGGCAAAACGTGTAGGCCGTGGACTCCACGATGCGGACGGCCCTGAAATTGCCTTGCCGATGTCGGATCAACGTTGGCAATCTTTCACCCGAAATTTACCGCAGCTCAGGCTTAGTGAGCCAAGCCGCTCCGTTTTCCACCGGGACCCCACGATCCTTCGCCATGCACAAGATTCTCCTCGCCGAAGACGATAACGACATGCGCCGCTTCTTGGTTAAGGCCTTGGAAAATGCCGGTTTCCAGGTCTCGCCGCATGACAACGGCATGTCGGCCTATCAGCGGCTGCGCGAGGAGCCGTTCGAGATGCTGCTCACCGACATCGTGATGCCGGAGATGGACGGCATCGAGCTCGCCCGCCGCGCCTCCGAGCTCGATCCCGACATCAAGATCATGTTCATCACCGGCTTTGCCGCGGTGGCGCTGAACTCCGATTCGGAGGCGCCGAAGAACGCCAAGGTGCTCTCCAAGCCGGTGCACCTCCGCGAGCTGGTGAGCGAAGTGAACAAGATGCTGGCGGCCTAGCCCGGAACTGGGGCCGCCCAAAACGGCGCTTATTTCCATTTTCGACACTCTGCGTCCTTGCCTGCCTGCGTGGGAGCCGATATAGGGACCCCCACCCGATTTGACGTTTCTGGTTCTAGGGCACGTAGCTCAGCGGGAGAGCACTACCTTGACATGGTAGGGGTCACAGGTTCGATCCCTGTCGTGCCCACCATCGGCAGCTTCTGCCGATGACCCAGCCTCGACCCATCCCATAGACTTCGAGATTGCTGACTTCGAGATCGCAGGCGCCGGTCGACGAGACGGCCGCTTGCGTTGCGCAGGCCTCCAGACAGGCGGCCTCGGCGCTGTCCTCGCGTCGCGACCGCGAAGAGGGCGCCGGGATGACACCTGCGCTGCGGCGCGTCGATGTTCGGCCGCGGATGGCCTGACGTCGCTGGCATGATCGGCGGGCATATTTAGCGGACATGATTGGCGGACACAGGCTCGCTATCTCGCGGCGCGCCTGGCGCGTCCGAACTGTGCTGAAGGACCGCCCTCGAAACACAGAGGGCACGGGGAATGCCGGGCGCTCGCCGCACCCATGGCCCGCCCTGCAACGAAAAAAGCAGGCGGCAGTCGGGGGCTTCGTGGATCGCAGAAGCAGACCTGGAATCCCGCATCGATCTTGAGGCGACTGTGCTGAGCCATTTTCGCTTCCTTGATCCCAAGTCAACGAACGACGCAATTCTTCGGGCAGGGTGATGATAGTGCGCGTGATCGCGAGGGGAAGCTGACCCGCTTCGGACAGGCCTATGGCTCATTTTCTCAAAAAAACATCCTTGTTCGTCGCTGGGACCGGGCCGGCCTTACTCTCTTGCGAGCGGCTGCGGTGCGGAGATCAAGTCGAGTACGTATTTCATGCCAGGGGGCTGATAGCCCTTGTCTCTCATTCGAGCGATAACAATGTTACGGAACGTCTCGTATTTCACGCCGCCCCCACGTCGGCCAACGAACAGCCGCAGAACATCGCGCCCCCGAAATGTTTTCTTCCAGCCTCCATCCTCTAAATCCTGCTGAAATCGATCTTGATGCATCTTGGTCAGGGCTTCCAGGGCGGCAGGGGAAAGGGCATTCTCAACCAGCCTTTGGATCCTATCTCGGGAGGCCTGTATCGCCTGCGAGAGTGCGTGGCCGGGATTTTCTGACTTGGGGTCGATTTTAGTGCTGATCGCTCCGATGATTTCGCGGTTCGCTGCATCGCTGGTGTCATGGGCAACTAAAGATGGAAGCGTTTCCCGTGCGCATTCGACAAGTTCTTTTTCGATCTCGCCGTCGGGAGGAACATCGCGCCCGCCAAGAAGATCATGCAAAGCGCTTTTGATGAACTCAGGCACGAGCAGGTAGTTTTCGATGTGGTAGACGTCCCACTCGAACTGGGTGGTCGTCGCCGCGGCGTCTTTGCCGGTATCTTTATCTGTAATCGAAAATACTCGCATGGGAGGAAGTCGATCTGCACTGACTAGTGATTGCAGCAGCGCGTGAAGACCTCGCACTCGGGCCTTGTTGGTTCCTGAAATCGCATTCACTTTCGCAAGCTGGTCCGGGAACAGCTCAGATGCCATCCTCAAGTCAAAGTCGCTATCTTCGCCTTCAAAGATGATTACTTTCGCTCCTGGATTATAGGCAGCCAAATCACCAACCATGTCGATGACTGCACGTTCGAGGTCTTGGTCGGCTTCGACTTTATGCGCCTGATCCCGTCCCGCCGGAGTGTGCGCACTCGGCGTCATGTGGAATACGGAGACGCCTAAGCGCCCAACGCTCTCCCTCAGGATGGCATCTGAATGTGTGATCAGCCAAACCTGATTATCCAGTTCTTTCGCTAGGTGTCGGTGATAGAAGTCAGACAGATTGCGTGTAAGGCGCGGGTTTAAATGTAGTTCAGGTTCGTCAAGCAAGATTACAGAGTGTTTCGGCGCAGACCTCCGCAAGCGAAGGTAGCCGTATAGGATTTCCTTCTCGCCCGAACTAAGGTCATCCAAATCGTGCGTTTCTCGTCCGGCGACTTTGACCGGGAAATGCAGGCTGCCGTCTAAAAGTGGTTGTGGTCCCAAAAACTCCTTCTCCGGGAAGAAGGTAGCGAACAGCTCTTTGAGCGTTTCAGTGAGCGAGCTTTGTGAAGCGAGCTTTGCTCCAGCTTTTTCAGCGAGTGCCTCGCGAACGTAGAGCGCTGCCATTTCGCTTTTTACGTTCATGTATTTCGCATTGTAGTTGTAGAGTGCGCTCTGCTTTCGCTGCTGTTCGATTGCTTCTAGGTTCACGTTGATGGCGTTGATTTGCTCTCGACCATACATGCGGTGCGCACCGTGGTAGTCGATGACACCGACGTGGTCAGGATCGAAATCGGTGAACATCAGCTCGAGAGTTTTCGACGGCGTGAACTGCGGAACTTCTCGGGGTTTGATAGTGAGAGTTGCCGAGACTGTCGGCCTGTCAATCTCGTTGGTAAACAATTCCAAGTCTTTCGCAACCGTTTGCTCTACCTCAGGCTGACGGCTTCTGTATTGAGCCGTAAAGGGGGCCGCGTCGAGGCTTTGCCAGCCGTATAGCTCCGGAACGAGCGTTCTCCAAACTTGCTTGGTGACCAGTTCTTTAGCTCGGGTCTTGAGATAATCCCGTTCCTCTTGATGAAGCGCTACTTCCATCTCCAATGCCAGCGGTTTTGCTGGATCGTTAAACATACGAGCGAAGGCTAGGGGGTCGTGCGTGAAGTTGATTTGAAACTCACCAAACCACTGATGAAACTCATTCGGCTGATAGCCTCCATAAACCGATTTCAAGAGCCGAATCGCATCTAGAATGCACGACTTTCCCGACCCGTTCTGGCCAGCGAGGACAACCATCTCTGTGAGATTACCAAGTACCGCAGACCTAACTCCGCGAAAGTTGTGAACGGCTACTTTTCTCAGCTTCACCACTAAACTCCGTGGAATGCAGACAGCATGGAGTAGTGCGATAATCGTTACGCGCAGCGGGTCATCTCGCGACATCGACATTGGGTTGTCCACTGGAATATATGCTCGTCGTGCGCCGTGTTTGGTCCCAAACTGGTCCCGATAGAATGGCTTTCCCGGCTACTTGCGGTGCGAGTTGCACGCTGCTAAGATGATCTAATCGATTGAAGATGTTGGATTATTTCGGGGCTGGCTCAGCAAAGTAGAGGCCGCCAACGCATTGACATGGTAGGGGTCACAGGTTCGATCCCTGTCGTGCCCACCATCGGCAGCTTCTGCCGATGACCCAGCCTCGACCCACCCCATAGACTTCGAGAATGCTGACTTCGAGATTGCAGTCTCTGGTCGGCGAGACAGCGCTTGCGTTGCGGCGGCCTCCAGACAGGCGGCGTCGGTGCGCTGTCATCACGTCGCGACCGCGAACAGGGCGCCGGGACGACACCTGCGCTGCGGTGCGTCGATGTTCGGCCGCGGATTGGCCTGAGGCTGCTGGCATGACTAGCGGCATGATTGGCGGACACGGGCTCGCTGTCTCGCGGCGCGACTGGCGCGTCCGAGCTGTGCTGAAGGACCGCCCTCGAAACACAGAGGGCACGGGGAATGCCGGGCGCTGGCCGCACCCATGGCCCGCCTGCAACAAAAAAGCAGGCGGCAGTCACCACGGGCTCAGCCGGAGACACCTGGCATTCCCCGCGCGATGGTTTTCACGGCTGCTTCGCGTTCTCCCCGGTGCGCCGGGCTTGTTGGCCACCGTGTGCGCCACGCGCTGACGCGCGTTGCGCGAGACCTTAGCGTCGGGAGGCCAGGACCGCGCGACTTGACCGTGCGCATCGCTGCTGTTCGTCGGCGTGAGGCAACCCACGCTGCAACATCGACACGCCCACCGCATCCCGCCTCAACGTTCGTGACGACCGCGAAGCGCCCCTCTTATCGAGACGGGACGGCGCTATACAATCACGATTTCGGAAAAAAAGAAACAGAAATCTTTCTGCTGGAAGGGCTGGACAGGGCGATGTGTTTGAATCGGCGCACGAAATGAGTTTTTCGGCGCATGCGGTTGGGGGCACCAATCATCCCGGCTTGCGCGCGACGAGCCGGCGCATGGCGCAACGACGCCGGCGATTTGCGCGGAAGCGATTTTCCCGTCGGGTCGCACGGGCTGATATCTGCGCTGGCGGCGCAGACGAGTTCTTGGCGCCCGGTTGTGACCCTCAGCCGAAGTCTTCGGCACGACCGAAGTCGAGCGCCATATGTGATTCATCAAAGTATCGATCGCCGTATTTTGAGGCTTTTGGCTCCCTGCCAAATTCCAGGAAACCGACGCTCTCATAGAGCCTCCGGGCCGCTTGGTTGTCGCTGACGACGGTCAGCTGAATCAGTTCGACTTGCCCGCGCGCGACGTCCAACAGCGCATTCACCAACAGCCGCGCGATCCCGAGCTGTCTCGCGCCTGGTCGAACGTACATGCCGAACAACCGGCCCTTGTGGACATTCTTCGGTCCTTGCTGGATAGCGAAGCCCACAGTCCCGACAAGCGCGCCGTGCTGAAACGCGCCCAGGACGTGTGTGTCCTCGAGCCGGCCCGCGAACAATGTCACGTCCAGGCTGTCCTCCAACTCGAACGTGCTCCCGATCAATTCCGGATTTGCTTTCAGCGCCTCCAAGCGGATGGCTTTGAAAGCCGCCGCATCGTCTGCCCTCAGGCGTCGGATTGTCGCGTCAGCGCTCATGGGCAGGCTCACCGTCGAACATCTTCTTCCTCGTACCTCTATTCGCCCGCTTCGAACGTTGCAGCGGATCCGGACGACGTCCGCTCCTCTATCTCAATTGGAGGCAAACGGCCGGAGGAGTTGAAGGGTGTTCTTGACCAAAAGCAGCCATGGGGGACGCCGCCGCAGCGTCTACTTGATCAAGTTGACGGCTTGCCGAAAATGCGGGTGATCCGCGGTCTGCAGCCACTCGAACACGACCATCTCAGTAGTGACGATCTCCGCGCCATGCCGCTCCATACGGCGGATAGCAACTTCCTTGTCCTCCGGGTGGCGAGACCCCAACGCATCTCGAGATATGAACGTTTTCCGCGAGGATTGCACCAGACCAAGCACGGTTTGCTGAACACACACATGGGATTCGCAGCCCGCGACAACGACGTGTGCGTCGGAGGGAACGCGGTCCAAGAATCCCTCTTCTCGGCAGGCGTCGAAGAATTGCTTGTGCACCAGAGCATCCTGCTCGACGGGGATTTCGGCAACTGTTGGCCCCAGTCCCTTGGCATTCTGCTCGGTGAACAGGCGCGGGATGCTAATCAGCTTAGCCGCCTCGATCAGGCGGTTGGCGTTGCGGACCGCGGTCTCGCTGTCGTGGATTGCCGGCATGAGCCGCGACTGAAAATCGACGATGAGCAGCAGCGAGCGTTTCGGGTCGATCGTCAGCATGCGCGTCACTCCTCCGCGAGATGGGCAATCTGATCTTTGACGTAGCGTTCCATGAGATCGGGCGCAGATGCACTGAACATTCGGATGCGGCCGGTGTGCAGCAGGAGTAGCAGGCCGGTGGCATGGGCGAAGCAGTCGACCATCAGTAGATTGGCCTTCTGCCTGGAGGCCCCGAGGTCTACGGCGGCTTCGGCGATCGGCCGCAGCGCGGATTCGAGCGCGGCATTGAGCGTCTCGTCGCGCTCGTGACCAAGTCCAGCCGGTTTCATTCCGCCGCGGAAGAGGTAGAAGCCGAGGTCCAGGTCGCGGGGGTTCTCCGCGTAAAAGCGGAAGAACGACATGGCAGCTGCCTTCAGCCGTTGGGCAGGCGACTTTGCTCGATCGACAGCCTGGTCGACGGCGCCTCCGAGAGAGGCAAGAGATCGCTTCAATACTTCGGCGTAGATCGCCTCCTTGGATTCGAAATGAAAGTACAATGCGGCTGGCGTGTATCCTGCCCGCACCGCGATGGCCCGGAGGCTTGCGCCCTCCAATCCTTCCTCCGCGAAAATCTGTTTTGCGGCGTCCAGAATGAGTTCCCGCTTGTGTCCGCTGACCGCCTCGCGGCGGCTCTGTCGTTTTTCGATCATAGATCCCCCTCGAATCCTGCTTGACACCAATTCTAACAGTGTTAAAAATTTTAACGGTGTTCAATTATTCAAACAAGAGGGAGTATCAGCCATGCTGATGTCTGGTGCCGACTACCGCGAATCCCTTCGTGCATACAAGCCGCGGGTCTTCGTGAACGGCAATGCCGTCGAAAGCGTTGCGGATGAACCTCTGCTCGCGCCGGGTGTTGCTGGCGTCGGCGTGACCTACGATTTCGCCCTCAAGCAGGAGCATGTGCCGATTATGACGGCGCGGCAGAGTACCTCCGGCAAGATCATCAATCGGATGCTCCATATCAACGAGACCTCTCAGGATCTGCTGTTCAAACTCGAGGCCGTCCGCTTGGTTTGTAAGACAGTCGGCTGCGCGCAGCGTTACCTGACGCACGATGCTCTCAATGGCATCTTCCAGTCTACGAAGCTGACGGACGATCGTCACGGCACCGACTACGGCCAGCGCTTCCTTGCCTATCTGCATGACATCCAGGAGAGGGATCTGACGCTCGGCGTGGCAATGACCGACGCCAAGGGCGACCGTTCGAAGCGTCCCAGTGCGCAAGTCAATCCGGACGTCTACGTCCACATCAAGGAACGCCGTCCGGATGGCATTGTCATCCGTGGCACCAAGGCCATCGTCACCGGCGCGCCCTACATGCACGAATTCCTGGTCATGCCCTGCCGGACCCACAACCCGGAGGACAAGGATTTCGCGGTGTGCTGCGCGGTACCTTGTGATGCTCCGGGCGTTACCATTATCTCCCGGCCGGCCGGGCGTCCCGGCGAGGCGTCCGCGAAGTTCTCGGCCAGGTACGGTCAGTCGGTCGGCGTCGTGATGTTCGACGACGTATTCGTGCCGCACGACCGCGTCTTCCTGTCCGGCGAGACGGAGGAAGGTGGCTTTCTCACCACGTCTTACGCCACCCACCACCGGCACTCTTGCATTGGTGCCCGCGCGGGATTCGGCGATCTTCTGATCGGCGCCGGCGCCCTGATGATCGAGGCCAACGGGCTCGACATAGAGCGGCACGCGCACATTCGCGAGGCCATGGTCGAACTCATCACCATCACGGAGAGCTTCTATGCTTGCGGCGTGGCCTCGTCCGTCTACTGCACGAAGGACCCCGCCGGATCGGTGATGCCTGACGCGGTGTTCTCCAATATCGGCAAATTGCTGCTCGCTACCAAGATCTACGACATGCACCGTGTGGCGCACTACGTGTCGGGTGGCCTGATCGTGGCGCTGCCGGGTCCGGAGGAGGACCACAATCCTGAGACCAAGGCATCGCTTGCTGCTGTCATGGGCGGCCGGCCTGACATCCCCGCTGACAAGCGGGCAGAGGTGGCCCGCTTCATCGAGGACCTGACCGTCTCGCACGAAGCCGGTTGGTATTCGGTCATTTCGCTACATGGCGGCGGCTCGCCTGAAGCGATGAAGCGCGAGATCTGGCGCAACTACCCGGTCGTGGAAAAGATCGAATTGGTCGAGGGTCTTCTCGACCGCAGTATCCTCGAAGACGGGCGTCGTGTCTCGAAGCAGCCTGGCCGCTGCTGCGTGACCGGCTGCCAGGTGCCTGAGCCTCCGCAAAAGGCTACGCTGCCAGCGCTCGAAGGAGCTGCTGAGTAGCGCCCCGCTTCGGCCGTCGTTCACCTAAATACAGTACACTGCGGGCGACCACATCGTCGCCCGCAGCTCCTGAGGTGCGTCATGAGCAGTCCCTATCGTGAAGTCTATGATCGCTGGAAGACGGATCCGCTTGGCTTCTGGAAGGTGGCGGCGTCCGATGTTGATTGGTTCTCGCCACCGACCGAAATCTACCGGCCGGACATCAAGCCTTACGGTCGTTGGTTTGTCGATGGTATGCAACACATGCCACGACGCGGTCGACCGTCACGTTGCCGATGGACGCGGCTAGTAAGCTCCCATCATCTACAATAGCGTCGTCACTGGCACGAAGCGTACGATTTCCTGCGCCGAGCTGTTGCGCGAGGTGCAGGCCTGCGCGCTGATTCTCGAAGACCTTGGCGTGAAGCAAAGCGACAGTGAACAGCGTTTGTAGCCTAATAAGTTGAGGTGTGGTGAGGATAGGAATATATGCGAAATTTGAACTTGCTTGCTGTGATTATATTATTGAGCGCGGCAGTTCTGCCCGCCAGTGCCGAGTCCGGTTGCTATCGGCTGGGAGAGACCGGTTATCATTTGGTATAGGTCCTGCTTCGGCCCCCACTGGTTCTATCCGCATCATCGATCCTGTCGGCGCGGCGTTTGCTGGCATCATTGAGCTCGTCTCGGCCACCGCGACGTGAGCGGCCGGTGGACCGCGCTCGGGATGTTTATCTCATCCTGGAGCGTAGTTTGATGATCAGGCGGTCGACAGCGAACGATCCGAAGCCTCGGTGTGCGCACTGGGTCGACCTCGACCAGGAAGCGCGGGCGACCCGCGAGGCCAGCAAGGCCGAGAAGGCGAGGACCTTCAAGGAATGTGCGCGGGCATAAGACCGCTGACCGTATCCACGGCCGAATAGAAACAATCATCGTAAGGAATGTCGACGACAACGACGTCGTTAGTTGACCAAAATTGCATCTTGTCGCGGCTGTTCCACAGCCTGCTGGGTCATCGAGAGATCCCTGAGCCAGGTCTCACCTCGGAACTTGCAGTACTGTTCCGCCCGCAGCCGATCCGCCAAGCGTCCCGCCGGAAGCACGACATCGTCATATGTAATCACGGTGTCCTTGGTAATGCTCCGCTTCAACCGACATCCCCGCACCAGACCCTCCGGCAAATAACGACCAGCGCTCATCTCGTCAGCGTTTACGGCTTCCCCGTACGTCATGTACATGCCGTAATCGTCGAGCATTTCGCCAGCCCTGAGATCCTGCTTGGCGACGGCGCAGACTTCGACCACCGGACCCCCGAGCGGCCTGGTTGTGGGATCACGAAACAGCACCGCGCGCGCAATCGCGTTCGGCGCTTCAAAATGCACGAGGTGATAGGGAATGAAGAACGAATAGAGTGGCCCCGGTCCCATTTTATAGAGGTTTAGATAATGCTGCTGCCTGGGGTCGGGATGCTCGGCCAGGCAATACACCTTCGTCAGCGGCGTGCCCACCACGTAGTCGATAGCGCCGCCAAGGCTGCGCAATTCCTCGACATCATACAATTCGCCGATCTTGAGAACATCCCCTTCGTACTTCAGGCCGCGCGACATGCCGCGCGCGCGCACCTTGAAGCCCGTCGCATTGGCAACGACGCTCTGCTCGAAGCTGATCTTGGTGCCGTCGGCAAAGCTGGTCACCATTGCGGCGTTCTGCCCCCAGCGCTCGGCAAACGCCTGTTGCGTGGTGGGAGTGCGATAGGGGTCCTGCAGGCCCTTCACATTCCCCATCAGGCGCGGCGTAAGTCCGAGACCTTTGACCCAGCGGTAAAGGTTCATCTGCACGCCGGGCTCATCGCCCTCACAGCCGGTCAGGATCACCCCATGCTGGTCGGCATAGGTCTGAAGGATGGGGCCGATGGTGCCATCGAGCTCGGCATTCATCAGCACGACGTCCTTCCCATGCCTGAAGGCCTCAAGCACGACATGGGCACCGTACTCGACGGAACCCGTGACGTCGACGAGCACGTCGACATACGGCGAGCGCGCGAGCAGCATCGGATCTGAGGTTGCCACGGGCCGCGCGCGCGTCGCGGCATTGTCGAACTTCAGCTGCGCGTCGGCCACGACAATGTCCTCGCAGCCGGCATATTTGAGCACCTCGACGGCTCTCTCGGGACGCCGGTTCGATAAGCCGACGATACGCATACCTGGCACGCTGTTGATAATCTGATTGGTAAGGCCCTGGCTCATGAAGCCGGCGCCGACGATGCCGACGCGGATCGGCCGATTCTGATCTGCGCGCGCCTTCAGCGCCGTATCGACGATCCACATATCCGTTCTCCGCCGCCACACACCTCACCCGCAATCGAAAGCCTTCATCGGCAAATCGTCATGCAGCTGCAGCGATATCGAGAGACATCCTGCGCTTCAGGTCGTCTTCGACGTCATGCAACGGGCGAAACGCCCGATCTTTCGAGGAGATCACCGAAACCGGCAGGGGCCATGTGAGACCTAACCGCGGGTCGTCGTGCAGGAGCCCGCCCTCGGCGCTGGGAGTATAGAACTCGCCGACTTGGTAGCTCGTGTCCGTATCGTCGCGCAGCACTTGATAGCCGTGCGCAAAACGCTCCGGCACGTATAGCGCTGTCATGTTGCCCTCGTTGAGCTCGGCGAAGATGTGCTCGAGATAGGTCGGGCTCTCGGGCCGCAAGTCAACGATAATGTCGAAAATGGCTCCGCGCGTGCATCGCACCAGTTTGCTCTCGGCAGCCGGCGGATACTGGAAATGCATGCCGCGTAGTGTGCCCTTCTTCGTATTCGAAGCGATGTTGGCCTGCGCGATCACAGGCCTTAGCCCATGATCGCGGAATTCGTTCTGGCAGAAGGCGCGCGAGAAGAACCCCCGTTCGTCCACCTTGCGGTCGAGATCGATGATGAAGGCGCCTTTGAGCTTGGTCTCGGTAAAGATCATTATTCGCCCTCGGCTTAACCATTGACAACAGCAAGCTCGTGATCGGCTTCACGTTCGGCCGCCGGCCGACGCCGCAGATCGTCGGCGATAACGCCATCGGCAACCAATTTCCGGATCTGACCTATGCGCTGGTAACGTGACCCCTCGAACTCCTCGAGCGTCAGCCTCGATTGTCGGAAAGTGTCGTAGAGCTGCGCGGCGCCCCGTCGTGCATCCCATTGCGGCTTGAAGCCGGGCAGGACCCGCGCGATCTTGTCAAAGTTGACACGGTAAGAGCGCGTGTCCGGGCTTGCGTCCGGAGCGAATTGAAGCTTGCAGCCGGGAACGGTGTCGGCGACGATCGCAGCAATATCGCGAATGCGGTAATTGTGTGCGGTCTGGCCGACATTGAACGCTTGATTGATGACCAGGTTCGCCGGCGCCTCCAGCGCTGCCACGAAAGCGCGCGAAATGTCTTCGATATGGACGATCGGCCGCCAGGGCGTTCCATCCGACTTCAAATAGATCAGACCCTTGGTGACCGCCCATGCCACCAAATTGTTGAGCACGATGTCGAACCGGATGCGTGGCGAGACGCCGTAGGCGGTTGCCGGACGCAGGTAGACAGGGCAGAACTCGTCATCGGCGAGCGGAGCGATATCGCGCTCCGACAGAACCTTGGATTCGCCATATGCGGTGACCGGGTTCAGCGCCCCGGTTTCATCGAGCATGGCCTCGCCGGCCTGCCCATAATTGCTGCACGACGACGTCATCAAGAACCGCCCGACACCCGCCTCCTTGGCGAGTACGGCGAGACGAACGCTGGCACGGTGATTTATCTCGTATGTCAGCTTGCGACGAAAAGTTCCCAGTGGGTCGTTCGACAAAGCGGCCAGATGGATAATGGCGTCGAGCCCTTCGAGATCATTGCGCACGACATCGCGGATATCTTTGCGGATAGTCGGCACCTTCGAGATGCTGCCCCCCGCCTCGAATGTACAATTCTCATAAAGATCGCTGTCGAGTCCGATCACGTCGTGGCCGGACGCCAGTAGCTTCGGGACCATAGCGGTCCCGATATAACCCAAATGTCCTGTGACCATTACACGCATGAGCCACCATCCTGTTCACTGCAGCACGAGCTTGCGCATGTAGAATGCTTCCGCGAATCCGTCCGGCGCCCGGCATTCCGCGCCCCGCAGGCGCGCCAAGCCAAGAAATGTTTGTGCGTCGAACCAGTCCTTGGAGCCTTGCGTTCCGAAATGCTCGCAGAGCAACTTCGCCTTGCGCTCGATGAGCGCCCCGCTGGCCGGAATGAAGATGTTCGGCTGGCCCAGGTCCCCGTCCCATTTCGGGATCTCGTATTCCAGGATCACATGGTCGCGAAACGTGTTCCACGTCAGCATCGACACTTCGCGATGATCCTGATGTGCGTCATTGCGCGAATGGCACAGGATCACATCGGGCGACACGCGTCGTTTCAGCCCCTCGAACCAAGTCTTGATCTCGGCTCCCTGGTACGGGAAAAACCCGTCCTTGAACTCGGCCACCTCGATGACCGATTGGGCGGCACCGGCCAGAAATGCCTTGGCCGATGCAAGCGCCTCGCTGGCACGTAGACGGCTGGCGCTGAGCACCGCCCAATGCACGTCCAACCGCACGCCGCGCTCGATCCAGCCGAGGACCGTTGCACCCGCGCCGATCTCGATGTCGTCCGAATGAGCTCCGATACAAAGGACGGACAGGCGCTCGCCCGAACCCGCAAGCTCGACGAGTTTCATCCTATCTTCCTTTTTGCATCAGCTGCGGCAGTGCGCGAAGCCAAGTCCCAATAGCGGAGCCAAGGCATCTTGCCTTTCTCGACGAGGTCCTCAAGGACCTGCTTGTCCTTCAGCGTATCCATCGGTCGCCAAAAGCCTTCGTGCCGGAACGCCATGAGCTGGTCGGCGTCAATCAGGCGTCGAAATGGAGCCTCGACGAGTTCTTCGCCGTCACGCATGTAGTTGAATATTTCCTTGCGGAAAATGAAGAACCCCCCATTGATCCAGAGATTGGCATCCTGGCTGGCTCGGATGCGCTCGACCTTCCCGCTTGGCTGCACGTCGACCAGGTGCAGACTGAACGACGGGCGCACCGCAATGAAGCAGGCCACCTTTCCGCTTGCGCGAAACTCCTTGGTCATCTCGGTGAGATCGAGGTCGGAGAGACCGTCGCTGTAGTTGGCAAGGAACATATCCTCGCCCGCGAGATGCTCCCGGACGGCCCACAGCCGTTCGCCTATATTGCGCCACATGCCCGTATCGATCATGGCGATGCGCCAGTCCTGCTGCCGGTCGCCAAGGATCTCGACCTGATTCCCGAAACCCGTGACGACGCAGTCGGCGTAGGTCTGCGGCTTGTAGTTCAGGAAATATTCCTTGATGACGTTTGCCTTGTAGCCAAGGCACAGGATGAAGTCGTTATGACCGAATTGGCCGTAGTAGTGCATCAGATGCCAAAGGATCGGTTTATCCCCGATCGGAATCATTGGCTTGGGAATGCTTTCGGACACGTCCCGAATACGCGTGCCGAGACCGCCACAGAATAGAACTGTCTTCATCTCCACGGCCTTTGTTTTGTTTGTCTATCGGTTTTCGGATCGGCCTCCAATTGAACGTCATGTCCCAGCGTGAATTTGCAGCACGCGGTCGTCCTTGTCTCGCCGGAACACGCAAACTTGCTGGCTTCTGAAACTCGGACCCCCGTTAATGTCGTCCCATTCTTCAACTGAGCTTCAACCGAGCCGACGCAGGATAAAGACGCAGGATAGGGGTGAAGCCTGTTGGTGAGAGCGCACAGAGTCAACGACACGTATGGAGTACCCCTTGGAGGGCTTCAAATCCTGCCGAGGGAAATGACGGGGCCGTGGCGATTTATCCTGAAGTAGCCCATTTGCCGCGCAGGCCTCGTCAAAAAGCGCTGCCCGCGGCCGTCTCCAATCAGATATTGGATCGACGATGAACACACCTCTCAAGTTCGATCAGGATAAGCGGCCCGATTTCCAGTTCGAGCGCTCGGACCATCGAGCCCACTATGACGATTTGGCCGCCCAAGCACTGGCGTCGATTGCACGGCACAAGGGGCTGATCATATCGATGGTCGCGTTCGTGCTCGCGCTCGCGTGCGTCATCATACCGATATTGCCGCGAAAGTACTCGGCGGAAGGCCTCATCTATCCAAATCTGTTCTCGCGCGAGCAAGGAAAACGTGACCAGGAAAAAGTGGTGGCTTTGGCAAGCGTCGACGCCGCGGCCATTGTCACCGGCGAGGCACGTCTGATCCGTTCCGACGCATTTCTGCGCGCCGTCGCAAAGCGTCTCGGACCTGAGGCGACGAAGTCACGCTCATGGACGACGCAGAATCTGGATTGGGTTCGGGCCACGCTGCTGCCGGAAACCCGTAACCATTCGCCATTTGACCGCAGGGTTGCGCTGCTGCGCAACAAGGTCGCCGTGATGAATGATACGCGATCATACCTCATCTCGATTTCGTTCACGGCCGCGTCCCCTGACGAAGCTGCACGGGTGGTCAACGCCTTCCTGATCCAGTACCTCCGCGACAAGGCGATCCAGCGCGGGCTGGATCGGGTGGCCGGTGCCGACGCTGAGCTGCAGCAGCAACTGGCGGTCTATGGCGACAAGCATCCGAAGGCTTTGCATGCCGCGGCGGAACTTGATGCCGCGCGGGCCGCACTAGAGACGATGTTGAAGCCGCAAGAGGGTGATCAGAGCGAAATCGCCGGCGACCAAAGCGTCAGGCTGGCTGTGCCAAATCAAACACCGACAAGTCCCAACGGGTTTGCGATCCTTGGACTGTCGTTTTTCTCGGCCTTGCTGGCTGGCATTGCTTTGGCCATTCGACTCGACCGCAGGGAAGCTAGACGCACGACGGTCGTCTACCAGACGCAACCACAATAGCGCGGCCGTACTGATCCCGCGCGAGAGAGACTATCGACAGCATTCGATGGGCGCCACCAAACTTCTCATCGAGAGAGCATCATGGACGCTCGTGGACCAGGGCGTGGTGAGCCTCGGCAATTTTCTGCTCAACGTGCTGCTCGCGCGCACGCTCAGCCAAGAGGAATACGGGGAATTCGCACTGTTCCTCGGCGCCATCTTCATCCTGCGAAACATTGATTACTCGCTCATCTCCTATCCGCTGTCGGTACGCCTCTGTGTTGCCAGCGACGGGGAGCGCGGCCAGCCTGCTGGGGAAACACGTNTCTTGCTCGCCGCCACTCTGGCGGCCGTGCTGGTCGTAGTCATGGCGCTNGGAACCACGCTGCTAAAAGTCGACAATATCGTGTTGCCCGCTTGCCTCTGCTATTTGTGCTGGCAGGCGCAAGAGACATCGCGGCGATGCCTGCTCGCCGATTTCCTCTATCGCGCCGCGGTAGCAGGAGACGGTATCGCCTTTGTTGGTCAGTCCGTGTTGATCGGGCTGCTGGCTTGGCTCGATGCCATCACCCTTCCAGTGACGCTCTACATTATGTCGTTGACCTTCGGTGCCGGCGCCATCGTGCATGCGTCGAAGCTGCGAATTGCTTGGCCGGATGTTGCTGAAGCCCGGCGGTTGGCGCGCGACTATCTTTCGGTCGGCAAGTGGTCTCTCATCAATTACTGGCTGGTGCTTGCCCGCTTTCAGCTCTTTCCCTGGGTGCTGGCCGCCGTTGCAGGCACCGCGGCCACCGCATCGCTTCAAGCCGGCCTGAACATCGCCAACATGATGAACCCAATCATCATGGGGATAGGCAATGCCATACCGCAAGTTGCCGCCCACGCGTACCGGATTGGAGGCGCGATCGGCGCCTCGCGCGCAGCCCTTGGCTACGTCCTCTTCGGCTTGGGGCCGATGCTGCTCATTTCTGCCGTGGCCGTTCTTATGCCGGAGCTGCTTCTGCGGATGGCCTATGGTCCGTCATCGCCGTATCTTGCCGTAGCCTCAGCCTTGCAACTCCTCGCCGTTGCCGGTGTGCTCGACTACGTCGCGGAAATGATCAGCAAGACGCTGCTCGGCGTTGAAGCCGGCAAGCTCGCCTCCTTGGTCAATGTCCTGGCCGTCGGTGCCGCTGCGGTGCTAGCCCTTGTGTTCATCGGCCAGCTCGGCGTGTTCGGGGCATGCCTCGCTCTCTTGATCGCCAATCTGGTGCGTGCGACCGGAGCCGTGATCGCAATCGTCTGGCTGATCGCCGACGAAAGATCACGTGCGCCGTCGCACTCAGCCGTGGCGGTCAGTCCAGCTCCGATCGACAAGTCTCTCGGTGCTCCCGTAGAACAATGAACGATTGCAGCAATGCGCGACACGCAAGAAACATTGACGGACACATTCAAGACAGAATCCCGAAGCTCCCTCATCGGCGGCGATCGATACCTCGCGTTCCTTGCGATCGTGTTGCTTGGCTACGCGGTGATGGGGAAAGGCTTCGCCTATCTCGGCTTCCCGCCGCTCTACGTCGGCGAGATCGCGTTTCTCAGCGGAATCATCGTCTTTCTCAGGAGCGGCGCTTTTATCGGCGCGGTGTCGACGTTGCCGGCCACCCTGCTGGTCGCGCTCATGACCTTGGTCCTTGTGCGCACGCTCCCGTTCGTTGGCCAGTATGGGTTCGATGCCCTGCGTGACAGCGCCATCGTCATTTACGGCGGTTTTGCCTTCATCACCATTGGTCTGTTGCTCGAGGATGCGCGCCGGATCAACGTCGCGCTGCGCTATTATGGAACCATGCTCACGAGCCTGCCTGCCATGTTCGTGGGGTTACTGCTCGCCAAATACTGGGGGGACGAAATTCCGATGCTGTACGGTCCGGTGCCGATCGTGGATATAGGTCCGAGCGCTGTCGGGACGCACTTGGCGGGCACTATGGTTTTCGTTTTGATCGGATATCGCAGAGTCTCATTCCTCTGGGCTGTTCTGTGGTTCGCCACGCTGGCCTTGGTCTGCGCCACAAATCGCGGCGCAACGCTTGCGGTCATCGTGCCGATTGCCATCGCGATGCTCGCACTCGGGCGATACCGCCAGATGCTCGTGACCGTGGTGATGACGATAGGCATATTCGCCGCTCTTCTCGCGCTCGAATCGACCTTTGGCGATTTCGAGGAAGCCAAGGATTCGATGGATCGCCCGGTCAGCGCGCACCAGATTGTCGAAAATGCCAAGAGCATCATCGGACAATCCGGCGAGCAAGCGGAAGGCACCAAACAATGGCGACTGAATTGGTGGGACGTCATCATCAACGATACTATCTACGGCCCCAATTTCTGGACCGGCCGAGGCTTCGGGATCAATCTCGCCGACGCCGACGGCTTCTATGCCGGCGATCCACGCAATCCTCGTCCGCCAACGCGCAGTCCGCACAGCGCACACATGACTCTGTTGGCCCGGGCCGGGATTCCCGGCCTGATGCTGTGGGCGCTCGTTCTCGTATCCTGGTTCGCGCTGATGACGCGGGCAATACTATCGGCCCGCACCCGCGGACACGAGCGGTGGGTCGAACTGTTCATATTCATCGCCTGCTACACGCTAGCGATCCTCATCAATGCGTCGTTCGACGTCGTGCTCGAAGGTCCGATGCAAGGCATCTGGTTCTGGTGCCTGTTTGGCTTCGGCGTCGGCTCTGTGATGGTCTATCGCGCTCAGCCCTTCACGGATTTTCGCCGATAGATGTGCGATGAACGTTAGACCACGGCGTCCGCTCTAGGCGGGCCTTCGGTCTCCTGTCATGCGTATGCCGTTAGCTGGCCGGCGCTTTCTGCTCAACCGATCCTCGGTTCGCCGGCTACGGCTGCAAGCCGCCGCCGCGGCATCATGCGTCCTGTCTGCTGGGCAAGATCGCAGCCGAACTGCGGCGGAGACTGCTCACAAACTTCGATTGGGATGGGCGCTATTGGGCGGCCGGTAGTCAATTGCACCATGCGTTGGTGGTACCCCAAATTTTCGCCGCTAGATCACCAAAGGCCGTAGTGCAGTCAGAGCCGAACTGCCTCATCCTTAGCATCCAGGAGGCGTTCCGATGCACCGGGCCGTATCAGACTTGGCGGCTCAGAGTTGGCGGCACCCCTGATGGCGCCGTGCTTATCGGTGATGTCGGTGACGGCACCTCTCAACGAACGGAATACGTCCGCGCTACTCCCCACCAGGGTAGTTCTAAGCAGCGGTCCAGATTTCGTGTTGATGGTGCTAGCCGACGTGCGAATGGAATGGTGGATCATCGACAATCAAGACCGGAAGGCTCCTCGTGTGCGGCATCGCAGGCTTCCTTGATCCCGGCAGACAGCGCAGTCCCGAAGCGATGCGCCGAGATATCGTCGGCATGACGAACTCCCTTGTGCACCGTGGACCCGACGACGGGGGGGCATGGGTCGACCCGGTTGCAGGGGTAGCGCTCGGAAATCGAAGGCTGGCGATTATCGACTTGTCACCCGAAGGCCATCAGCCCATGCACTCTGCATCGGGTCGGTTCGTGATCGCCTACAACGGTGAGATCTATAACTCCGCGGCGATCGCTCGCGCGCTGGAGTCGGCAGGTCTGGCGCCAGGCTGGCGCGGTCACTCGGACACCGAGGTGATGCTTGCGGCCATTGAAGCCTGGGGCCTCGACAGAGCGCTCAAGTCATTCAACGGAATGTTCGCGTTCGCGCTCTGGGATGCCCGCGAGCGGACGCTGTGCCTGGTGCGAGATCGACTGGGCGTTAAGCCTCTCTACTACGGCTGCCTTAACGGCGCACTCGTATTTGGTTCGGAATTGAAGGCGATCTCGGCCTATCCAGACGCAATGCTGACGATCGACCGCGATTGGCTGGATCGGTACCTGCGTGAGATACATCGGCGATCCGAGGACACCATCTACCGCGGAGTTCGCGCTGTCTGCCCAGGAACGTATGTGACGTTCAATCAGAAATTGCAGGCGCATGAGCGCGTGTACTGGTCGGCAACCGACCAGGCCGAGATCGGATATCACGATCGCTTCTCCGGAAGCGAGGCCGAGGCCACCGAGAGATTGGACAACTTGTTGAGGGACGCGGTCCGTTTGCGCACTGTCAGCGATGTTCCGCTGGGAGTTCTGCTATCGGGCGGGATCGATTCCTCGACGATACTCGCGCTTCTCCAGCAGGAGAGCCCGAGGGCGATTCGAAGCTTCTCGATCGGCTTCCCCGATCAGAGCCTCGATGAGGCACCTGCCGCGCGCAAAATCGCCGCTCACATTGGCTCGGATCATACCGAACTCTACATGGCGCCGAACGACATCATCGAGCTGATCCCTTCGCTCGCTCGGCTGTCCGACCAACCGCAATCCGATCCGTCCTATGTGTCCAATCACGTCGCCTACCGGCTTGCTGGACAGAGCGTGACCGTCACATTGTGCGGCGACGGAGGCGACGAGCTGTTCGCGGGCTACCACCGCCATCGATGGTTGCCAAGGGTGTGCCGGCAGCTCGGTTGGGTGCCGGTCGGGATCCGGAAGCAGATGGCGCAAGCGCTAACGGCGATCCCGCCGGGGACGTGGGACAAGGTCTTTGGCATCGTCGAGCCGGCGGTCCCCTCCCGGTTAAGGGAGCGAACCCCCGGCGCCAAGCTCCACCGAATGGCCCGTTGGATGGGCTCTGCCTCCGATGAGGAGATGTATCGCGTGCTATCCACGCGCTGGGATCCCGGTGACCGTCTGGTCGTCGGTCACGATCTCGAGCAACCACGAACCGATGCTGCGTTCGTTCGGCTGAACGCCAAATTCGGGATCCTGGAGCGGATGCTCGCTCATGAACTCGTCACGACCTTCGTGGACACGCAGCTCAAGAAGGTCGATCGCGCAAGCATGGCCGTGAGCGTAGAGGCACGCGCGCCATTCATGGATTACCGCGTCGTCGAATTCTCGTTCACTCTTCCACCTGACCTGAAGGTGCGCGGCGAGACGGGCAAGTACATCCTTCGCCGCGTCCTCCATCGGTACGTTCCCGAAGCATTGTATCAGCGACCCAAGATGGGGTTCCATCTGCCGTTGAGCACGTGGCTCAGAGGCCCCTTGCGAGATTGGGCAGAGGACCTATTGCACCCAAGTTCCATTCGCCAAGAAGGGCTCCTGAACCCAGATCCGATCCGGGTGAAGTGGCACGAACATCTCTCCGGCCAGCGAGATCGCGCTGACCATCTTTGGCCGGTGCTCATGCTCAGGTCTTGGCTGAAGCATCATCGCCCTGACGTCTCCACGATGCTTGAGGATCGGAGGCTGCTGGGTGTTTACTGACGCGAGATCCATCGCTGCGGACTCGATCCTGCGTGCCGACATCTGCATCATCGGCGCAGGGATTGCAGGGATCACGATCGCACGGGAGTTCATCGGTCGGCCCGAGAGCGTCGTGGTTCTCGAGGGAGGTGGCCTCGAATTCACAAAATCCCTTCGCGACCTACCGACGGTGTTACGACGACATACGCTAGGTGACCAAGCACTGGCCAGCGGGTGTAACGCTGGACAACCCTACTATCCACTCCGCTTCACAAGGGTGCGCGCGTTTGGCGGCTCGTCGCGGGCATGGCACGAACATCGCGGCGTGCACGCCAGACCGCTCGACGCGATCGATTTCGGGACACGAGACGGCTTGCCGGAGCATGGCTGGCCAATCGACAGGGAGGAGCTCGACCCCTTCTACGAACGGGCCCAACAGGTGTGTGCGTTGGGCCCGTTCGCCTACGACGCGAAGACATGGGAAGCGCAGGGCTACGGCGCTCCGCTTCCCCTGGACCCTAAGCTCGTCGAGTCGGTGATCTTTCAGTTTGGCAAGCGCAGCAGATTCGATCGATACGAGCATGACTTCGCACGAGCTGAGAACGTCAACCTCATGCTCCACGCAACCGCCGTGCACCTCGCCGACAGTGGCGGGCGCGTGGTCCGGGCGGACTGCGCAACCTTGTCAGGCAACCGATTCGGCGTCCGCGCGCGGACGTTCGTCGTCGCTGTGGGGGCGATCGAGACCGCTCGTCTGCTGCTGGTCTCAAGAGACAGCCAGCCTGCTGGCATCGGCAACGGCCGCGACCTGGTGGGCCGTTCGTTCATGGAACATCCGGATGCCGCGGTCGGATACCTGATTCCAGATCCAGAACTCGATCGAAGCGCGTTCCGGCTGTACGAGCACCAGCGCATTGGGGAGCACGTCATGGTCGAAGCGATGTTTCGCTTGAGTGATTGCGCCTTGAGAACGGAGCGACTGCTCAATTCCGTGCTGCGGCTGCGACCCACCTACCACTCCGGCACGTTGGAAGCCGTGCGATCGGCACAGGTCGTCCGTAGATCGGTGCACTACGGGGTTGCAACGCCGGGGTTGGCCAAGCATGCGCTTCGGGCCATCTTCGGCGCACCGCAAGTCCTCCGCCATTACGCGACCTGGCGCTCTGGACGCCCACCGGAGGTCTTCGGCATCGACGTGATGGCCGAGCAGGCGCCGACAATGGTCTCTCGGGTGACCCTAGGGCGCCGCCGAGATCGACTCGGCGTCCCCATGACAATCCTCGATTGGCGGCTGACGAGCGTCGACTGGGACTCGATCCGGCGGACCATGGAGATTTTCGGCGAGGCCGTCCGTAAGGCGGGCGTGGGCACGGTGATCTCGACCGTTGGGAAGCATTCGCCGGCGGTCTTCGGCAACTGGCACCATCTCGGTACGACACGGATGCACCGCGATCCCGCTCGCGGAGTCGTGGATGAAAACTGTCGAGTGCACGAGATGACGAACCTCTACATCGCCGGAGGCTCAGTCTTCCCCACCGGTGGCTATGCCAACCCGTCGCTGACCATCGTCGCGCTCTCGCTTCGGCTCGCCGATCACCTCAGATCGGCGCCGAACTAGGATCGACTGTGTCGAATGGGTTTCAGCAAGAATGAGTTTCGGATTTGGAGTGCCGCCCACAATCGATCTGACCTGTGAATGCTGGCTGGCGCGGTGGCCAAGGGTACGCAACGTGTCGCCCTCGAGAACGCGGGAGGCGCAGGATGGGCACAATGACAGGATGGCTTCGCAGTTCGGCAGCGCGACGGACATTCATCGGAACGCTGGCGTTCTGCAGCGTGTTGGTCGCTGCCGCTGCCGCCTTCGTCGACGTCAACAGTTCATCTTGTCCATCTGATGCGATAGCCATTGAGCCCGGCCGTTCGATCCAGGCCGCGGTCGATTTGGCCGGCGAGGGCGCCGTGTTCTGCTTGAAAAAGGGCGTTCAAAGAGCGCAAGCCGTTCGGCCGCGGTCGGGCCAGATCTTCTACGGGGAAAGCGGAGCCGTTCTGAACGGCAGCAGGCTGCTGGATGGCTTCAGGCGTGAGAACAATTATTGGGTGGCAGACAGTCAGCTGCAGCGCATTCCCCGACACGGCGAATGCCTGCCGAGTGCCCCGGCGTGCGACCAGCCCGAAGCGGTTTTCATCGACGACAAGCCGCTGACCAAGGTGCTAAGTAAGGGTGCGCTTGTACACAATTCCGTTTACATCGACTACGCTGGTGGCCAAGTCTATTTGGCCGACGACCCGACGAACCACCAGGTCGAAGCAACAATTGCCGCGTTTGCGTTCGAAAGCAATGCGCCCGACGTGGTGATCAGCAACCTCACGATCGAGAAGTATGGGAGTGCGGCGCAAAAAGGCGCCATCCATGCGAATGCTGCCGCCAGGTGGACAATAGAAAATTGCGTGGTGCGCCTCAACAGCGGGGGCGGAATCAATGTCGGGACCGGCGGTCACGTGCACAATTGCGACATTCATCACAACGGGCAGATCGGTATCAGCGGTAACGGCAATGATATCTTGATCGAGGATAATCACGTCTGGTCGAACAACGTCTATGGCTTCGACCCGGAATGGGAGGCAGGCGGAGCCAAGATTGCCCAGAGCAGTGGCGTCACGTTCCGCCGTAATCACGTTCACGACAACAATGGCGTCGGCTTATGGTGCGACATCGAGTGCCGCAACGTCATCTACGAAGACAATCTCGTCGAAAACAATCAGTACAACGGCATCTTCCACGAGATTTCGTTCAATGCGGTGATTCGCAGGAACGTGGTGCGGCACAATGGAAGTGGAAGAAGATGGTTCTGGCATTCCGATATCGGCATTGCCGCGTCTCAGGATGTGGAGGTGACCGACAATGTCGTGACGGTCGAACCCGGGGGGTGCGGCATCATGCTGATCGATCAAGGACGCCGGAGCGAGGAAGGTGCGATATACAAAACGCGCAACATCACCGTTCACGGTAACGAAATGACATTCGAAGGACCCCCGTGTGCCGGGGGCGCGTCCGACACCGCGCCAGCGGACGAAAACTTTGCCATCATCACCGAGGGCAACAATCGGTTCGACGCCAATACGTACCGTGTTCGCAGCACGAGTGGTCCGGCTCGTTTCGTTTGGGGCCGGAACGTTACCGACTGGGACGGTTTTCGCCGCAGCGGCCTCGAGCAAAGCGGTCGCCTGATCCTGTCCGACAAATGATGCTGAGGGGCGTGAGGGACGGCAACATCACGAGGTACCCGAGATCTTGTCTCGGGAGAGGGGCGATTGGGCGTGTCGAGGTGAGCGATGTTCGACTTGCTCAGCGGTTCAGTTGATCGTTCCGACGGATTACCTCCAAAATCGATGCAGCTACTACGCAGGCGTCCGTTGATCTGAGCTGTTGTGACCGACATGATCCGGACGGCGTCAAGATACGGAGCTCCAGCTAGATGCCCAAGCTCTCGATCGGAATTCCGGTATTCAACGGAGAGGAGTTCTTGCCCGAGCTGCTCGAAAGCTTGCTGGCGCAGACCTTTGAAGACTTCGAGATCCTGATTTGCGACAACGCTTCGATCGATCACACCCGGCAGATCGGTCGCGAATATGAGCGCTGGGACGCTCGCGTTCGTTATATTCGCAACCAGCGGAATCTCGGCGCTGTTGCGAACTTCAATCGGGTGTTCGAGCTCTCGACGGCGCCCTTGTTCAAATGGGCGGCCCACGATGATCTGCACCACAAGGCCTACCTGGAAACGTGCGTCCGCTTGCTTGAAGATAATCCGGAGATCGTTCTGGCCCACAGCGCTACCGCCTTCATCGACGAAAAGAGTGAAATCCTGCCTTTCGACCAGGAGACAGGAAGCTTTGTCGATCCAGGAACAGGAAGGCGCTACTGGGCGGACGTCCCAAGCATCGGCGATGATCCGGTTGCCATCAATCGATTTTGGCAAGTACTCACGCGCGCCCGCTGGGGGACTCATATGTTCGGCGTCGTCCGTCGAGAGATCCTCCACCGCACGTCGCTTCTGCCCAATTTCGCCGGCAGTGATCGTGCGATGCTGGCAGAACTGGCACTGCTTGGCCGTTTCCGGTGCGCAAACGAACGATTGTTCCTAAAGCGATTCCATGCCAACGTCTCGGCCGCTCTTGACCTCAAGGAGTTGAGAGGCTTCCTCAGCACTGACGGCAAGCGCTATTCACGACGACTGCGGCAGACGAAGGCTTTCTTCGGTGCGCCCATGGGCAAGCCGATCGGCACCATGAGCAAGTTGGCATGCCTCATGCTGGTGGCCGCACATAGCGCCAAGATCACTGTCCAGTCGCTAGGCCAGAATGACCCGCGGATGGCGGCCGATGGCTATGGGTGGCAGGGAGCGCTTACCGCGAGCGCACGTCGAAGGCTGCGTGGCTAGACGCCGCTTCGCTCGGCATTCAGCGCGCCGGCTTGGTCGGCCTTAGATGAACCCAGAGATGCCAGCCAAGGAGACGGCCGAGCGGCAGCCAGGATACGGGCAGCGGCGGCCCATGCATCCAGCGCTTATAGGCGCGGACCACCTGGAATGAAGGGAAATCCTCACGCACTTCCCGCAAGCCATAGACCTTCGAGTAGGGGTTGTCCGGCCCATCGGTGTTGCAGTTGATGAAGTTGCTCATCTTCAAATAGTTCGTCAGTCCCATTCGGCGGGCGTTCGCAACATGATCGCCATAGACGCCACCGGGATCGAGATTGAGGCCACAGAGGACCAGCAGGCCGAGGCGGCGCAGCAGACTGATCGCAACCAGATAGTTGAAAGACCATTTGGCATAGACCATCATGATCAGTTCGCCATCGGGCTTGAGGACGCGGGCGATCTCGCGCTCGGCGAGCCGAATGTCGGGAATATGATGCAGCACGCCGTGACTGAAAACCTTGTCAAAGGTGTTGTCAGGATAGGGGATGGCCAGCGCGCTGCCTTGCTTTAGTTCGTCATAGGGCAGCTGGCGCAGTTGTAGCCGGGTGCGCAGCCGGGCCACGGACTCTGCGGTGAGGTCCAGCCCGGACCAGCGCGCTCCCCGGCGGATGATCTGCTCCGAATCCGCCCCCTGACCGAGGCCGATCTCGAGCAGCTTCGCGCCGCGAAAGTCGATGCCATCGAGGCAGCTCAGGATATGCCCCTCGTGGCTATAGCGGAAGGCGTCGTACTGCCGGAAGAACCCGTCGTAGTCGCCGTGGAAGGCTCGATCGAGGCCGCCGATCTGCTGGTCACCGCAAGGATGAGCCTGCCAGAACGCGTGGACCTGTGCTTCGTTCATGGGTTCGCTTCCTCCGAGACTCTCCTGGGATTTGCGGCCTGAAGGTGACCGCTGGGAGCGAGCACCCAACCCGTTTCAGTCAGACGCTCACTCGCCTGCGGCCCTGTTCTAAGCCCGCCCGCGCAAGGCGTCCCATAACCAATAAAAGGCGAAGATAGAATGATATCGCAGGTATCGCGGACCCAGTCGGAGCGGCTCCTTGCTCAAGCGGTAAGCCCAGGTCAGCCCCATCCGTTGCATCCACGACGGAGCGAAAGAGCGGCGACCGCTGAGCAGCGTAAATGCATCTCCGACGGCAAGGAACACACCTCGCCGGTAGCGCGCCTGATTGTCGATGATCCACTGTTCCATCCGCACGCCGGGCAACGCGACCCACACGAAATCCGGATTGGCGCGATTGATGATATCGGCGAACGACACCTCGTCGGCCCCCGTGAAGGGCCGGAACGGCGGGCTAAGCATGCCGACGATTTCGATATCCGGTTGCAGTTGGACCAGCGCTCGTCGCAGTTCGACCAGGCAGTCCTCGGAATCACCGAAAAAAAAATGGCGCCAGGGGCGCGGCGTGTGCTGCAACGCGTGTCGCATGAAGTAAGGACCATATACCCGGTCCTTCAGGCCGGCGCCACGCAGGTTCAGCGCCCAAACCACCGGCATCCCGTCTGGCAAGACCAAATCGAAGCGAGAGAGGACCTTGGCGAATGCGGAGTTGTGCCGGGCCTCTCCAAGTATGTGGGTGTTGGAGGGGCAGACCGCGGTCGCCCGCGGTTCACGAGCGAGCGCCTCGATACGTTCCAGAGCTGAATCGTAAGTGGCACAAGCGACCGACGTTCCCAAAAGCCTGATGGCTTCCAGTGATCCATTGGTGGCACACGCGGCATTGGCTCGCACGGAGCGGGAGCGACCGGAAGCAATCGGATTTCCATTCACAAATGCCATGGCGTGAATACCCTCGTGCCGGCCGTGGAGGCCAACTCCCGATACTGGGGCCACGGACAGCAGATAACCGCGAGCCTCACACCGGGATCGTTCTTGAATTTATCCCAGTCGGATATCATCTCGAACTCGTGGAGGCTCGGAGAGTTGGCCGGAGTTGCAGCGAAGTCATGGATGAGAACGCGGTAGCCGCGCCGTTTGAGCTGTTGCGCCAGGAAAAGTCCGGCCGCTTCTTCGGTAATATGCGTGTTCGGCTTGTACGAGACGCCGAGAACCGCAACGGCTTCGCCGGGCCTTGCCATTTGCTGGACCTTCTCGACAAGCTCTTGCTTGGTTCGCTCGTTTATGCGGTCGGACGCCTCGGCCAGCGGCGCTTCCAGTCCGACCTGCCGAGCGGTGTAGGCCAGAAGACGGTTGTCGCGCGGGAAACAGGGGCCTCCATAGCTCAAACCGGCGCGCAGGTATTTTTTTCCAATCCGGCTGTCGTTGCCGAGAGCGTCAAGGATGGCATGGATATCGGCCCGTGGATGACGGGATGCAATCAGCCGCAATTGATTGGTAAAGCTGATCTTCATCGTGATGTAGCTGTTCAGCGAGATCTTTGTCAGCTCCGCACTGACGATGGACATGCGCGCGATCCGCGGCGAATTGCGGTTGTACTGCGTGTAAAGTTGCTCGAGGGCCGCGCCGCTTTGAGGATCCGATTCGCCGATCAGCACCAGGTCCGGTTCCAACAACCCATTGATGACGTCGCCGAGCGCAATGAACTCGGGATTGTAACAGACTCCGAAATCCCGGCCGCAAACGCCGCCGAGTTCGCGTTCCAGCATGGGAATCAAGACCGCGTCGACGGCACCAGGCGTGGTCGTTGAGCTGCAGACAAACAGATGATCTCTTTTGCCGGCGTCCTTCATCGCCTTGGCAATCGGCTGCATGGCTTTCAGCAAGAACTCGTTGGAAAAGCTTCCGTCCGCCAGACTCGGCGATGGCGGAATAAAGAAGGTCGCATCAGTAGCCACGGTCTCCCGGGGATCGACCGTGGCGCGGAGCCGGGGCTGTCCTGCTCGGATCGCTTCTGCGAGCAGCGGCTCGTCAAGCGGCGCCAAGCCTTCATTGATCTTTTTGATTTTCTCGCGATCAATATCCACGCCGACAACGTGGAAACCGCGAGCAGCCATTGTCGCCGCTATGCACGCGCCCAGTTTTCCCAGGCCGCAAACCGAAACTGTCTTGATTGAGTTCATGCTGAGTGAACATGTTCGGCCGCAGCGCGCGCAGCGGCTTGGTGAGAGGAGAGAGCGGTTCGAGGGCACGCGTCAATGGAGACGCGTTCGAGCCAGATTTCACGCCACCACGAGTGGATGCTGCGAGTGCAGAACATCCGCCGACCGCTGTAAAGCGCTTTGCAGCTGGTACCTTCCAAGATCACAGCCGGCGTATTCATCCGCCTCATCTGTCCGGTCTTTTCGTCGACGAAGCGTTCAACGCGGGTACTGACGCGAAAGATCTTGCCGCAGAAGGGCACGAGTTCGGCATCAAACGACATGCCTCTGTTCGAAAGCCTGCCGTCCAGCGTCGCAAGGATGTCTTCATAGGATTTGACCCGCACCAGATCGCCCGGCTGAAGGCCGAGATCGCATCTGGGCGTGGATTGACCTACAGGGATCGTGCCCTTCATTCGGGGGAACGGAATACCCCCGGTGATCGCCTGAAATCGATTGTAGAGCCAACGGGCGGGGCGCCCCCATCGGTCGCTGAACGCCAGCGTTCCATAATAGTAGGCCAAATACCAAAAGCCGCGGGCGAGCTGCTGCAGCGTCTGGTTGCCGGCTCTATAGGCCTCGACATATTGTCGGGCATCCCACCAACCGAGCGGCTGTGTGTAGTTGAGTAGTTCCGTCGCCTGGCACGAATACCGGACGTCTCCGCCGATGTCTTGGTGCTTTGTGGCGCCAAGCACATCGCGCTCCGTGCAGCGATTGGGCGACGCCACTTCCCTCGACGAATGGAGCCGCCTTGGCATGTACTGGACCTGCACCGGTCCCTCCACCGGCTTCAGCCAAGCCGCCTTCCAGAAAATGAGGCAGCCGGCCTGACATCCATCGTAGGCATCACCATCGCAACGGAGGCTGAGATGGTATCCATCCTGCAGGCGTCGCCCTGAATAGTCTCCGCTCACCGTATCGCAGGTTTTGTAAGCGGTTTTGTAGATCCGGAAACGTTGGCCGCAATATTTGAACATCTGCGGCATAAACGGTAGCCCGTCGAGGCGCCCATTCTTGTCGAGCGTTCTCAGGATCTCCTGCTTGCTCAGAACCTCCACCCAGTCACCTGCACGCGCCCGCATGTTCAACACCTTACGGTCGGGAAACGCGAGCTGAACTCTTGGGGTCCTGCCCATCGGGGTCACCACGTTCCCATGAACTCTCGTCTCTGCGTAGTTAAACCAATATCTTTGACGGGCCAGCGCTCTAAAGAAGCGCAATGGCGGCTCTTAGGAGGTAACCACCGGGAACGATCGGAAACGATCTGTGTACGACACGCGCCGACCGTAGACAGAGTAGGTCTCGGCGGTGGCTTCGCAGACGACTGGTTTGGGGCGAACACGAAGATGCCGGCGGAGCGTGCCACCCGCCGACTGCCGGCCGTCGCTCATGCGTCTCCCAATGCGCCGACCGATTTTTTGGCAAACGGTATTGGGACCTTTCCGTCCCGTGTCGTAACCCACGCGGCTTCGCGTGCTCAATCAGAGGCTCGCGATATGAAAGCAAATGGACACATCGTCAGGTCGCGAACACCGTCGATAGACGGCCTCGATACGCACGAGGCCGGTGCGCGACCGCACCCGCGCCCGTGCGGCGAGCGTACACGAACAATCTACGAAGGGTTACCTACGAAGACGCCGTCGCGCCGACGGGCATTCATGACGATTGTGCCGTACAATGCGGCGTGATGCCAGATGCATGAGACAGTAGCGAAATGATGTCAGTTCTTGGGATGTCAGTTCTTGGAAAGCCGGAGCATAGTCGGGGAGGAGGGGGCTCCCTGAATTTCCATGCCAATTTCTACGCCTTGGCATTGGTGATATTTGCGCTCCTTTATGCCTGGCCGGCTTCTACCGTAAGGGCACAATCACCAGCCCCGCAAGCATACCGGATCGGCGCCGGCGACAAGATTGGAATCTCCGTATTTGGCCAACCCGACCTATCCGGTGAAGCGACCGTTGATCAGAGCGGCAACATCCGAGTGCCCATGATCGGTGACATTTCCGCGGTCAATCTTACGCTGGGCGAACTCGAGGGCCGTATTTCCCAGGCGCTAGTGCAGGGATATCTGCGCGATCCCATGGTCAGCATTAGAATAGTCGAGTTCAATCCGATCTACGTGGTCGGCATGGTACGAACACCGGGCATCTATCCTTACCGCGAAGGCCTGTCCGTGCTCGGAGCCATAGCGCGTGCGGGCGGCATCGGCCTGGCCGAAGGTCAGCAAAGCGGCATGCTCGGTGCCGTGCTGCAAGCGGAAGAGCGCGTTCGCCTGCTTGAAGTCAACCGCGCGTCTCTCCTTGCAAAACGAGCGCGGCTAGTCGCACTACAGAATGGTAATAGCCGCATCGATTTCCCGGACATATCGGGTCTTGCCGTTGATCCCGCCCGCATGACTCAGATCAACGACGGCGAACAGCTTGCGTTCACTGCAGAGCGAGATGCCCTCAAACAGGAGACGGAGGCGCTGCAGAAGCAACTTCCGCGTCTGGAGGCCGAGATTGCTTCACTCAATCATCAGGTTGAGCTTGAACAGCAGCAGCGCAGCCTCAATCACGAACTTATCGCGGAATACGACCAGTTGAACAAGAGTGGCCTCGCGCGCAAGTCAACATACATCGAGGTGAGGCGCGAAGAGGCACGCATAGACGGCAACATAGGACGTCTGCAATCCGACGCGTTGAAGGCCGAACTATCGATCGGCGACCTGCAGTTCAAACTCACGGAGTTGCGTGACGGCTATCTGCGTCGCGTGACGACGGAACTGCGGGAAACGGACCGATTGCTTCTTGAACTGACAATCACGTTTCCCGCCGCTCAGCGCACCCGCACAGCTCTTGCGCGTCAGATCGGGTTGTTGACTGCAGCGCAGGCGCAGGAGCCGGCCATAACCGTGATCCGCGCCAAAGCCACCATGAAAATTGGATACAATGCGACGGCTGACTTCTCGCTGCAGCCTGGCGACATCGTGCAAGTTGGTTCGCTTTTCCCATCCAGACCAGAACAGCTCCGAGACCAGTCTGGGGCATCCGCAGAAAACGCGGTACAGAGTGAAGCGTCATCCCAGATGGGACTCGCCACTCCGACGCAAGAGAGGGCGGCTGGGACGGCCCAAAAAGTCAACTGAGCGCGCGCCACTTCAATCGCTCGCGACGGCCGCTACGCGAGCAGCAGTCGGATTAGCCTGCGTCAGGGCGACTGCCCGGACCAGCGTTTGCCTGGTATCTGGCCAAGCGCCAACACTCTAACATTTGCTCGACGGTCGTCAGTTCGCCGCCCTGAGACTGGCGCAATAGATCATGCGGGTCGTCGCCGTCAGTGGTGGCACCGCCGACCAAAGTCGTTCAATCAGATTATATGTAGTTAATTTTGCCTCATCTGCGCCGTGCGACCGCGCCGGCTCCGTCGTTGCGAATGAAGCGTTGAAAATCGGGCTACTCCCTCTGCGCGCTTGAGAGCGCGACCGTTCGCCGTAACGTTGTCCTTATCGAAACGATTGTCAGCGGCGGAGGCAATGAATCAGATGAACCAAATTCATATGTCGAACGCATTGAAGCCTTGGGCGTTGGTCACAGGAGCGGGCGGCTTCATCGGGCATCACCTGGTGTCGTACTTGAAAGCCGAAGGTTATCGCGTGCGCGGCGTGGACATCAAGATGCCCGAGTATGGCCGCACCGATGCGGACGAGTTCTTGCTGCTTGACCTCCGAGAACTGAAGAATTGCCAGGCCTGCACGGCCGGTATGGATCTCGTCTACCATCTGGCGGCGGACATGGGCGGAATCGGATATATCACCGCATCGCATGCTGGGATCGCTCATAACAACTCGCTGATGAATCTCTATATGCTTGAGGCCGCACGCGGCCACGATGTCGGACGATTCTTGTTCTCATCCTCGGCCTGCGTTTATCCGCATGGCCTGCAAACGTCCCCAGACGTCACACCGCTGCGCGAAGAGGACGCGTTTCCCGCAGAGCCTGAAGAAGGCTACGGCCTTGAGAAACTCTACGCGGAGAAGCTCTGCCAATATTATATGGAGGACTACGGTCTCCGTACGCGTGTCGTACGCTTCCACAATGTCTATGGACCGCTCGGCACCTACGACGGTGGTCGCGAGAAGGCGCCTGCTGCGATGTGCCGCAAGGTGGCGTGCGCTCACAGCCCAGGTACGATCGAGGTCTGGGGAGACGGCAAGCAGAGCCGCTCCTTCATGTACATCGACGATTGCGTCGAAGGTATTCATCGCATCATGCAATCTGACTATGAGAATCCGCTCAACCTCGGCACAGACGAACTGGTCAATATCGACGAGCTTGCCGATATCGTGATCGCGGCATCGGGAAAGACGATCACGCTGGTGCACGATCTTACCAAGCCACAAGGAGTGCGTGGCCGGAATAGCGACAACACGCGGCTGCGCACGGTGTTGCATTGGGAGCCGAAACTGGCGTTGCGGCAGGGAATTGTTCCGACCTACCACTGGATCGCTTCGCAAACTGCGCATGCGGCTCCCGGCGCGATGGTCGCGGCCGAATAGTGTCCCCAAACTCCGGTTAGCTCAGTCATCGACGGATCCTTGGATTATGTCTACCGCAGAGGCGCGCGTAGGCCGCCCACTATCACCGCCCGGTGGCAAGCCATTCGGGCTTGGCGGTGGAGCCCACCGCCGGGGTTCGGCCAGCAGAGGCAGACGGCGCCGACAAGTTGCCGCGAGGCTTTTTGCAGGGGACATCGTGTCGGGCGGTATGGCCATCGTTGGCGTTGCCGTGCTTGTCGAGGTGGCACAGTCAACCGACCAGATCGTCCGGATGCAGATGCAATTCTGCATCCTTTTGTTACTGTTGCTTGGCGTCAACGGTGCGCTTGGCCTCTATCGATCCAATATCGTAAGCCCAATGGAGCGCTTCCGGCTTCGCGCAATGGCAATGCTGCTCTTCGTCTTCACGGGCGAGTTGATGTGGATTCGTGGGGGGCCATCGATCGAACTGGCAATCGTGCCGTTGGTTGGCGTAGTCGCTTTGGTATTCGGCTTGTGGGTGGAGCATTTGATCCATGCGCGACTGGGAGGAGCGGATGTTTATTGTGCTCCGGCCGTGATTCTTGGTACGGGCGCAAAGAGCCGCGCGCTCGCCCGCCTATTGTTGACGCACGCTGCCTGTGGCTTGCGACCCATCGGCTTTATCAACGATAGCTCATGCTCTGGGGACCTCGATGAACCGTTGCCGCAGCATGAGGCGAACGGTGCCGGTGTAACCCTGCCCGTGTTCGGTACGATTGATGAATGGCGCGCGGGCGGCAGCGCGGAAGTCGTGGTCGTTCCGGATCGTGAGCTCCTGCCCCGAAACCCCGCTGATCTCTATAGGTTGGACGTTCGGCATCTCCTACTGATCACAAGCCTCGGTGAATTTCCAACGTTCGGCCTTCATATTCGCAACGCGGACAGCTTCGTCGCTGTCGAGCTGAGCGGAAATGCCCATTATCCTCGCGAGGAGTTTAAGCGTGCGATCGATCTCGCCGTGGCGGTGCCGCTCTTGATTCTCGCCGCGCCAATCATCGGAATGCTTGCACTCGCGATCAAGCTCACCGATCACGGCCCTGCCTTCTATGGCCAGTGGCGCGTTGGCCGGAATGACAAGCCGATCAGGGTTCTGAAGCTACGCACAATGTATAGGGATGCCGAAGAGAGGCTCGAGAGAGTGTTGGCCAGCAATCCCGATCTGCGCGAACACTGGCAGCGCTATTTCAAGTTGGCGAAGGATCCTCGCATTTTGCCGCGCGTCGGCAGCCTGATGCGCCGCACCAGCCTTGATGAGCTTCCCCAGCTTTGGAATGTGATCCGCGGCGACATGAGCCTGGTGGGACCGCGACCATTTCCCACCTACCATCTCGATGCTTTCGATCTAGAGTTCCGCGAGCTGCGGGCAACAGTCCCACCCGGATTGACCGGCTTGTGGCAGATCTCATCGCGCAGCAATGGCGATCTCGATGTCCAGCGCGCGGCTGATTGTTTCTATATCAAGAACCGTTCTCTCTGGCTCGACATATATATCCTTATCGCAACACTGCCGGCAGTGATCGCTGCGCAGGGAGCAAAATAACTACCGAAACAGCGAGGACTTATTTAATATCTGAATTAGCAGAGGAGTTATCTCCACGAACTGACCCTCCCGCGCGGATTATCTTCGAGATTTGTCGTATAGTGATCGAAAAGCGGCGCTCTCCGTATATACTCATCAGGCGCAAGAGCTACCGTGGAGATACTGGCGTCTTGCTCAGGGACGCGAGAGAGAGGGGCCCGACCGATGCGCGCTGCTCATCTTGTCAGGGATGATGATGTCTCCTCCGGCTTTGTTTGCCGTCGTCGTGATCTCCGAGAGACGAAGTTAAATTGTCATTTTGAGAAACGGCGAGCGCCGCGAGCGCTGTTCGGTTGCCGATATCGAGTTTCTGAAAGATGTGATGAAGGTGCACTTTGATGGTGCCGTCTGTTATACTCAGTCGCCGCCCGATTTCCTTGTTCGATAGTCCTTCGGATACCATGCGAGCAATCTGACGCTCACGATCGGTCAGCGCCGTCAAAGCCTTTTCGGAAATCGCGCTTCGTTGCCCAATTGTCGTGTGCGCCAAGGGCAGCTGCAAAAACCTTTGGCCATTAGCCACATGCCGCAAAATCTGCACCAAAGTATCGAGCTCCGCATCCTTGGAAATGACAGCGTGAGCGCCCGCTGCAGCAAAGTCGCTCTCCTGGAACGATGAAGCAAAAAAAACCAATCGCGTAGAAGTACCTGCGGCGCGTGCGACGGCGAGTGTCTGTAGACCTGCGACATCCGGCATTGAGATATCTACAATGGCTATATCCGGCATGAAAACCTGTATTGCCCGAACGCAGCTCGCACCGTCGCGGCAAAGCGCGACAATCTTGAAGTCGCGCTGCGCTCTCAGCACGCTGCTCAAACCTTCCAGAGTCACCGGATGCCGGTCTGCGATAACAACGCGAGTGCGGCGCATGCGGTCTTCGCCCCTCTTGGGAATAAGCAAGCACAAAGGCTCTCACGAACCTCCGTTGCAACCACCAATAAATGAGATATTTTGTCGCAACTTTTCTATACCCAACGGTATATAGGGATATCGGGGGTTTGGTCGTAGAATATAACCTAAATTAAACTACAGCCATTTTTACATCCAAGCAAACCTGCCCCAACCACAAGGTGTTCCGAGGTGGGCCCTCGCCTGTATGTCCCCGTCGAAGGAACGTTCATCGAACCGCTGGTCGGGATTCGAAACTCGTCGACCGCTTTAGCGTTGGAGTGTCATCATGAGACGTCGATACGTTTTCGAGACCGCCCTCGTTGGTAAGACCAGTTTACTCAAAGAAGGCATTGCGGAGATATTACGATCAGCAAATTTTCGTATTCTGACCTCGGTATCCTGCGCGAATGAATTGCCCGCCAGCAAAGCCCAGCCATGCCAACAGCTGTTTCTTGTCGTCCATACGGGCGGCGATTTTGGCTCCACCATTGAACAGGTCGAACTCATCCGGCGCCAGCGGCCGGGCGGGCGAATTGCAATCGTATCTGATCGCTACCGTCTAGACGAATTGGCTTCAGCATTTCGCGCCGGCGTCAACGGCTATTTCGTCGATGTCATGACCAGCCACATATTCATCAAATCCTTGGAGCTGGTCATGATGGGTGAAACGGTTTTCCCTCCGGCATTTCTGTCGTTTGTTCTTGAACCCGAAAGCGACCACGCGCATGAGGAAGCCGTCCGAGACGACGATCATGCACTTCTCGTCACAGCAGAAGACGGCCTCGCGCCTCGGCTTTCTCCGCGGGAGAAATCAATTCTACACCACCTGGTCGAGGGAGAGTCCAACAAGTCCATTGCGCGAAAGATCGACATTGCTGAGGCGACCGTCAAGGTTCATGTCAAGGCGATTCTTCGAAAGATCCGCGCCCACAACCGGACGCAGGCAGCGATCTGGGGGCTGAACAATGGATGGACCAAGCAAACGACAAACCATTTAACCACCAACAATCCTTGGCCCGACCGAGCAGATCCCATTTCCGGGCGCGGCATAGCTGAGATCAAGCAAGCTACGGACCAGTCGCACGGGGCTTGATGCTCCGGCGTGGCTCCTTGCATTTTGCGGCTCTTGAGCTGAGGCATGGTCCGGCATCGGGAGGAGACGTCACAGTCCGAAGCCTTGTCATCGCCGCCGTTGAATGATGTCCCGGAACTCGTCACGCGGCGGAATGGTGCGAGCCATCAAGCAAGAGGAAATCCGACTCGTCGCCAGCATGGCTGACGAGCACGCGATCTCGCGCGCAATGATAAAGCAGATCAATCGCTTTTGCGAACAAGACAAAGCTGGTCAGGCATTGTGATCTGGCTCACTTCGGTGAGCGCGAGCTTCGCCAATGACCCCGATCCGTTCGCATACCCTTCAGATAGGACATGCGTAACCTGCAAATCGGGTGATCGTTCAAAGGGCAGTTCTTCTGAAGGTGCCGTCAACCCGTTCTTTGTTGGGATCACCGAGTGATTGCTCATCGCCCAGATTGCAGCCTGTGTCCGGTTGCGGACCCGAATTTTGCGAAGAATCGCCTTGACGTGAACCTTCACCGTGGCTTCAGCCATTGCTATCTTGCGTGCGATAGTTTTGTTAGAATCCCCTTCGGCCAGGCCGCGCAGAATCGCCAGCTGTCGCGCCGACAGCCGGGGAGTGTGGTCGCTCTCGTCCCCAAGTGGCCGTGTTTGTGCATCAACATCGAGTCCCCCCCGTCTGTTCTCGCCGCCATCATCGTCGTGAGCGTGTTCATCAGCTGCGATCTCGATTGTGCCGTCGCTGCGCCCCCCGACTTGCCTATCGGAGATGAGAGTCAAAATCTCAGGAGGCAACAATGTCACACCGAGCATGACCAGCTCGAGATACTTAACAAACGTCTCGCACGTCGCGACCTTGACCAGATACGCGTTAGCGCCCGCTCGAAACGCAGACACCATTTCGGGCAATCGGTGCTGATTGGCGAGAACGACGACGCGTCCCACTGGATGCCGTTGCTTGAAGCAGCTGATCTGCCTCAGTCCTGTATCAAAATCATCACACAAGTCGATGATGAGCAAGATGGGTTGGTCTTGCCGAATTGTGCTCAGCACGCGATCGTCTGCCCATGGCGCCGAAGCAATGATCCGAAAGCCAGCTCCAGCCACAATCCGGGTCAGACCTTCTCTCAGCAGCACATTGCCGCCGACAAGAATAGCTCCCTTTGGTGCGCTCCAAACAGATCCTCGCTCTGTTGCAGCCAACGTGGACCTGCGACGGCCTGACGACTGCGCAATCCGGGAGTCCTGCCTTGGTCTTTCGTCGAATTGTTGCGTAAGCAATGGTTTAGGTTGTTGTAAATCAGGAGAAATTGCGCGATCCGGTCCATGCGCTTCATTTTTCACAACGCACTCCTGCCCTTGCTCGGGATTTCAGGGCCCACTCGGTTCTTTGTCCGCCTTTCAGCCTGCTGACATCTTCGCAAGGGACACCTGCAGTCAACAATGGCGCACGTGGATTGCAACCAGGCTCATGCGAGTTATCGGACGCAGCAACATGAGTACTTCGGCAGGAGTACCTCTCGCATCCGCCCAGTTCTGGCCACCCATGTTCCCAAGCGTGCAGCTATGTTGTTGAAGCGGCCGGACCTGCAACGTGCGGAAGAGGTACGACTTGCGCGAGGTTCCCTTGCTTGTCTTGTTCCCCCCATACTCTGTCGGCCGCAATGGCAAGACTCAGAAGCACAAGGCATGCAACGGGAAGAACGAATTGCCGTAACGGATCTTGCGAGGACGTTCACGCGCGGCAAGCGGACCGAGCGGCTTGCGATCGTCGCTGGTGGAGCGACCTCTGCCGCCGCCAAAATCCTGCGCACTGGGGCGCTTGGATCATCCAGCCAATCGCTCTATCCGAAAGTCATCGAGCTTTTTGCCGGATCGAAGCTCCGCCCTTAACCAACGAGGTTGTTTTCCTCGACCTGCCCACGTCTCCGCAGGATTCTTCGGATTTCGATATTTTGGGAGAACCTTTGGGTAGGCGTGCCGCTCGTGTTTCTCCTCAACCGGGCACAGTTTGTGTAAGCGCTCGTCCAGCCTGACTTTCTCATCTGCAATTTTTCGATTCAGCTCAACGACCAGCGCTTCGTGAAGGTTCCACAGCTGGTCCGCCGACATCGACTTCAGCTCGCGCCTTTGCATCTTCGTATCTTCCGACCAGATGGTTTGTCGTCCAGCAGTAATAGTTTGCGAAATTAGACACCTTTTCAATCGGTTCAACGGCCAAAAATGGGGTACTTCCTCCTTTGAGCCCGGCGCCGCGGGGTGGCGATCTGCGTTCGACGCAGCCTGTCTATCAGGCGCGAGCAGATCCAGCAGGCGGCCGCCGCGTCCGTCAGGCCAGTCCTAGGACCGGACCCTTCTGGTGCCAAGCTCGCAGCTTCACGTAGGTCCATCCCTCCTGTTCCTGGTCTGTCACGCGCATGGCTTGAGTTTTCGCATGCGCATCGTTGAGATGCTCATTCGAAGAGGCTCCAAGGTATCGCAGACGGCGGAATTCATCGGGATCCCGGCGCAACTCCCAACGGCAATAGGCGCGAGATCGGAAACCGTCTTCCGTTCAAACAAATTGGTGCTTGGCTCAGAGCCGAAGGCGACACAGCCTGCATTGCAACCTGTGAGAGAGTTGTGGCGTTCGAAGCCAGTCAGCCACCTTCTATTCGCCGTTTTCTCGGTTGTTCCGCTGGCTGGGGATCCATTGCGTTGCCAAGCCAGCGCATGACCTCTTCGGCGAAGACACCGACTTTGACTGGCTTGTCGTTGACGATGATGTCGTACCTCACGGCTATGCCTCTCTTTTCAGGCGCAAACTGCACCCTGACACGCCTGCCACAGTACTGGACATCAATGATCGGTTTGATAATCATCGTGAAATGCTGGTTTTCTTATGGACGCAGGGGTAAATCCACCTCACGCTCGAACTCAACCGAGCGGAGTAGCCAATGGTCGAGTGCGTGCGGGGTGGTGCCTGTAAGACCTTGCGATGTGTGGAACACGCGGGCTCGTGCCTCATCTACGGTTCCGTATATCTTGTCGGCCGTTCGCTCGGGCGTGAGCGATAGGCAGAAGCTGCACGCCGCCGCATCGCCACGTACGTTACCGGAGGGGCTCACGATGCAGATCATGTCACGGCGCGCAGACCCCGCGGCGAGATCGATGCTCTCGCTCCTGGATGACACCATTACCTGGACCATTTCGATCTTCGGCCTGTGCTCGCGCTTCCCCCCCGTTGTGAATACACAGGTCAGGGGGTACATATTCCTCTTCAGGTCGAAAAGAATAGCCTTCGTCACACCGTCTACCCCGCGAACGTCTCGGTTCTCGAGTGAACGGGAGGCAAGCAGCCGCTATCAGGGTGACAGACGATAATGTTGCAGGCGGTTGCCTTGCCCGCGGCTCCGTCGCGCCCACACTGATCGAGTCGAAAGAATGTCCGGCTCATTCAGGTGACGCAATCGAGCCTCCAAGCTCGACGGGGCGGATAGTCGCGAAAGTCAATATCGGGCGATAGTGCCTAAATTCGTGAGCTCGGAGGTGAAGAAGACCGAGCGCGAGCACAGATACGCTGCTCAATCTGAATCCGAGGGGCCGGCGAATATGATCAGCGCCCCAGCTCAAGGTCCAAAGGCGAAACTTGAGCGGGAACTCGCCCGTACCAGGAGCCCGCTCACCAGTCCCGAGAAGGGCGACGTGCGACCAAGTCAACGCTCTCCCAGAGGCATTCAAGGACGGTACTGGGCAACTTGAGGCCGGCGAGATCCTGCTCTCCGGGCGAAGAAAACCGTTCCCATTTCAGAGGCGGGTGAGCTGAAACTGACGTGCCGGCGCGATCTCGCCGGAGCGAAATCCGGCTCAGGGGACCGAACGGCGAATTTTTCAATGTGGCTTGACTGCCACTCTCTTCGCCAAGCGGCTATTCCAAAGCTGAGGCATCGAAGGTGATTGAGGCCGTTCTTGGGGAGGAGAACCGCAAGCCGGAAAGCATCTTCGACTTCGTGCAGGCCATTGCGAGCGTTGCGTGCACGGCAAGGTGCATTTGGGCGCAAGCCTTGAGCTCGAAGGGAAGCCGAGCGCCTGATGGTGCGCGCCATCTGAATAACAGCCGCGCAACGGGTGATATCGGCTGCGTGGTTCGACTGAACCTCTGATTTGCAGGGCTGCCGTTCCAGGCCGGTCGAAGCAGCCGGCGGCTGCGCGCAAACGGCCGGAGCTCGCCCAATCTCCGGCGGCTCGCGGCTCAAGGCCTGCGCATGAGACATACAACAGGTTTGCAAATCAACCACACGACGACTGATCGTTTGAACACCGAGCTCTGCGACAGCGGAAGAGACCTGGTGCAGATCAACGACAACGGAAGGCACGCTATTCCTGCCTGTGGCTGCGCGCCTCGCCTGCAAGCTGGCATCAGCGGAGTCTGATGCGTGCGTTGTTCGAATTCCTCTGATGCCGACAACGTAATTTGAAGTGCCGCAAGGAATCGTGTCATTCAATCCGGTAATCTGGATGGCAGCGACGCAGGAGGAAACGATGGGCAACCCGCTATTCCGCAAGGCGGCTTTCGCCGTCGCCCTTACGATGACGGCTTGTTCTCCTCCGCTCGCATTTGGCGCGACGCCCGAAGCCGTTGTGGCTGCGCCTGATAGATCCGAAGCGGACCGTCAAAGTGACAGCACACGCGAACCGGTGAAATTGCTGCAGTTCATCGGCGCCACGCCGGGATGGCATGTGCTCGATATGGCGGCCGGCGCTGGCTACAGCACGGAGCTGATGGCGCGCGCGGTCGCGCCGGACGGCAAGGTGTTCGCGCAATCGGGGCGGCTGTCGGATAAGCTCGCCGAACGCCTGAAGACCTCAGCGATGGCGAATGTCGAATTGATCGTGACGCCCGCCGACAATCTATCGAGCCCGTCGCTGAAGAACCTCGATCTGGTCACGTTCCTGTTTGGATATCATGACACCACGTTCCTGCCGGTCGATCGCGCTAAGATGAACAAGGCAATTTTGGATGCCCTCAAGCCCGGCGGGCTACTGATCATCGCCGATCATTCCGCCAAGCCAGAAGACGGCGCGAATGTCGGAAAGACGCTCCATCGTATCGCCGAAAAGACTCTTCGCTCCGAAGTCGAAGAGGCCGGCTTCGTCTTCGTGGCGGAAGGAGATTTTCTGCGCCATCCCGAAGACGAACGAACAACTCCGAGTTCGCAGAATCCAGCCTCGGTCGATAATTTTATTCTGAAGTTCCGTAAGCCGTAAGGTCGCGATCGCGCGGCGACGCGCGTGAACGGCTGTCCGATGTGTCAGATTGCGGCAGCCGCCAACTTCTGACCCGGCGTTCGCGGCGGAGGGACCCAAAAAAGACCCGCGGACTTGACGGCGACCACGACCGCTTGTGGCTCATTTGCGAAGTGATACCCCTCGCCTTGGGGTCTGCTCCGGCCGAAGCAGACTTCGCCTGGCTCAGGTCGATGTACCCACAGGAGCCCTGTAGCGCTTGCTCGTACGG
>NZ_CAFK01000047.1 GCF_000239815.1 Bradyrhizobium sp. STM 3843 | reverse complement strand
CGCTCTCCCTGGGGACCGGGCTTTCTTGCCCCCATCATCAGCGAGATGCCCAGTGGCATCATCAACCGACTTGACCTCAGCGTCGGGAGGTCAGGACCACGCGACTTGACCGTCCGCATCGAACTTGTTCGCCGGCTCGCACATGCAGAGCCCCAAGTCCGATACGTCCACCGCTCCCCGCTGCTACGCCTCGTGACGATCGGCCGAAACGCCCCTCTTCATCGCGAACGGGATGGCCGAGATCATCGTGGTGATTTGCCCGACACGACAAGCTTGCACGCGTGCGGCAAACTGGCACGACGGGCAGTTTGTGCATGAGGGGAATGCGAGGCCGTCTGAGCTTACGCGTCGGACTTGTCAGGCAGCTCTCGGCTTGTTCACCGTCTCGATGCGGTCGAGGATCTTGCCGAGATCGCGCTTGGCGATCTGCACGTCATAGTCCGTCTGCAGATTGAGCCAAAGCTGTGCCGTCGTGTCGAGTGCCTTGGCGAGCCGAAGCGCAGTGTCGGCCGTGATGCCAGTCTGCTCGCTGACAATCCGCTCGATCCGGGTTCGCGGCAGGCCGCATACCTTGGCGAGAGCGCCCGCCGACATCCCGAGCGGAATAAGAAATTCTTCCCGCAGAACTTCACCGGGGTGCATGGGTTTGAGCTTCTTGGTCATTGCGTCCCTCCTAGTGATAGTCGACGACTTCGACCTCCGCGGGGCCTTCCGCTGTCCAGACAAAGCACACCCGGAATTGATCGTTGATGCGGATCGAATATTGTCCCTGGCGATCCCCCACCAGGGCCTCGAGCCGATTGCCCGGAGGTGATCTCAAGTCGCCGAGATCGGCCGCGGCATTGAGGTATCGCAGTTTTCGGCGTGCCACCTTGACCAGATCGGATGGAAACCCCTTGGGATTTTCGCCATTGAAGACGGCTTCGGTGATCTTGTCCCGGAAGCTTCTGATCATAGCATCAATGTATCATTTGATGATACAAATCGTCAAGGGCCTGTGAGCGATCCCCTTGGGTACGTCCCGGGTCAAGCCCGGGACAACACTGAATTTGCTGAACGATTCTCGGAACGCCGGACGCGATCAAGCAGAAGCCGCCGCACAGTAGCGGCGCCAGAAGGTGCGATAGCCTTCCTCGACCTTGCGGGTGTAAAGCGCGACGTTGCCGGCGGCTGAGGTCGCGATGCGCTGGGGCAGTTCGGCGCGCAGCCTGGCGAGCCCCGCCGGATCTTCCACATAGCGGCGGGCGATGGCGAGATAACCGGAATCATGCTCGGCCACCCAGTCATTGAGCCCGACCGCCGTGACGACCGCGCCGCCAGCCCGGGCGGACGGCGCCGACCCGAGCTTGGTGATGACGGGGACTCCCATATGCAGGGATTCCCAGGTGCTGGCGCCGCCGTTCTGCGGGAACGGATCGAGCGAGATGTCGATCGCGCCGAATTGGGCCAGAT
>NZ_CAFK01000048.1 GCF_000239815.1 Bradyrhizobium sp. STM 3843 | reverse complement strand
GAGCCCATGCACGTGATGCGTTCCGCCGCAATGCCATGATCGACGAAACGTCCAATCAGGCCATCCCGCAGATAGGCGTCGTCGAGGGCGGTGTTCTTGATGACGATCCGCGCGTCCGGCAGCTCCTGCATCAGCTTCGCCCAGACCACGATCGCGGCGTCGGAGATCTTCTCGATCCGATTGAACACGCCGAAAGTGACATAGCCGTTGCGCAGCATCGGCAGCTCGGTCGCGTGGGCCCCCTCGATCGCATCCATCGTGATCATGCAGGGCAGATCATGGATCTGCTCGGCAAACAGATGGCGCACCGATGATGGGATCGACACCGGGTCGGCCAGGACATAGTCCATGGTCGGAAGGCCGGTGCCGGTCGGATGGCCCCAGGCGCTGACCTGAATCGGCGCCGGCTTGCGCGCGAAGATCGCCAGGCGATGGCCCGAGGTGAAGCCCGACAGGTCCACCAGGATATCGACGCGATCGCTGGCAATGCGGTCGGTCAGCTCGTCATCCGACAGATTGAACGCGTCGACCCAGACGTCAGCCAGGGACTGGAAGACCTCGGTGAGCCCATCGCGGGTGGTCGAGCAGGAGTAGCAGTTGATCTGGAATTGCGCCCTATCGTGCGATCGCAGCACCGGCAGGAACGCAAACGCTGCCGAATGCCTCCGGAAGTCGGAGGAAACATAGCCGACGACGATGCGCCGGTCGGGATCGCGCGGCCGCGCTGCGAGCGTCCGGCGCTGCATTTTGGACCCGATCGCATCCCACCAGCGGCGTCGCGCCGCCTGTTGCACGGCAAAATCGGCATCGGGGAGGAAATCGAGGCGGAAGATCTTCTGCACGATCGCCTCTTCGCAGTCCGGCTTGATCTCAAGGGCTCGGTCGAAATGTTGGATGGCCGCGGCGATATCGCCCTGCTGTCCCAAGCAGATGCCGAGCAAAGTGAGGCCGAACTCGGAGGTCGGGTTCAGGTCGAGCACCTTCTTGCAGGCGAGCATGGCCTCCGCCATCGCTTGTGTGAGCATGGCGACCTGCGCTTTGCCCCGCCACGCCAGCTCGAGCGTGGGATCAAGCGCGGCCGCCCTGTCGAAGTCGGCTTTCGCTTCGGACCGCCGTCCCAACAGCAGGTGCATCCGTCCGCGATGGGCGTGCAGCTCGGCCACATCAGGCTTGATCGCGAGCGCGGCGTTGTAGGCCGCCTCGGCCACCGCGAAGTGCCGGAGCTCCACGTGAGCCAGACCCTTGTTGACGAGGGCCTCGAAGTGCCGCGGCTGGAACGCAAGCGCCCGCTCGAAGCTGTCGGCCGCCGCCGCATATTGCTTGAGCATCAATTGCGCCACGCCGCGATTGCAATAGGCATCGGCGTCGTAGGGCTTGAGCGCAATTGCGCGGGTGAAGGCCGCGACGGCTTGCCCGGCCCGTTCGAGCCGCAGCAGCGCGGTGCCGAGATTTGCGTGCGCTTTCGCGAAATCCGGCTTCAGCGCCACCGCCCGCTCCTGGCAGGCACACGCCTCCTCATAGCGCTGCAAATTGAACAGCGCAAAACCGAGATTGTATTGCGCGTCCGCCGAACCGGGCTCAAGCGCGACAGCGCCCGCGAGCGCCTGCCGCGCCTCCTCCAACTGGCCGCAATCGAGCAACGACGCCCCGAGCAGATGCATTGCGTCGAAGTAGTTCGGCACCTCCTGGAGCACGCGCCGGCACAAGGCTTGAACCTCCGCCTGCCGGCCCTGGCGATAGGCGGCCTGCACGGCCGGCAGAAACGTCTCGGCCAGATTCTTCAGCTTCTTCTGCAGCCGCGCGTTCTGATACGCGCGCGAACCGACATTTGCCAAGGATGATCTCCGGAAGAGTCAACAATTGACGCGAGCGAACGCAACGGATGGATGCAGGCCAACTCACGCATTGGCCGCGCAATAGCGGCGCCAGAAGGTGCGATAGCCCTCCTCGACCTTGCGCGTGTAGAGCGCGACGTTACCAGCGGCTGAGGTCGCGATGCGCTGGGGCAATTCGGCCCGCAGCCTGGCGAGCCCCGCGGTATCAGCCACATGACGACGGGCGATGGCGAGATAACCGGCGTCATCCTCGGCCACCCAATCGTCGAGCCCGATCGCGGTGACGACGGCGCCGCCGGCCCTTGCTGACGGCGTCGTGCCGAGCTTGGTGATGACCGGGACCCCCATATGCAGGGATTCCCAGGTGCTGGCGCCGCCGTTCTGCGGGAACGGATCGAGCGAGATGTCGATCGCGGCAAATTGGGCCAAATGATCCGCGCGCGAGGTCGAGCCCAAGCACGCGATCCGCTCTGCCGTGATGCCATGATCGACGAAACGGCCAATCAGTCCATCGCGCAGATAGGCGTCATCGAGCGCGGTGTTCTTGATGACGATGCGCGCGTCCGGCAACTGCCGCATGACCTCGGCCCACACCCCAAGCGCGGCGTCAGAGATCTTGTCAATCCGATTGAACACACCGAAGGTGACGTAGCCGTTGCGCAGCATCGGCAGCCCGGTCGCATGGACCCCCTCGATCGCATCCATCGTGATCATGCAGGGCAGATCATGGATCTGCTCGGCAAACAGGTGGCGCACCGATGGCGGGATCGACACCGGGTCGGCCAGCACATAGTCGATGGTCGGAAGACCAGTGCCGGTCGGATGTCCCCAGGCGCTGACCTGAATCGGCGCCGGCTTGCGCGCAAACATCGTCAGGCGGTTGCCGGCCGAGTGACCGGAGAGATCGACAAGAATATCGACCTGATCGGCTTCGATGCGCGCCGCAAGCTCCTCGTCTGACATCTGCCAGGCATCGACCCAGATGTCTGCGGCGGCCCGGCATTGCGCGGTCATCCCATCCTGTGCCGGTGACGAGGAGTAGCAGGCCACCCGGAACTGTGCTCGATCGCGATGCGTCAGCACCGGCAAGAAAGCCAACGCAGCCGAATGGCCTCTGAAGTCGGACGAGACATAGCCGATCGTAATGATCCGCTCCGGATCGAGATCCCGCGGTTGCAGTTGTCTCTGCGTCATCCGACTGCCGATCCTGGTCCACCATTCGTGCCGCGCCGCCTGGTGCTGGGCGAAGTCGCAGTCGGGGATGAAATCCAGTGCGAAGATCTTCGCCGTAATCGCATCCGCATAATCGGGCTTGATCTCCAGAGCCCGGTCGAAATGCTGCAGCGCAGAGGCGATGTCGCCCTGCTTGCAAAAGCACTCTCCGAGCCACGTCCAGGCGACTTCGGACGTGGGATTTTGCTCAAGAATCTTGCGCAAGGCGGCCATTGCCGGCGCGACATTCTCCTTCAACACCGAGATCTGAGCGTGGCCGAGCAGCGCCACTTCGAGCAACGGGTCGATCGCGAGCGCTCCATCGTAATCCAGCTTGGCCTGATCGAACTGCCCGAGTTGCTGACGCAGGCGGCCGCGATGGGCGAGCACCAGAGCGACGCCCGGCCGGATCGCGAGCGCGGCATCGAAGGCTGCGAACGCATCATCGGAATGGCGCAGATTGATGTTGACCAGGCCTTTGCCGAACAGCGCCTCCGACTGACGCGGGTTCAGGGCGAGCGCGCGATCGAAGCTTCCGACAGCCTCGACATTGCGGTTGAGCAGCACTTGCGCCATGCCACGATTGCAATAGGCGTCGGCGTAGTTGGGCTTGGCGGCGAGCGCGCGCTCGTGCGCCTGCAGCGCCTCCTCCAGCAGGCCGAGCTTCATCAGCGTGTTGCCGAGACCGGTCAGCGCCGCTGCGAAATTCGGCCTGGCCGCGACGGCGCGCTCCTGCACGGTGCGCGCCTCCTGATAGCGCTTCCGGCTGAACAGCGCGAGGCCGAGATTGGCGAGCGCCTCGGCATGGCGCGGCTCGGCGGCGACCGCCTGTGTCAAAGCCTGCTCGGCGACATCCAGACGGCCGCTCTCCAGCGCCGACACACCGAGCAGATGCAGTGCATCGAAATGGTCGGGGACGAGCGCGAGTGTCTGGGCGCAGATCGCCTGCGCCTCGGCGTGCCGGCCTGCGCGATAGGCTGCCACAGCCTGCGGCAGCAGCGCGTCGGCCTGCTTGCGGTTCTTCTTGTGAAGCCGCGCGTTCTGGAACGCACGCGAACCGACATTTGCCAAGGATGGTCTCCAGAAAAGTCAGGAATTGACGCGGAGAACGCGATGGATGCAGGCCGTCTCAGGCATTGGCGGCACAGTAGCGGCGCCAGAAGGTGCGATAGCCCTCCTCGACCTTGCGCGTGTAGAGCGCGACGTTCCCAGCGGCTGAGGTCGCGATGCGCTGGGGCAGTTCGGCCCGCAGCTTCGCCAGCGCGGCCGGATCAGCCACGTGACGGCGGGCGATGGCGAGATAACCGGCATCGTCCTCCGCCACCCAATCGTCGAGCCCGATCGCCGTGATCACTGCACCGCCGGCCCGCGCTGACGGCGTCGACCCGAGCTTGGTGATGACGGGGACTCCCATATGCAGGGATTCCCAGGTGCTGGCGCCGCCGTTCTGCGGGAACGGATCGAGCGAGATGTCGATTGCGGCGAATTCAGCCAGATGATCAGGGCGCGAGGTCGAGCCCATGCACCTGATGCGCTCCGCCGCGATGCCATGATCGACAAAACGGCCGATGAGACTGTCGCGCAGATAGGCGTCATCAAGGGCAACGTTCTTGATCACGATCCGCGCGCTCGTCAGCTCCTGCATAAGCTCTGCCCAAACTGCAAGCGCGGCGTCAGAGATCTTGTCGATCCGATTGAACACGCCGAAGGTGACGTAGCCGTTGCGCAGCATCGGCAACTCGGTCGCGTGGCCCCCCTCGATCGCATCCATCGTGATCATGCACGGCAGATCATGGATCTGCTCGGCAAACAGATGGCGCGCCGATGATGGGATCGAAACCGGATCGGCCAGGACATAGTCCATCGTCGGGAGTCCAGTGCCGGTCGGGTGCCCCCAGGCGCTCGCCTGAATCGGCGCCGGCTTGCGCGCAAACACCGAGAGGCGGTGGCCGCCCGAATGACCGGAGAGATCGACCAGAATGTCGACCTGATCAGCCTGGATCTGGTCGGCCAGTTCGTCGTCGGACAATTGCCAGGCGTCCACCCATTTGTCGGCAATGGACTGGAATTTTTCCGTGACGCTGTCGCGCAATGGCGAGCACGAATAGCAGACCACGCGGAATGCGCCGTGGTCGTGATGTCGCAGGACCGGGAAGAACGCGAGGGCCGCCGAATGGTTGCGGAAATCGGAGGAGACATAGCCGACAACCAGCGGGCGTTCCGGATCGCAATACCGGATGTCCAGTTTGCGTTGCCCGATCCTGGCGCCGATCCGCTCCCACCACTCGCGGCGAACTGCCTGTTGCAGAGCGAAGTCTGCATCCGGGAGAAAGTCGAGCGCAAAGATCTTCTTGGTGACCGCTTCCTCGAAGTCCGGCTTGATCTCGAGCGCGCGATCGAACAGCTGGATAGCACCAGTCACATCGCCCTGCTTGGCGAGACATGCCCCCAGCCAGACCAGCGCCACTTCGGACGACGCATTCTGCTCCAGCACCTTGTTGCAGGCCGCCATCGCCGGCGCAACGTTACCGTTGAGGACGTTGACGTGAGCCTTGCCGAGCAGCGCGGCCTCCAGGTTGGGATCGGCGACCAGCGCAGCGTCGAAATCGGCCTCGGCCGGCTCGAAATGTCCCATTTGCAGATGGAGGCGGCCACGCTGCGCCAGGATGGCGGCATTGCCTGGACTGATCGCAAGCGCCGCGTTGAACGACGTCAACGCCTGGTCGCAATGCCGCAGATTGACGCCGACCAGGCCAAGGCCGAACGTCGCGTGCATATGCCGTGGGTTGAGCGCCAGCGCACGGTTGAAGCTCTCATATGCCTCCTGATGTCGCTGCATCAGCAGCTGGGTCATGCCGCGGTTGCAATAGGCATCGGCATAATCGGGCTTGACCGCGATCGCGCGCTGGTGCGCCTCCAGCGCCTGGTCGAACAGCCGCATGTTCATCAGCGTATTGCCGAGCGTGGTGAACGCCACCGCGAAATTCGGCTTCGCCGCGGTCGCACGCTCCTGCAGCTTGCGCGCTTCCTCGTAGCGTTTCTGATGGAAGTAGACGAGACCGAGATTGACGAGCGCTTCGGCATGGCGCGGCTCGAGAGCCACCGCCCGTGTCAGCGCCTGTTCGGCGACGTCCAGGCGCCCGCAATCCAGCGCCGAGATCCCCAACAGGTGCAAAGCGGGGAAATAGTCCGGAAGCAGCTCCAGAATCTGTCTGCAGATCGCTTGGGTATCGGCATGGCGGCCGGCACGATAGGCCTCGACCGCGGCGGGATATTGCGCCTCCGCCTGCTTGCGGTTTTTCTTCTGCAGCCGCGCGTTCTGGAACGCGCGCGAACCAATCGTGCTTTGCAAGGATCCCCTCCGCCCCGGATGTCCTTGCGAATCTAGCACATGGGTTTTGATTCGGCCTTTGATTCGAGAGCGGTAAGTGAGTCCTACTCGCGCCGGTAGTCATCCTCGATGCGGATGATGTCGTCCTCGCCGAGATACGAGCCGGTCTGGACCTCGATCAGCTCCAACAGGATCTTGCCGGGATTGTCCAGCCGGTGCACTGCGCCCATCGGGATGTAGATCGATTCGTTCTCGTGCACCATGGACACCGTCTCGTTGACGGTGACGCGCGCCGTTCCGCGCACCACGATCCAATGCTCGGAGCGGTGATAGTGCTTCTGCAGCGACAGCCGCTGGCCGGGCTTGACCACGATGCGCTTGACCTGGTGCCGCTCGCCATTGTCGACCGACTGATAGCTGCCCCAGGGACGATGCACCTTGATGTGCGCCTCCGTGACCTCCGGCGCTACGGTCTTCAGCTTGGCCACCAGACGCTTGAGGCCATTGGCATCCTTCTGCCGTGAGACCAGCACCGCGTCCTGCGTCGCCACCACGACGAGGTCATCGACCCCCTCCAGCGCCACCAGCGCCTTGTCGCTGACCACGTTGCAGTTGCGGGAGTCCTCGAACACGGATGCGCCGCGCGCGGCATTGCCCTGCGCGTCCTTCTCCGACAGCTCCCAGACCGCATGCCACGAACCGACATCGGACCAACCGCAGGAGACCGGCACCACCGCCGCCCGCTCGGTCTTCTCCATCACCGCATAATCGATCGAGATCGGCTTGGCAGCCGCGAAGCTATCGGCGTTGAGAATGATGAAGCCGAGGTCGCGGCCGGCGTTGACGACGGAGTCCGTCACCGCCTGCACGCTGGCGGAATCGAATTTGCGATACTCGTCGAGCAACAGAGCGGCGCGGAACATGAAATTACCGCTGTTCCAGAAATAACCGTCCCGAATGTACTGCTCGGCGGTCGGCAGATCCGGCTTCTCGACGAAGCGCGCCACCGCGCGCACTTGCCCCGCCACGGCGTCGCCCGGGCAGATGTAGCCATATTCGGTCGCGGCACGCTCGGGCGTGACGCCGAAGGTGACGATACGGCCTTCTTCGGCCGCCGCCAGTCCCTCGCGGCAGGCCGCGAGAAACGCGTCGGTATCGCGCACCACATGGTCCGCGGCGAGCGCCAGTACGATCGCCTCACCATCGCGCGTCCGCGCAAACGCTGCGCCGGCCGCAATCGCCGGACCTGAGTCGCGGCGCATCGGCTCCAACAGCACATCGGCCTCGATGCCGATCTCGGCCAATTGCTCCAGCACCATGAAGCGATAGGCGGCGTTGGTGATGATGATCGGCCGCTCGAACAGGCTGGCGTCCGAGACACGCAGCAGCGTCTCCTGGAAGGTCGAGCGGGCGCCGAACAGCGGCAGGAACTGCTTGGGCCGCACCTCGCGCGATGCCGGCCAGAGCCGCGTGCCGGCGCCGCCGCACATGATCAGGGGGATGATGCGTCTGGTCATGAAATCAGTCCTCAAATGCGATGATAGTCACGATACCATTTGGCGAAGCGGGCAATTCCCTCCTCGATCGGCGTCGCAGGCCGAAAGCCGATGTCGCGCTCCAAATCAGCCACGTCGGCGTAGGTCGCCTCGACGTCACCCGGCTGCATCGGCAGCATTTCCTTGAGCGCCGTCCGCCCGAACTCCTGCTCCAGCACTGATATCACGTGCGTCAGCTCTTCGGGGTGATTGTTACCGATATTGTAAACCACCCATGGCGCCCTGGAAGTAGCCGGATCGGGCCGGTTCCCCTCCCAGTCCGGGTTCCCTTTGGGCGGCCGACCGACCAGACGGACCACGGCCTGGACCACGTCGTCGACGTAAGTGAAATCGCGCCGCATCCGGCCATGGTTAAAGAGCTTGACCGGCTGCCCCGCCAGGATCGCCTTGGCGAAGATGAACATCGCCATGTCCGGCCGCCCCCAGGGCCCGTAAACCGTGAAGAAGCGCAAGCCGGTCGTCGGCAGCCTGTAGAGATGGCTGTAGGAATGCGCCATCAGCTCGTTGGCCTTCTTGGTCGCGGCGTAGAGGCTGATTGGATGGTCGACGTTGTCCTTGACCGAGAATGGCAGCTTGGTGTTGGCGCCATAGACCGAAGACGACGAGGCGAACAGAAGATGTTCGCAGCCATGATGGCGGCAGCCCTCGAGAATATTGATGAAGCCCTCGAGATTGGCATCGACATAGGCGTGCGGATTCTCCAGCGAATAGCGCACGCCCGCCTGCGCGGCGAGGTGAATGACGGCCGGAAAACGATGCTGCGCGAACAGCGCCTTGACCGCGGCCCGGTCCGCGAGATCAAGCTTGAGGAAGCTGAACCCCGGCTGGGCTTTGAGCAGCTCCAGCCGCGCCTCTTTCAACCGCGGATCGTAGTAGTTGTTGAGGTTGTCGATGCCGACAACGCGCCGTCCCTCGTTCAGCAGATGCTGCGCGACGTGAAAACCGATGAAACCGGCGGCGCCGGTCACGAGGACGGTGTCATCTGCCATTGTCGCTCCCATCACGGCCGCCACAGTTCGATCGCGGCAGGCTTGCCGGCGCGATCGAGCTTCATCTTCACATCGAGAACGAGCCCGCTGCCTTCGCGCAGCAGCCGCTGCACCAGCGCCCAGCCCCCGCCGATATAAGCCTCATGCGCCACCGCCAGCACGAGCGCATCGGCCGGGCGCAAGCTCTCGAGCGCTGTCAGCGCCACGCCGTATTCTTCCTCGACCGTTCGCGCATCCGCCAGCGGATCGGTGATCTGCACGTTGACGCCGAACGACTGCAATTCCCTGACGATGTCGATGACGCGCGAATTCCGGATGTCCGGCACGTTCTCCTTGAAGGTGATGCCAAGGATCGTCACCGTGCCGCTCTGGCCCTTGCGGCGTAACAGGCCGCGAATGCATTCGCGCGCGATCCGCCGGCCCATCTCGTCGTTGATGCGGCGACCGGCCAGGATCACCTCGGGATGATAGCCGGCCTTCTCGGCGCGATAGGTGAGATAGTAAGGATCAACACCAATGCAGTGGCCGCCGACCAGCCCGGGCGAGAACGGCAGGAAATTCCACTTGGTGCCGGCAGCCGCGAGCACGTCGCCGGTATCGATCTCGAGCGCCTGGAAGATCAGCGACAGCTCGTTCATGAAGGCGATGTTGAGGTCGCGCTGGGTGTTCTCGATCACCTTGGCGGCTTCCGCCACCTTGATCGAGGGCGCGCGGTGGATGCCGGCGGTGACCACCGAGCCATAGACGTTTGCGACGATGTCGAGCGTCGCGGCGTTCTGCGCCGAAACCACCTTGGTGATGGTCTCGAAGCGGTGAACCTTGTCGCCCGGGTTGATGCGTTCGGGCGAGTAGCCGACGCTGAAATCCACACCAGCCTTGAGGCCGGAGCCGCTCTCCAGGATCGGAACGCAATCCTCTTCCACTGCGCCCGGATACACGGTCGACTCATAAACCACGATGTCGCCGCGTTTGAGGACCGCACCGACCGTGCGGGTAGCGGCGAGCATGGCTGAAAGATCCGGCCGCCGCGCCTCATCGATCGGGGTCGGCACGGTGACGATGTAGAAGTCGGCGGAGCGCAGATCAGTCGGCTCGCCGGTGAAGCTCAAGCCAGGCCGCTTCAGATCGGCACTCTCGACCTCACGAGTGCGATCAAGCCCGGCGCGCAGCTCGGCGACACGGCCGGCATCGATGTCAAAGCCGGTGACCGGACAGCCGCCGCGCGCGAAGGCTGCGGCGACCGGCAGGCCCACATAACCGAGGCCAATCACCGCAATTGTCCGGCCATGAGACATAAATTGATTTTCCAGTCGTTTTCGAGGCCATTGACGCCACCCCGGCGACTGTTTAGCCACCTGAGCTGAGGGACCGCAAGGGGTGCGCCGCCGGAACGGCGCTCCCCTCCTCGTCAACGGTCCGATAACCACGCTCCGAGAGCCACATCGAGACGGGATTTTAGCGTCTCGCGCCCGGCTTGGACGGACCAGATCAAGGGCGAAGCTGGCCTCTCATGCGTTCGTTTCTCATCCTCGTGCTCCGGATCGCGGTATCGCTGGCGCTGCTCTATCTCGCGCTGCGCGGGATCAATTTTGCCGCGATCCAGGAGCGGCTCAGCCAGATCAGCCTTGGCTGGATCGTCATTGCGGTTCTGGTCACGCTGGTCCAGGTCTTCATCGGGGCGCTGCGATGGCGGGAGATCTCCGCGCTTTGCGGCGCGCCGCTGAGCGATCTGCAGGCGTTCCGCTACAACATGATCGGGTCTTTCTTCAACCAGACCCTGCCCTCCTCGATCGGCGGTGATGCCGTGCGGCTATGGCTGATCGGCCGCACCGGCGCCGGCTGGCGCGCGGCGAGCTATTCGATCCTGACCGACCGTGCCGTGGGCTTCATCGCGCTCGCGCTGATCATCGTTGCGAGCCTGCCGTGGAGCTACAGCATGATCGCCGACGACAAGGGCCGGCTCGCTTTGGTCCTGGTCGACCTGGCTGCCCTCGCTGCAGGCGTTGGCTTCCTGATCTTCGGTTACCTTCCGGATGCCTGGATGAAGGCGTGGTGGCCGACCCGTCACGTTCATGCCTGCTCCGTGATCGCAAATCGGGTGATCTTCGGCAGAACGACAGGCCCCAAGATCGCCGTGCTCTCCTTGTCGATCCACGTGCTGGCGGTCGTGATTGCCTGGTGCGCGGTCCGCTCGATCGCAGCCCCTGCCGATTTCGAGCAGTTGTTCATGCTGACGCCGCCGATCATGCTGATCACGATGCTGCCGATCTCGATTGCCGGCTGGGGCGTGCGCGAGGCGACCATGATGGTCGCTTTCGGTTATGCCGGACTGGCGCCGGCCGACGGCACGGTGGTCTCGATCCTGTTTGGCGCGGTCTATTTCATCGTCGGCGGCATGGGCGGGCTGGTCTGGATCTTCAGTGCGGAGAAAGGCGCCGGCGCCATGAGCATCCCGGCCACTGCCGAAGACTGACCCCGTCTTTCCTGGTCTGCCTGTGCTGGCCGATCTATCGTGCTGTCTGCCAAGTGTCGTGCCAGGCCTCTGCCATCAGCACGTTCCAAAGCCAATAGGCATGATTATGCCGGCCGCTCAGGTGCTCGCCGAACATTTTTTCCACGCGCCGCGGCTCGAACAGGCCCTGCCGCTTCAGCCGCCCCGGTGACAACAGGTCACCGGCCCAGGATTTGAGTGGTCCGCGCAACCAGCCATCCAGCGGGATGCTGAAGCCGGTTTTCGGGCGGTCGATCAGTTCAGCGGGGACGTGCCGGTCGAGCACCTGCCGCACCAGCCATTTGCCGCGTCCCTCCCGCACCTTCATGCGAGGCGGCACCTGCGCGGCAAACTCGACGACGTCCTTGTCCAGGAAAGGCACCCGCGTTTCGAGCGCCACGGCCATCGCCGCGCGGTCGACCTTTTGCAGGATGTCGTCGCTGAGATAGCTCAAGGAATCCGCAAGCGTCATGCGGTCGAGCGGATCGAGGCCCACCTCGACTTGCATCATTTCTTCGGACGCCCAACTCCGGCGTTCCTCGCCCGCCAGAATCGTCCGAATCGGATCGCCGTCGATCGAACAGAGCGAGCGGTACATCTCATCAAAGGAATCGGCCCCGATCATGCGCGCAAGCTTGGCCACCTGATCGCCGGGATGCCGCACCTTCAACCGCGCCGGCAACAGCGGCTGCAGCACCTTGAAGATCGTATCGGCCGGCTCCGGAGCGATCGCTCCCAGCAGCACAGCCATCGCCCGCCGCAGTGGCGCCGGCATGCGGCCAAAGCGCGCCTGGAGCGCCCCGCCCCAGACATGCCGGTTGTAGCCGCCGAACAGTTCATCGCCGGCATCGCCTGACAGCGCCACCGTGACNTGCTGGCGTGCCAG
>NZ_CAFK01000049.1 GCF_000239815.1 Bradyrhizobium sp. STM 3843 | reverse complement strand
AAAGTCATCGCCAGCTCTATTCGCAAGGGTAACGTCATCGAGCAAGACGGCAAGCTCTACGTTGTCGTGACCGCCGAGAACATCCATCCCGGCAAGGGCACGCCGGTCAGCCAGATCGAAATGCGTCGAATCAGCGATGGCGTAAAGATCTCCGAGCGCTACAAGACCACCGACCAGGTCGAGAAGGTCACCATCGAGGAACGCAACTTCACCTATCTGTACGAAGATGCCGACGGCTTCCACTTCATGAACCCGGAGACCTACGATCAGGTCCAGGTGCCGAAGGACGTCGTGGGCTCGCAGGCGGCTTATCTGCAGGAGAATATGACCGTCAAGCTGTCGATGCACGATGTGGTGCCGGTGGCGATTGCGCTGCCGCAGCGCGTCACGCTCGAGGTCGTCGACACCGAGCCTGTCACCAAGGGCCAGACCGCATCGTCATCCTACAAGCCGGCCGTGCTTTCCAACGGCATCCGCACCGGCGTTCCGCCGCACATCACCGTCGGCACCCGCATCGTGGTGATGACGGAAGACGGCTCCTATTGCGAGCGCGCCAAGGACTGACGCTTCGAGTACGGACGCGGATGAAGCCGATCTGACGTTCTCCCCCTTGCCGAGCATTCGGCATGCGAACGTCACATCGAAAGCTTCAACAGAATCGGTCTGTCAGGTAGAGTTCCCCGGGGTTCGCCGAACATGTCTCTGAACAGCGGTCGGCGGCGGATCATGGGGCAACATATCGTCTGAGACCTGGGGGCGGGTCTCTTGGGGCAAGTCTTGGTACAAGTCTTGGGGGGCAAGACTTTCGGCGGCAAGATCTTCGGGGCCAGGATCTTCGATCTCGTCGCCATCCTGCTGGGATTGCCGGCGCTGGCCGTGGATACGCCTCGCCTGCGAGCCGACGAATTTCGTACGCCGGCGGTGACCGTGAGCCGCGCCGATTGGCGCGCGGCGATGGATCAACTTCGCTCCGAGTTGAACGCCGCGCCCGCGGTCGCAGCCGATTTTACCCCCTTCGGCCGGCGGCACGGCCTCCCCTCGTCCGATCCTCGTGCGCGGCCGGCCTTGCTTGAGCTCAATGGGGTGACCTCGCCCATTTTCACCGGCATCGGGCGCAGTCCGGTGCCGGTGCTGTTGCCCTTCGACACCGCGGCCTATCTGGGAGCGCGACGGAGCGGCCTTGCCGACGGCACGTCGCTCACCCGCTATCAGGCCGATTTCCGCAGCGATCTGTTCGATGCCGGCCCGGCCGGCTATGACGCGGTATTCTCACTGCCGCCCGACGTCGGCGCGGGCCTGCCGTCCCGCATTTTCGCCAAGCCGGTCGAGGTGCAGATCACCGGGTCGCGCCTCGTCTACGACATCTCCGATCCGCAAGGCGGCAAGGGCGAGCCAGTCAAGGCGCTGGCGCAATATCCCGATCTGCGCCGCTTCATTCGCGAAGGCTATGTGCGTTACGCCTTCACCCGCTTCGGGATTGCCTATGTCGTGTCGATCCAATGTTTCGACAGCGCCCCCCGCCCGCGACGGCTGGCCTGCCGCGAGGCCTATCCGGTCGCCGAGCGCTTCCTGAAAGCGCTGCGCGTGGTCGGCGGCCTGCCGGCGCCGCCGCGGCCCGATGTCGCGTCGCTCGCCATCGTACGTCCGACAAACCTCTCGGCCGAATTCACCTATCGTCCGCCCGGCGATGTGCTGCCGCCCAACGGGGCGCGCGGCCAAAGCGGGCGCGCCGATCGAACCGTCTATTCGCAGATCCGCTTTCCGCTGGACGCACCGGCCTATGTGCATTCGCAGTCATCGGGCAAAGCTCGCTCGGGCGACGCCGCCGAGCAGCGCCTCGGGCAATTTCCCTGGCGCGACAATTTCTGTGAACCGCGCAGCTTCAACGTCGGACAATGCACAAGCGGCTCTGGACATCAGGGCGACGACATCCGCCCCGGCGCGTGCCCGGCGCGGCGCGAGGGTGCCGATGGCTGCGATCCCAAACGGCAGCGCGTGCTGGCGGTTCGCGACGGCACCGTGATCCGTACTGCCAAGGACCAGGCAGCAACACTGCAGGTCAACAGCGGCACCGAACATATCCGCTTCCGCTACATGCACATGAATCCTGCTGTGATGGATGCTGACGGCCTGCTCAACGGCCGCAAGCTTGGCGAGGGCGAGCAGATCGGCGTGGTCTCCAACTATCTCGACCATCCCAACGGCACGTCGCGCCATCTGCATTTCGACCTGCAGGTGTTCACGCGCGACGGCTGGATCTGGGTCAGTCCCTACGTCACCCTGGTGTCGGCCTATGAGCGTCTGATTGGCGGCCGTGGCCGCGAGATCGGGCCGCAGATGGCCTTGTCGCCCGCGCTCACGGCCGCGCCGCTCGAGCCGGATCAAACGGCCGGCGTCCCGAGCGGGCGCAA
>NZ_CAFK01000050.1 GCF_000239815.1 Bradyrhizobium sp. STM 3843 | reverse complement strand
CTTCGCCAGCGCTTCCTGCACCTTGGGCCGGGCGGCGACGCGGGCCTTGTAGGCGGTCAGATTGGGCAGGCCGGACAGGTCGAACTGCATCCGCTCCGCCCAGGCCAGCATCGTGAACAGATAGCCGTCGGCGACGGTGAAGTCCTTGCCCATGAGATAGTCGTGGCCGGCCAGCTGGCTGTCGACGTACTTGAACTTGCCCATCAGCCGGTCCTTGAAGAACCCCTTGACCTCGTCGGAAAAAGCCGGCTGGAACAGCGGGCTGAAATTCTTGTGCAGCTCGGAGGTGATGAAGTTCAGCCATTCCAACAGCTTGTAGCGCTCGGCGCTGCCCGGTGCGGGGGCGAGCGCCTTGTCCGCGGCGCGGTCCGCGATGGTCTGCACGATCACCGGCCCCTCGGTGACCAGCTCGCCGCCATCGAGCGCCAGTGCCGGCACCTGGCCTTTCGGATTGACCTTCCAATAATCGTCGCCATTTTCCAGTTTCTTGGCCCGGAGATCGACCTTGACCAGCTCGTAAGGAAGGCCGGCCTCGAGCAGGGCGATGTGGGGCGAGAGCGAGCAAGCGCCTGGGGAGTAGTACAGTTTCATCGCAATTCCTCCGTCAGAACCGTCGTTTAGGATTTTGCTTGATAAACGAGGTGACGGAATTAAATGCAGATGCATGGAATAGTCAAGATTGATGCAGCTGCATTCAGTAGAGTAAAGTGCTGTCGACGAGGATATGAGCCCGACCATGAAACGCAAACCATCGACCGAGGCCACCGGCGCCTGGATCCGCCTGATGCGGGTCCAGAGCCGGGTGCTGGCTGCGGTCGAGCAGGACCTGAAGAAGGCTGGCTTTCCGCCGCTCGCCTGGTATGACGCGCTTCTGGAACTGTCGCGGGCGCCGTCGGGGGAGCTGCGCCCGGTGGAGCTCGAGCGGCAGATGCTGATCCCGCAATATTCGACCTCGCGGCTGATCGATCGGCTGGTCGACGAAGGCCTTGCGGTGCGCCGCGAATGCAAGATCGACAAGCGCGGCCAGTTCATCGAGATCACGGAGGCCGGGCGCGACCTGCAGAAGCGGATGTGGGCCGCCTATTCTGCGGCGATCGAAAAGCATATCGGCTCGAAATTGTCGGATGTGGACGCCGCCAAGCTCTGTGCGCTGCTCGACCGTCTCGGCTGCTCCTGCAGCCAGGCCCAGCAACTGTCTGCCGGAGAAGGTGCGTCGGCCCGATGATCTCTCTGTCATTTTCCCCGTCCGTGGTCCCGTCGGGCCCGCGGACTTTCCTGTCACCGCGCGCGATCATCGATGCGCTTCTGAACCGGGACTCGCATGGCGCGTGACCAGATCGATATGACCCCGCTCCAGTCTCGCGACGAACTCGTCGCGTGGCTGGAGGCGGGCGTGAAACCCCAATCCGCATTCCGGATCGGCACCGAGCATGAGAAGACGCCGTTCACGCTGGATGGCCATCATCCGGTCCCTTACGCCGGCGCGCGCGGCATCGGGGCGCTGCTCGAGGGCATGAAGCTTCTGCTCGGCTGGGAGCCGATCATGGAGCGCGGCAACATCATCGGTCTCTATGACGTGACTGGTGGCGGCGCGATCTCGCTCGAGCCCGGCGGCCAATTCGAGCTCTCCGGGGCTCCGGTGGAGAACGTGCATCAGACCCAGGCCGAACTGATGGCGCATCTCGCACAGGTGCGCGAGGTGGCGACCCCGCTCGGCATCGGCTTCCTCGGCCTTGGCATGACGCCGTCCTGGTCGCGCGCCCAGATTCCGGTGATGCCGAAGGGCCGCTACAAGATCATGACCAACTACATGCCGAAGGTCGGCCGCTACGGCATCGACATGATGTACCGGACCTGCACGGTGCAGACCAATCTCGACTTCTCCTCGGAAGCCGACATGGTGAAGAAGCTGCGGGTCTCGGTGGCGCTGCAGCCGATCGCCACCGCCTTGTTTGCCAATTCCCCGTTCACCGAAGGTAAGCCGAACGGCTTTCTGTCCTTCCGCTCCGAGATCTGGCGCGACACCGACAATGCGCGTGCCGGCATGATCCCGTGGGCGTTCGAGGATGGCATGGGCTTCGAGCGGTGGGTCGATTATGCGCTCGACGTGCCGATGTATTTCGTCAAGCGCGAGGAGACCTACATCGACGTGTCCGGCACCTCGTTCCGGGATTTCTTCGAGGGCAGGAATCCGGCGCTGCCGGGCGAGCGGCCGACCCTGTCGGACTGGGCCAATCACCTGTCGACGATCTTTCCCGAGGTGCGGCTCAAGCGGTATCTCGAAATGCGCGGTGCGGATGGCGTGCCATGGGGACGGCTGCCGGCGCTGCCGGCCTTCTGGGTTGGCCTGCTCTATGACGATATCAGCCTCGATGCCGCCTGGGATATCGTCAAGGATTGGAGCGCCTTCGAGCGCCAGCATTTGCGCGATGACGTGCCGCGGCTCGGCTTCAAGGCCCGTATCCGTAACCGCTACGCGTTCGAGATCGCCAAGGAATGTCTGACGCTGGCACACCTGGGGCTGCGGCGGCGCAACCGCGTCGATCAATTCGGCCGCGACGAGACGCGCCACCTCGAGCCGCTCGACCGCATCATCGAATGCGGCCGCACCCCGGCGGAGGAGATGCTGGAGAAGTATCACGGCCCGTGGCACGGCTCGGTCGAACCGGCCTATAATGAGTATGCGTTCTAATCAGATCGGATCGACGGTTCTGTCCGCATCCTGAATTTGAGGCGTCGAGCCGGCTTCGATTGCCTGCAAGGGAGGGTTGAGGAGGGCTCCCTTGCCTACGATATCGTAACGTGCGCCGTCTGCCTGTGAGGCAGTAAGGTCGCCCGCCGCACAAGTCCAAACGTGTCTGGCTCGTTCATCGGCCATACAGGTTCGTGGCGATCAAATGGCCGCTCAAGAAAACGCAAGCGTAACCAATGGGTCGGATACATCAGCGGATCGGCGCGGGGCGCATCATCGCGGCATGCCAGGCACTCCTGGCGTGCCTGATCGTCGTTGCGCCCGGCTCTCCGGGGTTGGCGCAGACCTATTCCGATCGCCCCGGCGGCGACTATATGAGCGCGCCGATCTCCTCCGGCGATCCGGCCGATTGCGCGCTGTTGTGCGAACATGACCGGCGCTGCCGCGCCTGGAGCTTCACCTATCCGACGGTGGTGGAGACGGGCGCCGTATGCTGGCTGAAGAACAGCGTGCCGGCGCGCGTGCCTGACAATTGCTGCGTCTCCGGGGTGCGTGGCGCCGGCGTGGTCGAGATCCGCAACGATGCCGTCGAGACCTCGATCGATCGGCCCGGCGGCGATTACCGCGGCTTCGAGATCAAGACCACGGAGCCGAAAGGGGCCGAGAAGGGCGCCGACAAAGAGAAAGACAAGGACAAGCAGGCAGAGAAGGCCGCCGACGCCGAGGACATCTGCAAGGCCGCCTGCACCGGCGACAATAAATGCCGCGCCTGGACCTTCGCCCGCCCGGGCTATGCAGGGAAGGAGGCGCACTGCTTCCTGAAGAAGGAGATCAAGCCGCCGCGCCGCCGTGCCGGGTTTACATCGGGCGTCGTGCGTTAACCACTCCGCGACGTGCGGCCGCATCGTCGTTACGACGGCTGATGGACTAATCGTCAGGCGCGATCACCCGGATCTCCGGCCACAGCGCCTTCCAGCGCGCGGCCTTGGCCGCGTAGTTCGCGGCCGAGAAATTCGCAGTGCGGTTGGGGCGCACGATCATGCCGGCGATGTCGTCGAAACCTTTGGGCGCATAGACGTCGTGCCCCTCCGCGCTCGGACGAATGCCGACCTGCGTATTGACGGTGAGAAAGCGGTCGATGCCGTCGCTCGAACAGGTCAATGGCGGATAGGGCAGGCCGTGCTTGACGGGATACCACAGATGCACACGCGCCTGGTTGCGGATCTCGATCGTGGCCTCACAGCCGGACAACCGCGCCCGCAGCTTGCGGATCACGGCATCTTCGGCTTCCCATGATGTATCGGGGTCAAAATAGAAGATGTCGTAGTCGTTGATGCCATAACAAATCGGCCGCCCGGTCAGCCCGTTCCAAACCGTCTGTGTCAAACAGCCGGCGACGATCCAGGCGTCGGGCAATGCCATGGCGTGCAAAGCCTGAGCAATGGTGGCGTTGACGGGATTGCGGAGCGTCGCGGCGACGAAGTCTGTCCGGTCCATCCTTTGCCACCGTCATGCGGGGGCACGCGCAGCGTAAACCCGGAATCCCGAGAGTCCGGGCTCGGTCCTTCGGACCGCCCCGGAATGACAGTACACCGTCGGCTTCTTGTCGTTTCGTGCCAGAGCTTGTCTAGCGCACCGCGGTGAAGAAGCGGTCGAGCCGGAAGCCGGAGAGCCAGGCCCAGACCGGCTGATGGCGGACGCCGAGATCCCACGAGCCGACCACGGCGTCGGCACGGCCGACCAGATTGTCGATCGGCAACAGGCCGACGCCGCCGTCGCGCACCGGCACGCGGCTGTCGGCGGAGTTGTCCCGGTTGTCGCCGAGCACGAACAGCTTTCCGGGCGGCACCGTGATTTCCTGCGTGTTGTCGAGCCGGCCGTTGTCGCGCAGTTTGAAGATCAGGTGCGAGACGCCATTCGGGAGCGTCTCGACATAGCGATAGGCGGATTCGGTGCGGCCGCTGTCGTCCTCAGCCTGGCCGACGCCGTCGGGCTTCAACGTTGCCGCCTGATCGTTGATGAAGAGCTGGCCCTGGCGCATCTGAATGCGGTCGCCCGGAAGCCCGACCACGCGCTTGACCCAGGCCTGCGAGTTGTCGCCCGGCCAGCGGAACACCACGACGTCGCCGCGCTTCGGCGTTTCGCCGAACAGCCGGCCGGTTTCCGGCAAAGTGATCTGCATCGGCAGCGACGAGGTGCCGTAGCCATAGGGGAATTTGGAGGCGAGCAGCGCGTCGCCGATCATCAGGGTCGGCTCCATCGAGCCCGATGGCACGTAGAACGGCTCGGCGATCGCGCCCTTGGCGACGAAGACGACCAGCACGACAGCGGCCAGCTGCGCGATCTGGCCGCCCCAGGTGGTGCCGTTTGCGCTCGCCTTGGTGCTCTTGTCTGTCGACATTTTCTCGACGCTCATCGACCCGTTCCTCCGACCGTGATGCGGTCCATGCGCAGGGTTGGCTGGCCGACGCCGACCGGCACACCCTGGCCGTTCTTGCCGCAAGTGCCGATGCCGGTGTCGAGCGACAGATCATTGCCGATCATGCTGATCCGGTTGAGATCGGTCGGACCGTTGCCGATCAGCATCGCGCCCTTGACCGGCGCGCCGACCTTGCCGTTCTCGATCTTATAGGCCTCGGTGCACTGGAACACATATTTGCCCGACGTGATGTCGACCTGGCCGCCGCCGAAATTCACGGCATAGATGCCGTTTTTCACCGAGGCGATGATCTCGGCCGGATCGCGCGTGCCTGCCAGCATGTAGGTGTTGGTCATGCGCGGCATCGGCACGTGCGAATAGCTCTGCCGGCGACCATTGCCGGTCGGCTTCATGTTCATCAGCCGCGCGTTCTGGCGATCCTGCATGTAGCCGACCAGGATGCCGTCCTCGATCAGCACTGTGCGGCTGGTCGGCGTGCCTTCATCGTCGATCGACAGCGAGCCGCGGCGCGACGACATGGTGCCGTCGTCAACCACGGTGACGCCTTTGGCCGCCACGGGCTTGCCCATCAGGCCGGCGAAAGCCGAGGTCTTCTTGCGGTTGAAATCGCCTTCGAGCCCGTGACCGACCGCTTCGTGGAGCATCACGCCGGGCCAGCCTGCGCCGAGCACGACATCCATCTCGCCGGCCGGCGCCGGCACCGATTCCAGATTGACCAGCGCTTCGCGCAACGCGCCGTCGGCGGCGTCGCGCCAAGCCTTGGTCTCGATGAAGCGCGCGTAGGCCTCGCGTCCGCCATAGCCCTTGCTGCCGCTCTCCTGCCGGTCGCCGTCGCCGGCGACCACCGAGATGTTGACGCGCACCAGCGGACGGACGTCGCGATAGCTCTCGCCGTCGTGACGCAGGATTTCCACCACCTGCCAGGTCGCCCCCAGGCTCACCGTGACCTGACGAACGCGCGGATCCTTGTCGCGCAAATACGCGTCGATCTCGCCGAGCAGCTTCACCTTGCTCTCGAAACCCGGTGCGTCGAGCGGATTGTCGTCGCCGTAGAGGCGCACATTGGTGTGCGGCGGGGCAGCCGCGAACGTGCCGGAATAGCCGCCGCGCACGGCGCTCACGGTGTCGGCAGCGCGCATCAGCGCCGGCAGCGAGACATCGGAGGAATGGGCGTAGCCGACTGCGTCGTCCTTCACCGCGCGCAGGCCGAAACCCTGGCTCGTGTCATAGGTCGCCTGCTTGAGCCGGCCATTGTCGAAGGTCAGCGCCTCGCTTTGGCTATATTCGAGATACAATTCGCCATCGTCGGCGCCGGCAAGGCCGCGCGTGATCTCGTGACGGACGGCGTCGCGATCGAGCTGGGCGCGGTCAAGCAGTGAAAGTGTGGCGGGATTTGTCATCAGCTGGTCCGTTGTCGGAAGATACGATCCAAGATAGTTGTTTCCGGGTCGGGGCGCGAGGGGCTGGATGATTACCGAACTGACATGGTTGAGATCGTACCCATCGGCGCAGGTCACATCGAAAGCTTTCACCGCACACTGGATCTGGTGGCGCGGGAGCGGCGCTATCTGTCCTTCGTGGCAGCGCCGCCGCTTGAATCCACGCGTGCCTTCATTCTGAACAGCATTGCCGAGGGCTATCCGCAGTTTGTGGTCCTTTCGGCGGGCGAGGTGGTCGGCTGGTGCGACGTGACGCCGAAATCGGGGCCCATTGATGCCCGAATCGGCGTGCTGGGCATGGGCCTTTTGCCGCAGTTCCGGCACCAAGGCATCGGAACCCGGCTGATCGGCCGGGTGCTGGAGGCCGCGCGCGCCTACGGTTTTGCCCGTGTGGAACTGACGGTTTACCGCAGCAACGCAAACGCCATCCGGCTGTACGAAAAGGCAGGTTTCGTGATCAAGGCGGTCGAGCCGCCGGAGACCTGTCCCGAGGAGATCGACAAGACGCGCCTGGTCATGGCGCTGGCCCTGGAACGGCCCGGTCACGCTCCGCCGCGCTGACCGATCACGGCAATGTGTCTCGGCGCCGGAGGGTCAGGGCAGCTTGTCAAAGCCGTCGGCGAGCCCGTTCAGGCTCAACGGGAAGCCGATGCCTTCCTCCGGCGTCTCGAAGATGATGAAGGTGGCGGTCTTGGCGGTCTTGAGCTGGTTGAGCAGCTTGTCGTCCATGACGACTTCCGCCACGCAGCCATTGGGCAGGCAGCGCACGAAGCCGGCGCGGCCGACATCCTGGTTGTCCAGCTTCAGCCCGAGCCCGGAGGGCAGCAGCACGCCGAGTGGCGCCACCACGCGCATCAGCCGGCTCTTCTGGTCGGCGGTCTTGAGCATGATGACGGTCAAGCCGGCATTGGAACGGTCCTCCGCCACCACGCTCTGAATCAGGGCGCATTGCTCGCTCTGCGCGCCCGGCGGCGTGTCGCAACGGATCTGCCAGTCGCCATGCACCGAGCGGACTGCGCCCTGGGCACGGACCGCTGCACCCGGCAGGCTGATCGCCGCCGCAGCCGCGAGCGCCAGCGCGGCAATGCTGCCGCGCAGACGGCGGGATCCTCGTCGCGAGTCATTCGCATCTCGGTGCGACTTGCGCGCTGTGTGGTCCATTGAAGGCCCCATCCGGGTCGATCCCATGACACTTTCCTGTGGGTGGTCTGTCTGCACCACGGCATCAGCCGGGAATCATGGCGTCTTGACGGCGCGTCGTTCGGCAAAACGGCTGCGCAGCTGCGCCGTCGAATCAGCTTCAAAAATGGCCCCCGTCCGTTGCGTACATCGCACGGAACGCCTGTCAAGCACCCGTTACCCGCGAATCCTCGTCATGCGGCAATTTTCGCTGAAAAATCCCGCAGGCACAGAGCTTGCGACGCCAACCATATCCGGCTGAAGAGCTGCATTGCGATAGATCAAGAATTATGATTTGAGAAGAAAGATTTCGTCATTCCAGTGAACTGGCCCAGGTGCTTTCCTATGAGTCCGCCAAAGCCGTTTGTCCGGGGGAGCGGGTCATAACAGCGCACCGCTTGAAGTGGCGGTTTGCTGAAGGGGGAAAGTTCTGAAGGGAGCGCGAACGACATGAAGATGTCGAAGGGCCAATTGGGCGCCTGCCTGCTGGGGACGGCGGTGGCGTTGGTGTCGGGTGGATCGGCGTTTGCGGAGCTCGGCCAGCCCGCACCGTGGGAATTCAGGCTGCAGGAAGCCGCTACGCCGGTGATGGAGAACATCACCTGGTTTCACGGCCTGCTGCTGACGATCATCACCGTCATCACGCTGTTCGTGCTGGCGCTGCTGGTGACCGTGGTGATCAAGTTCAACGCGCGCGCCAATCCGGTGCCCTCGCGCACTACCCACAACACGCTGCTGGAAGTGGCCTGGACGCTGATCCCGGTGCTGATCCTGGTCACCATCGCGGTGCCATCGTTCCGGCTCTTGTTCCTGGAGCTCGACGTGCCGAAGGCCGACCTCACGGTGAAGGCGACCGGCAAGCAGTGGTACTGGAGCTATGCCTATCCCGATAACGGCAAGTTCGAGTTCGATTCGCTGCTCGCGCAGGACAAGCAGCCGCGGCTGCTCGGCGTCGACAACGAGATGGTGGTGCCGGTCAACAAGGTGGTCCGGGTCCAGACCACCGGCGCTGACGTGATCCACTCCTTCGCGGTGCCGGCCTTCGGCATCAAGATCGACGCCATCCCCGGCCGTCTCAACGAGACCTGGTTCAAGGCGACCAAGGTCGGCATGTATTACGGCCAGTGCTCCGAGCTCTGCGGCAAGGATCACGCCTTCATGCCGATCGCGGTGCGCGTCGTGAGTGACCAGGAATTCGCTGCCTGGGTCGAGGACGCCAAGAAGAAGTTCGCCAGCGCGCCGGGCAGCACCTACGCTTCCGCGGCCGGCGTGTCGCAGTAGGGCGCAAGCCGCGGCGACTTTTGCAAGGCCCGCTTGCGGGCCTTGAGGGGACATCCAGGGGACACTAAGGGCATACGAGGACTGACAATGGCGACGAGCGCGACGGCCCAGACCGGCCATGACGATCACGCCCACGACCATCCGACCGGATGGCGGCGTTGGCTGTATTCGACCAACCATAAAGACATCGGCACGATGTATCTGATCTTCGCGGTCTGCGCCGGCATCATCGGCGCGGCCATGTCGATCGCGATCCGGATCGAGCTGATGTATCCGGGCATCCAGTTGTTCCACGAGAACCACACCTACAACGTGTTCGTAACCTCTCACGGCCTGATCATGATCTTCTTCATGGTCATGCCGGCGATGATCGGCGGCTTCGGCAACTGGATGGTGCCGCTCATGATCGGTGCGCCCGACATGGCGTTCCCGCGCATGAACAACATCTCGTTCTGGCTGCTGCCGGCGTCCTTCGCGCTGCTCTTGATGTCGACCTTCGTCGAGGGCGAGCCGGGCTCCAACGGTGTTGGTGCCGGCTGGACCATGTATGCGCCGCTCTCGACCTCGGGCCATCCCGGCCCCGCGGTCGATTTCGCCATCCTGTCGCTGCATCTTGCCGGTGCGTCGTCGATCCTGGGCGCGATCAACTTCATCACCACGATCTTCAACATGCGTGCGCCCGGCATGACCCTGCACAAGATGCCGCTGTTCGTGTGGTCGATCCTGGTGACGGTGTTCCTGCTGCTGCTGTCGCTCCCGGTGCTCGCCGGTGCGATCACGATGCTGCTCACCGACCGCAACTTCGGCACCACCTTCTTTGCGGCCGAGGGCGGCGGTGACCCGGTCCTGTTCCAGCACCTGTTCTGGTTCTTCGGCCATCCCGAAGTGTACATCCTGATCCTGCCGGGCTTCGGCATGATCAGCCAGATCGTCTCGACCTTCTCGCGCAAGCCGGTGTTCGGTTATCTCGGCATGGCCTACGCGATGGTCGCGATCGGCGGCATCGGCTTCGTGGTATGGGCACACCACATGTACACGGTCGGCATGTCCTCGGCGACGCAGGCCTATTTCGTCGCCGCGACCATGGTGATCGCGGTGCCCACCGGCGTGAAGATCTTCTCCTGGATCGCCACGATGTGGGGCGGCTCGATCGAATTCCGCGCCCCGATGCTGTGGGCCGTGGGCTTCATCTTCCTGTTCACGGTCGGCGGCGTCACCGGCGTGGTGCTGGCCAATGCCGGCGTCGACCGCGTGCTGCAGGACACCTACTACGTGGTGGCGCATTTCCACTACGTGCTGTCGCTCGGCGCCGTGTTCGCGATCTTCGCCGGCTGGTACTACTGGTTCCCGAAGATGTTCGGCTACATGTATTCGGAGAGCATCGCCAAGGCGCACTTCTGGGTCACCTTCATCGGCGTGAACCTGGTGTTCTTCCCGCAGCATTTCCTCGGGCTGTCAGGCATGCCGCGGCGCTACATCGACTATCCGGATGCGTTCGCTGGTTGGAACTTGGTGTCCTCGATCGGGTCTTACATCTCCGGCTTCGGCGTCCTGATCTTCATCTACGGCGTGGTCGATGCCTTCGTGCGCAAGCAGCAGGCGGCGAACAATCCATGGGGACCGGGCGCGACGACCTTGGAATGGACCTTGTCCTCGCCGCCGCCCTTCCATCAGTTCGAAGTGCTGCCGCGGGTGCAGTAACTCTCGCCAATGAATGCGCGGCGCCGCACAGGCGCCGCGCTCAGGTCGCCCGTATTGCCCGCCTCGCGGTGGGCGTTCCGGGCACATGAAGCGGAAAGTCTGGATCAGTCGTGTCGGTTATCGATCAGAACGCCCTCGCCGTCGGCCCTCGGATCTCGGAGGCCGATGTCGCCGATTATATCGCGCTGTTGAAGCCGCGGGTGATGTCGCTCGTGATCTTCACCGCGCTGGTCGGGCTCTTGATCGCGCCGGGGCATTTCCATCCGGTGCTCGCGATCACCGCATTGCTCTGCATCGCGGTCGGCGCGGGCGCGTCCGGCGCGCTCAACATGGCGCTGGAAGGCGACATCGACGCCAAGATGTCGCGCACCGCCAACCGTCCGATCCCGCGCGGCCGCGTCACCCGCGCCGAGGCGCTCGCCTTCGGATCGACGCTCGCCTTTTTCGCGGTGCTGACGCTCGGCATCCTCGTCAACTGGTATGCCGGAGCGTTGCTCGCCTTCACCATCTTCTTCTACGTCGTGATCTACACGCTGTGGCTGAAGCGCTGGACCGCGCAGAATATCGTGATTGGCGGCGCCGCCGGCGCATTGCCGCCGGTGGTGGCTTGGGTCGCGGCGACCGGCGGACTCGCCCCGGAGCCGCTGTGGCTGTTCCTGATCATCTTCTTCTGGACCCCGCCGCATTTCTGGGCCCTGGCGCTTTTCCGCAGCGACGATTACGCCCGCGCCGGCATTCCAATGCTGCCGGTCGTCGCCGGCCCTGATGCGACGCGGCTGCAGATCCTGCTCTACACCATCGTGCTGGTTGCCATCGCTACCGCGCCCTGGCTGCTCGGCTATTTCGACGCGGTCTATGGGATCATCTCGCTGGTGCTCGGCGCCGGCATGCTGTGGCTGGCGCTCGAGATTTACCGCAAGCGCGAGCGATCTGCGTCCTTGCGCGCCACCCGGAAGATGTTCGCGTTCTCGATCCTGTATCTGTTCGCGCTGTTTCTGACCTTGGGGTTCGAGGCGGTCGTGCGCATGATCGGGGCGTGGACATAGCAGGGACGCATAGCGCTGAAATGGCCGAGCCGAACGAGCCAGAAGAGGGGATCGTGCTCACCGAGGCGCAGCTGCGCGCGCGGCGTCGGCGCTCGATCGCAATTGCGCTCGCCCTCGGGGTGCTGGTGGTGTTGTTCTTCGCGGTGACCCTGGTCAAGGGGCCCGCAGTGTTGAGGCGGCCGATCTGATGGAAAGCCAAGACCAAGGCGAAGACCATAGCGCTTCGCACCAACCGACTGCCGCGCCCGTCAAGCCGCGCGGTCTCAACCGCGACGCGCTGGTAGGAGCGATCTGCGGCGCCGTGGTCGTGTTGATGGTCGGCGCATCCTATGCCGCCGTGCCATTCTACAACTGGTTCTGCCGCGCCACCGGCTTCAACGGCACCACGCAGGTTGCGACATCGGCGCCTCGCTCGGGGCCGATCGCGCGCAAGATTGCGGTGCGCTTCGATTCCAACGTCGCCGGCGGGCTGCCCTGGAAGTTCGAGCCCGAGCAGACCGAGATCGAGGTTGCGATCGGCCAGGTCGTCACCGTGTATTACACCGTGACCAACCAGTCCGCACGCACCACCACGGGCCAGGCTGCCTACAATGTCGCGCCGCTGACGGTCGGCGCCTATTTCGAGAAGATCAACTGCTTCTGCTTCACCGAGCAGACCATGGAGCCGGGTGAGAAGCGCCAGATGCCAGTCGTGTTCTATGTCGATCCGGCGCTTGCCGCCGATCCCGAGAACGACGGCCTCAACACCATCACCTTGTCCTACACCTTCTATCCCGTGCGCGACCCGGCCCCCAAGCCGGTCGCTGCGGGCGAGCCGGACAAACCGCGGGGCAATCTCTAATTGGCGGACGTCCGGCAATACGGGGAAATGATCTTTTGAACGAACATGTGCCGATCTGATCGGCACTAGAGCTGGGGAGAGACTTGATATGGCAACCGCCCACGCAAAGCATCACGACTATCACCTCGTTGACCCGAGCCCGTGGCCGGTCGTCGGCTCGCTGTCGGCCTTCATCATGGCGGTCGGCGCGGTCACCTGGATGCATCATTTGTTTGCGGCGGCGCCGATCATTTTCGGCATCGGCGCGATTGGCGTGCTCTACACCATGGCGAGCTGGTGGGGCGACGTCATCCGCGAAGCCCAGTTCAGAGGTGACCACACTCGCGTGGTGCAGATCAGCCACCGCTACGGCATGATCCTGTTCATCGCCTCCGAGGTGATGTTCTTCGTCGCCTGGTTCTGGGCCTATTTCAACGCGGCGCTGTTCCCGGCTGATGCGGTGCAGGCCACCCGTGATGCCGTGTTCGGCTGCGGCCCCGGCACCCAGATGGGGGCCTGCGCCGTCCCCGGCGTCTGGCCGCCCAAGGGCATCGAAACCTTCGATCCCTGGCACCTGCCGCTTCTGAACACGCTGATCCTGCTCACCTCCGGCACCACGGTGACCTGGGCGCATCACGCGCTGCTCGAAGGCAACCGGCAGGGCTTGAAGTATGGCCTGATCCTCACCGTCCTGCTGGGCGCGACCTTCACCTGCGTGCAGGCTTTTGAATACAGCCACGCTGCCTTCTCCTTCGGCGGCCACGTCTATGGTTCGACGTTCTTCATGGCGACCGGCTTCCATGGCTTCCACGTGCTGGTCGGCACCGTGTTCCTGATCGTCTGCCTCGCCCGTGCCTACGCCGGCCACTTCACGCCCAAGCAGCACCTGGGCTTCGAATTTGCCGCCTGGTACTGGCATTTCGTCGACGTGGTCTGGCTGTTCCTGTTCGTGTGCATCTACGTCTGGGGCCATGGCGCCGAGGCGATGGCCCACGGCGCGCACTGAGGTCGGTGCCAATATCGGCGCGCGCAGGTTGCGCCAGGGCGTGTTAATAAAGGGCGGCGCTAGGCCGCCCTTTATCGTTTGACCGGTCCTTGCTAGTACAAATGCGGCCGCGCCTGCCCTGCGCTCCCTCCCCGCACGGGGCAAGGAGGTTAGATCGATGATTCAACCCGTCTCTCTCTCCCAAACCATCCTGCGCGGGCTCACCTGCCGCTGCCCGCGCTGCGGCCAGGGCAAGCTGTTCTCCGGCTTCCTCACGCTTCGCAAGCGCTGCGAGGCTTGCGATCTCGATTATGCCTTCATCGACACCGGCGATGGTCCCGCGATCTTCATCATGATGATCGCCGGGGCGGTCGTCGTCTTCGCTGCGCTGATTGTCGAGGTGAAGTATCAGCCGCCGTTCTGGGTGCACGCGGCGCTGTGGCTACCGCTGATCCTGGTGACCACGCTGCTGCCGCTGCGCGCCATGAAATCGCTGCTGATCGCGCTGCAATTCCACCACAAGGCCGCGCCCGGGCGGCTGGTCGACCGCGCGCCGCGATGAAGTTGAGGCCTGCGCGATGTGCCAGCCTGCGAGCTGAGGCGGGCGCAAAAGTCGAGATGTGGGTTGCGAACGATCGCCGGGGACGCAGTGGGCTTCCTCTCGCCGCAGGCGGCGACAGGTCAGGACGGGCGTGCCGCAACGTGCCGACGTGGCCATGACGACCGCTCCTCGCCGGCCGCGCCTCGGCACCTTCGCGGCCTTCACCGTCGTGATGGTCGCGCTGTTTATTGGCCTCGGCGTCTGGCAGCTGCAGCGCAGGGCCGAGAAGCATGCGCTGATCGCGGCATTGACAGATCGGGTGAGCGCCACGCCGGTCGCGCTGCCGCCGCCTTCGGGGTGGCGCGCGCTCGGTGCCGGCACCGATGAATTCCGCCGCGTCACCTTCTCTGCGACTTACGCCAAGCTGCCGGATGCGATGGTCTACAGTGCGGGCTCCGCGGTGCGCGAGGATGTCTCCGGTCCCGGCACCTGGGCCTTCCTGCCGGCGCGCCTGCCTTCAGGCGAGCTGGTGGTGATCGACGCCGGCTTCGTCGCCAACACCATGCAGGAGCGCGGCGTTGAGGATCGTGCGGCCGGCAAGCTGATCACGGGCGAACCTGTCATGCTCACCGGTTACTTGCGTTTCCCGGAGAGCGCGGGCCTGCTGACGCCGGCGGAGAACCGCGACAAACGGCTATGGTTCACCCGCGATCATCTGGCGATGGCGAAGGCACTCGGCTGGGGCGAGGTCGCGCCGTTCTATGTCGACCTCGAAGCTCCGGTGCCGGACAACGGCATCCCGAAGCCCGGCCCGCTGACGCCGCACCTGCGCGACGAGCACATGCAATATGCGATCACCTGGTTCTCGCTTGCCATGGCGCTGCTGATCGCATTCGTGGTGTGGGCACGAGGACGGCGAACGCCTCGTCGGTGTGAAATGGATCACACGTAGCTTGCGGCGAGCATGCTACCATTGATTGTGTTTCTGCTGCCCCGGAGTGAGCATGTGGTGACGGGGTTCATCGGTTGGCTCATTCGGTCCCTTTCTGCAGCGCAAGCACCGTTGCGAGCGGTCGTAAGGGGGAATCTCATGCCGCTTTTTTCCTGGAACTGGTGGAAAGAGCCTGCCGATCTTGCCTCTCAGCAGATGCTTCAGCTTCAGATCGACAATCTTGCAATGCGGTTCCGGACCATTGGCAATCCGCCGGCTACCGCGAGTGAGAGTCTCCAGAAGGTCTACGGTCGGCTTGTGACCCTGTTCGAAGGAGCCGACCCACCGAACGGTTCGCGGCGGGATCTAACATGGGACGATGCCTACCGCATCGAAAGCGAAATCGCGTCGCTGCTTTCGGGCTCGCGGTTGAAGCAGGAGATCGTTTCCCGACTGCGCTGGGCCGTCCTGGACGGCGTTCCAGGGGCCAATGACCTGCAGGCCCGATACGTTGAACTGATTAAGACGGTCCCGGACCCGCCAAAGCCATCCGCCGACAGCTTGGATCCGTGGGACGACGTATTGCGGGATTTTCAACTCGATGTTCTCGAAGCCATTCACTGGCACAGCCGACACAAGCATATTGCACGAAAGTTGCGGTCACAGGCAACTCGTCGGACGCTGTCCTTCGGACTGGCGGCGCTGCTGGTTGTCTTGATCTCTTGGTTCGTTGCTTCGGCAAACGTGGCTGTCCCGACCAAAGCGGCGCAACTCGCTTCGCTCGCCCCAGACAATGTGCTTTCGGCAGGCTTCTTCACCCAAGACAGTGGCGAGAAGCAATTTGCGCTCTACACGGCGCTAATGTTCGGCTTCATGGGAGCCATCTTCAGCCGGCTTCTCACGCTGCAGCGTCAGTGGGACGTGATGACGCTTGACGAACTGTTCAACGCGCGAACGCGAAGCTACATCTTTCTTCGCGCGACCACCGGAACGCTTGGCGCACTGGTCATCTACTTCTTCCTGCAGAGCGGTCTGGTGAAGGGAAGCGTATTCCCGAATTTCGAAGAACTCGGCCTGAATCTCAAGCCGTTAAAGGACGGATGGCCGAGTCAGGTGCTGTTGCCGTCAGGCGGGCTCTCGCTGCTCATCATGTGGTCCTTCATCGCCGGCTTCTCGGAGACCTTGGTCTCCTCGGTGCTGGACACGACCCAGCGGCAATTCGGCGGTGCCGTGGGAAACCAGCGATAGGAACTATCGCGCACAAGCCGGTTCACGATGCACTGTGGTCGGATCGAAAACGCGTGGCGTAGCTCATGATCGCGCGCAAGGCGCATTCGCCAAAGCCGTAGCTTACGATCATGCGCAGCGGAATCGGTGCCGCGCCTGCGCGGTCGCAGGTGTAAGAGGTTGATTGCGGTTCGAAATGTTCTGAGTTCTCGTTGCGACAGCCGCTGCTGATGGTTGGAGGTTCGCGAGACGCGCCGCGGTCGTCACGGCTTCTTCATGTAGCGATGTCAGAGAGAGATTGCACGCTCCGCGTCCCGGAAGGGTCTGGAAAGGATTGACCGGCCGGTTCTGTCAGCCGGTCATTCGCTGGGAAGGTTGATCAGATAAGCGTAGATCGCGCGGAGTTCGTCGTCCGCCATCCGTCCGATCGGCTGCCACGGCATGGTTTCGGCAAGCTGATGGCCGTTGGGATCGATGCCTGACCGCATGGTGGCCTGGAATTGGTCGAAGCTCCATCCCTTGACGATGCCGAGATCGGGGCCGAGCGGAGGTAGCTGGCCGGGCGTGCCGCCGGTGAGACGCGGGCCGTGGCATTCGCGGCAGTCCTGATAGGACAGGATGTATTCCCCGAACTCCCGGGTCGGTCCGCGCGGCGGCGAGCTGACGGCGCCGCGGATGATCGGCTTGCCTGCAGGCAATTGCCCTGCGCCGAGCATCAGCAATCCGAGCAGGCTGAGGCGGTCGGGCGATCTCCCGGTGTCCGATCCCGCCGGCGGCAGGCTGCGCAGATAGGCAATGACCGCGAGCGTGTCCCAGTCGCTGAGCTTGCCGGCATTGGTGTAGGACATGATGATCAGCCAGCGTCCGTCGGCACCGACGCCGTTGCGGATGGCGCGGAAGATGTCGCCGTCCGACCACCGCGCGAGCGCGCCCGCGGGCGTGAGATTTGTGGCGACGAACGAGCCGATCGGCAGCGGGATGTCGTGGCCGAGATCGCGGCCGCCCGTCAGCGTGCCGGTCTGCGAATGGCAGCCGCTGCAGAAGCCGTCCGAAATTTCGCGACCGCGCTCGATCTGATCCGTGGTGCCGGCCACCTGCACGGAGACCTGCGGCGCGCTCCGCGCGCCCAGCTTGGCAAATCCGAGCAGAGCGAGCGCGCTCGCTGCCGTTGCCGCTGCCGTCAGCACGGCGGCTGCGACGGTGCCGGCCCATTTCAGCAGCGGATGTTTCTTCCGCCACGCACGCCAGGTGATCCACACCAGCAGCAGCGCCGCCAGAAGCGGGATCGCGGCTTCGTAAATTTCGGACATTAGGAACTCCCCCGTTTCGTGACCCGCGACACCGTCGCGGCGAATGGGGAGGGGTATAGGGAGCGTGATACCTGACGATTTCGCCAAGACGCTCACGCGTTACGGGCGTAACGCCGCGCCAGCGGCATCGCCGGCATCTATCAATCCCGCGCCCGAACATAGGCGCGCTCGCCGCGTGCCGGATGAAACCAGACCTGGAGCGTCTCGCCGGAATTCGGATCGACGAAGCGCTCGTCGGTCTTGACCCAGCCGGGTCCGGGCGGCCTGTCGAGCGGCTCGCGCTTGTAGCCGCCCTGCCGGAACAGCGCCCAGACCAGCACGACCACAAGGATCACCGTGAGCCAGATCGCAAGCCCGGTCATCATCACACCGGCTCGATCACCGCAGCCGTGCCATAGGCCACGATCTCGCTCATGGTCTGGCCGATCTCAGCGCTGTCGAAGCGCATCATCAGGATCGCGTTGGCGCCCATTGCGGTCGCGTTGTGCACGAGCCGATCGAGCGCATGGCGCCGCGCTTCTTCCAGCATCTGGGTATATTCATGGATTTCGCCGCCGACGATGGAGCGCAGGCTCGCCACGAGATTGCCGCCCAGCCCGCGGCTGCGCACCACGACGCCGAAGCATTGTCCGAGCATCCGCACGGTGCGGTGCCCCGTTACATTTTCGGTGGTCACTACGATCACTTTGCTCTCCGTCTCGGTTGCGGCCTGCTTGTGCAGGCCGATGGTTCTGACAGTGGGCCGGCTGGCCAGGTTCAATCTGCTTCATCATCTCGGGAAGGCGGAAAGCCGACATCCCAACGCCGTTCGGGCGGGCGAGCGCCGCCCATTGACCCCACCGGCGATTGGCCTATCTCTTTGCCATCCTGAACGAGACCGATTGGACCCTCAATGACCGCACATCAGCGCAACCTCGAAGCCGCCATCGATCCCGTCAAACTCGACCGTCTGGCCGAGGTGGCGGTGAAGGTGGGTCTGCGGCTGCAGCCGGGGCAGGATCTGTTGCTGACGGCGCCCTCCGTCGCGCTGCCGCTGGTGCGGAGGATCGCTGAACATGCCTACAAGGCCGGCGCCGGCCTCGTCACCTCGTTCTTCTCCGACGAGGAGCTGACCTTGGCGCGCTATCGCTTCGGTCACGACGCGGGCTTCGACCGTGCCGCCGATTGGCTCTATCAAGGCATGGCCAAGGCATTCTCGGAAAATACCGCACGGCTTGCGATCGTCGGCGACAATCCGATGCTGCTGTCCGGCCAGGATCCGGCCAAGGTCGCGCGCGCCAGCAAGGCCAACTCCAAGGCCTATCAGCCGGCGCTGGAGAAGATCACCAATTTCGACACCAACTGGAACATCATTGCGTTTCCAAGTCCGTCCTGGGCCAAGCTCGTCTTCCCGGATGTGCCCGAGGAGGTCGCGGTGGCGAAGCTTGCGGATGCGATCTTCTCTGCCTCGCGCGTCGATCAGGAGGATGCGGTCGACGCCTGGGAGCGGCACAATGCCGTGCTGCGCAAGCGGACCGACTGGCTCAACGGTCAACGCTTCAGCGCGCTGCATTATACCGGCCCCGGCATGGATCTGACGATCGGGCTGGCCGACGGCCATGAGTGGGAAGGCGGCGCCTCGACGGCCAAGAACGGCATCACCTGCAACGCCAACATCCCGACCGAAGAGGTGTTTACCACGCCGCACTGCCGCCGCGTCTCGGGCTATGTCGTCAGTTCCAAGCCGCTGTCCTATCAGGGCACGCTGATCGACAATATCGCGGTCAAGTTCGAAGACGGGCGCATCGTCGAGGCCAAGGCCTCGCGCGGCGAAGAGGTGCTGAACAAGGTGCTCGACACCGACGAGGGCGCGCGCCGGCTCGGCGAGGTTGCGCTGGTGCCGCATTCCTCGCCGATCTCCAAGAGCGGGCTCCTGTTCTACAACACCCTGTTCGACGAGAATGCGGCCTCGCATATCGCGCTCGGCCAGTGCTACGCGAAATGCTTCGTCGACGGCACCAAGCTCAGCCAGGAGCAGATCGCCGCGCAAGGCGGCAACCGGAGCCTGATCCATATCGACTGGATGATCGGCGCCGCAGACACCGACATCGACGGTATCTGCGCTGACGGCAGCCGCGTGCCGGTGTTCCGCAAGGGCGAGTGGGCCTGATGAGATAAGGGCCGGATTGAAGCTCGATCCGGCCGGCCGTACTTCAGATCCAGCGGTCCCGCATCGACGGGATCGCGCAGGCTAAGATTACTGCTTGGCGCTCGCGGCTTCGCTTGGCTTCTCGCCGGCAGCTTCGCTGCCTTCGACGGTGACCGTGATCCGATCGGACATCACAGGCGTCTTGTGCGCGATGTGGCTCCAGTCGCCGAGCACGAGCTGTAGGGTGTGCTTGCCCGGCGACAGCTTGACCGAGGCCTCGGTCTGGCCCTTGCCGAAATGAACATGGTGCTCGTCGACCGGAATGGCCTCATTGAGCGCATCACCCTCGAGCGCCGGCGCGTCGATCAGCAGATGATGGTGGCCGGTGTTCGGCGCCTCAGTGCCGGCGGGCGCAATGCCCATGCCCGACAGGCCGAACCGGATCAGGACCGGCGAAGTCACCGTGTCGCCGTCCTTCAGATTGATGAAGTATGCCTTGGCACCCTCGGGCGCGGGCGTCTCACCGGCAACGGCGAGCGTGGCCGTCGACAGCATCATGGCGAGCGCGAGTGTCGTTCGTCGCATTGCGCGAGTCCTTCGTTGGCAAATGGAAAGCATTTCTAGGCGAGATCCGTGACGCCGCCATGATCCTTCCGGACCATCGCCGCGCCGCAACATCGAGTAGGACAGCTCGGCGGCGAAGCCGCGGACAAATTGCGGCGGCCGGATGACTTTGTCGAATTTGAGATTCCGTGATGCGGCGGACAGTCGCGCCCAATGCTTCGGATTTTAATGAGCGGGGAAAGTCCGGGTTAAGTGCGTGTGTCTAGTTGTTACAGCGCTGGCGGCTCGCGCCGGCAGGTCATTTCAGCCCGTTGCCCTTTGAGGTCATCGATGTCGCGCGCCTTGATTGAAACCGCCAATCTGAACGTCGAATTGGCGCCGGCGCCGATCGAGCCGTCCTGGATCATCGAGGGCGATCCGCAGGCGACCTCATGCACGGTGTCGCGCAGTTCCGATGGTCTCGGCTGCACCATCGTCTGGCACTGCACCGAGGGCAAGTTCAACTGGTACTATGATTTCGACGAGACCATCCTGATCCTGGAAGGCTCGATCGTGCTGGAGAGCGAGGGAATGCCCCCGAAGCGCTATGGCGCGGGCGACGTGATCTTCTTCAGGGACGGCGCGCATGCCAAATGGCATGTCGAAGGCCATGTCAAGAAGCTGGCCTATTGCCTGAAGACCCAGCCCTATATTCTCGGCCTTGCGGCGCGCGTGATCAACAAGCTGAAGCGGATGTTCATCACGCCCGACGGCCGTCGCGCTCCGAGCCTCGCCGAAGCATAAGGCTTCGCGTCCGGCGCAGGCTCACACGCCGTCGAGGATGATCACGGTCGGCGTGGCCGGCAGCGTTTCGCGCGAGATTTGAAGCGTTCGCTCGCTGCGGCGGTCGATCTCGAACTGTTGGCCGATTCTGCGCATGAATTCGTCGAGTGGCGTCGCAAAGCGATGCATCGGCAGCACGACCGAGGCGCGCAGCCGCTTGGTGATTTCAGAGATGCCGTCGAGCGACATCGTATAGGTGCCGTCGATCGGCACCATCACAATGTCGAGGCGCCCGATCGCGGCGAAATGGCTGTCGTCGAGCTTGACGTGCAGATGCCCGAGGTGGCCGATGCAGAGGCCGGCGACTTCGAAGATGAAGATCGAATTGCCGTCCTTGATCATGTCGATGCCGATGGAGTCGCCGAAATAGCGGCGGATGTCGGTGGTGACGTTGCGGATGTAGACGTCGCCGATATGCTCGCTGATCTCCGCCTTCTTGCCGTCGTCACCCCAGCCGCGCAGCACATGCGGGATGCGCGGATCGGGCGCCAGCGTGTAATGGGTCGAATGTGCGCGGTTCATCGTGATGACGTCGGGTAGCCGCCCGACCTGGTAGGCCCCGCTATAATCGGTCGCGATGCGGACGCCGCCTGGCGTGTCGATGAAATAGGTGGAGTGGCCGGCATAGGTGATGGCGACCTCGTTGGTGTCGGCTGCTGCGCGACGCAGGTTCACCGGCATCGCGCGCGGTCCGCCGGCCATCGCCAGGCACTCGCTGCTGCGCTGGGCTTGCTGTGCGAACGCCGGCGCTGCCATCGTGACCAGCGTTGCAAGCAGGGCGGATAATGCGCGCAGCATGGCGATCCCCTCGGGCGTAGGATGCACTGTAGCGCCCCTCGGAACGCCGCACTATGCTGACGACATCAAGAGCGCGTCAGGATGTGCGCGGGAACAAGGTGTGGAGCGCAAGATGAATGATCGGCCAGTCACCGGCAGGGCTTCATCGTCAACCCGGCTCGAACCGACACGCCAGATCGACGCCGGGGTGCTCAGCGTGGCCTATCACGAGGCCGGTCCCGCCTATGGCCCCGCCGTGGTGCTGTTGCATGGTTTTCCCTACGACATCCATTCCTATGTGGATGTGGCGCCGATGCTGGCCGCCCAGGGCTGCCGCGTGATCGTGCCCTATCTGCGCGGCTATGGCCCGACCCGCTTCCGGGACGCAGCCACGCCGCGCTCAGGCGAGCAGGCCGCCATCGGCGCCGACCTGATCGCGCTGATGGATGCGTTGTCGGTCCCGCGCGCGGTGTTCGCAGGCTACGATTGGGGCGGCCGCGCGGCCTGCGTGGGTGCCGCGCTGTGGCCGGAGCGCTGCACCGGCCTGGTCTCGGTCAACGGCTATCTGATCCAGGACATCGCCAAGGCGATGCGGCCCGCGCCGGTCGCGCGCGAGGTCGGCTATTGGTATCAATGGTACTTCCAGATCGAACGCGGCCGCGCCGGGCTCGCCGCTAGCCGGCGCGAAATCGCGCGCACCTTGTGGGCGCAGTGGTCGCCGAACTGGCGGTTCGACGACGAAACCTTCGCGCGTACGGCGGCGGCCTTCGACAACCCCGATTATGTGGATGTCGTGATCCATAGCTATCGCCATCGTTACGGCTTGGCTGAAGGCGATCCGCGCTATGCCGAAATCGAGAACAGATTAGCGGCACAACCCGTCATCACCGTGCCGGCGATCACGCTGGATGGTGATGCCGACGGCGTGTTTCCGGCAACTGACGGGACTGCGCAGGCCGCGCGCTTTGCAGATCGCCGCGCCCATCGCGTGATTCCGCGCGCCGGCCACAACCTGCCGCAGGAAGAGCCTGAAGTGTTCGCCGCGGCCGTGCTTGAACTGGTCAGAGGATCATAGCTCACTCCCGCTTCGGGCTGAGCTTCCATGTTGCCGCCAGCAACCCTGCGGTGAGCGCGCCGCAGATCAGCGCGGCTGTAGGAACGATGAGCGTCAGCGCAGCAGTCGCGGCCCAGCCGATTGAGGAGAACGCCTCGGCGAAGGTGGCCAGGCGCGACGAGGTCTGACGGCGCCGGAACTGGCTGCGGCGCGCCTGGACTCGGAACCAGAACTGGATCGCGGTCGAAGAGATGGTCCCGATGAAGACGCCGCACGCCGTGACGCTGGCCTGCCAGGGCGCGATCCAGGCGAGCGCTGCAAGCAGCGGCGCAAAGATGACGCCGATCGAAATCAGCACCACCTCGATCTTGGCCCGGACGACGCGCGTCCCGGACAACGGCGCGGTCGCCACCAGTTCCGGCGCGTCCTCGCCCGAGATGGTCAGCCAGGCGAGGCCGCCAGCAAGTTGGCCGGCAGCCATCACGATGACAGGCGTGATCAGAACGATCGCGGTCGAGCTATCGGAATAGCTGCGCCATAGCAACAACGCCGGCGGCACCAGATAGAGCAGCTGCATCAGCGTCTGCGAGACCAGCCAGGGATCGCGCTTGAGCAGCATGAACTCCTTGCGGCGCAGCGCCTGCTGGCGCGAGCCGCCACGAAACGCCTTGACCCGTGCGCCGGCCCGGCTGGAGACGCCCTGGGCGGCGGCACTGATGGCGGTGTCGGCAAAACGCGGCGAGAAGATCGCCATCACGATGCCGAGCAGCAGCAGGCTCGCGGCGAGCAGCGCGAGCAGCGCCTCGCCATCGCCGACGACGGCGCGGGCCGGCAGCCAGACGATGCTGGCGGGATCCGGCGCGATCGCGGCTGCAGTATTGGAGGTGAGGATCGCAAAGCGGGACAGGGTGCCGTAAGAGATGATTGCGGCGATCTGCAGCAGGATCACGAAGCCCGCGCCTATCACGGCGGCCAGGATCTGCGCCACCAGCCGGGTGCGCGCCGGCCCGATCAATCGGAACAGCAGGATCGTGATCGCAATCGCAAGGGCAGCGGCCGAGAGGCCGACGGCCGCCACGACGACGAAGGCCGAAAGCCAGCGCACGCCGCCCTCGATCAGCAGCACATCGACGAATGGGGTCGCCAGCAGCAGCGCCATCCCGGTCACGGACAGCGCGATCGCAGCGATCCGCACCGAAAAGATCTCGGGCAGGCGAATTGGCGAGGACATGATGAGATCGAGATCCGCGCGCGCATAGAACACGCGGGTGACGGACTCGATCGCCTGCGACAGCATCAAGGCCCAGGAGAGCAGGAGCGTGGCCGTGATCACGATCAGCGCGGTCTTGTCCAGCGGTGGCCGCAGATCGGCGTAGCGGCCGATCACGGCCCAGGCCGGTACGTGCAGGATGACACCGAAGATCAGGAGCGCGATGATGGCCGCGCGCGTGCGCCGGCTGCGACCGGCCGTGATCATGGCGAGCCATTCGCGCCAGGCCAGCCGCAGCTCATGGCGGGCGAACCAGGCGAGCGTCGCCGCCCGCGTCATGCGGCGGCCTCGACATCGACCAGCGCGATGAACAGCTCCTCGAGACTGGTATCTGTATGGCCGTTCTGCTGGCGCAACTCGGTGAGCGTGCCTTCGGCAACCAGGCGCCCGGCCGCGATCACGCCGATTCGGTCGGCCATCCGTTCGGCGACTTCGAGAATATGCGTGGTCATGATCACGGTGCCGCCCTGGCGGACACGCTCGGCCAACAGCCCCTTCACATGGCGCGCGGATACCGCGTCAAGTCCGGTGAGCGGCTCGTCGAGGATGATCAGGCGCGGATCATGGACCAGCGCCCCGGCCAACGCCACCTTCTGGCGCATGCCCTTGGAGAAGCCTTCGCAGCGTTCGTGCAGGTGGCGCTCCAGGCCGAGCGAGACTAACAGCTCGTGCGCCGTCCGCCCCGAGCTCGCGGGATCGATGCCCCAGAGTCCGGCGACGAATTCGAGATATTCGAGCGGCGTGAGCTTGTCGTAGATCATCGGCTCGTCCGAGACCCACGCCATGATCTGCTTGGCCGCGATGGGATCACGAAGCGCGTCGATGCCGAAGATCTCGACCGCGCCGGCATCGGGACGCAACAGGCCGGCGACCATGCGCAACGTGGTGGTCTTGCCGGCCCCGTTGGGACCAACGAGCGCATAGAACTCGCCGGCTCGTATCACGAGATCGAGCCCGTCCACCGCCGGGCGGTCAAAACGTTTGGTCAATCCTCGCACGGCGAGGGCAGCAGCTTCCGGTATCATGATGGCAAGGCGATCCCGTTCAGTTGCATTCTCGCGTCGAACTCAGGCGGCGAGAAGGCCGGCATTCCAGCTCGCGCGGGAACATGCCGGCTAGTCCCATGCGGCCAGAGTATCGGGCAGCAATGCCGGCGCGGCGGTATCGGGCAATTGGGCCTGCGCGAGCATCGGCACGTCAGTGTATTTCGCGATGCCGCCCTCGTCGATCACGAACAGCGGGCGGACATTCCTGGCATCCGTGTCCTCGACCATCGCCATGCGCTGGTTGTCGAGCATCAGCCAATGGCCATCCAGTCGTGCGGCGGCGACCGCATGATCTTCGCCCCTGAGCGTGTCCCGCATGATCACGATCCGCAGGTCATCCGAATCGATCCCTGCCAGGCGTAAGGCGACATATTTGGCGATCGCATAGTCCTCGCAATCGCCTGCACCCCGAGCGAACGTCTCGATCGGGGAATTCCAGACGTCCTCTTCGCCATATTCAGCCAGGTCGCTCACCGGCTTGATGGCGAGATTGATGGCCCGGTTGATCTCGCCGAGGCGGGCGCGTCCATCGCGGGTCCGGCCCTGATCGACAATCGCAAGGAAGCGTAGCGCGGCAGGTGAGACGCAGTGCTCGCGGTCGCCATCGCACAGCGCGAGTTGCACCTGGTCGTCCGCAAGCTGGTGCACGAGCTTCAGCCATTTGTCCTGCAGCGGGCCGGCGGAGATGTCCGCCTTTCCGAGGCCGAAAGGCTCGAAACCGAAATCGGCAGCTTCCGCGAGTCCGACCGGTTGTCCAATCGGGCCGGCAAACAGGTTCGCCGTCCCAAAGGCCCATACCAACATGGTTACGAACGCTGCCACCGGCGCGCGGGCGCGACCTAGAATAGTCATCCGACACCCCTGTTCGGCCTTGGCGCGCACTCGGCTGCGCGCGACCCGACCGACCCATTTCAGGGGGCGATGATGATGGCGACGACTTTGGGTCTGCTTAAAGGCCTGCCGTTGCAGGACGGAAGCTGCGATCAGGCTAAATTTACCGTTGCGACCAGGCAGACAAGTTGACGGAGGAGAAGTCCGATCGGCGCCTCATCCGGCGCGCGCTGTGCACAATTCTCCTGGAGGTTGCGCCGACGCTGCCTTCTTCCGATATGGCTAATTCGATACAATTTGTTAATTCTGTTAGCCACCTCACAGTCTTTCTGCAGAAAATAGTGCATAGGAACGCCGATTTGGGCAGGTGCGCATCGCCGCAAGTATTCTGAGTCTCGCCAATGCTGGCGATATAAGAATATTCGTCGATCTCTACTTATAAATACTAGGCGCGAGCTGCAGCGGGGGCGGGAATAGTGGGCAAAGTTACATCGCTAGAAGCAAAGACTGCAAAGGATCGCGTTGTCGGGCCGGCGCGACACAAGCTGAAGGTGGTTCCGCCGCGTAGAGGCGGATGATATGCAGCTTTGATCCCTAATTGTAACGTAATTGTTAACCATTTTTTGGTGAGCCCGTGACCGCTGGCAGTTTTGACGCCACGCTTTTTCCCGATGGCTCGGGTGCGCATGCCCGAGGGATCGCGCGCTTCTCAGCACCGCCGGCGCATGCCCCGTCCGACGCCATCGTCGTTCCTGACGCTCATTTCCTGTTCAATGCAGAGTTCAAGCGCTCCGGGGCCGACCTGATCCTGTCCGGCGATGGACGGGAACTCGTCCTGCACGATTATTTCAGGGGCGAAAAGCGGGCTGCCTTGGCGTCGCCGGACGGCGCGCATCTCAGCGGTGATCTCGTCAGCACCCTGACGGGGGCAGTTCAGGTGAGCCAGGCCGGCGGGGCGCCCGCTGCAGGCCAAGTGATCGGCCACGTCACCAAATTGCAGGGCACAGCGACAGCCATCCGCAACGGCGTCTCCATCATCCTGCATCAGGGCGACAACGTCGAAAAAGGCGACATCGTCCAGTCAGGTTCCGATTCCACGCTCGGCATCACCTTCATCGACGGCACCGTGTTCGGCCTCGCCTCGAACGCGCGGATGGTGCTCAACGAGATGGTCTACGACCCCAACGGGTCGAACAATTCCTCGCTGATCAGCCTGGTCGCAGGAACCATCTCCTTCGTTGCGGGCGCCACGGCGAAGCACGGCGACATGAAGGTCGATACGCCGGTCGCGACCATGGGCATTCGCGGCACAGCCGTTCTGGTCCAGATCGACTTCACCGTTCCCGGCCAGGGCGCGACGCCCGACGCCAAGTTCCAGGTGCTGGTCGAGCCGGATGGCACCACCGGATCCTACGTGCTGTTCGACAAGGTCACGCTGCAGCCCATCGCCGTCGTCAATCAGGCCGGACACCAGATCAACATCAGCAACGGCATCGTCACGCAGACCGATTCCGCGTTGCCACCGGATATCCAGAAGCTCATCACCGACGTCTTCTCGCTGAAATTCACCGACAACTCGAATCCGAAGTCGAGCACGCACTTCACCGATATCGGCGTCCCGGATACGTTTAACCCGATCAAGCTGGCGGACGGGACAACGGCGATCCCGACCTTTGTTGTCACCAATTCCACCAGCACGTCGACCACGGATATCTCTTTCAATCCGTCGGGCCACATGCCCGGCAAGCCGAATGCTGTGGTGCTCGACGATACGGGCAAGCCGTCCACGGCCTTTGCGCTGACCGAGCGCGTTGGGAAGACGGCCGACACCGCCGATCTCGACACCGTCAAGGGCGCGGTCAACTACGCCGATGCCAACCCCGGCGACCAGCCCTCCGCATCGGTCAGCTTCAAGTCCTTCAGCTACCAGAACGCACAGCATGCCAATCTTTCACTGAATGCGCTGCAGCTTCAGGACATCACGGCCAGCGAGATCGGCATCACGGTCGTGCAGGATCCCAACCACAAGAACTTCGGGACCGCGACCTGGACCTACAGCATTGCTGACAATGCGTTCGATTTTCTCGCCGCCGGCGAGACGCTGACGCTCACCTACATCGTTCGCGTCGACAATAACTTCGCGCCCAGCAACGAATTTACCGAGATCCCCATCACCATCACGGTGATCGGTACCAACGACAAACCCGTTATTACCACCAGTGCGCAGACCATCACCTTTTCCGGCGGCACCAGCGTGGTCGGCGGAGCGCTGACATCGACCGACCACACCTCGGGGACGCTCAGCTTTGCGGACGTCGATCTCACCGACACCCACACCGTTTCCGTCGCCCTTACGTCGCCGCAACAGAGCAATATTCCGCAGACATTGTGGGAGCTGTTCAACAAGGCGCTCACCGCGTCGATTGCGACGGATAGCACCGGGACCGGAACTGGTACGGTCAAATGGACGCTGGCCGATCTGCCAGCCTATGCCGCCGATTTCATTCCAGCCGGGCAGGCGGTGACGCTGACCTACACGGTCACGGTCACGGACTCGCAGGGCGCGGCCACGCAACAGACCGTGACGGTGACGATCACCGGCACCGATGCGCCCGCCGTGGTCTGGATCGCAACGACGAGCGGGACCGATGGGGAGAGTACGGACGCTCCGCCTCTGCTCTGGCGCGATGGTGCGAATTGGGAGACCGGCAACGCACCCACCGCGAACGACGACGTTTGGATCGTCACCGATCAGTTGCGCGGCCTCAATCCGGCTTTCCCGGTGACCATCGACAAGGCGGCGTTCGCCAAGTCGGTGACCATGAACGATTTCGGCGGGGGCAAGACTCCGGAGCTCGACAATCTGAGCACGCTCACGATCGGCGGGGCGCTGACCGTCAAGGCCGATGCGCGCGTGTACAATTCGCTGGGAGCCACGATCAGCGTCGGCGGCCAGGCCGAATTCCTCGACCACAGCGAACTGGACAATTCCGGCACTCTGCTGCTCCACGCGGGCGGCGAATTCGGTGCATACGCGAGCGTCACCAACACCGGCACGATTGAGCTGGTCTCCGGCACGCTGAATATTCTCGGCGATCTCGTGAACGCGAATGATGATGCCGCGGGAGCGATCCAGGTCGATCTCGGCGCGACGCTTGCGCTCGATGGCGGCAGCATTGCCGGCGGCACCGTCATCGTCGAAGGGGGCGAGCCCGTTCGCAACCTCGAGGTCACGTCCTCGAATCAGCCAGCTGACGGGGTGCTCGCGCTGCAGGGCGGTGCGGCGCTGTCGGACGGCACCCTGGACAGCTCCGGCGCGATCATTGTCTCCGGCAACGGCAATGCCTTGCATCGCGAAGCCGTCATGAGCAGCGGCACGCTAGACATCCTGACCGGTGGCAAGCTGACGCTCGACCAGGGCACGGCGTGGGAGAACTACGACGGGACGATCGCCGTCGCGGGATCGGCTGATCTCACGCTGGATCATGCCGGGATCGCCGGCGGCACGCTGACGAATGATGGAACGGTCGCGCTCACGGGCTACGCCGCCCTGATCGGTGGTTCGCTGGTTAACTCCGGCACTGTTACGGTCTCGGGCGCTGGCAACACGCTCGAAAACGAGATCATCACCAATACCGTGGGGGCAACCCTCACCATCGCGCTTGCCGGTGTTCTGGCGCTGTCGGAGACCAGCATTGCCGGCGGCGCCGTGCACAATGCCGGCGTCATCGACGTCGTCGGTAACAGCACCATCGACGGCAGCGCGGTGGCTGGCGGTTACTTGAGCGTTGGCGAACTGACCGCGCCTCAAGATGGCGGCGGCGAAAGCTCTTTGCCGGTTGTTTTGACCATCCAGGACGGCGCATCCATTGCGGACGCGCATCTCACCATCGGCCAAACCGACTCGATCGCGATCGCAACCGCTGATGGCGCAACCTTGTCCGGTGTCTCCGTTGACAATGGGGGAGCCGTCACAGTCGGTCAGGGCGCGCTATTGGTGTTGGAGAACAGCACCATTTCCGGCGGAGCTCTCGCCAACGCGGGCACGATCCACGTCGAAACCAATGCCGAAACGGCATTCGACAACGTCAACGTGGATAATGGCGCCACCGGTGTCATCGTCGTCGATGATGAGGGCGAGGCCCCGGTGCCGTCGCATCTGACCCTCGATGGCCAGACCACCATCACGGGCGGTCTGCTGACCATCGGTGTCGTGGGGACGCTCGAAGTCGCAGGGCTTGGCGCAATCCTGTCGGGTGTTCACGTTGAAAATTCCGGCGTCTTCACGGTCGACCACGGAGCCATACTGGACCTCGTCGGCACCGATGTGACCGGCGACGGAACGTTCCATGTGTGGGGCACGATCGAAGCGAGCGGCTTCAGCATCGTCAGCAGCAGCATTATCAACGATGGGATCATTGAGATCACGAGCGGTACGCTCGACTTGACCGGATCGATGTCCGGCAGCGGCACGATCATCGTTGATGCCGGGGCCCGGTTGGAGCTGAACAGCTCATATGCGCAGACGATCGATTTCGCCGGTCAGGGCGGCGAGTTCGTGCTCGACGCCGCAAGCTTCAACGGCAAGATCGAGGGCCTCGACGTCTCAGACAAGCTCGACCTGTCGGCCATCAAGTTCAACGATAACCCCACAGCGTCCTATGATGCCGCCACAGGCGTCTTGACGGTCAGCGACAGCGACGGCCACTCGGTGAGCCTGACGCTGAGCGGGGCTGACTACAGCAACGCCGCATTCGCGGCCTCCAATGACGGCAGCGGTGGCACGTTGATCACGCTGAAGGCGACCGACGATGCGCCTGTTATTGCCGATGCCGCGCAGAACGGCGAACTGACGGAACAGCATTCCACCACCGGATCGTCCGTGGCCGACAGTGCGAGTGGCACGATTCACTTCACCGATATCGACCTGACCGACCGGCCGAGTGCGAGCATTGCCGAGCAAACCGTTACCTGGACTGCCGCAGATGGCTGCGACATCTCCGCATCGCTGACATCAGGCGAAATCGACGCATTGAAGCATGCGCTGGCGCTCGCGGCCGAGCCCGGCAACACGAACAACGGTGCCGTCGACTGGACCTATTCGATCGCCGACGGCGCGCTGGATTTCCTCGGCGCCGGCCAGACCCTCACCGTGACATCGAAAGTCACGGTCGACGACGGCAAGGGCGGTCAAGCTGCCACGACCGTCACCGTCACGATCAACGGCAGCAACGACACGCCTGTTGTCACAAGCGAGGCCCAGCTCGGTGCCATCCCCGAGCGCGCCGGTACCTCCGGCTCAAATCAGTTGGATACCGCCGGAGGCACCATCACCTTTACCGATGCTGATGTCACCGACACGCATCTCGTGAAAGTGACCGGCGTCTCCGTTTCCGGCGACGGCAGCGGGCTGCCGGACATTGACGTTGTAAAAAGCTGGCTGTTCCTCCGGCCCCTCACAGATTCGCAGAACGGCGCGACGGGCTCGCAGGGCTGGTCATTTACGGCCAGTGACAAGATCTTCGACTATCTCGGCATCGATCATTCGGTGCAGCTCACCTATACGGTCGAAATCGACGACCGGCATGGCGGCGTGGTCGACGTGCCGGTGACGGTCACCATCTCCGGGGCTGAGGACACGCCGGTCATCGTCGGTGAAACGAATCCGCCTGTGCAGACCGTGATCCTCGCGAAAGCGCCGACCGTGCTCGCTGCCGGAGTGACGAGCGCCCAGGGCATGGCGACCGAGACCTTCGACGAGGTCTCTGCCGGATCGGCCTCGAACAATGGTCATGGTCACGGCAATTTCTACAGCGACGCGTTGCATGCCTCGTTCTCGGCCTCCGGCGACGCCGGCGTGGTGCATGGTTCCTCGTCGGATTCGGCGGCGCCCTTTGTGGGTGACGGCCAGGACCACACGAACTATCTCAGCATCGGCGGCCACGCCCAGGAGACGATCAGCTTCGACAGCGCGATGAACAGCTTCGGGCTGTATTGGGGCTCGGTCGATAGCTACAACAGCGTCTCGTTCTACGACGGCACCAAGCTGGTCGCGTCGTATTCCGGCGACGCCGTCGCGCCGCTGCTCGCCAATGGCGGTCAAGGCTCATTCGCGTCGAATGGCTATGTCGAATTCTCGGATCTGGCGCCGTTCAACAAAGTCGTGCTGACGAGCACCCACGACGCGTTCGAACTCGACAACGTCTCGGCCGGCTGGGTCGACGACTCCCATGTCAAGCTCGCGAGCAACATGACCGGTACCCTGACGGTGCTGGACCGTGATGTCGGCGATACGTTGTCAGCCTCGGTGGTCGGGAAGGGCTTCGTCGAATATAACGGGTCGTTCGATCTTCCGGCCACGGCCAACATCGACTCCCTGGTCAAGGCGGATGCCGTGACGTTCGACAGTGTCGTCTCGGATGGCGGCGCCGACGTGCTGCACTGGAGCTATCATCCGGCGAACGCCGATCTCGATTTTCTCGAGCCCGGCGATACGCTGACGATAACCTATCTGGCGAGGATCAGCGACGGACATGGCTCGTTCGACGAGCAGCCGTTGACCGTGACGGTGACCGGAAACGGGTCGTCTGTCGTTGCCGGAACGGCCCAGAACGACAGCTTCGACAATGTCGGTGGCGGCGTGACGGTCTTCGGCAACGGCGGCAACGATACTTTCGTGTTCAATTCGCATTTCAACAGTGCGACCATCGCCGACTTCGATGTCCAGAAGGATACGATCCAGATCGACCACGCGCTGTTCAACTCCGTCCAGGCTGTCCTGAACAGCGCCCAGGCCGCCAATCTGGGCCATGATACGGTCATCACCGATGCAGCCAATGAGACGATCACGCTGAAGGGCGTCACCCTGGCGCAGCTGCAGGCGCATCAGAACGATTTTCACATCGTCTAGTGTGGTGTGTCTGACATCCGCTACAATGTGCTGGCTGGCAGGCCCGTCGGGATTGCCGGCCCGGCGTTGCGAACTGCGATGCGCTCGGGGATAACAGGTCAGGCTGATCAGCAGACGGCCGCCTTGCGGCGTGACGGCGGGGTCCCATGAGGCGATTGAAAGCAGTGCCCCGCTGGTTCGCGCGCAGGTTCGGCTATGCGCGGCTGCTCTGCTTGGTGCTGCTGATCGGCTTTGCCGCCTTGCGTCTGGCGGATCCAGGTCCGATGCAGGAGCTGCGCCTGCGGACGTTCGACCATTTCCAGCTGCTTCAGCCGCGGGTGAAGACGATCCGGCCGGTCGTGATCGTCGACATCGACGAGAAGAGCCTGGCGAAGCTCGGTCAATGGCCGTGGTCGCGAACCCAGATCGCCGACATGATCATCAATTTGACCAATCTCGGCGCGGCCGTGATTGCCTTCGATGCCGTGTTTGCGGAGCCGGACCGGCTCAATCCGGCGCTCGTCGCCAAGACGATGCGCTATCTGGACGAGGTGACGCGCAGCAAATTGAGCGAGCTGCCGAGCAATGATCAGATCCTGGCGGATGCGATCCGCCGCGCGCACGTGGTGCTGGGGGAGACGGGATTGGCGACCGTCACCACGGAGCTGGACAAGACGCTGCCTGTGACCGGATTTGCGACGCTCGGCGGCGAGGCGGAGCCGTTCCTGTTCGAGTTTCCCGGCCTGCTTCGCAATGTCCCGGTCCTGGAAGCCACGGCTGCCGGGCGCGGCCTGTTTACGATTCGGACCGAGCGTGACGGCATCGTTCGGCGCGTGCCGATGGTGTTGCGCGCCCAGGGCGTCATGATGCCCTCGCTCAGCCTCGAAATGCTGCGAGTGGTGTCCGGAACGCCCACCATCCTGATGAAGGCGGACGAGGCCGGCATCAAGAGTATCCGCCTGCGGGGGCTGGAAATCCCGACCGACGCCAACAGTCAGTTGTGGGTTCATTTCGCCGCGCAGGATCCCTCGATCTACATCTCCGCTTCCGACGTGCTCGATGGCAAGGTGCCGCTCGACAAGGTGTCCGGCAAGCTGGTGCTGGTCGGAACGTCGGCCGTCGGCCTCAACGATATCAAGACGACGCCGGTTTCGCCCGCGATGCCGGGCGTCGAGGTGCATGCCCAGGTGCTCGAGACGGCGCTGACCGGCGCCGTGCTGTCGCAGCCGAACTGGGGGCTGGCGACGGAGCTGGCCGCCGCAATGCTGTTGGGACTGGTCGTGATCGCGTTCGCGCCGCAGCTCGGGGCCGTCACGCTGGTCGTGGTCGGCGGCGTGTTCGCAACCGTGCTGATCGGCATCTCCTGGTATTGCTATATGCAGTACCGGCTGCTGGTCGATTTCACCTATCCAATGCTGTCGACCACGGCGATCTATCTGACCCTGATCTTCGCAAGCTTCGTGCGCGAGCAGAGCCAGCGCCGCCAGATCCGCTCCGCGTTCAGGCAGTATCTCTCGCCGACCCTGGTGGAGCAGCTTGCGCATTCGCCGGAGAAGCTGGTGCTCGGCGGCGAGGAGCGCGAAATGACCATCATGTTCTCCGACGTGCGCGGCTTCACCACGATCTCGGAGAGCTACAAGCAGGACCCGCAGGGATTGACGCGGCTGATGAACCGCTTTCTGACGCCGCTCACCAACGCGATCATCGCACGCAAGGGCACCATCGACAAATATATGGGCGACGCCATCATGGCGTTCTGGAACGCCCCGCTCGACGATGCCGCGCATCAGCTGAACGCCTGCGAAGCCGCACTCGACATGCTGGAGCGAGTCGATGCGCTGAACAAGGAGCGCGAAAGCGAGGCGGAGCATGGCGGCCACGTCTACATCCCGCTTAAGGTCGGCGTCGGCCTGAATACCGGCATCTGCGTGGTCGGCAATCTCGGCTCGGACCTGCGCTTCGACTATTCGGTGCTCGGCGACAGCGTCAATCTGGCGTCGCGCCTCGAGGGGCAATCGAAGGAATACGGCTTTCCAATCATCGTCGGCTCAGCAACCGCGCTCGCGGTCAAGGACCAGCTCGCGATCCTCGAGCTCGACTTCATCATGGTCAAGGGCAAGAAGGAGCCGGAGGTGATCTATGCCATCGCCGGCCGCGAGGACGTGATGTATTCCGAGCGCTTCCAGCGGCTGCGCAATCTCACCATCGAGATGCTGGCGGCCTATCGCGGTCGCGACTGGGAGGAGGCGCTCGCCGCGATCGCGCGCGGGCGCAAGACGGATCAGGGGCAGGAGCTCGCCAAGCTTTACGACCTCTACGAAGCACGCATCCGCAACTACCAGACCAATCCGCCGCCCGAGGATTGGAACGGCGCCTATGCGCTGCTGACGAAATAGCTTGTCTCGTTGGCCCGACGAGATTGCAGCATCTACCGATGCGCAAGGGCGGCCCACTTGCATCACTCGTCGTCATACCCCGCGAAGGCGGGGGATCCAGTAATCGCTGCTTTATGTTGTTGGCAGAGCCTCGCTCCCCGGCTTCGTCGGATACTGGATCACCCGCCTGCGCGGGTGATGACAGCTTGACAGTAGCACAAGGTGCGCCCTTGGGAAGCCTTGGTACGGTGTCGCCTCACTCAACCCCGATCGTGGTCAGGTCCTGGAACCAGTGCTGCGCCTGCACGAACTTTTTGATCTTCGGCGACAGCGCATGCGGGTTGGTGTCATGCACCACCCACACCAACGCGGCATCATCGACGACCAGCGCATGCGCCTGTGCGATGAGCTCGTCCTGCTTGGCGGGGTCGAAGGTCTGCTTGGCCTCGTTGATCAGCGCGTCGACCTTGGGGTTCTTGTAGCCGCCCCAGTTGACGCCGACAGGCGCGATCTGGTCGGAAGCGAAGAAGCGCACGATCGCATAGAGCGGATCGGAGGTGACATAGGCGATGTTGTTGGCGGTGATGCCGGCGTTCATTTCGTCGGCTGCGCCCTTGCGCCAATGCGTATAGAGCGTTTCCAGCTCGACGACCTTGAAGTCGATGTCGATGCCGATCTCCTTGAAGCTCTGCTGCAGGAATTCGTTCATCGGCAGCGACAGCATCTGGCCGGTGCCGCCTTGCGCGATGATGAAGGTGGTCTTCAGCGGCTTGTCCTTCGAATAGCCGGCTTCCTCGACCAGCTTCTTCGCGGCCGCCAGATCATATTTCAGGTCGAACGTCGGCTTGCCGAACCACGGGCTCGACGGATCGACCTGGCCCTTCGCAGGCTTGGCGAGGCCGTTCATCAGCCCGACCACCGCGTCGCGATCGATCGCGAGATTGAGCGCCTTGCGCAAGCGGATGTCGGTCCAGGGCGAGCCGGGCAGCACGCTCAGATGATAGTTCCAGACATGCGGCGTGATGTTGTCGACGATTTTCATGCCGGCGGCTTTGAGCTGCGGCACGGCATCGGGCGCCGGCGTCTCGATCAAATCGACCTGGCCCGCCAGCAGCGCGTTGGTGCGGGTCAGCGCCTCCGGCATCGGCACCAGTATCAGCTTGTCGACCTTCGGAATGCGATCCTTGTTCCAGTAGTCGGTGTTCCTGCTGAGTTCGGCGAGCTCGCGCGGCACCAGCTTGGTCAGCTTGAAGGGCCCGGTACCGGACGGCTGGCTGGCGAACTTGTCCCAGTCCTTGCCGAGCTTCTCATATTGGGCCGGGCTCGAAATCAGGAACCAGAGCATCTGGTAGGGGAAGAAGGAGTCAACGGTCTTGGTCGTGATCTCGATCGTATTGTCGTCGATCTTGGCGTAACTGGCGACCGAAGGCAGGCGGGTCTTCACCTGGGCGCTCTGCCGCTTATCGAACTGCGGTGCCTTATCATTGAGCACCTTGTCCAGATTCCAGATTACGGCGTCGGCATTGAAGTCGCTGCCGTCGTGGAACTTGACGCCCTTGCGCAAAGTGAAGCGCCATTTGGTCTTGTCAGCATCATTGACCTTCCACTCGGTCGCAAGCCCCGGGATCAGCTTGCCGGGCTTGTCGGCCGTGCTCATGTCCCAGGCCACCAGCGGATCGTAGATCGTATAGCCGGTGAACTGATAGGCGCCGGCGCCGCGGTCGGGCTGGCCCGTGGTCAGGGGAATATCGGCCATCGACATGCCGTAGCGCACCACGGTTTCGGCGTGCGCTGACAGCGCGGACAGGCTGACCGCCACTGCGGCGGCAAGCAGCGAGAGACGGTGATGCATGCGGGAAGCTCCGATCCGGATGAAGGCGACGCGGAAAATTCGCTCGAATTTGACGTGTCCAAAGCTGCAAGCGGGATGCCAAGGCCGAGTGAAGATCGTTTGAATACAAACAGTTGTGATCAATCGCCGCAGCTGCCCCGAAAATGTCCTCCTTGGCATAGCCGTTGCATACCGCTGCTCAACAATTAGCCAGCCAAGTTGGAGACTGCGATCGTGCTGTTGCGTTGTGCGAATTCCTGGAATGGGCAAGCGGCCTTTGCGGCCGCGATGTTGGCGACGGTCTCCGTCGTCATGTTGCCGGCGCGTGCGGGTGCGGAATCCGTGCTGCGCATCGGCATGACCGCGGCCGACATTCCGCGCACGCTCGGCCAGCCGGACCAGGGATTCGAAGGCAATCGCTTCACCGGCGTCACCATGTATGACGGTCTGACGATGTGGGACCTGTCGTCGGCGGAGAAGCCGAGCGCGGTGATTCCGGGCCTTGCCACCGAATGGAAGGTCAATGACGACGACAAGACCAAATGGATCTTCAAGCTGCGCCCCGGCGTCACCTTCCATGACGGTTCGCCGTTCAATGCCGATGCGGTGGTCTGGAACGTCGAGAAGGTGCTGAAGCAGGACGCGCCGCAGTTTGATCCGAGCCAGGTCGGCGTCACCGCCTCGCGCATGCCGACCTTGATGTCGGCGCGCAAGATCGATGACATGACCGTGGAGCTGATCACCAAGGAGCCGGACAGCTTCCTGCCGATCAATCTCACCAACCTGTTCATGGCAAGCCCCGCCAAGTGGCAGAAGTTCTATGACGCTGCAAGCGGCGCCGACGCCAAGGCGAAGTCGCAGGCTGCTTGGGATGCGTTTTCGAAGGACGCCTCGGGCACCGGCCCGTGGAAGATGGTCAAGTTCACGCCACGCGAACGGCTGGAGCTCGCGAAGAACGACAACTACTGGGACAAGGCGCGCGTGCCGAAAACTGACAAGCTCGTGCTGCTGCCGATGCCGGAGGCGAACGCGCGCACCGCGGCGCTGCTGTCAGGGCAGGTCGATTGGGTCGAAGCCCCAGCGCCGGATGCGCTGCCTGAGATCAAGCAGCGCGGCTTCAAGCTCTACGCCAATGAGCAGCCGCACGTCTGGCCCTGGCAGTTCTCGCGCGTCGAAGGTTCGCCCTGGAACGACATTCGCGTGCGCAAGGCCGCTAATCTCTGCGTCGACCGCGAAGGCCTGAAAGACGGACTGCTCGCCGGCCTGATGGTGCCGGCGACCGGCACCTTCGAGCCCGGCCATCCTTGGCGCGGCAATGTGACCTTCGAGATCAAATACGACAAGGCAGCGGCGCAAAAGCTGATGCAGGAGGCCGGCTACGGCCCGAACAAGCATCTCGAGGTGAAGGTGCAGACCTCGGCATCGGGCTCCGGCCAGATGCAGCCGCTGCCGATGAACGAGTATCTGCAGCAGGCGCTGGCCGAGTGCTATTTCGACGTCAAGCTCGACGTCATCGAGTGGAATACGCTGTTCACCAATTGGCGGCGCGGTGCCAAGGATCCCTCGGCCAACGGCGCCAACGCCACCAACGTGACCTACGCGGCGATGGATCCGTTCTTTGCGCTGGTGCGCTTCCTGCAGTCGTCGATGGCGCCGCCGGTCTCGAACAATTGGGGCTACATCAACAATCCCAAGTTCGATGAGCTGGTGAAGAAGGCGCGGCAGACCTTCGATCCGGCCGAGCGCGACAAGGCGCTGGCCGAGCTGCACGCGGCCTCGGTCGATGACGCCGCCTTCCTCTACGTGGCGCACGACGTCGGCCCGCGCGCGATGAGTCCGAAGGTGAAGGGCGTGATCCAGCCCAAGAGCTGGTTCATCGACTTCTCGCCGATCTCGGTGGAGCCGTAAGGCTCCGAGATTAGCTGCTTGCTCCGCTGCGCTCCCTCCCCCCTTGCGGGGGAGGGGAGATCAGCACCTTCTCCGACGAAAGGGAGAAGAGAAGAAACCAGGTGATACGTGCTCTCTTACGTTGCCAGGCGGACCGTCTATGCGATCCCGATTATTCTCGGGGTCGCGCTGGTCTGTTTCATGCTCGTCCACATCACGCCCGGCGATCCGCTGGTGGCCGTGCTGCCGGCCGATGCGTCGCAGGAGCTCGCGCAGCAATTGCGCGCGGCCTACGGCTTTGACCGTCCGCTGCCGGTGCAGTTCGGGCTCTGGCTGTGGCGCGCGGTCAATGGCGATCTCGGCAATTCCATCGCCACCGGTCGCCCGGTGCTCGCCGAGGTGATGCGCGCGGTCAGCAACACCGTGACGCTTGCGATTGCAGCCGCAATCATCGGCTTCGCCCTCGGCCTGTTCTTCGGCCTGATCGCCGGCTATTTCCGCGATACCTGGGTCGACAAGGTCGCGACCGGAATCGCGATCGCGGGCGTGTCGCTGCCGCATTACTGGCTCGGCATGGTGCTGGTCATCATCTTCTCGGTCGAGCTGAACTGGCTGCCCGCCGTCGGCGCCGGACCGTCGGGCTCCGGGGCGTGGTCGTGGGACTGGGCGCATCTGCGCTTCCTGGTGCTGCCGGCGATCACGACCTCGGTGATCCCGATGGGCATCATCACGCGCACGGTGCGCGCGCTCACTGGCGATATTCTCAGCCAGGATTTCGTCGAGGCACTGCGCGCCAAGGGCCTGCGTGAGCGCCAGGTATTTCGTCACGTGCTGAAGAACGCCGCGCCGACTGCGCTGGCAGTCATGGGCCTGCAACTCGGCTACATGCTCGGCGGCTCGATCCTGATCGAGACCGTGTTCTCCTGGCCCGGCTCGGGGCTATTGCTCAACTCCGCGATCTTCCAGCGCGACCTGCCGCTGCTGCAGGGCACGATCCTGGTGCTGGCGATGTTCTTCGTGATCCTCAACCTCCTGGTCGACATCGCGCAGGCCGCGATCGATCCGCGCATCAAGCGGGGCTAGCGATGGGCATCAGCTCTTCCGGCGCTGTGCAGGATGCCGCGTTGCAGGCCGCCCCCGCCGCCAAGGCGCGCGGTTATTGGGCGACCGTCGGCCGCCGCATCGCCCGAGACAAGGTCAGCATGGTCTGCGTCGCGATCCTGCTTGCGATCTTCGTCTCGGCGCTGCTTGCGCCATGGCTCGGGCTCGCCGACCCCTATCAGGGCTCGATGATCCGGCGGCTCCGTCATATCGGCACGCCGGGCTATCTGCTCGGCACCGACGAGCTGGGCCGCGACATGCTGGCGCGACTGATCTATGGCGGCCGGCTGTCGCTGGTGATCGGCATCTCGCCCGTCATCTTCGCCTTTGGCATCGGCACTATGCTCGGCCTCGTCGCCGGCTATGTCGGCGGCTGGGTCAACACCGCGATCATGCGCACCATCGACGTATTCTACGCCTTTCCCTCGGTGCTGCTCGCGATCGCGATCTCCGGTGCGCTCGGCGCCGGTATCCTCAACTCGATCGTCTCGCTGACCATCGTGTTCGTGCCGCAGATCACGCGCGTCGCCGAGAGCGTCACCACCGGCGTGCGCAACCGCGATTTCGTCGAGGCGGCGCGCGCCTCGGGCGCGGGCGCCTTCACCATCATGCGCGCACACATGCTGGGCAATGTGCTGGGACCAATCTTCGTCTACGCCACCGGCTTGATCTCGGTCTCGATGATCCTCGCCGCCGGTCTCTCTTTCCTCGGACTCGGCACCAAGCCGCCGGAGCCGGAATGGGGGCTGATGCTGAATACGCTGCGCACCGCGATCTACGTCAATCCGTGGGTTGCGGCTTTGCCCGGTGTGATGATCTTCGCGGTCTCGATTTGCTTCAATCTCTTGAGCGACGGCCTGCGCAGCGCGATGGACATCCGGAGCTGAGCAACATGGTGGGCTCGAACAACATTCGATCCGCACAGGCGGTCCACCTCTCCCCTCGTCGC
>NZ_CAFK01000051.1 GCF_000239815.1 Bradyrhizobium sp. STM 3843 | reverse complement strand
CGCGGCGGCGAGGCAGGCAGCCGCGTCCGCAACAGCGGGTTCTTGCGCGGGGGCGGCTTAATCGGATCGATCATCGCGAAGGCCCTGCAAAAATTGCGGCCCCGGAGGCGAGACCACGGTCGTAGTTGATCATGCCGAAGCCCGAGGCCAAAGCGATCCTTGCATCCTTGACCTGGGTCGGCCCCGCGATTCCCAGGACCTGGCGCACCCCTTCGACCAGACCGAGATAGGCGCCGGCGGCGCCGGCCTGCCCAACCGAGAGTTGCCCGCCCGACGTGTTGTGCGGAAAGTCGCCGTCGATGGTGAGATCGTGCTGGCGCACGAACTCGGCCCCCTCCCCCTTCTTGCAGAAGCCGAGATCCTCGAACTGCATCATCGTGATGACGGGATAGTCGTCATAGGTCTGCACGAGGTCGAGATCGTCAGTCTTCACCCCGGCCATCGCATAAAGCTCGCCGACGTCCATCGCCCAGCCGCCGCGCACCTGCATCGGATCGTCGGCAAAGGCATTGTGCCGCTCGATGGTTGAAAGCAGCCGCGCGGCTTTCAGCCCGAGCGACGCTGCGGTCTCGTCCCGCATCACCAGGAAGGCCTCGGCGCCGGCGCACGGCATCACACAATCGAAGAGATGGATGGGATCCGAGATCGGCCGCGCCGCCAGATATTGCTCCATCGTTAGTGGCGACTTCATCAGCGCATGCGGATTGCGCAAGGCATTGGCGCGCTGGGCGACGGCGATCCGGCCGACATCCTCGCGCGTAACACCAAACGTCCGCATGTAGTTGCGCGCAATCAGCGCGAAGCTGGAATTGGCGCCGCCAGCGCCGTAGGGATAGACCGCATCCTGGTTGAACCGCGAGAAGTTCTCCAGTGTCAGCCGAAACGAATCGACGTGGTTGGTGTCGCCGGCGACACACGCCACGATGTCGGCGTCGCGCGCCTGAACCGCGCGCGCTGCCTTCCGCAACGCTGCGATCGCGCTGGCGCCACCGAGCGGAATCGTATCCAGCCATCGCACGCACAGCCCGAAATGCTGCGTCAGTCCGATCCCGCTGTCAGTGCCCATGGTGAAACTGGAGACGCACAGACCGTCGATGTCGGAGACCTTGATGCCGGACTGCGCGACGAGCGCGCTCAGCGCGCGGCCGATCCACCATTGCGCGCTTTCGACGGAATAGCGCACATAGGGAATCGTGACGGGCGTCGCCATCACGACGCCGTCGTAAGGTGTGCGCAAGGTCTTCGTCACCAACCGCCCGCCTCGTTCATCCGCCTCAGATCACTGTCAGTTTCACGTCAATATTGCCGCGAGTCGCGTTCGAATAGGGACAACGCTCATGCGCGCCTGCGACGATCTCTTCGGCCACCGATTTCTCGACACCGGGCAGGTCGACCTTCAGTTCGACAGCGAGCGCATATCCGAGGGGAATCGGACCCATCCCAACATTCGCGGTCACCGAGGGCTCGCTGGATGGCGCGACCTTCCGGGTGCGCGCGACGAGCTTGACCGCGCCGAGAAAGCACGCGGCGTAACCGGCCGCAAAGAGCTGCTCGGGATTGGTGCCTACGTCCCCGGAGCCGCCCAGCGACTTCGGCAGCGACAGCGACACCGACAATAGACCGTCGTCGCTGACGGCCTTGCCGTCCCGCCCGCCGGTCGCCGTCACCTCGGTCTCGTACAGAATCTTTTCAGGACGCATCATGACTTGGACTCCGGGATTAACGGCTGTTGCGGGCAAGCAGCGCGCGGAAATCGCCGCGCGCCTGGGCGCTGGGCCGCCTGAAACTCGGCCCGCGACTGGGCTCGGTGCCATTGAGCTGCCGGAGCTGCACCCACATCTCGGCACTCTTCAGCGCCACGGCCGCACAGTTGACCACCGGCGCGTGCCCGACCTTGAGGCCATGCTCCCGACCGATCAGAAGGCCTGGCAGCACACCGGCCGGGATCACGACATCGGCGCCGCGCTCCACCAGCGGACGGGCGCAGGCGACAAAATCCCCAATCATGCGGGCCTGCGCGGCGTGGTCTCCGGCGAACGCGCTGGCGAAATCCTCCGGCTTGCAGCCAAGCCCGGTGACGTGAACCACGCGATCGCCGAGGCCGTAACGCTCTGCCTGCTCGTAGTGCCAGACCTCGAAGACAGGATCGATCGTCACAAGACCGAGCCGCCGGCCGAGTTGCGACGCCGCCAGCAACGTCGCCTCGCCGGTCCCGATCACGGGAATGTCGAGCGCCGAGCGCAACTCGTAGAGTCCAGGGTCCTGGAAATGTCCCATCACGAAGGCGTCGAACCCGCCCTCCTCGGCCGCGATGCCGTTGTCGATGGCCTGGACGGCACAACGCAACTCCGCAAGCCGGCCGAACTCCCGGTCCGGCGGCGAAATGCCCTCGACATGAACCGTCGTGCCGGGCGCGGCGATGTTGTTGAGATATTCCGACAGCAGCGCCATGTAGGGCGCGTTCACGCTTGCATCAACGAAGCTCTGCCAGAAGATGCGCATCGTCCTTCTCCTCAAGCGGTGGTCGGAGGATCGGTCGTCGGCTGCCGATGAATATATTTCAATCATAAACTAATTCGTGCGTCAAATGCCCGCTGCGGCGGCGACAACTGTCGCCTCGCGGCAGCGCGAACACGGCATTTTCAGACGGCCGTCAGGCGAGGAAGCCGCCGCGCTCCTGCGGAATTGTATGCAATAACATTTTTTCTGACAGCGCCGTGACACGTGTTGACGGCCCCACCGGCAATACTTTAGGCTTTAAGTAATTCCTCGCCGGTCAGGACCGGCGGCCATGACAATGATGTTGCAGGGCACCGATTTTGAGAGACTCGATCGCGTGGATCATCGCCGTGCTCGAACAGCCGGCGGCAGCAGCAGCATCACCGGTCGCGCATCGCGGCCGGGCTGACGGCCTTTCATTGCGTCGGCAAAGGCCCGCCCGCATTCCCCGATGGGCCAGCTGTTCGAGCGGCAACCAACGCCATGGCTGCTGACGCCCCGCCGAGCAAAACCTCTTCGGTCGCGCCCGGGATGCGGCGCTACAGCACCGCTTTCAGTCGGTTCATTCGTCGCTCGGGCTCGCCGTTCGGCAGCTTCGAGGCATTCCTGTCCAGCACCAACCGAGGAAGACGCACATGCGCAGGACTCTGAGCTTACTTGCACTTGTCGCCGGCATGTTCGCAGCACCGGCTGCGCAGGCCGACATCACGATCGGCTTCGTCACGTCACTGAGCGGACCAGGCTCCTCGATCGGCATCCCCTACGGGCGCGGCATCAATGCCGCCTATGAATACAAGAAGACCATCGGCGGCGAGACCATCCGCCTGATCCAGCTCGACGACGGCTCCGATCCGTCGACCGCGACCCGCAATGCGCGCAAGCTCGTGGAAGAAGAAAAGGTGGATCTTTTGATGGGCACTGCAACGGCGCCCTCGACCATCGCCATGGCGGCGGTGGCGAGTGAGCTGAAAGTGCCGATGATCGCGGTATCGCCTATCGGCAAGCTTCCTGAATCGCCAGAACAGTGGGTGGTCGCGGTGCCGCAGCCGGCTTCGCTCCTCGTCAAGATCGTCGCCGACCGCATGAAGCGCGACGGGATGAAGAACATCGGCTATATCGGCTTCTCCGATGCCTGGGGCGACCTTGTCTATAATGGCGCCAAAGCCGCCGAGGCGATCGACGACATCAAGGTGCAGACCAACGAGCGCTATGCCCGCACCGACACCTCGGTCACCGCACAGACCCTCAAGGTGCTCGCCGCGCGGCCTGATGCCGTCCTGGACGGCGGGTCGGGCACGCAGGGCGCGCTGCCGCTCCTGAGCCTTTCTGAGCGTGGCTTCAAGGGTAAGACTTACGGCACGGTGGCGCTGGTCAATCCGGACTTCGTGCACGTCGGTGGCAAGGCGGCCGAGGGCATCCAGGTCTCGGCAGGCCCCGTCATCGTGGCCGAGCAACTGCCCGACGATCATTTCGCAAAGAAGCTCGCACTGGAGTTCCGTGCGGTCTACCAGAAGACCCATAATATACCGACCACCGACGGGTTTTCTGCCTACTCCTTCGACGCCTGGCTGATCTTCGCCAATGCCGCCGAGCGCGCACTCAAGTCCGCAAAGCCTGGGACTGCCGAGTTCCGCACCGCTCTGCGCGATGCGATCCTCAGCACCAAGGAGCTGCCGGGTGTGCACGCCATCTACAACTTCAAGCCAGGCTCGGTCACAGGCGTGGACGAGCGCTCTCTTGTCGTCGTCCGCCTGACCGACGGCGCCTGGAAGTACGCGCCGTAGTCGAGAAACGGCAGACCGGCAGTCGTAACGAGGAAACGACGTCTCAATGACGAGCGACATCGCAGCCATTCTTGCGATCGACGGGATCGCCACCGGGGCCGTCTACGCCCTGGTGGCGATCGGGACGGTCCTGATCTTCACGGTGACGCGCGTCATCTTCATTCCCTTCGGCGACATCGCCGCGTTCACCGCGCTGACGCTGGCCGCCCTCGACGCAAAGCGCTTTCCGGGCACGGGGACCTTGGTCGTCGTGCTGGCCTGCCTTGCAACCCTGATGGAAATCATCTCGCTCGTACGCGGCGGCGAGCTCCGGCTCCTGCCCCGCGCGGTTGTCTTCTACCTGGTGCTTCCGCTGGTCGTGGTCGGCGCCGCCTGGCTCGTGATGCGCGCCGATCCTCCGCTCGCCGTCAGGCTCGTGCTCGCGCTGATGCTGATCGCGCCTATTGCCCCGCTTCTGGATCGGATCGTGTTCCGCCCGATCGCCGACGGCAGCGTGCTCCTGCTGCTGACGGTGTCCGTGGCGCTGCATTTCGCGCTGGTCGGCCTTGGCCTCTTGTTCTTCGGCCCCGAAGGGGTCCGGACCGATCCGCTGACCTCGCTCTCGACCGAGTTCGCGGGCGTGCTGATCTCGGGGCAGACCATGCTGATCGTGCTCGCAGCACTCGTTTTCAGCGGCCTCCTCTATCTCTTCTTCGACTTCACGCTGGTCGGCAAATCGCTGCGTGCCACAGCGGTAAACAGGACCGGCTCCCGCCTGATGGGCATACGACCTGAGCGCGCCGGCACGATCGCCTATCTCCTTGGCTCGCTCATGGCCGGCGTGTCTGGCATCCTGATCGCGCCGGTGAACACCGTGTTCTACGACTCCGGCTTCCTGCTCGGCCTCAAAGCCTTCGTCGGCGCCATCGTCGGCGGCATGACCAGCTACCCCGGTGCGGCGATCGGCGCTGTCGGCGTCGGCATCCTTGAAAGCTTTGCGTCTTTCGAGAGCAGCGCGCTGAAGGATGTCATCGTCTTTTCGCTCCTGATCCCGATCCTGATCTGGCGATCCCTCGCCTCGCTGCATTCGGAGGAGGAGATCGAGGAATGACGCGCCTTCACATCAGGCTCGCCGCCATTGTCGCCGTGCTGTGTCTCGCGACCGCCCCCTTCGTCCTCAGTCCGTTCAGCATCACGCTGATGAACTATATCGGCATCTATTCGCTGGTCGCCATCGGCCTCGCACTCCTCACCGGGGTCGGCGGGATCGTGTCGTTCGGACAGGCGGCGTTCGTCGGCGTCGCGGCCTATGCGACGGCTTGGGTCTCCGCGCTGAACGGGTATTCGCCCTGGCTCGGACTGGTGTTCGGCGTGGCCCTGACGTGCGGGGTGGCAACCGTTCTCGGCGTGGTCACGCTGCGGCTTCAGGGTCATTTCCTTTCGCTCAGCACTGTCGCATGGGGTCTCGCAATCGGCTTCCTGTTCGGCAATGTCGAGGGGCTCGGCCGCTTCAACGGCATCTCGTCGATCCCGCCGATCAGCTTCGGATGGATTGTGCTGACGTCCAGCGCGCAGATCTATTTCCTGATCTGGGGCATCGTCGTTGCGGTGCTCGTGCTCGGCTACAACCTCTTGGACTCCCGGCTCGGCCGCGCCATGCGCGCGCTCCGCGGCGGCAATACCCTGGTCGAGAGCCTCGGCATCAATGCTTTCCGGATCAAGCTCGCGACCTTCGTGATCGCGGCTTTCCTGGCCTCGCTTTCGGGATGGCTCTACGCCCATATGAGCCGCTTCATCAGCCCGGGGCCGTTCGATGCCAGCATGGGCATCGAATATCTGATGATGTCCATGGTCGGTGGCGCGGGCAGCCTGCTCGGTGGCGTGGTCGGCGCCGCCATCGTCACCCTGCTCAAGAACAGCGTACAGGATTATCTGCCGCTGATCGCCAAGGGCGCCTCCGGCCAACTCGAGACCGTCGCATTTTCCGCTCTGTTCATCCTGTTCCTGCAGTGGGCGCGACAGGGGATCGTTCCCTTCGTCGCGCGCTATCTGCCGAAAGCCAAGCGCGATCGGCCGCAACCGGCGCCGCCCCTGCCCCGTCGCGTGCAACCGAAGCCGGGCGAACTCCTTCTGAAAGTCGATAGCGCCGAACGCCGGTTCGGCGGTCTGATCGCGCTCAACAATGTCAGCTTCGAGGTGCGGTCCGGCGAAATTGTCGCCGTCATCGGGCCCAACGGCGCCGGCAAGAGCACGATGTTCAACTGCCTGACCGGTGCGCTCAGAGTCAACAAGGGCGAAATTGTCTTTGCCGGACGTCCGATCACGGGCGATGCGCAATCCCGCATTGCCCGCGCCGGGGTGGCGCGAACATTCCAGCATGTGAAGCTGAGGCCGCGCATGAGCCTGTTGGAAAACGTGATGCTCGGCACCTACGCGCGCACGCACACCGGCCTGTTCGCCGGCGCCTTCCGCCTCAACCGGCGCGAGGAGGCCAGCGCCAGGCACGAGGCGCAGACGCAGCTTGAACGCGTCGGGCTCGGCGAAAAGCCGTTCGACCTCGCCGGCAATCTGCCGCTCGGCAACCAGCGCATTCTGGAAATCGCCCGTGCGCTGGCCGCGGACCCGGCACTCCTGGTGCTTGACGAGCCGGCGGCGGGTCTTCGCCGCCAGGAGAAGCTGCGGCTTGCCGAACTGCTCAGGTCGCTGCGGGCGGATCATCTGACCATCCTGATCGTCGAGCATGACATGGAGTTCGTGATGTCGCTGGTCGATCGCATCGTGGTGCTCGATTTCGGATCCAAGCTCTGCGAAGGCGCTCCGGCCGCGATCCGCAGCGATGAGCGGGTTCAAGAGGCCTATCTTGGAGGCGTCGCGTGACCACGATGTTTTCCATGATCGATGTGACGGTCTGCTACGACAATGTCGAAGCAGTCCGCAACGTCTCGCTGTCGGTCGAGGAAGGGCAGATCGTCACCGTCATCGGCCCCAACGGCGCCGGCAAGACCACACTGCTGATGGCGGCCATCGGCCTGCTCGCATCGCGCGGCCGCATGGTTTTCCGGGACAGCGACATCGGCAGGATGTCGGTCGAAGACCGCGTCGAGCGCCGGCTGTGCCTTGTCCCGGAGAAGCGCGAGCTGTTCTCCGAAATGTCGGTTGCCGACAATCTTCTCCTCGGCTCATACAGCCTGCCCGACCGCTCGGGCGTGCAGAAGACGCTCGACGAGGTCTATGATCGCTTTCCTCGCCTTCGGGAACGGCAGCGCCAAGCCGCCGGCACACTCTCCGGCGGCGAGCGGCAGATGCTCGCGCTCGGCC
>NZ_CAFK01000052.1 GCF_000239815.1 Bradyrhizobium sp. STM 3843 | reverse complement strand
CACCTGCAATGTGACGGCACCGACGCACATCATGACACGCGCGATCACGACATCGAGGATGACGCAGAAGCCGTGGCCTACAGCATGCTCGGCAGCACGCGATCCGGCGGCTTGTGGTTGTCGAGGAAGGTCTTGATGTTGATGATGACCTTTTCGCCCATCTCGACCCGGCCCTCGATCGTGGCCGAGCCCATATGCGGCAGCAGCGTCACCTTCCCGGCCTTGGCCAAGCGAACCAGACGCGGGTTGACCGCGGGCTCATGCTCGAACACATCGAGCCCGGCGCCGGCGATGTCACCGGCTTCGATCAGCTTCGTCATTGTCTCTTCGTCGATCACCTCGCCACGCGCGGTATTGACGATGTAGGCGTCCTTGCGGATCAGCTTCAGACGCCGCGCCGACAACAAGTGAAACGTCGCCGGCGTGTGCGGACAATTCACCGAGATGATGTCCATGCGCGCCAGCATCTGATCGAGGCTTTCCCAATAGGTCGCGCCCAGCTCTTCGGCGATGCGCGGCGCCACCGGACGCCGATTGTGGTAGTGGATCTGCAGGCCGAAGGCGCGGGCGCGGCGTGCCACCGCCTGGCCGATGCGCCCCATGCCGATGATGCCGAGCCTTTTTCCCCCGATGCGGTGGCCGAGCATCCAGGTCGGTGACCAGCCCGCCCAGTTCTTGCCCTCAGTCAGGATCGAGGCGCCTTCGATCAACCGCCGCGGCACGGCGAGAATTAGCGCCATGGTCATGTCGGCGGTGTCTTCGGTGAGCACCTTCGGCGTGTTTGTCACCGTGATGCCGCGCGCGACCGCTGCGGTCACGTCAATATTGTCGACACCGTTGCCGAAATTGGCAATCAGTCGCAGCTTGCCGTCGGACACATTCAGAATGTCGGCGCTGATGTGATCGGTCACCGTGGGAACCAGCACGTCCGCGGTGCGCACGGCTTCCGCCAGCTGCTCCGTGCTCATCGGTTCGTCGTCGAGATTGAGCCTCGCGTCGAACAGCTCGCGCATGCGGGTTTCGATCGAGTCCGGCAGCTTGCGCGTGACGACGACGAGAGGCTTTTTCCTAACCGACATGTCCTGCTCTCATGAGATCCTTCAGACCTCATTAACCCGGTTCGCCGAAACTACCGTCGCAGCCTGTGCCGGCGTTCCCTGGGATGGTCTCCTCGGATCTGTGGTGGGTTCCCGATCCGTCCCTTGAAAGGAGTCGCCGGACGTTAAGCCGCGTCCTGGCCGTTGTGTCGGTCCTCTGTAGCAGAAGACCGGCTCAAGACAAGGCGCAGGACCAACCCGGCAAGCTCCCGAACGTACAAGGGGGGTATCCGGCGGGTCGATGGGGATTGGGCGAAAGATTGCATGCACTCGACCTGAGCCGAGGCGTCAATCTGACGAGGGAGAGTGAGTTGCGTTTGATGGCGTTGGGGCGTTTGTCTTCGTTCGTGCTGCTCGTCACGGGCTTGCTGGGGATTGCCGTCAGCCCGGATGCGTCGGCAAAGGATTCCACACCCACCACCAGCGGCCTGCCGGTGCCGCGCTATGTCAGCTTGAAATCCGACCACGTTAATGTGCGGGCCGGTCCGACCAAGGACAATGATGTGGCCTGGGTCTATACCCGCTCAGGTCTGCCGGTCGAGATCACCGCCGAATATGAGAACTGGCGCCGGGTGCGTGATTCCGAAGGCGCCGAAGGTTGGGTGTATCACTCGCTGTTGTCGGGCCGCCGCACTGCGGTGGTGACCATGAAGAAGAAGGATGATCTCGCTTCGCTCTACGAGAGCGCCGACGAGAAGAGTTCGGTCACGGCGCGCCTGCAGGCGGGCGTGATCGCGCAAGTGAAGAAATGCGATGGCGGCTGGTGCCACGTCGCCGGCAACGGCTTCGATGGCTGGATCGAGCAGCAGCGGCTCTGGGGCGTCTACGCCGACGAGCAGGTGAACTGAGGCGTTCTGCTTCAAATCAAATGGCCGGGGCGAGCCCGGCCATGATGCAGACATTCTCGTTGTCGCGGTGTCTCAGCGTCGCTTGCGCAGGCGCACCACCATGTCGATCCGTGAAATTTCGTAGCCCTCGGGAACCTCGGGCAGCTTGGTCAGCGCCAGATGCTGATCGGGAATGTCGACCAGCTCGTGATTGTTCTCGAGGTAGAAATGGTGATGGGTGGTGACGTTGGTGTCGAAGTAGGTCTTGGTGCCGTCGACGCTGACCTGACGCAGGAGGCCTGCGTCAGTGAGCTGATTCAGCGTGTTGTAGACGGTTGCCAGTGACACCGGAACCTTGGCCAGCGTCGCTTCCTCGTAGAGCATTTCTGCGGTCAAATGCCGCGCGCCCTTGCCGAACAGCAGCCAGCCCAGCGCCATGCGCTGGCGCGTCGGACGCAGGCCGGCGGCCTGCAGCATTTCATTCACGTCGTGCCAGGGACAGCCGTTAAGCGCAGGCTCCCGCGCCTTGCCCGCCCTTTCATGGCCGGCCCGGTCATCCCTCACGATCGATGCGTTGTCGCTCGCGTCCACTTCAAGCACCGCAATTCATACTTACCCGCTTTGATATATGGAGAGGAAATGCTTCACATGCAAGCGCTTCGCAACTGACCCTATCTAGAACGCCCCTAAATTGCACTGGCGTCCTGGGCGCTGCGGTTTGGATGCGGCGATTTACCTGGATCACGGCGCTTTGCCACGGAGCGCCCCTATGTTAGAGAGCGGCCGGACCGGAATGGCCCGTTTCGGCAAGGGCTGGTGTGGCGGATCGGACATTTGCTTGTCGGAGCCGGGGCACGAGCGCCATCTTGCCTTGAGCTTGCCGTCTGGCGTCGCTGTCGTCAGGTATTTGCCTAAAGGTATTTTTACCTCATGGAGCCTGGCACAAGCTGTCCGTGCCGAGTTTGGTAAACGGGCGCTTGAACGGCGACACAGGTCCAATTTCGCGCAAAAATCTCCATCGGAGATCGTTGAGGAGACTGGTTGAGAATGCTGGATCGGCGCGGCGTTTATGAATACGAGGATCTGCTGGCTTGCGGGCGTGGCGAGCTGTTTGGGCCCGGCAATGCCCAGCTGCCGCTGCCGCCGATGCTGATGTTCGACCGCATCACGGAAATTACCCAAGCGGGCGGTGAATTCGGCAAGGGCCTGGTGCGGGCCGAGCTCGACGTGAACCCGGATCTCTGGTTCTTCAGCTGCCATTTCAAGAACGACCCGGTGATGCCGGGTTGCCTCGGCCTGGATGCGCTGTGGCAGATGGTGGGTTTCTACCTCGGCTGGATCGGCGGTGAAGGACGCGGCCGGGCGCTCGGCCTGGGTGAGCTGAAATTTTCCGGCCAGATCATGCCGACGGTCCGCAAGGTTGTGTACCAAGTCGACATCAAGCGCGTGATGCGCTCAAAGCTGGTGCTCGGTATTGCCGACGGGTGGCTTTCCATGGACGGCGAGATTATCTATCGCGCCAAGGATCTGAAGGTCGGCTTGTTCAAGCAAGGGGCCGCGCCGTCTTGAACCGGCGGAGGGCCAAGATAGACATTGGAGCAGGCGTGATCGCGCAAGAAAAGGTTAGGGCGAGGCGGACATGAGGCGGGTTGTCATCACCGGGATGGGCATCGTCTCATCGATCGGCAACAACACTCAGGAAGTGCTGGCGAGCCTCTATGAGGCGAAGTCGGGCATTACCCGTGCCGAGAAATATGCGGAGCTCGGTTTCCGTTCGCAGGTGCAGGGTGCGCCGACCCTGGATCCGTCAGATGTCGTCGATCGCCGCGCGATGCGCTTTCTTGGCCAAGGCGCGGCCTGGAATCATGTCGCGATGGAGCAGGCCATCCTGGATTCCGGCCTGGAAGCGAACGAGGTTTCCAACGTCAGAACCGGCATCATCATGGGCTCGGGCGGGCCTTCGACCCGCACGCTGGTGGAAGCCGCCGATATCACCCGCACCAAGGGGCCGAAGCGCGTCGGGCCTTTCGCAGTGCCGAAGGCGATGTCGTCGACAGCCTCCGCCACGCTGGCGACCTGGTTCAAGATCAAGGGCGTCAACTACTCGATCTCGTCGGCCTGCGCGACCTCGAATCACTGCATCGGCAATGCGTACGAGATGATCCAGTACGGCAAGCAGGACATGATGTTTGCCGGCGGCTGCGAGGAGCTTGACTGGAGCCTGTCGGTGCTGTTCGACGCGATGGGTGCGATGTCGTCCAAGCACAACGAAACGCCGGCAACAGCCTCGCGCCCCTATGACGTCACGCGCGACGGTTTCGTGATCGCCGGCGGCGCCGGCGTCGTCGTGCTCGAGGAACTCGAGCGCGCCAAGGCCCGTGGCGCCAAGATTTATGCCGAGCTCGTCGGTTATGGCGCGACCTCCGATGGCTACGACATGGTCGCTCCGTCGGGCGAAGGGGCGGAGCGCTGCATGCAGATGGCGCTGTCGACGGTGAAGACCAAGATCGACTACATCAACCCGCATGCCACCTCGACTCCGGCCGGCGATCCGCCCGAGATCGAGGCGATCCGCAAGGTGTTCGGCACGGGTGAGAAGTGCCCGCCGATCGCGGCCACCAAGGCGCTCACCGGCCACTCGCTCGGCGCGACCGGCGTGCAGGAGGCGATCTACTCGCTTCTGATGATGAAGAACGGCTTCATCTGCGAAAGCGCCAACATCACCGAGCTCGATCCGGCGTTTGCCGACATGCCGATCGTGCGCAAGCGCATCGACAACGCCAAGCTCGGCACCGTGCTGTCGAACTCGTTCGGGTTCGGCGGTACCAACGCCACGCTCGTCTTCAAGCAGCTCGACGCTTGATCATTCCGCATGGCCCGAGAGGGGCCATGTTGGTGAGGAAATCGCGCGGGTGCCGGTCTCAATATCTTGACGGCCGGCGCGTCTGCTGGCGAGGTGCAGACAGAGCTGCTCTGCGCGCGCAGCAGAGACCATCCCCGGCAGTTAGAAAGCACCATCCCATGCACGAGCTAATGAACGGCAAGCGCGGGCTGATCATGGGCGTCGCCAATGATCATTCGATCGCCTGGGGCATCGCCAGGACGCTCGCCGCCCACGGCGCACAGATGGCCTTCACCTATCAGGGTGACGCGCAGGCCAGGCGGCTGCGGCCGCTGGCGCAGACGGTTGGATCCGACATCGTGCTGCCTTGCGATGTCGAGGACATCGCCAGCGTCGACAGCGTGTTCGAGGCGCTGAGCAAGGCGTGGGGCCGCCTCGATTTTCTCGTTCATGCCATCGGCTTCACCGACAAGAACGAGCTTCGCGGGCGATATGCCGACACCACCCGCGAGAATTTCCTGCGCACGATGCTGATCTCCTGCTTCTCCTTTACCGAGGTGGCGAAGCGCGCCGTGTCCTTGATGACCGACGGCGGGTCGATGATCACGCTCACCTATGGCGCTGCGATGCGCGCAATGCCGAACTACAATGTGATGGGCGTCGCGAAGGCGGCGCTGGAATCTTCAGTCCGCTATCTCGCCGCCGATTTCGGCCCACAGCGCATCCGCGTCAATGCGATCTCCGCCGGCCCGGTGCGCACGCTCGCCGGCTCCGTGATCGGCGATGCACGGGCGATGTTCGCGTTTCAGCAGAAGCACTCGCCACTGGGACGCGGGGTCACGCTGGACGAGCTTGGCGGCTCCTCGCTTTATCTGCTGTCCGATCTCGCCGGCGGAGTGACCGGCGAGATCCATTACGTCGATTCCGGGTTCAACGTGGTGCTGCAGCCGCGGCCGGAGAACCTGCCGCCGGAATAAGCTTTACTGCCCGGACGCCAACTTCTCGGCGCGCTGGAATGCGGGCCGCGCTGCGCAGCGCGCGATATAGGCGTCGAATGACGGGCGCGACGGCACCATCTTGAAGATGCGGATCGCAAAGTTCAGCCCGGAGCCGATTACGACATCGGCTGCGGAAAAGTTCTCGCCGAGAATCCAGGGGCCGTTCGCCAGCGCTTGGTCGAGCACGTCGAACACGCGCGTCGCCTCGCCCCATCCCGCGGCGACCGGGTTCATCTCGAGCTTGGTCGCGACCTGCACGATCGCCGGTTCGATGCAGCCGGGGGCGAAGAACAGCCATTGCAGATATTTCGCCCGCTTGGGATCGTCGATCTCGGGCGCGAGCTTCGCGTCCGGACAGCGCTCGGCGACATAGGCGCAGATCGCCGCCGCCTCGGCCAAGCTCACCTCGCCGTCCTTCAGCGCGGGCACCTTACCCATCGGATTGATCGCGAGATAATCCGGTGCCTTCTGTGCGCCGGTGGTGACATCGACGAGAACCCGCTCATAGGGTTGGCCGGTTTCTCCCAACATCCAGAGCGCGGTGAACGAGCGCGTGCGCGGTGCCCAATAGAGCTGCATCATGGCTGAATCCTCCGGGGTTGTTAGATGATTGGGAACAGGCTGCGCGGTTACGGGCTCAATGCGTCTCCAGGTATTTTGGCAAGTCACGGTCGAGCTTGTCGGCAACAAGCGTCCGGATTCGCTCCCGGAGGAGGGGACTGTTCGAAGCGGCCGAGGGAGGATCGGGAAAATCCGCATTGTCGAGCTTCTTGAGAGGATCCTCAGTGATCCTCATAGACTCCGCAAGTCTTGCGCCGGTATCCGCAGCAAAGCTGGTGATCCGCTCATAGGATTTTCCATCAATCAGGCTGATGGCGATGTTCGCAAACAGATGCGAGTGCCTGATGAGCCGTCCGAGGCCTTGATTATACGTCCCGATCCCGTTCAAGACGAGACGGGTGCCCGGGATTACTCCCTTGAACTTGGTTACGACCAGATAGCGCTCGCAATTCGCATTCGCGGTCACGTCGCGGACAATAGCCGGGAGGCTCTCGTGCGGATCGGGCAGGAATCTTGATTTTGGATTGTAGTACGGCTCGAACGCTCCTTTCGGATAGTTGATCCTTCGGACATTTGGATCGCCGCGCATCGCAGCGCGTACGCGTGCGACCACAAGGTCATCAAGTCCCCACCCCGCGATCGGTACTTCGTTCACCTCAGTCTCGAATATCGTTACGCCGAATTTGTCCACCTCAAAACGGTCTTCAACGACCGAGATTACGCCGAGGGTGCAGGGACCGCTTTGCACCGCGGCGGCGGGTTTAGCCCCGCTCTTGGCCTTGCTCGCCGACTTCTTTGCGGCCGTTTTGGCTGGTGCCGCTGATGTGGCTTGGGACGAGGATACCTGCGCTGAAGGAGCCTGGGTTGAAGGAGCTTGGGCGGATGCAGGGACCGACCACCAAGAGGCAATGAACACAACAAGCGCAACACGCAGCATGATTAGGCCCGCGGCGGATTGCCGCCTCTGATGAAACGAGTTATTCCAGCCTCGTGAAACTAGAGCGTGTTCATGGAACCGGCAAGCGGAACGTCGTGCACGCATGCATCAGGCGTTTTCAGTCGGGCGCCGCCAGCGATAATATTTCATCATCCGACCGTGCGAGGGCTCGACCTCTTCCCCCTCGAACACGAAACCCTCGCGCTCGTACCAGCGCCAGGCCTTTTCGTTTTCGCGCACGCAGCGCAGCCAGATCTCATCCGGTAGCAATTCGCGGGTGAAAGCCAGCAGCCGCCGGCCGAGTGATCGGCCCTGATGGGCTGGCGCGATCATGAGCTGGTCGAGATAGAGTTTCGGCACGTGCACGGCCAGCATGGCGGCGAGTTCGCCGTCATCATCGGTGACATAAAGGCTCCAGCCGTTCGCCATTTCACGCGGCAGCCGCTCTTTCAAATAGGTGAGCAGCGCTTCGCTCGGCGACTCCAGTCCGGTCGAGCACCAGCTGTCCATCCATAGCTGGGCGATCGCGTCATATTCGGACGGTTGGGCAGGGCGGATGATGAGGGACATGGGGGCCTGACGCTGCCGCCGGCGATCCGTTGCGGCGGTAAGTTGCAATTATGAATGCCGTCATTGCGAGGCGCAATGACGCCGGCCCGTTCGCCGAAGCCCCTGCCTGCTTGCGCTCGCAATGACGGCGGAGCCAGGCCTGCCTTCGTCTCGAACGATGTCGATCGCAGCGATGATCAAACCACCAAACAAAAAGGGCGACCCGAATGGGCCGCCCTTGATGTCGTCGATCGTGGCTGCGGCTTACTCGCCGGCGGCCTCGCGCGGCGCGTCGGCCGCTTCCTTGGCTTCCGCCTTCTGCTTGGCTTCGAGGTCCTCGCCGGTGGTCTGGTCGACAGCCTTCATCGACAGCCGGGTCTTGCCGCGATCGTCGAAGCCGAGCAGCTTGACCTTGACCTTGTCGCCTTCCTTGACGACGTCGGTGGTCTTCTGCACCCGCTTGTCGGCGAGCTGAGAGATGTGGACGAGGCCGTCACGTGAGCCGAAGAAGTTCACGAAGGCGCCGAACTCCATCACCTTGACCACGACGCCGTCATAGATCTGGCCGACCTCAGGATCGGAGGCGATCGACTTGATCCACTTGATCGCGGCCTTCATCGCCTCGCCGTCGTTGGAGGCGACCTTCACGGTGCCGTCGTCCTCGATGTTGACCTTGGCGCCGGTCTTCTCGACGATCTCGCGGATCACCTTGCCGCCGGTGCCGATCACTTCGCGGATCTTGTCAGTGGCGATCTTGAAGGTCTCGATGCGCGGCGCATATTCGCCGAGCTCGGCGCGGGCGGCGGTCAGCGCCTTCGCCATCTCGCCGAGGATGTGGATGCGGCCGTCTCTAGCCTGCGCAAGCGCCACCCGCATGATCTCCTCGGTGATGCCCTCGATCTTGATGTCCATCTGCAGCGAGGTAATGCCGCCCTCGGTGCCGGCGACCTTGAAGTCCATGTCGCCGAGATGGTCCTCGTCGCCGAGGATGTCGGACAGCACCGCGTAGCGCTTGTCTTCCAGGATCAGGCCCATGGCGATGCCCGCGGTCGGCCGCTTCAGCGGCACGCCGGCATCCATCAGCGCCAGCGACGAGCCGCAGACGGTCGCCATCGACGAGGAGCCGTTGGACTCGGTGATCTCCGAGACGACGCGCACCGTGTAGGGGAATTCATGGTGCGGCGGCAGCACCGGGTGGATGGCGCGCCAGGCCAGCTTGCCATGGCCGATCTCGCGGCGCTTGGTGCCGCCGAGCCGGCCGGTCTCGCCGACCGAGTAGGGCGGGAAGTTGTAGTGCAGCAGGAACGTCTCCTTGTACGTTCCCGACAGCGCATCGATGTACTGCTCGTCCTCGCCGGTGCCGAGCGTGGTGACCACCAGCGCCTGGGTCTCGCCGCGGGTGAACAGCGCCGAGCCGTGAGCGCGCGGCAGCACGCCGACCTCGCAGACGATGTTGCGGACGGTCTTGACGTCGCGACCGTCGATACGGCGGCCGGTGTCGAGAATGTTCCAGCGGACGATCTTGGCCTCGAGCTCCTTGAACACGTCAGCGACGCGGAGCTTGTCGTATTTCGGTTCCTGCCCTTCCGGGAAGAAGTGCGCCATCACCTTCTCTTTGGCGGCGCCGACGGCGGCATAGCGCTCCTGCTTGACCGGAATCGCATAGGCCTTGCGCAGCTCCTGCTCGGCGATGCCGAGCATCTCCTTCTCGAGCTCGCCATTGTCGATGATCGTGACCTCGCGCGGCTCCTTGGCCGCCTTCTCGGCGAGCTCGATGATCGCGTTGATCACCGGCTGGAAGTGGCGATGGCCGAACATCACCGCGCCGAGCATGATGTCCTCGTTGAGCTCCTTGGCCTCCGATTCCACCATCAGCACGGCGTCGGAGGTGCCGGCGACGACGAGGTCGAGCTGGGTGTCGGCCATCTCGTCGAGCGTCGGGTTGAGGATGTACTCGTCATTGGCGAAGCCGACGCGGGCGGCGCCGATCGGGCCTTTGAACGGCACGCCGGACAGCGTCAGCGCAGCCGAGGCCGCGACCATCGCCAGCACGTCCGGATCGTTCTCCATATCATGCGACAACGTGGTGATGATCACCTGGGTCTCGTTGCGCCAGGCATCGACGAACAGCGGGCGGATCGGGCGATCGATCAGGCGGGAGACCAGCGTCTCCTTCTCGGTCGGGCGTCCCTCGCGCTTGAAATAGCCGCCGGGAATGCGGCCCGCGGCATAGGCCTTCTCCTGGTAGTCGACGGTCAGCGGCAGGAAGTCGACGCCCTCGCGTGGCGCCTTGGCCGCGACGACGGTCGCGAGCACCACAGTCTCGCCATAAGTGGCGATCACGGCGCCGTCGGCCTGACGGGCGATCTTGCCGGTTTCTAGCTTGAGGGGCCGTCCACCCCAGTCGATCTCAACGGAATGCGTCGTAAACATCGGTATCTTCTTTCTTCGGATTGACGAAGGAGGACGCTCCAGAAACAAAAAAACCATGCGCAAGATGGCAGGACGCTGACGTGCGATCAGCGCCCTGCGATCCTGCCATGGTTTTTATCTTTCGGATGGCGTCCATCCTTTCGGTAAGTAACGGGCACCTTGCCCGTCACGCCCAGCGGCCGGATTGCTGCTGGACATACTGCATGAACTGTGGACGGCCCGGTTGAGACAGCGGCCTGCTGTTCCTCGCCGATCACGCCCAACGACACGAACCCGCGCCTGACAGCCGCGAACCGGCGGCTTTCGCAAGCTCATGCAAAAACGCGCGCCACATTGCGCGCGTCATTCCCAACACAGCCTTAACGGCGAATGTTGTGCTTCTCGATCAGCGCCTTGTAGCGCGCCTCATCGGTCCGCTTCAGGTAGTCGAGCAGCGAGCGGCGCGTCGAGACCAGCTTCAACAGGCCACGGCGCGAATGATTGTCCTTGCCGTGGGTCTTGAAATGGCCAGTGAGGTTGTTGATACGTTCCGAGAGGATCGCAACCTGCACCTCGGGCGAGCCGGTGTCGCCAGGCTTAGTGGCATTGTCCTTGATGACTTCCGCTTTGCGTTCTGCGGTAATCGACATCGTCAGTCTCTTTCGTTGCGACCGGCGCTGGCAGTCAGTCCGGTCAGGTTGAACACGCGCTTGGGGATGAGTTCGCCGTTGCCAATTTCGGCAAGCGCCAGAAGGCGGCCTGCGACCGTGACATAGACTGTGCCGCTACTATTGGGCGCATCCCGTCCGCGCAACAAAACGGCCTGGCCCCGGTGGAGCCTTGCCGCATCAGCCCGAGTGACGGCCAGTGCCGGGATGTCGTCCAGCGCGGTCTCAACGGGCAAAAGCGCGTCGGCGAGGCTACCCTCGCCGGACGCGGCTCTATTGCATAAAGCCTCCAACTGTTCCAGCGGAATCATGTCGTTCTCGGTAAACGGACCGACCAGGGTCCTCCGGAGCGCGCAGATATGGCCGTAGCAGCCGAGCAGGCGGCCGATGTCGCGGGCCAGCGCCCGGACATAGGTTCCTTTGCCGCATTCGGCCTCGAACACCGAACGCGAGCTATCTATTTGTTCTACAAGCGTTAATTCGTGAATCTCGACCGGGCGGGGGGCCAGCTCGACGACCTCGCCGTCCCGCGCCAGGTCATAAGCGCGTTCGCCCTGGACCTTGATCGCCGAATAGCGCGGCGGAACCTGTGCGATCAGCCCGGTGAACTGCGGCAGCAGCGCTTGAATCGCGTCTGCGCTCGGTCTGAGCTCGCTGGTGTGCACCACCCGGCCCTCGGTGTCGTCCGTGTCGCGCTCCTCGCCCCAGCACACGGTGAAGCGGTAGCGCTTGCGGCCGTCCATCACAAAGGGAACGGTCTTGGTGGCCTCACCGAGCGCGATCGGCAGACCGCCGGAGGCAAGCGGATCGAGGGTGCCGGCATGCCCGGCCCGCTTGGCCTGAAACAGCCGCTTCACGACCGCCACCGCCTGCGTCGAGGTCATGCCGATCGGCTTGTCGAGCACCACCCAGCCGTGAATGTCGCGGCGATCGCGTCGCGGCTGGTTGCCCTGACGCTGCTTGTTGCGCGGATCGTTGTTGTCGCGCGGCGGCGTGCGTACTTCGATGGATTTGTTAAGTCGGATTTCGCCGGCTTCGACTTCTGGTGCAATGCCGGCACCGGTTTCCGGGGGAATGTTCATCAGTTGTCTTCCGAATCCGAATGAAGATCTTTTTGCACCGCTGGCGTTCGCAATAATTTCTCGATCCGTTCCGCCTCGTCGAATCGTTCGTCGACGCGGAAGCGAATCTCGGGTGCAAATTTCAGGTTAACGCGACGCGCGATCTCTCCGCGCAAAGTCTTCTTGTTGCGCTCCAGCGCCGCGAGCACGATCTCCGTGTCGCGTCCTCCGAGCGGCATCACGTAAATGGTGGCAAGTTTCAAGTCGGGCGACATCCGGACTTCGGGCACCGTAATGATGTGGCCCTCAAGGTCCGGGTCATGCGCGCTACCGTGCGAAAGAATCTCGGCAACAGCGTGGCGCACGGTCTCGGCCACGCGCAGCTGGCGCTGCGAGCCGCCGGAAGCGGCGCTTCCTTTTTGATGATGGCGAGGCATTTTGCAAAATCCAATTGGCAATCGCCCGCCGAAACGCGGGTGATCGAGCCCATGTTGGTTGAGTTCAACGACGCGGGCTTTTGTTCAACGATCTGTCGCGTTCAAAAGCTGCGTCGCGTTCAAAAAACTACGAACGCCCCGCGAGAAGCGGGGCAATCGCAGTCAGGTTCCAACGCTCGTAAGATTTGGACTTACAGCGAGCGCTGGATCGTCTCCACGCGATAACACTCGATCACGTCGCCGACACGCATGTCGCCGTAGCTCTCGAACGCCATGCCGCATTCCTGGCCGGCCTGCACTTCCTTCACTTCGTCCTTGAAGCGCTTCAGCGTCGACAGCTTGCCCTCGTGAACCACGACGTTGTCGCGGATCAGGCGAACATTGGCACCGCGTTCGACGGTGCCGTCTGTGACCCGGCAGCCCGCGACCTTGCCGACCTTGGAGATGTTGAAAATCTCCAGGATCTGCGCGTTGCCGAGCATGGTTTCTCGAAGCGTAGGAGCAAGGAGACCGCTCATCGCCTTCTTCACGTCATCCACGAGATCGTAGATGATGTTGTAGTAGCGGATCTCGATGCCGTTGCGCTTGGCGGCCGCGGCCGCCTCCTTGTTGGCGCGGACGGAGAAGCCGATGATCGCGGCATTGAAGCCTTCCGCGAGCGTCACGTCGGACTCGCTGATGCCGCCGACGCCGGCATGCAGGATGCGGGCGGCGACCTCCTCGGTGCCGAGCTTCTCCAGCGAGCCGAGAATGGCTTCGAGCGAGCCCTGCACGTCGGCCTTGATGACCAGCGGGAATTCCTTGCGGCCCGCCGTCTTCAATTGCGACATCATCTGCTCGAGCGAGCCGCGCATGCCGGAAATGTTGGCGGCGGCATTCTCGCGCTTCTGGTGCGCACGGTAGCTGGTGATCTGGCGGGCGCGGGCCTCGTTCTCGACCACGGCGAGACGATCGCCGGCTTCCGGCGGGCCGTTGAAGCCGAGCACCTCCACCGGCACGGCCGGACCGGCCTCCTCCAGGGTCTCGCCCTGGTCGGAGATCAGCGCGCGGACGCGGCCCATCTCGGCGCCGGCGACGATGATGTCACCGACATGCAGCGTGCCGCGCTGGACCAGCACGGTCGCGACCGGGCCGCGGCCGCGATCGAGCTTGGCTTCGATGACGGTGCCTTCCGCCGGACGATGCGAGTTGGTCTTCAGATCGAGGATTTCGGCCTGCAGCGCGATCATCTCGAGCAGACGATCGAGGTTGGTCTTGTTCTTTGCGGAGACCTCGACGTCGACCACGTCGCCGCCGAGCGATTCGACCTGCACCTCGTGCTGCAGCAGCTCGGTGCGGACGCGCTCGGGACGTGCGTCGGGCTTGTCGATCTTGTTGATCGCGACGATCATCGGCACCTTGGCCGCCTTGGCGTGGTTGATGGCCTCGATCGTCTGCGGCATGACGCCGTCATCGGCCGCGACCACCAGCACGACGATGTCGGTGACCTTGGCGCCGCGGGCGCGCATCGCGGTGAACGCGGCGTGGCCGGGCGTGTCGATGAAGGTGATCTTCTTGCCCGAGTCAGGCGCGGTCACCTGATAGGCGCCGATATGCTGGGTGATGCCGCCGGCCTCGCCGGAGACCACATTGGCGTGGCGCAGCGCATCGAGCAGCGAGGTCTTGCCGTGGTCGACATGGCCCATCACGGTCACGACCGGCGAGCGCGGCTCGGTATCGGTGGAATCGTCGACGACGTCGAACAGGCCTTCCTCGACGTCCGAGGCGGCCACGCGTTTCACCGTGTGGCCGAGCTCCTCGGCGATCAGCTGCGCGGTGTCGGCATCGATCACGTCGGTGATCTTGTGCATCGCGCCCTGCCGCATCAGGAGGCGGATGACGTCGACCGCGCGCTCCGACATGCGGTTCGCCAGTTCCTGGATCGTGATCGCTTCCGGAATCGTCACCTCGCGGATCAGCTTTTCCTTCTGGTCGTTCGCAGAATGACCCTTCAGGCGCTGGGTGCGGCGGCGGAAGGAGGCGATCGAGCGCTCGCGCACATCGTCGGCGTTCAGCGCCGTGACGACGGTCAAGCGGCCGCGCTGCTTCTGGGGGGCCGGCTTGTGGGTGGTCTTCGGCGCAGCGACAGGACGGGCCGCGCCACCGGGACCACGGCGGATCTGGCGCGGACCTTCATCCTCCTCGGGTTCTGCAGCAACGCCAGGCGCCCGACCGAGAGGGCCTCCCGCGGGCCTGGCGGCAGCGGGACGCGCGCCGGCCGGCTGCGCCGTTCCAGGGCGGGCACCGGGGC
>NZ_CAFK01000053.1 GCF_000239815.1 Bradyrhizobium sp. STM 3843 | reverse complement strand
GGCGAGGTTGTTCTGGGTGGTGGCGAGAAGCTGGGCGGTCGACTGCAGCGAGAGCAGATTCTGGCGCACCGACGCCGAAAGAACGATACCTGACATTGTCATTCCCTTCTGGATGAACAGTTTGAACACCGCCGCACAGTTCTGTCGGCGATGGCGCAGACTGGTCCGCGGAGTCCTACCCGTTCGTTAAACGGTGTTCTGCATTTCCAGGGAGAAGGACGGCTGCCGTGGTTATCCCTAACTGCACCCTAATCGTTGATGTCAATTTGTGCCCAAACAGGTCGGCAAGCGCCCGTGTCCGAAATTCACTTTCCTTGATGGGGCAAGACGGATCGTTCCTCGGCGCTATCTGCGGTCCATTAGCCCGCCGCTAACCATGAGGAGGAAACTCCGCGCGCGGCAGTGAAATCTCGACCCTTGCCACGGCCCCTGCAGCTTCCTCGATGGAGAGACGCCCGTTCGACCGCCTGACGAAGTCTTCGACCATCCCGATCTGGGTAAACATCTGGGACGAGCTCACGGCGATGTTTCCATTCGCCATCACCTTGAGCGAAATCACGACGCAATTGACTGCGGCCCGATCCGCAGCATTGACCACCGAACAGCCGGCTTCGAAGTGCAGCGCCCCGCCTTCCGGCATCGCATTGCGTGCGGTTATTCCGAGACAAAGCAGCGCCGCCATGAGCTGGCCCGGATCAGCAAAGGCGTTCGGCATCTCGGCTGCCACTTCGGTGGTGATCTCGATCTGCGCCCCCAGGGTAGGACGAAGCAGACGGCCGACATCGGTCAGCAGCTCGTTGATGTCAACTTGACACGGCTGGGGCGGCCGCCCACGAGCGAAAGCCAGGAGCTGTGAGGTCAGCCTTGCACCTCGACTCGCAGCCTCGTCGATCAGCCGCGCCACGGCCGCAAGCTCCGGTCGGTCCGTCACCGCTTGGGCAAGTATATCGATGGTCCCCGTGATGACCGTCAGGACATTGTTGAAGTCGTGAAGTATGCCGCCGGCGACCTGGCCGACCAGCGCCATGCCCTGCCCTTGGCTCAATAGCGTCTGCTCCTCGGCGTCCGCACCGTCTTCCGACGTAGGCTGATCAGGCTTCTGTTGTTGAAATGGTGCCGCCATCTTCCGCATTCCTGGATTTGACGAACCAATGCCGCGATTTGAAGTCCTTACAGCGCGGGCTGCGAATCCGCCTGCGGACTTGCAAATCGAAACGCGATACGGGACTCGTGCACCGCCGCCGTCGTCGCCATGCGCGAACACCATCAAAGCCAATGACTCCGACGGCTCGACACGCAGGCGTCACCTGCTTGAGCCAAGTCGCCGCGCGAGATCGACTTCCACACCGACAACTCGAATAGTGATCGCCCCAGATTGCAAAGGCGACCATTGCGGATCAAGCGTGAGAACCCGACGAATCAGCGCGTTCATTCACTCTCGTCTGCAATGCCGCGGCCTGTCAATCACACCGACACGAAGTTACATCGTCGACTCCCATCATGCGTCATGTTGTTCAATGCCCATCGGACGGAATGCTGGCAGCGCATGCGCAAGGACGGGCTCGGCATTTCATGCCGAGCTACTTCACGTCTCACGATCGCGGTCGACAATGCAACAACCCGCTGTTCGCCAAGGCGCATGCGGGGTACCACCATCCCTGGCCGACGCCTGAACTGAACTGAACTATCTCGTTCAGCGTCCCTGTGCATCTGCACAATACCATCCACACAGATCAGAGCGAATTTAGCTAAAAATCGAACGAAGGCTTCCCGGCCGATTTCTCTTGTCAGAGGAACGCACGAGATTCATTGTGTGGGGTGATCAGCGTGCATTGTCGGCTGGCTGGAGGCGTCCTTACCAGCAAGGCAGGAGATCTGACTTTGGACACGAGCCCGCGCTCTCCGAATGGATTTTTGTCGGCGCTGACTGAAGATGATTTTGAGCTCATCCGCCCCCACTTGCGGGTCGTTGATCTGCTCCAGGATTCGACCCTCGCCGAGGTCGGGGAAAGGCTTCAGCGCGCTTATTTTCCCCATCGCGGCGTGATTTCGTTGGTTGTCAATCTGGCACGCGGCGAGCGCGTGCAGGTCGCCATGATCGGACGCGACAGTGTGTTTGGCGCCGCATCGGCGCTCACCGTGGAACCGATCGCGCTGAACAGCGCCGTCGTGATGGTGCCCGGCGTCGCGACCACGATGGAGCTCGATCGCCTTCGCGCTGCGGCCGACCAAAGCCCGACATTCCGGGCGCTGCTCATCAGGCACGCGCTCGCCATCTACGTGCAGACCCAGCAGACTGCGGGCTGCAACGCGGCCCATACCGTCGAATCCCGGCTCGCACGCTGCCTGTTGCAGACGCACGACCTGTCCGGCGGCAGCAAGCTTTATCTGACCCAGGAATCGCTGGCGCATATGATCGGCGCGCGCCGCAACAGCGTCTCGCTGGTCGCCAGCACCTTGCAGCAGGCAAACTTCATCCATTACAGTCGCGGCCATATCGATATTGTCGATCTTGAGGGCTTGAAGAAGACCGCTTGCGAATGTTACGCCGCGGTCAAGACACAGTACGACCGCCTGGTGCGACCGCGCTCCTCGCTCTGAGCTCGTCGAGATGTTGCGCGAGCCGCTGACGCCGCCTCCGTAGAATTACGGCGCCCTTCACAATCCCGACAATTGTACGGGACGGCATTAACGCGCTGTTCAACGGGCACTGATAATTGTCAGATGCTGACGAGCGCGAGTCCAAAAAGCGTCGAATAGTCTTCGTGCTGAATATCTCGCCCGTGTTCGGCTGATGACGAAACGCGCGGAGTAACGTGACATGGCCTTTGATCTGTCGATGCCCATCCTGGTGGTCGATGACTACGCCACGATGATCCGGATCATCCGCAACCTGCTGAAGCAACTCGGATTCGAGAACGTCGACGACGCCAGCGATGGATCGGCTGCGCTGTCAAAGATGCAGGCCAAGAAATATGGTTTGGTCATCTCGGACTGGAACATGGAACCGATGACCGGCTACGATCTGCTCCGGGAGGTCCGCGCCAGCCCCGAGCTCTCGAAAACGCCCTTCATCATGATTACGGCGGAGTCGAAGACCGAGAACGTCATTGCCGCCAAGAAGGCAGGCGTGAGCAACTATATCGTGAAGCCGTTCAATGCGGCGACGCTCAAGACCAAGATGGAAGCCGTGTTCGGTCCGGCCGAATAGATCGGCCGCCCGTTGACAACGGCGGCGGATTGCATGCTCAGCCGCCGTTTTCGCGCCTACCGTGTCGATGCCACACGCGGTTCCGCGGAATTCTCGTCCCGATTGTCCGCCGTTCGTCCGTAATCCTACGGGATCGAAAATTTACGAGGGCGTCAGAGGCGCCAGCTTAAACCAAGCGGTGGGCCTGCCGAGCGATGCCCAGGCCGGCACGGGAAAAGCAACATGCGCAACGAACTCCTCGTGATCGAAGATGCCGATGTGCATCTGTCAATTCTGCGGAAAATTGCCGCTCAGGCCGGCTTCAACACAACCGGTGTGAACTCGGTCGAAGGGGCCTGCACCCTGCTGCGGCGACAGACCTTCGACTGCATCACGCTCGATCTCTCGCTCGGCGAACGATCCGGGATCGAGGTCCTCGAGCTGCTGGCCGAACTGAAATGTCGTGCGCCGGTCATCATCATCAGCGCATCCGACGACAAGGCGCTCGCAGAGACCGTGCGCATCGGAAACTTTCTCAGCGTCAACGTCCGTCCGCCGTTCGCGAAGCCGATCAATCTGCAGCTGCTTCGCGAGACCTTGAAGCAGATCGCGACGGACACCGAGCGGCAGAAACTGGTCAGATCCGCCGGCTGGTAGCGAAAGATGGCTGCTTCCAAACGCGTCCTGGGCGTGCCGGCAGCGATCGCGCTGGCCCTGATCGGCATCATCGCCGGCAGCAACCTGTTCTTTCTCAGCAATCTGCGCGAACGCGCGCTGCAGGAGAGCGAGGAAGAACTCAGCCGCTATAGCCTGACGCTTGCGGAGAACGCCGATCGCTCGCTGAAGTCCGTCGACCTCGTCTTGTCGAGCGTCGGCGACTACCTCGTCCGTCGCGGCGCCGTGGACGCAACGACCTTTCGCGTGGCCGCTTCCGATATCGAAACCCACCACCTGTTGAAGGAGAAGATCGCGGGCCTGCCGCAACTCGATGCTGTCACCCTGATCGACGCACAAGGCAAGCTGCTCAACTTCTCCCGTTACTGGCCCATCCCCGACGTCAACATCTCCGATCGTGATTATTTCACGACATTGAAGGCAGATACTGCGCCCGGAACCGTCATCAGCATGCCGTATCAGAACCGCGGCGACGGCACCTGGAATTTCTATCTCGCCCGCCGCCTGAACGACGCCAAGGGCGAGTTCATGGGACTGATGCTGGGCGCCCTGTCGGTGCCCTATCTCGAGAACGTATTCGGCTCCACTTCGCTCGGACTCGATGCCAACGTCGCGCTGCTGCGCGACGACGGCGTGATGATCGCACATTTCCCGCCGGTCAACGAGCTCGGCAGTCCCTCGTCGGGATTCGGCCAGCGCACCCTTGCGGCCGGCGGCGTGCTTCGCGAGCCGAGCCGCAAGACCGGTGAGGCGAGGCTGCGCGCGGCAAAGATGCTGCCGAGCTATCCGGCCACCGTTGTCGTCTCCGTCTCACAAGAACATGCGCTCAGAAGCTGGCGCGCCATGGCGACCCTGCTCACGATCATGTCGCTTGTCAGCACTGTCGCCGTGCTCGCCGCCGCTGTGCTGATTACGCGCTGGTGGCGTCGACACGAGCACCTGATTCATGCCGCGGAGGCGGCGAATGCGGCAAAATCGACCTTCGTGGCCATGATGAGCCACGAAATCCGCACGCCGATGAACGCCGTGCTCGGGCTCGCCACCACGTTGCTCGAGACCGATCTCGATCCCGAGCAGCGGCGCTCGGTGGTCGCGATCCACAATGCCGGTGACAGCCTCCTGGAGATCCTCAACGACATTCTCGATTTCTCCAAGTTGGAGTCCGGCCAGCTCTCGCTTGAAGACATTGGCTTCTCCGCCGAGGCGATGGTCCACAACGCCCTCTCCATCATCGGGCCGCGAGCAGCCGCCAAGGACCTTACGATCAGAAGCGTCATCGATCCGGAGCTGCCGCCGGCGCTGATTGGCGACGCCGGCCGCATCCGCCAAATTCTGCTGAACCTGGTGTCGAACGCGGTGAAGTTCACCGCGGCCGGCGAAGTCATCGTCACGACCAGCTGCGTCGCTCGGGACGGGCAGAAGGCAACGATCGAATGGTCGGTCAGCGACACCGGCATTGGGATCGCGCCCGAGAAAATCCGCACGCTGTTCGCCAACTTCGTGCAGGCTGATGCCTCCATCAATCGGCGCTTCGGCGGCTCGGGCCTCGGTCTCGCGATCTGCAAGCGCCTGACCGAACAGATGGGCGGTGAGATCAACGTATCATCGACCTTGGGCCGCGGCTCGACGTTCTCCTTCCGCCTCACGCTGCCGATCGCAGAGACGGCGGCTGCGCCCGAACAGAATGACGACGGCATCTTCGCGGCGTTGCAGAGCCGGATCGCGGCGTTCGGTCGGCCCCTGCGCGTGCTGGTCGTCGACGACAATCCGACCAACCGGCTGGTCGCGACGAAAATGCTGAAGGAATTCGACATTCAGACCGACACGGCCTGCGACGGCGCCGAGGCCGTCACGGCCGCCAACCGCTTCAACTACGACCTGATCCTGATGGACGTCCGGATGCCGGAGATGGACGGCTTCCAGGCCACGCGAACCATCCGCGCGCGCGGCGAACGGCGCTCCGAGGTTCCGATCATTGCCTTTACCGCCAACGCGTTCATGGAAGATATCAGGGCCTGCCGAGAGGCAGGCATGAACGATTTCGTCGTCAAGCCCGCGCGCAAGAAGGCATTGGTGGAAGCGATCCTGCGCGTCCTCCCGATCCCGATGTCTTCCGCGGCGAGGGACACGCTGAAGGGATCTGCGGCCCCGCCATTGCAGCCCACGGAAACGAGCGGCTCGCTCGCGACGCTACGATTGGAGACCGAAGTCGCGCCCGAGCCCGCGCTCGACCACGAGGCCTATGCCGAGCTGCAGGGCGAGATCGGCGAGGAGGCAGCACGGGAGATCCATTCCGTCTTCATCAGCGAAACCGATGCACGGTTGAAATTGCTGCGCGAGCTTTCGCTCAATCGCGAGCGCATCCGGATCGGTCGGGAGGCCCATTCGCTGAAGAGCGCTGCAGGAACCTTCGGCTATCGACGGCTTGCGAGCCTCGCTCTGGCGCTGGAGAAGAGCGCGCCGCGCCTCTCGAAGGAGGACTACGCGGAGCTGCTGGACAGCATCGATGCGGCCTATGCCGCGGCCCGCGCACAGGAGCTGGAGGAGACGCAACCGAACTAATGTGACGGCTCAGAGAATTTGCTTCATCGCCTCGGCGAAGTGCATCGAGCGAATCTCCGAATCGAACCACACCGGAATCCGGAACTTCTGATGACCTTCGAGTCCGACGTTCGCCTACGAGATCGCTGCAGCGCCGTCGCTGTTTCGTCAATTTTGACTGTTTTTCGCACGCGGGTCGCATGTAGCGCCCGCGCCAAACGCTGCCGTACTTCTACGGCCCGCGATTTTCACAAACGACTAATGATGAATTGCGACACTCCTGCGAACATAGGAGATGTGTCCATGTTTACATTCGAAACAGCCGACCAGAAGGAAGTCAGGCGTTTTCGCATCGCGCAGTTCAACGGCAGACCGGCAACTGTAAAATCCGGTGGCGCCACCATCACGGGCCATGTGCGTTCGGTGATGGAAAAGGAAGCCAGTGTGCCGCCGCGCTGGACCATCACCATCGTTCCAATGCCGCCCAAACCGGAAGCTGCGTTGCGGCCGACATCGCGCGTGCGCCCGTTCGCGGAAGACTATTTCTAGTTCTAACAGCTCGCGGCCAAGGCTGCAGACCAGCCGCGAGCTTTTGCCACGGACGCTTGTGGCCTCGCTGGCGCGATGTGCCCCGGCCAAGTCGACGCGGTGCAGACGCCCTGTCTCAGTCCAGCGCCTGGAGCAGCGCAGCTCGAACCAGCTCGGCGGTATTGCGGGCGCCAAGCTTGCGCATCGCCTCAGCGCGATGGCTCTCGAACGTGCGTGGGCTGATCCTCATGCGCAAGGCGCCCTGCTTGTTGGAATAGCCCTCGCTGATGAGCTGCAACACCTCGCGTTCGCGCGGCGTCAGCGGCCTCTGCTGGCGGGCAACCGGGGCCGGGACGCTTGGCATCGAGGCGCCACCCGCTGCATTCTGATCCGCAGAGCGTGAGCGCCCCGTTGTCGAAGGCACATGAGAGCCCGAGATCTGGCGGACCAACGCACAAACCCGCTCTGTCTGCTCGACCGCATTGTCCACGATCGCCTGCAGATAGCGTCGCTCGGTGCGTGTCTGCGCGATCTTGTCACTCTGCTGCTTGATCTCGCCCATGTACAGCAAGAGAGCCATCAGCGAGCCGTTTAGCTGGCGCGCAAGCGCATCGCCGCTCGGCTCCGCGCCTGGCACGTGGGTCGGGGCGCCTGAATTGAAGTCCGAAGAATTTGGACTCTCCTCCAGAAGCCGATGGTCAGCGAGCTGTCGCCCAGGCACCGTCGGCATGGGTCGATCGTCGACAATGATCTTGCTCGGCTGTGACATGCCCGGGATTGTGTCCGAAAACATGCTTAACGAGCGTTAACTTCCCGATCCGTATTATTACGGGAATTTGAAATAAGCCTTTACAAAGCATGGGCAATTTTCTCGCCCTGGTTGCAGACGCATCCGTCCCCTCTCCGTGCGTTCATCACTTCCTAAGATAGACGTGGCCTTCTGCGCCTTGCGTGTCGCCCGCCGCCCGGTCCATCGGACCGCCAGAGCCCCGGCAATTTTCGTTTACTCGGTTTGATTAATCGAGTGCGAACAATTTTGTGTTTGCATCGGTCATTCTCGCCCCCGGTGCGAGCGAGCCAGGCGTTTCGCAGAAAACCAGACCTCAATGGGATCGATCGACAGGATCTGGGAATTCCTGCAGCGGCTATCGCCGCTGACGCGGAGCTGTTTGCTCAGCGAGCTCGAACGGCTCGAAATGAATGGCGTCGAGATGCCCGGCTCGGCCGACATCCAGGCGCGGCTGCGTGCTGAGTTCCGCAAGGACGGCACCACGCATCACCGGACCGCGAACCCATCCCGATATTTCTTCATGCCGATCGAGCAGTTGTTGATCGACGGCTCGCCCGAGCATGCCAATTCGGGGCGGATCGCGCGCTCATCGCTGGCGCCGATCTGGGAATGGATCAGCCGCGATCTGCTGCCGACCATGACTCGCGACTACAATGCCCAGATGAAGGATCTGATCGCGTCCGACCGGCAGCGCGAGATCCACAAGACCGCCAACGCTTTCCAGACCAAGGTGACGAAGTCCTTCGAGGGCGTGCTGGCGCGCCCCGATGGCCCGGACCAGGTCCGCGGCAAGCTCAAGGCCTATACGGCAGCCCGCTCCGTGTTCGAGGACGTGATCAAGCTGATGCAGGCCCTCCAGGCGCGCGACGAGCTGGCGAAATTCAACGATACGCTGCCGGAACGGGTCGTGGAGTTCGACGATCCCCAGGTCAAGAAGATGACCGTGCTGCTCGATGGCTTTCGAAAGAAGACGCCGGAGGCGGTGCCTTTTGCGCTCGCGCTCGTGGCCAAGCGATTGAAGGAACCCTGGCAGTTGCTGCGCCTCGCCACCAAGGCAGCCCGCAGCAAGAACGCCGCGGACGTCGCCGCGACGCCCTATGCAATTGCCGTATCGATGGTGCTGGACCAGCTCGAGGACAAGCGCCTGGCGCTTCGGATCGCCTTGAAGAACAACCGCGTGGTCGTTGCCAAGGAAATCCTGACCGACATCTACGACACCGAATACGCCATACAGGTGCGCCTCGATCGGCTTGAGGACTCCGATTGGGGCAGGCGGCTGCGGAGCATCATGCAAGCGATCGAGACCATGGTCGCAGCCGAAGTAAGCCGCTTCCCGCAGGAGGTCGGCCATGTGCTCGGGTCTCGCCGGCTCCGCAGCCATCGTTCGCTCGGCGGCCGATTGACTTATTTCGCTTACAAAGGCCGCGACGCAATCCAGGACGGCGCCGCCTTCTGCAAGCGGCTGATCGGCTGACGACCGCTCAACTTCGCCTCCAATCTCGAAGGCGTGAGACGCGATCATCCTTCACGCGGGCGCCGAAGCGCGACTATGGGCGTCGGCTGCGCCGCCCCAGAAACGTGTCCAGGAACCGTCCGGAGAACACGAATCTGAGCCACCAATAGGCCAGTCGTCGTGTCGTCATCAGGTCTTCCTTATCGCCGCGACCGGCGTGTCTCTTGATTATCGCACTGCGCAATGATCGCGTGTGAGTTGCTTCACATTTGCCGGAGAGAGGTCCTGTCAGCACCTTTGCGGTTTACAGGCCAACGCTCCACATCGATGATCGCGCGCGATCGGCGCCGAACGCCGTCAACGCTATGTGAAGAGAACACGACATGAGATCGACATCGGCATTGCTGACTGCCCTCGCCGTCCTGACATCGGCCGCCGTTTACAGTTCGGGCAGCATCGCTCAGACACCGCCGGCCAGCACGGCAACGCCGACGCCCGACAATGCCGTGCTGTTGACGGTCTTTCTCAAACACGATCAATCGCGCCCGCTGAGCGAGCTCAATGCGCAGCTCGAGAAGCAGGGCTTCTACAAGGCATTTCCGCCCGCGGGCGTGGAGGTAGTGAGCTGGTACGTGATGATGGGGATCGGCCAGGTCGTCACGTTGCGGCTGCCAGCGTCACGGCTGCGCGAGGTCAACCGGATTCTGGAAGACACCGCGTGGGGCTCGTATCGCACCGAATTTTATCCGACGTATGACTACAAGGCGGTCGGCCTTGCCTCGCACGAGAAGGCCGCGCAGTAGCGACATCGCACGGCAATCCGCAACCTCGCCTGCTGAACGGTCCGACCATCACTTAGATCTTCCAGCCTATTCGTCCCGGCCATGGACCTGCGCCGGCGGCGCGGTTGCTTCCAGCGCCGTGAACGGCTCCAGGATGCGATAGCTGTGCTCGGCTTGGGCCGGCACCAGCCAGGAATCACCGGGTCCGAGTTTGACGATCTGGCCTTCGAGGCTGAGCTCTGCACGTCCGGAGATCACGTAACCGACGGTTTCGTAGTCGCGGCGCACCGATTGCTTGGCCTGAGGCTGCTCCGCTTTCCACAGGCGCATCGCAACGCGCTTGCCCGAAGCGAGATAGATCTGCCCCATTGCCCCTTCAGGTGCGGTCTCCGCCGTCACCTTCTTGATCGTGCTGTCAGCCATGGCGCGCATCCCGGCAATGACGGATCCGACGCCTGCGAACGTTGGCGCGGAGCGTTCGTTCCAATATCCGATAGACCGGTCGAGCCGGCCGAGGGCCCTTGTTTTGGGGCGGGCTTTTTTTGACCCAATAATGACCGTTCTTGCTGTCCGCGCGTTGGCCAGGGTCATTGCCGGGACGTAGCGAACGACACCCTCGTTGCTGGCTTGCGATCACCCCTCATACGACACGGAAGGTCCTTGTATGGCCGGTTCCAACTCCGATACGTTTCAATCAGCCCGCATGGCCGACGCCGAGATTCGGCGCGGCACCGGCGGTGAGACCCACCAGACCGCAGGACATGGTGTTCCATCTCTCACTACGCAGCAGGGAGTTCCTGTTGCCGACGATCAGAACAGCCTCAAGTCAGGTCCGCGCGGCCCGACCCTGCTGGAGGACTTCCACTTTCGCGAGAAGATCTTCCACTTCGACCATGAGCGCATCCCGGAACGCGTGGTACATGCGCGCGGCTTCGGCGCCCACGGCTTCTTCGAAAGCTATGAATCCCTTGCCCATATCACCAAGGCCGATATCTTCCAGCGTGCCGGCGAGCAGACTCCGGCCTTCGTGCGTTTCTCGACGGTCGCAGGTAACAAGGGCTCGTCCGATCTCGCCCGCGACGTGCGCGGCTTCGCGGTGAAGCTCTATACCAAGCAGGGCAATTGGGACATTGTCGGCAACAACATCCCGGTGTTCTTCATCCAGGATGCGATCAAGTTTCCCGATCTGGTCCACGCCGTGAAGCAGGAGCCTGATCGCGGCTTCCCGCAGGCCCAGACCGCGCACGATAATTTCTGGGACTTCATCTCGCTGATGCCGGAATCGATCAACATGGCCCTGTGGATCATGTCAGATCGCACTATCCCGCGCTCGTTCCGCTTCATGGAAGGCTTTGGCGTGCACACCTTTCGCCTGATCAATGCGGAAGGCAAATCGACTTTCGTGAAATTTCATTGGAAGCCGAAGCTCGGCATGCAGTCGGTGGTCTGGAACGAGGCAGTGAAGCTGAATGGCGCCGACCCGGACTATCACCGTCGTGATCTGTGGGACGCGATCCAGTCAGGCGATTTTCCGGAATGGGAGCTCGGCCTGCAATTGTTCGACGACAAGTTCGCCGACGAATTCGAGTTCGACATTCTCGACGCGACCAAAATCATTCCTGAGGAGCGCGTTCCGGTGCGGCGGGTCGGTCGCCTGGTGCTCAACCGCACGGTGGACAATTTCTTCGCGGAGACCGAGCAGGTCGCCTTCCATACCGCGAACATCGTGCCCGGTATCGACTTCACCAATGATCCGCTGCTGCAGGGGCGCAACTTCTCCTATCTCGACACCCAGCTGAAACGGCTCGGCAGCCCGAATTTCACGCATCTGCCGGTCAATGCGCCGAAATGTCCGTTTCACCACTTTCAGCAGGACGGGCACATGGCGCTCTACAACCCCAAGGGTCGCGCCAATTACGAGCCGAACTCCTGGGGCAACAATAGCGGCGGACCCCGCGAAGTGCCCGATGTCGGCTTCCGCTCTTTCGCGGCCGAGGACTCCGGTGTCAAACGGCGTGTGCGCGCCGAACTGTTTGCCGATCATTACAGCCAGGCGCGGCAGTTCTATCTGAGCCAGACCGAGATCGAACAAACCCACATCAAGAACGCCTTCGTCTTCGAGCTCAGCAAGGTGGAGACGCCAGCGATCCGCGCACGCGTGGTGTCGCACCTCGTCAATGTCGACAATGTCCTGGCGCAAGGCGTCGCGAACGGGCTCGGCATCGAACTGCCGCCCGCCACCGAGCCGGCGCGCAAGGTGATCAACGATCTGCCGTCCTCACCTGCTCTCAGCATCGTCAAGAACGGCCCCAGCAGCTTCAAGGGCCGCAAGCTCGGCATTCTCGTCAGCGACGGCGCCGATGCGAGCCTGCTCTCTGCGCTGGAGCACGCGGTGATCGGGCAAGGTGGCATGATCGAGCTGGTCGCGCCAACGGTCGGCGGCTTCAAGGCTTCCGATGGCCAAGTGCGGCCCGCCAAGCAGAAGGTGAATGGCGGCCCATCGGTCCTCTACGACGCGGTGGCCCTGGTGTTATCCGATCGGGGCGCGCAGCTCCTGAGCCAGGAGGCCACCGCGCGCGACTTCGTCGCCGACGCCTTTGCACATGCCAAGTTCATCGCCGCCACCGCCGCCGCCAAGCCGCTGCTCGACAAGGCCGGCGTGACGTTCGATGCCGGTTGCAGGGTGTTGCAGAGTCCTGCAGATGCGCAAGGCTTCGTCAAACAATGCGGCGAGCTGCGCTACTGGGCACGCGAGCCCAAGGTGCAGGTGGTGTAGCCAACGCGGCGCACAGCTCGGCGGCTCGTCAGTTACGCACCGGCCGGCCGAGCATGACGGTGTTGTCGTCCTGCTTCCGCAAGGAGTTCGGATCCAGCGCGATGTAGCGCTGGACCATTTTGCCGGCCTGATCCAGAAGCAGAAGATCCTGTCCTTCTTTTTTCCACGCTGCCAGTTGCAGCGCGGCGATCTCGGCGCGGCACCCGGGCTGCAGCGCCACGGTGCCGGCGTCGCCGGACGCTCCTTTCTTCAGAACCAACACGCACGCATTGGCCGACTTCACACTCATGGTCCAGGTGCCGGCCGCGTCGTACGGCTTCTGCGACATCAGCACATCGCCATCGCGCCATTCACGCAGATAACGGTTGCCGCCATTGGCCTCGGAGAACACGAACCGGTTCTTGGCCGCCTCGAGCTCTTCATCCTCCTGAAACGTGACGACCGGCGTACCGGCTTCACTCAGGAACAGAATCAGATCGCCACGCGGCTGCCATGCGGTCACGGACTGCAAGCCTAGGCGCTGACGACACTCTTCTGTCAGGTCCAGCGCCTGCCCCTTGCCTATCGGGTCGGTCTTCAAGCGGATGATGCAGTCGGCGGGACGACCATCATCGGTGGCGAGAAGATAGCGACCGGCAAGCTTGCGCGGCGCGGCGTCCTTGGCCTGTGCGGGGTGAGTAACGCCGACAACCATCGCCAGGGCTGCGGCAATAACGAATGGCAGCTTCATCAAATGTCCCCTCAACACACGAACACGGCCCGTGAAAGAGCCTTGCGCCCATTGGACGTTGCAGGAGGCAGATCGGTTCATGCGAGGCGCAGGAATGCCGAAGCTTGCTCACAATCGCCAATCGATGCATTCAGCCGGTCGGGGAACACACCGCGATGCGTCGTTCAGCTCTTCGCCATCCGCTCACGCGCCGATTTGAAGCCCGCGACAAAGCGCGCCAGGGTATCTGAGGTCTTGCCCCGCGGCAGCATCACTTCGATCAGCGAGAACTGGCCGCGCCGTGCCACGGCGCGATCAAGCGCCGCAGCAAGTTCGCCGCGCGTCGTCACCCGCTCGCCGGTCCCGCCGATCGCATTGGCGACCTCGGCGAAATGCCAGTCGTCGAGATTGTTGAAGCGCGATTCCGGCTGGAACACGCGCAACATCTCCCAACTGCAATTATTGAACAGCACGACGATCGGATCGAGGCCGTAGCGGCGGCAATTGCCGAGCTCCCAGCCGGTCATCTGGAACGCGCCATCGCCGACCAGGATCAGCGGCCGCAGGCCGGTCGCGGCGACGCCGAAGCCGGCCGGCACGCCAAAGCCCATGCCGGCATAATAGCCCGGTGCGGCCAGCGCAGTGTTGTCGATCTCCATCGCCGTGAACAGACAATCGCCGATATCCGATGTCATCGGCATCTTGCCATGGCGATCGAACATGTCGTTGATCGCGGTCGCGACATCGGACGGCGCGAGCGGCTGATCGTCCTGCGGCAAACCGCGTGGATAGGTCGAGCGCTGCCGCGGCATGCCGGCGCGCGGGGGCTGCGGCACGGCCCGGCTCTCCAGAGCGCCGATCAGATCGGAGAGCGGCATGTCGCGATAGACATGATGGCCGATCTGCACCTCGCGGCTCGAGGCCATGATCGTCCGCCGCGGGTCGGGCGCCCGGTTCGACAACGCGAAATTGGTGTCCGACAGAATGACCCCGAGCATGAGCACGAGATCGGCCTCTTCCACCACGCGCGAGATCGAAGGATCGCCGGCGGCCCCGAGATAGGTGCCGGCAACAACATCGTCGGCCTGATCCAGCAGGCCCCGGCCCATGAAGGTCGTGACCAGCGGGACGTTGAGCTTACGCGCCAGTGCGGCGATCCTGTCCTCGACGCCATAGCGACGGATTTCGACGTCGACGACGATGACGGGCGCCGACGCGTGTTGGAGGCGGCCGAGGATCTCCTCGACGCATTCGCGGAGCGCCTCAGCATCGGCCCGCCGCGGCGGCAGCGCCACGACCGGTTCGACCTCGGCATCGACCATGTCGCGGGGAAATTCGAGATAGACCGGCAGCGACATCTCCCTGGCGTTACGCAATACGCGCGCAATCTGCGCCGGAGCGGTAGCCGGATCACTCAGCACCGCCTGATCGCAGGTGATCTCCTTGAACACGGCAAGCTGCGTGTCGATTGTGCGCGCCTGGTGATGCAGCAGGAAGCCGGAGACTCGCTCGCGTGCGCCGGGCGCGCCGGCGATCACCACGACCGGCGAGCGCTCGGCATAGGCGCCGGCGATCGAGTTGACCAGGTTGAAGGCGCCGGCACCGTAGGTCACCACGGCCACGCCGAGGCCGCCATGGTAGCGCGCGGCGGCATCGGCGGCGAAGCCCACTGCCGGCTCATGGCTCAAGGTAAAGCTCGGCAGGATGTTGCTCTCCTCGATCACCTTGAACAGCGGCAGCACGAAATCACCGGGAATACCGAAAATTTCGCGAGCGCCGTGTTCCCTTAGGGCGGCGAGAAGCGCATGGGCAAGAGCTGGCATCGGATGTCCTAGATAGGGCTCGCTGCGATGGTTCGTCGTTACACAATGCGGCAGCCGGTGCCAACGCACAAGGAGCGGCGCTGGCGGTGATGCCGACCAAGGCCGACTTCGCTCAATTGCGGCCAGTCGACACGTTCTGCGATCGCTGGGCGTGCAGTTCGGGACTGTGGGCTCCGGTGACGGAGAGCGCGAACCGCGCGGCAAGGGTCGCGACCATGCCGAGCTTCATCATCACCGTTCTGCGGTTGGCGATTGGCAAGAACAGGAAGACAAAAAGGGCAAGCACGAGCACCAGGTCGAAAGCATCGAATATGGCTCACCTCCTCCGTGGCGGAGAAGATGCGGCCGAACCGCGGCAACGACTGTGGATCGCATCACATTCAGCATGGCGCGAGAATGCCGAAGCCGTGCGCGGGAATGACGATATTCGTCACCTGATCCTTGCGATGGACTGCGAGTTCGCCTGCGATGCTTTGGGCAGCCGCCGGAACGGTTCGCGTCACCGGGGCATCCGAGACGTTCACGGCCGTCCAAAGTCGAGAACTGCCGCAGGACGCCTCAATGACGACGTCCGTATTGTGCAATTCGACCATTCGGCTTCGCGCGCGATGCAGCCACGGATGGCGCCGCCGCAACCCGATCAGGAGCTGATGCAGCCGGTAGACAGGCCAGCCGAACGGGGCGAGGCCATCGGGCGCTGCCGGAAACGCGGGGCGGATCGCATCGTCACCGCCGGCGCGATGCTCCTTGATGCCGCGGAACGCCTGCTCGTCGCCGGCATAGATGGAAGGCGTGCCCGCAATCGTCATCAGAATGGCCAAGGCATGCGCCAGATGGCGCTCGTCCTTCAACTGGCTCGCGATCCGCGTCACGTCGTGATTACCGATGAAGGTCTGCGGCACGAAGCTATCGAGCAGCGCGTTGTGCCGCTCCAGCGCCCAGGCGAGCTCGAAGAAGTTGCGATCGTTCAGCGCGCTCCAGATCGCCTTCCATAATTCATATTGCGTGACGGCATCGACGCCGGTCTCGCGCACGAAGCCGGCATAGTCGCCATGGATCACTTCGCCGAAAATGTACGCGTCGGGGTGCCTGGCGCGGACCAAAGGCAGCACCTTGTGCCAGAACGATCGCGGAACGGCATAGGCGGCATCCAGCCGCCACCCATCGGCACCCCGGTCGAGCCAATGATTCATGACGCCGGTGACATAGTCGGCGACCTCGGGCGCATCATGGTTGAGCGCGACGAGCTGGGCGTGGCCTTCGAAGGTCGCGTAATCGGGCTCCGACATCCCGGCGGAGTTCGCCGGCCATGCCAGTCGAAACCAGGCGGCGTCATTGGTATTGGCGCGGCTCGCGATCGCGCGTTGAAAGCGTGGGAAGTCGCGTCCGACATGATTGAAGACGCCGTCGAGCACGACCCGCAGGCCCTTGGCGTGGGCAGCCGCAATCAGCGCGTTGAAGTCCTCCTCCTCGCCAAGCCGTGGGTCGATCCGGAAATGATCGATCGTGTCATAACCGTGGGTGGAGGACGCGAAGATCGGCGCCAGCAGAAGCGCGGATGCGCCGAGCTCGACGGCATAATCGAGCCAGCCGATCAGACGGCGCAAGCGGTGCGTAACGATGGCATCCGCCGTAAGCTGAGGCTCGGCACCGACGAACCCCAAAGGATAGATGTGCCAGAACACGCTTCGCTCGACCCAGCCAGGCAATGCCTCACCTCCTTGCGACTTGGTATCGATCGTCGCCTCATACAGCAGCAATTCTCCTCTGAGCACGCAACCTATCGCTTAAGGTCTGGCCAGGAGCCACCGAAGACAGAGTCGATTTCAATCGAACTTCACATGCTATCTCAACGAGATCCGACACCCGAAGGCTACCAAGCCAGCTTGCCCGCGTGGTGACGGATTTAGCGTCTGGGCGAGTGAACTCGCATCGGGATCCCGCCGGCATTGAGCTTGACGCGTTACTCTTTATATCCCTATTTAATGATCATCGAACTTAATCCGTTTTTGCCTAAACATTTCTTCTAAGAGCCGCATATGGCAAGCGCATTCCAAACAATTGTCGACTTCTACGTTAGGAATGGAAACAGCAAGGCCATTCAGGACTCGCTGGCGCATCGGCGAAAACTGACCAGCGATCTGAAATCGATCTCCAACGCCGATCGACATCTTCCGCTGCTCGAGGAGTTAACGGAAGAGATCGGGTTGCTGGAAGTAGGCTTGAAACGCCTGGAGGGACTGGCCGAGGCGGTCCCTGTTCCAAATATCACTCAGCCTCCTGTTCAAGATTCTCCTCCTCAAAATGAAGTAAAGCTTGTCGGCTTGGAGGTGTCCGCCTCGACCACCAGCCCGCACGTCGCGAAAGACCAGCATGAAGCATCCCCGACTCGTAAGCCAGTCGAGGTGCTAGCCGTTCGTGTGTCGGGAGCGCGCCCTCAGCAGACAATCGGGACGGCCGCTTTGGAAGGCGAGCTTCAAGCGCGGTCGACGCCAATTCAAATTGTCGGGTTGACGGTCGGCGATGCATCCCCCGGCTCCGACCATCAAAGTGATAAACAGGTCGGCAGCAACGAAAAGAATGATCTTCCGGGCGACTCGACCTGAGCCATCGAGATAAGTCAGGAAAACTGACGCACCAGCGTCATTCGACTGAACAATGCAAAATCTCAGATCATGAACCCGCCTGAGCGAGCGTAGATCTGTCTTGGGCCGGCCATCACCCGCAAGTCTGGCCGAGGTAGAACTCCGGCCCCAGCAAATACGATCTTGACAACTGGTCGTCTTCCGAACACGCAAACTGGGAAGGAGCGTCGAGGCTTCGGCCCGTTGCCAAGCTTGCAGCAGCACGACGCGCCAGATTTCAGGCAGAAGATCTAGTGCAGGACGACCGGAAGCCCCATTCCTCGGGCGACCAAATTCGACGCATTCCTGATCTCGTCCTTGGCCATTTGTTCGATATCACGCTCGGCCTCACGTACCGCGGCCCGCAATTGAATCAATTCACGAAAGCATTGGGCGAGCTGTTGATTCGTCAATAACTTTGGCATCCGATCTCTATCCGTTTTTTTGTTTGCGGCGGCCGAGGTCTCGCGGAGACAGAAGCTCCATGATCCTCACATTTAATAGCACACGCATTATCAGGCGCATTATGAACTGCTTCACTATCACCGCCCCGGCGCACACGCTTCTGGTTTCGCCTGGCGAATCCATCGACATCTGCGGGCGTCGACTTCTAACACAGAGAGGCGGCCTGAAGGCTAGTTAACCAGTAGACGACGCCCGTACGATCGACACAGATCTGCTCTCGCCGAGGGCTGTTTTCGGCCGTGACTACCTAACGACGCAGATCGTTTGCCCAGCACTGGCAGGAAGCTGCACATCGAACACGCCAACATCCAGATTTGACGCGTTGCCCGATCGGCGGGAGCCAAAGGACCGGCTGTAAGGGAAGATTTAATGCGAAAAAGGTAATATAATGCAGCCAACATCCCAGCATCGCGAAGCACGGATCAGGTGGGCCAGGAGCAGCCGCGAGATCGCATAGGGTGCTTGCATCAGAATGTCCAAGACATCCTTGGGTCCGACAACGGCTAGCGCTGATCGCGGCAAACGATATAGTGCGAGCCTGATTCAGCAGTTGCCGGGGCAAGTGCGGAAGCGTCCTGCGGCCGGCCGTATTCTGACAGGAATGTCTTCATGAAACTCCTTTCCGCTGTTGCGCTTGTCCTCGGCCTTTCGGTCATTCCCCTTTCACAGTCCGCCGCCGTTGACCTGGGCCCGGGCTTCTTGGGGACCCTTCCCGTCTATTCGGGCGATTATCCTTATTATGATGGAGCATACCCGCCCAATCCGCTCTTCGCGCCTTACGGATATTATGCCTGCCGTGGGGGGTGCTGCCGCAAGGCAGTGCCAGTGGGCCGGCATTGGCGAAACGTAATTGCGTGCAGCCCAGTCCATTTTTCGCGGTCGAGGATAGATTGAACCATCTCGGGTGGCGGTCTCGGCTGTCTTATAGTCGAGCTTCCAACCGCACCGCTGCTGGTCGAAGCAACCGGCCCATCGGCACCGGCAAGCTGATCCTCGTTGCTCGCGGGCACCGAATGCTGATGTCGTGAGGCAAGGTGAGTTGCTCGCAAGCGGCAAAGCTGAAGAGCAGGGCCGCGGCCAGCTTAAATCACAGGGAGATGAACCTGGGCATCCACCGATGCCTGGGCCGTTCATTGTTCTGTGGGCATTTTACTGCCCGCGGTGTCAGGTGAGCGGGATTGATATCCCGGCTCGTTCGCCATGCGCGACCTCGAGGCCCTGCCTCGGCTGGCCCCTTGATGGCCATGTAGGTCATGACTTCATCGCCAGGCTGCGTCGTCTAGATGAGCCCATGTTGGGAGAGAGAGGCTCATGTCCTGCGGTGAGCGCAATGCGACCACATTGAGCGATCCGCAACTCGCGGCGCAGCCGCTTGATCTCGAGAAACTGGGCGGCCAAGTCCGGAGCCTTATCCTGCTCCAGGACCTTAAGTTCGTCACTCTGGTGGGCCAGTCTTATCTGCAGCGAGCGCCGGTTTTCCATTTTTTGGCATCTCCTAAAAACTGTCGCATTCCTGCATCGGGCGTGCCAACTGCTATTGCATCATTTTGTTGCAACCAAGCTCCTATTGACACGACCCGATCGGCCTTTCGCCCGCACGGGCCGTTCTAGATGTTTTATTATGGGACACGCTGGCCATTCGGGATGTATGACGTCTAAACCGTCTTGGTGTCATGCGCACAACAGGGCCATCTCCGGCGAGATTTCCAGCCCGCGGCTCATGCGAGTTGCCCGAGCAAGCGCCTGCCCTCGCCCCTGCAAAGCTGCTCCGCTCCCCCGAGACATCGATTCGCCGCCATCCGATGAATAAAATGTCGCCAGGAAAACCCAACGGGTTAACCACAACGGGTTAACCAAACGGGTTCATGGCGCGGCTCACCGTGGCGAGGGCATCACTTGCCCACGCACGCCGGATGAAGGCCAACATTGACCCGAGCGCGAGACAAACCTTCCGATCGAGGCGGCGCCGCCCGAGTTGCAACAACGAAAGGAGGCCAAGGTTTTTTGGAGTTTTTCCGCGGTCCACAATTCTGAAAAGAAGACCGATTAAACTGCGTGGCTTGGGCCGGATAGAGATCCACACTCGCGTCCAGGCTTTAACCCAGCCTTATCTTGTCATCCTGGATTCAACGGCTTGCCGCCGATCCCGGCGTCAAAAATGACCTCGCGGTATTTTAGAGCTTGCAAGGGCCGATACCGTACCAAAGGTCAAGCTTCAGGCATCATCGCCTTAAAAATTGATATTGCGCCACACAAATCGCCATCGTATATTGTTTTAGTTAACGGATATTTAAATCGACGATTTGAACTCAATTTCTCGCTGGATCGAAATTAAATAGGCGGTGGCGGCGGCTATGTCGATTAAATCTGATGTTAATGAACAGACTGCGCACTATGCATATTCGGTTAGCCCGAACTCGAAGGCGCTCTCATCCGGCCTTGTATCTTATGGACTACTAAGCTGCGACGCGACCGTCATTTTCGTATCGGCTCTCATTGGCGGCGTGGGCTATCAATTTCTGGCCGGAAACTCCGGTTCCGAATATGTGCTTGAAAGCGGCGTCGGGTTGCTCGCCAGCATATTGTACGTTCTTAGAATGCATGGAAGCGGCCATTATGATTTTCAGGAAATTGCCAAGCCGAGAGTTGAGCTCAAGGAAATACTTGTTTGCTGGTTTAGCACCGGCCTGCTCCTTGCGTTCATTGCGTTTCTTCTGAAAATCAGCGTCGTTTACTCACGCGGTGCTTTTATTATCTTCGGCTCTCTCGCAGCCGTTGGGCTGCTTCTGAGCCGGAAGGCTGCAAAAGAGGCGATCGCACGTGCCGTTGAACGAGGCGCGATAGGTGGGCGCGACACTGTCTTGATCGGCGATTTCGCCGAAATGGCTGCTTTGACCCCGGCCGATTTACTGGTTCTCTGCGGCGCTACCGAGGTAAATCGATTTATTCTGGGGGTCGAACGGGATATCTCGGAGCGGTCCCTGCTGGATACGCAGGTCATCAGTGCCGCATCTCAATTCGTGCGGAAACATAACTGCCGGCAGGTTCTCATCGCGCTGCCGTGGAACGACATTGATCGCATAGAGCTGGTCAAGAACCAGATGAAATTGCTTCCGGTTGCATCTCAGTTGCTGCCGGATCTGCGAATCCGATCGTTGACCAGCCTTACCTCGTCCGCGCAGCGAGGAGCTCTCGTCGTCGAGATTCAGAGGGCTCCGCTGTCAGAATGGCAGCGCCTCGTGAAGCGCGGGATGGACGTCGTATTTTCCTCTCTCGCGATCGTGTTTTTCCTGCCGATCATGTTTCTCGCGGCGGCGGCTATCAAGCTCGGAAGTCCCGGGCCCGTGATCTTTCGACAGCTGCGGCGGGGATTTAACGGCAAGGAGTTTGTTATTTACAAATTCCGCACAATGACCGTGCAGGAAAACGGCTCGCACGTCGTTCAGGCAACTCGCAACGATATGAGGGTGACGGGCGTCGGGCGACTGCTTAGAGCAGCTAGCATCGATGAGTTGCCGCAACTCTTCAACGTGGTCAAAGGCGACATGTCGCTGGTGGGACCGAGACCCCATGCTCTTGCGCACGATAGTTACTTCGAAACTGTCCTGAGTGATTATGCTGTCAGGCACCACGTCAAGCCGGGCATCACCGGCTGGGCTCAATGCAACGGCGCAAGGGGCGAAACGCCGACGGTCCAACATATCGCAAAGCGCGTGAAGCTCGACCTTTGGTACATCAATAATTGGAGCATTTGGCTCGACCTGTTTATTCTCATCAAGACCGTGTTCGAGGTCTTGCGGAAACGGAACGCCTATTGAAGTGGACTTTCGGCCGAATGCCTGAGCGGCGCGCCGGAGCGAAGTCCTGTGAAGTTCGCCGAGGTGTCGACTCTCCCACCGAGAGGGCAGGATTTGACCCCGCGCTCGATGTCTTTCAGGAACGACGCAGAATTTGTTTGACTGGAAAACGGCGGGTCTTGAATTGATTTGTCCTGACCCGCAATCCATCTATTCCACGATGAGCTGCCGCTCGCTCGTTATGAGCTACCGTCAGCAGCATGAGCTTGTTGGATAAACCACAACTTGTTGCCGGGTGCCCCTGCACCAACAATTCCTCTTTGTCACCCCTAACCGTCAGGACGCGTCAGCTGGAGAAGTTCCGCGATACGCGATGATGATGATCAAGACGTGCCGCAAGTACACCAGGCGGCCGACGAAATCCGTCAACCCGCGTGGTCAGCTCGGACGGTCACGACCCCGCAAACGACGCCGAAGCGACGGACAGAATGAAGCTGATCGAGGCCGGCATCCACCACTGAGGCCTCAGCCAGCCGGGGTCTTATGCCACTCTGCTTACGACCGCAGCAAAATGAGGATGCCTCGAATACTCTTGCCTACGCTAAGGCCGACAAAGCGGTGACTTTCTTGCGCCGCTGATACCAGGCAAAGACGCCGGCTATGGCGAGAGTCGATGCCACCAGTGAAATACTCGAAGGAATCGGGGTCGCGGCCACGGTCGAGCCATCTGAGAATATGTTCAGATTTCCAAATCCAAGTGGAAGGCCATCTGTGCCCAGAAGACCAGCGATCGTAAGTTGGCTCACGATCTCCATCGTAACCGCTCCGCTCGGAGCGGGAACGAACACTGGTCCAGCACCGATTCCGTGCGAGCTCGTGTACATATTATAGGAGAGATAATTTAGTTCGTTGTAGGATTTCAGGATCTGGCCGGTACTATCGTAAAACTTGACTACAAAATTGTCAGTATAGGAACTATAGCAGGTGGCACAGATTGACGGGTCGCGAACTCCGAGCGTGCTGATATTTATCGATAATCTTGAGGTGTCGGAGCCAATCTGAAAAAAATTATCCGAATAGCCGTCGGGAAGTTGACCGGAATAAGTCGCAGCCGCCACTGGGGCGCTGGCTTGGAGGAGCACCACCCCGGCCGTCATTGCGGCGAGTAAGGTTCTTTGGAATGGGAACGCCAAAATCATCGCCAGCTCCAATACTCGCAATCTCTGCACACAACCGACCACATAAATCCTATTTTAAGACTTTAATGTGGAGCGTACCGCAAAGCAATGGTCTCTAGCGGGCGGCCGCCCTACAGTTAATCTCGGAATACTCCAGTGATCGTCGGAACAGAGGCTCATCGCCCTCCCGTTTACATCTGTATTATCAAGCCATATGCCAATTAATCGCATATGCGGCGGGCGAAACTATACATACGGAACGCTCGTCACTTTTGCCCTGCTCTGATCGTTACCAGTGCAGGCTCCGCGCCTGCTTCAGAATACTCGTCCTGCTATGCATCATTCGGACCTGGAATGCCCGGGTCGTTATCGAAATCCAAACTTTCTGTTTTTGATTGCCGTCGCGCGGGACGCCCAATTGCTGCGCCTATCTCGGTTGGGAAGCAGCAGCTGTCGTTCAATTGATTTCGTATCGCTAGAGCCCACTTTTGAACGGGCCAGCCCGCCAAATTCGCTATCGCGACCAAATTAAATATGTTTCCCATGCCGAAGCCTAATGACGAGATGTGCAGCTCGGCTAAGCAGAGGAATTCACTGACCTAAGTAGCAGCAATTGCGACATTCTACTAGAAATCGGATAAAATAGGGCTATTATTGTTCCGATTCCAAGAACCGACCGAAAGTTGCGGGATGGTTAGAAAATTAAATCTCGATGCCATGTCGGTCGATGAGATATGGCAGCTTCACGAAACAGTTATTGAAGTTCTTGCAGCGAGGCTAACCGCCGAGAAGCATGCGCTGGAAAAACGGCTGGCTCAATTGCACCGTGACAAGGACTGGTCCCTTCTTAATTCCGACGAGGCTCCTCTTTCACCAGGCGGGAACGGGACTCACGAGGCACGCAAATATTCGAAGGTCTCGCCCAAATACCGCAATCCGAATGAGCCAACCGAGACATGGTCCGGTCGAGGCAAACGCCCCCGTTGGTTGACGGCCGCCCTCCGCACGGGCCACAAAATTGAGGATTTTGTGATCGGCGCGGGTGAGCCAGAGAACGGCCCCCCTCAGAGCACCTAGCGCATACTTGCAATCCTACGCTCCGGCGATCGGCCAATGAATTGGCGTGCTGAGGTTTGGCGCGCCCAACCTCTTGATCCCATTTTCTTTTTCGCGATCTAGCCCTGACGCACCATCTCGCATCACGGGATCAATTTCGCGCAATAGTTGTGTTGCGTTGGAATCGACCTTAACGGTATTCTAACGGACTATCTTTCGCGCTGCCACGTAATTACCTGAATTGGGTACGATCTGGTCAGAAGTTGGTGGCGTCTGTGGAAACGGTTGGCACACCCTATTGGCCAGTCTCGCGTTCGAGCGGCGGCTGACTTCAAAGGTTGTTAACTTGCCGGTGGGAACCTGTTCTTGAGCGGGCAAAATTCTGTCTTAGGACAGGCCCGCTTCAAGGGAGATGCTAGCAATGACAATGACAGCCGTCATTTTCTGTCTTTTGCTCGGCGCGTTGCTGGCGCAGCGATACACCGTGCTGGCAATCCTGCCTGCCACACCCGTGGTCGTCATCGGCCTGGGAAGCGCGGGTATGACGACGGCAACCACCGGCTTCTGGTCATTGCTCACAATAGTGATCGTCGCAGCCGTCAGCATTCAAATCGGTTACTTCGTGGGACTGGCGTGCGCACATTGCCGGGCGTTGTGGATCTCAAATAAGCTACCGGCCTACACTGCCCATCCGACATCGACCCAGAACTCAGCTCGATAAGGCCTCCGGACTGGCCTCGTAACCAGGTCCTATTCCGCCATATCCTCCGCCACTCGGTCGCAGCCAATCGCGGACCGCGGTCCTGAGAACCGACAGCTGCTCCCCGAGAAAATCTTCCTTAGCAGGTCGAATTCCTATCGCTCGGTTCCGCGCCGGGGGACGATGCGGGCGCCGGAACCATGCGATTGAAAGTCGCCGGCGGCCCACAAAGCTGTTCTTCGGCAAGAAACCGACCTATTTGACCTCATGAATGTCGGACTGAACGCGGTGCAAGCTCGCATACCGCCCGCCGCGCCTGATCAGATCCTCATGCGTCCCGTCCTCAACCAGCTTGCCGCGGTCGATCGTTATGATTCGGTTGCTTCGCCGAACGGTCGATAAGCGGTGAGCAATCACAATGACCGTACGTCCCTGCGCAATGCGCTGCATATTGTCCTGAATGATGCGTTCGCTCTCGTAGTCGAGCGCACTTGTCGCCTCGTCAAAGATCAAGATGCGAGGATTGGTGACCAGCGCCCGGGCAATGGCAACGCGCTGACGCTGCCCGCCTGAAAGGCTGGCGCCGCGCTCGCCGACCACGGTGTCATACCCTTCCGGCAGTTCGAGAATGAAGTCGTGAGCTCCCGCAAGCTTGGCGGCTTCGACCACCTGCTCGATCGGCATCGCCGGATCGGCAAGCGCGATGTTCTCCCTGATCGAGCGATTGAACAGAACGTTTTCCTGCAACACCGCGCCGATTTGCCGGCGCAGCCATGCGGTATCGACCATCGCGAGATCTACGCCGTCGATAAGAACCCTGCCGCGCTCCGGAACATAGAGCCGTTGGATCAACTTGGCGACGGTGCTCTTGCCGGACCCAGATGCGCCAACGACGCCTATGACCTGCCCGGCCGAAACACTGAAGCTGACGTCACGCAATATCTCCGGGCCGTCGATCCGATACCGAAACCACACGTGGTCGAAAGTAATATCCCCTCTTATCGCCGGCAGCGCGGCACGGGCCGGGTTGAACTTGGGCTCGGGAGCCGTATTCAGGATGTCGCCAAGCCGCTCCACCGAGATCTTTGCCTGGTGAAAGTCCTGCCAGATCTGGGCGAGCCGGAGCACTGGCTGGGTGACCCGGCCGGCCAGCATGTTGAAGGCGACGAGTTCTCCGACGCTCAACCCTCCCGCAATCACCTGCTTGGCCCCGAAGTACAAAACGGCGGCCATCACGACCTTATTGACGAATTGAACGCTGTTGCTTGCCGTGTTTCCCAGTCGCAGGACCCGGAAACTGGAAGCCACATAGCCGGCCAGTTGCTCTTCCCAACGGCGCTGCATCTGAGGCTCGATGGCCATCGCCTTGAGAGTCTCGACGCCACCGATGCTCTCGACCAGAAAGGCCTGGTTTTCAGCACCGCGCTTGAACTTTTCGTCCAGCAGCTGCCTGAACCCTGGAGCCGCTCCCGCAGAAATCGCGATGTAAAACGGAAACCCCGCAAGTACGACACCGGTCAAGAGCGGCGAATAGGCAAACATGACGCCGAGGAAGACCAGCGTAAAAAGGAGATCGATGACCAGCGTCAAGGCCGAACTGGTCAGGAAATTTCGAATATTCTCCAACTCGCGTACCCGCGCGACCGAATCGCCGACGCGACGCGTCTGGAAATAGGATATCGGCAGTGCCAACAGATGCTGAAACAGCCGGGCGCCCAGTTCGACATCGATGCGGTTCGTCGTATGGGAGAATAGATAAGTCCGCAGAATGGACAGAATAGTCTCAAATACTGCGATACCAATCAGCCCGATCGTCAACACATCGAGCGTGCTTACGCTCCGATGGACCAGGACCTTGTCGATCACGACCTGAAAAAACAGGGGCGAGACGAGAGCGAACACCTGAAGAAAGAAAGACGCGAGCAGCACTTCTCCGAAATGCCGACGGTATTTGTGTATCGCATCCAGAAACCACGTGATGTCGAAGCGGCGGGACAACTCCATCAAGCCGGCGCGCTTGGTCATCAAGACAACGCGCCCCGTCCAGATCTGCTCCAGCTCTTCCTTCGCCATCAGTGCAGGACGGGGGGTCTTCGTCGACTGCACCATGATCTTGTCTTGCCCGAACTTTCCGAGAATCAGAAAGTCGCCGTCCCGCAAAACCGCAATGGCCGGCAGTGGCGTCGTTGCCAGTCGCGCCCAGCTGGTTTTCATCTCCCGCGATTTTAATCCGAACTCCTTGGCGCAACGGATCATGTCGGAGACGCCAATTTCGGCCGCTCCGCAATGATGGCGGATTTGCGACGGATCAGCTCCAACCCCGTGAAAGCGCAACAGCATCACCAATGCTGTAAGGCCCGGATCGCTTAGCCCTGTAGACTCCGGATCAGCCGTCATCGACAGCGCCTCTCCTGAAATTGCAGACAACGATCTCCAGTCGCAGTATGCTTATACTTCATAATGCGTTAGCTATAATTTAATGGCAGATTTTTCGCCACCGTTTTCGGCCTCTGGATTGGAAAACACGAACTCCAACTGGGGACCGTCATCGGCAGCGGCCATTAAATGGCCCGCAAGTCCATCTAAACTCGACGGAAAGATACATTCGATTATTCACATATTGAGGGGCATCATTGTCAGAGCGAACCAATCGGCGCGCGCGTTCTACGGTCGGCGGGGCTTTCATGAGACCGGAGCTGAAGATCATCCCATTTCCGACGCGCCAGGTGCTGCCTCGGGAACGGGAGGAGTTCGCCTTTCTGCCGGCCGCGTTGGAGATCGTCGAGACACCGCCTTCGCCGACAGGCAGGACGATTGGAGCAACGTTGATTGCACTTTTCGTGACGGCGCTGATCTGGGCGAGCTTTAGTCAAGTCGACGTTGTGGCGACCGCATCAGGCAAGGTGATCCCGACGGGTCGCAGCAAGGTGATCCAGCCGCTCGAGGCCGGGGTCGTGCGGGCGATACGGGTCAGCGACGGGCAGACCGTCAAGGCGGGCGACGTTCTGGTCGAGCTTGATCCGACGATGATCCAGGGCGAAGTCAGTCACTTGCAGAGCGACCTGCTTGCGGCCCAGCTTGATATCGCCCGTCTGCGCGCCGCCCTGACCGACACCGACGATCCCGTATCCGCATTCCAACCACCCAAGGAAGCAGAGGCGTCCCTGGTCGCGATGCAGCGCCAGTTCTTGATCGCCCAGATCTCCGAGCACCGCTCCAAGATCGCGGCCCTCGACGGCCAGCGGGCTCAGAAGGAGGCGGAGCTTGCGACGATCTCCGCTACGATCGAAAAACTCAACGCGGTTATTCCGACGATTGAAGAACGGGTCAATATCCGCAAATCGCTGAACGAATATGGCTCCAGGTTGCAATACTACGAGGTGCTGCAGCAGCTGACCGAGAGCCAGCAGGAACGCATGGTGCAGAAGAGCCATGTGAAGGAGATCCAGGCTTCGATTGCAGCGATCATCGAGACTCGTGCACAAACCGTCGGAGAATATCGACGGACTCTGTTTGGGGAATTGGCTGAAGCCGAGCGGAAAGCTGGAGGTCTCACCGCCGACCTATCAAAGGCCGAACAGCGCTTAAAGCTTCAAGAGCTGACCGCTCCCGTTTCGGGCGTCGTGCAACAGCTGGCAGTGCATACGCTGGGAGGCGTGGTAACCCCAGCCCAGACTCTGATGGTGATCGTCCCCAGCGACAGTCCGCTGGAGATCGAGGCCATGGTGAGCAACCGCGATATCGGATTTGTACACGTCGGTGACGACGTCGAGATCAAGGTCGATACGTTCGATTTCACCCGTTACGGGCTGCTTCACGGGAAGGTGCGCACCATTTCGTCCGATTCCATCGCGAGAGAAACGACCGACAAGCAAAATGACAAGGTTGCAGGCTCCCCCGAGGCAACGAGCGAACCTTCCGGGCAGCAGCTGACCTATGCGGCACGAATTTCCGTGAGCAGCCAGGAGATCCAGGTCGAGGACCGAACAGTGCGCCTTTCGCCGGGCATGGCCATTACGGCAGAGATCAAGACCGGATCCCGAAGGATCATCGGCTATCTCTTGTCGCCGGTGATGAAATATCGGCAGGAAAGCTTCCGCGAGCGATGATCGAAGGACGGACCGCGGCTGTGCGCAATCCTTACAGACGTCGCGGGAGCATACCGAGTTCGCCGGAAGATCAACGTTGGACTGATCCAATCCTACAGCGCCAAGACCGCAAGACACGGCCCATTTCGCAGTCATTCCGGGGCGCTGCGACAGCATCGAACTAGGGCGCGCAATTGCGCGCCTGAGAATATTGAGTTTCAGGGTTCAGCCCTGACGGCCGCCCTGGAACAACGTCGGTTTTGACACAGCAACACTAATCCGACGGCGGTAAAGAATCGGGCTTTTCGGGAGCTGGCTCCGTTTCTGAAGGAGCCTCCGGCGTAAGTTTCTTCGCTGGCGCTCCCTTTGTTTTGCTCATCCGGGTAACGGGCCGTCCGGTCGAAACACCATCGGCGGCAACCGCACCACTGTTGACGGACGGTGATACACCCGTCCTGGCGGGGAGTGGCCCCGTCCGGTTCATCGGCTTCACGCCAGCCCTGGAAGCGAGCGGTTGGGTGGAAGGCGGCTTGGCACCGGCGGACGGCGCGACATCACCAACCGCTCCTGCTGCGGAGGCGCCGCCATCCGCGTTCCGCGTCGTCGGACGAACTGCAGCAACTCCGCGTTTGCTGGCTCGCGGATTTGGCAGCGGATTGATTCCAGGAGAGCGCATCTGGTTTGGCGCAGCCGGTGCCAATGTCTGTTCGTTGACGCTTGCGCCCAGTGTTTGCCCTGCCGGACGATTCCAGGCGGGACCCCCGTTGAGCAGCGACGGCGCCGATTGCGAGGTTGTTTGCTGCAACCCCTGTGGCGCGGCGGCGCCCAACGTATCTGCGGATGGCGTTAGCGATTGGTAACGCAGCCCGCCGCCGGTCCACGGGCCGGGCGCCGCCGTTGGGTCTGCGAGCTCTCCCACGGCATTACCGATGCTGGCAGCCGTTCTGCCGGACGAGTCCAATGGCACAGGCTGGCTGGCAAGCGGTACGGCGCTTGTCAAATATCCCACGTCAGTCGCGGTCGATTGCGGCGTGCGCGGCTGCTCAACCTTTTTCGAACGCAGCGGCGTCGCGACAGCAGGTAGAGTCAAGCTCGAAATCGATGCTGGTGCCACGACGGGCAGATCATGGCTCCCGATTGGAGCAGCCGGTGCGGACAGCCGGCGCAGCTCCGAAGCTGAGGCACTTAGAAAATAATCCGGTAATGGCCCTAGAGGCTCAAAGGCAAAGGCCGGATCGCCGAAGCTCAGCGGGGCCCGTTCGACATACTCAACTTCGTCCGGCAGCGGAGCTGGAATGTCACACCCCGTTGTGGCGAACTTCGAAGGCGCTGTAGGGCCAGCTCCTGCACGCGCCAGGATCCGCCGAGCATCAGGCCCGTGCGGACCGTGTGGATACCTCTCCAAATACATCCAATACGCGTTCGGCGTATTCTCCCGGATGCTACAGCGCCAAGTGAGGATCTCGCGTCGCGCGGAAAGGAGCGCGCGGACGCGCCTTGTCATCGGATCTTTCCAATATTCGGCGAGAAACTCGGAATAGCCATCAAAAGTGTCGCGCATAAGCGCGGTTAGATAGGCATCGCCTGGCGAGAGTGCGCGCATAGGTCGGGTTCGGAACGAACGGGTCAGTTCGGGCCGATCAGTCCGCAGCTGTGCGTCAGAAGGACGTTCCGCAAACACGAACGAATCCTGTAGCCTCGACACATGCCAAGGCACTTGGCTGCCGTTGGTCGCTTCGGTGACCCTCAATCTCACGCGGGCAAACAGATCTTCCGGCTCCAGTCCTCCCTGACGAATCATCTCGGTCAAGGCAATCGCGTACGCACCAAAGCCAGCTTTGTCGTCAGGGGCGATCGTGCCGGGCGCCGCATTGAGCGCGACCAGCGAATTGGCTTCCGGTTCTATCCAAGCGAAGCCGCCCGCCGGTGGCCCATCAGAGATGGAAAACGGACTTCTTCGCGCCGCATCCAGGATAATGAACGCCGCCTTCGGTCCTGCTTCAACGAGCGATCTAAGCAGTCCGGATAGCTGAAGCGCGTCGCGGCGAATGTCTGATGCCTGGCCGGGAGCGGCATCGACGGGAATCAAATAATTGTCGCCCTCGAGCTGCAGCGCGAGGCCGGAAAAGTAGACCAGGACGACGGTCCCAGGCCCCGCCCCTCTGACCTTCTCACGAAAGTCCCCGAAGGCCCGCCGCAGAGGATCCGCTTCGAGATCGCGACTTCCGGTCACTTCGAAGCCGACGGATCGCAGAGTTTCGGCGACCAGAGCAGCATCATTGGCAGGAGTGGCAAGCGGCCCGGCTTTGTAAGCGGCATTGCCGATGACGAGAGCCAACCGACGCTCTGCCGCGCTTGCGCCCGCGGCCAGCGGCACCAGCAGAAGCAACGCGAATAGGGTCCGGAAAATGCGGACTTTCACTGCCTGACGCCCCTGAGCAACGTGAACTGAGCAGCCTTCATAGTACGAAAACCACAAAGTCTGAAGGCTTTGGCAGGGTCCGGTTCCTGCCTGCTCAAAGCCAGCCGATGCAGGGCGTCGTCAGACAGGGGCGTGCTGTTGGGGCGCCGTGAACACTGCCAACTGGGGTGGCATGGGGAGATGATCCGAACCGAACATCGAGCTGTTGTCGATGCTGGACGATGTGCTCGAGAAGTCCGAAGCCATATATTGGGAGAACAGAGCTATCTGCTGATCCAGGCTGCTGGTCTGCTGCGACGCCAACGGCGGATCGACGACAGAAGTACCTCCGTGACCGTCGCTTGATGCAGTGAAGTTCGCCAGAGAGTAGCTGCCCAGCAGATCTACATTGGCGGTGTGGACGCCGTCACTCACCGTCAGCGTGCCGGGAGAATTATTACCTGAATATGCAAGCGAGGCACTGCTGCCTGCGCTGATATCCTTGAAGTCGATCACATCACCGATTGCGAGCTGACCGCCAATCGTCCCCGTAAACGTCGCGGAGTGGTCGACGATGAGCGTGCCGGTAGACCCGCCGAACACAATCTGCCCCGAGAAGCTTCCGGTCAGCTCCATCGTTTGCCCAGCCGGAATGGTAATGACTCCATCACCATTGAGATCCTGCTGGAAGAGAGGCTCATAGGACGCGACAGCGGCGCTGCTTGCCGATACGCCGTTGATCAGGTCCTTAACGTAGTTGCCGCTGCTATCGACATTCCAGATGATGTATTGGCCCGTGCTGCTGTTCTTCCACGCAACATCGTAACCGCCCGACAGCGCTTCTGCGCCGATCGCTGCCCAGGCTCCGAATTCGCCGGAGTAGACTGGAGCACCTTGATACATCAATTCGGGGCCGCTATTGCCGCCGACTGGCACCATAAAGTAGTTACTGCCGACCTGCAGCAGGCCTGTCGCACCTGATGTCTCGATATTCGTACCAGCGAGACCGATAGTGCCGTCGCCATTCAGATCCTGATGGAAAATTGTCTCGTAAGTCTCCAAGACCGCGTTGGTTGCCGACGCGCCGCTAAGCAGATCCTTGACGTAGTTGCCGTTGCCGTCGACGCCCCAGATGAGGTACTGACCCGATGCGGTGTTCTTCCAAGCAATATCGTACCCACCGCCGGACACGGCTTCCGCAGCGATCGTCGCCCACGCACCAAATTCGCCGGAGAAGACCGGACTGCGCTGATACATCAGTTCGGGGCCGCTATTGCCGCCCGCCGGTACCATGAAGTAGTTGCTTCCAACCTGCAGCAGACTTATTGCGCCTGAGGATTCGATGCTTGTGCCGGCGAGCCCGATCGTACCGTCGCCGTTGAGATCCTGGTGAAAAATCGTCTCGTAAGTCTCTAAGACAGCGCTGGTTGCCGACGCGCCACTAAGCAGATCCTTGACGTAGTTGCCGTTGCCGTCGACGCTCCAGATGAGGTACTGACCCGAGGTTGTGTTCTTCCAAGCAATATCGTACCCGCCACCGGACACTGCTTCCGCGCCGATCGGTGTCCACGCGCCGAATTCGCCGGAGAAGACCGGACTGCGCTGATACATCAGTTCGGGGCCGCTATTGGCGCCGGCTGATACCATGAAATAGTTGCTTCCGACCTGCAGCAGGCTTGTTGTGCCTGATGATT
>NZ_CAFK01000054.1 GCF_000239815.1 Bradyrhizobium sp. STM 3843 | reverse complement strand
CTTGCCCGGGAGCGCAAAGCTTTTGCGTCTGCGCGCAAAGTTCGCTTGCGCAGCGCGGATGGAACTCTAGAATTTGATTGCTTGCGGATTTGTGCAACGCGCAAGGGTCTCGCACCTGCAGCAAGGGCGACCAATGGATCTGGTGTTCACGACGGATGAGTTGGAGCCGTCCAAGCGCTACGCGGCTTGGCAGGATGCCATTTGCGACGTCTATGTGCACGTCGACGTCAACGCAGAACGGCGCTCCGACTATGAAGGCTTCATCCGGGAAGCGCGGTTCGGCACGGTGACGATGACGGACGTACTGTTGTCCGAGCAGAGGATCACGCGGCGCGAGCGACACATCGCGAAGCTCGACAAGGATTGTTACTATGTCGAGTTCGTACAGCGCGGGAAGGTCAACATCCTCCAGGCAAGTCAGACGCTGCTATCCAATCCCCGTGTCGGCGCGATCTTCTCGGCCTCCGAGGCCTATGATCTGGAATGCGTGGGGAAGGTCCGGTCGCTCTATCTGGAGATCCCGCGCAAGGAATTCGCGGCGCGATTCAGCGAGAGCAAGCTTCCCGTTGCGATGACCATCCCGACCGGGCGTGGGCTTGGCCGCATTGCCGCAGAATTCTGCGCGACCATCGCAGCCGAGGGATCATCGCTTGACGAGACCGTCAGATCCCGCCTTGGCACTGAGCTGATGGATGTGCTCGCACTTGCGCTCGACATGGGTGATAGGGACGAACTCTCGGAGGATGCCACCGCACAGAAGAGCCGTCTGCGCTCGGTCAAGGCCTGGATCGAGCAGCATCTCACCGATCCCGATCTTTCGCTCGAGACGATTGCGAAGAGCAACGGCGTCTCGTTGAGGCATCTTCATTATCTTTTTCGCCTGACGGACATGTCGGTTTCGGAGTGGATCACGGATCGTCGTCTGCACCGATGCTACGACGTCCTGACACGGCCGGAGCTGCGTTCGCTTTCGGTCACCGAAGTCGCCTATCGATTCGGATTCAGCAGTTCATCGCACTTCAGTACGGTGTTTCGGAAGAAATTTGGGCATAGCCCGTCTGACCTGCGGCGGCGCTAGGCCTATCAGAGGTTCGCAGAGAACATCGAAATCAGCACTCAGGAGATCGTCAATCTCTCAGATCGCTTCCGGGACCATTCGGATCGCGCCGCACGGACACTCCTGGGCGCAGATGCCGCAGCCTTTGCAATAATCGAGGTTGATCTGAAAGCCGTTGCCTGGGCCAAGCTTGATCACGGCATTGTCGGGGCATACGCCGTAGCAATTGTCGCACTCGAAGCAGTTGCCGCAGCTCAGGCAGCGGCGCGCCTCATAGAGTGCGTTGCTCTCGTCCAGTCCCTTGACGACCTCCTCGAAGGTCGAGGTACGACGCGCGGTCTCCAGGATCGGCTGCAGCGTCTTCGGCGCCTCGCCGTAATACCAGGTGTTGAGCTTGTCGGCCGTGGCGATCTCGTGTTTCGGCGCCGCCACATGCGCATCGCCACGCAGCCAGGCGTCGATGTTGCGAGCGGCTTTCTTGCCGTGCCCAACCGCCACCGTGACGGTGCGTTCCGACGGCACCATATCGCCGCCGGCAAAGATGCCGGGTACGCCGGTCATCATGTTGGGGCTGACCTGGACCACGCCATTTTTCACGTCGATGCCGGGGATGCCTTCCAGCAATGAGAGATCGACGTCCTGACCGAGCGCGAGCACGACGGAATCCGCCTCGAGCGTCTCGAACTCGCCGGTCGGCTGCGCAAAGCCTTTGTCGTCGAGTTGCATCTTTTCGACCGTGATCGATCCGGCCTCGACATTCTTGATGGTCGACAGCCATTTCATCATCACGCCTTCGTCCAGCGCTTCCTCCAGTTCGAAATCATGGGCCGGCATCTTCTCGCGGGTGCGGCGGTAGACGATGATGGCTTCCTCCGCGCCGAGCCGCTTGGCGGTGCGCGCGACGTCGATCGCAGTGTTGCCGCCGCCATAGACCACGACGCGCCGGCCGAGCAGCGGCTTGTCCTCGCCTTCCATCGAGCGCAGCACCAGCGTTGCGTCCAGGATCCTGGCGGCTTCTCCGGCCGGAATGTAGGCGCGCTTGGCGATATGAGCGCCGACGGCCAGGAAGGCCGCATCGAACCCGCCCTCGGCCATTGCCTCGCTGATATTGGTGACCTTGGCATTGTACTCGATGTCGACGCCTAGGTCGGTGATGCGCTTGACTTCCGCATCCAGCACGTCGCGCGGCAGGCGGTATTTGGGAATGCCGAAACGCATCATGCCGCCCGGCAGCGGACCGGCCTCCTTGATCGTTACGCTGTGGCCGAGCCGCGCCAGATGATAGGCCGCCGACAGGCCGGACGGGCCCGCGCCGACCACCAGCACCTTCTTGCCGGACGGCTGTGCGGTCTGCTTGAACGACCAGCCGTTCTTGATTGCGAGGTCGCCCAAGAAGCGTTCGACGGAATTGATGCCGACAGCGGAATCGAGCGCCGCACGGTTGCAGGCGCTTTCGCACGGGTGATAGCAGACCCGCCCCATGATCGCGGGCAGCGGATTGTTCTCCGTCAGCGCGCGCCAAGCGGCCTCGTAGTTGCCGCTCTCGGCGTAAGCGAGCCAACCCTGGATGTCTTCTCCGGCCGGACAGGCGTGATTGCAGGGCGGCAGCCGATGCACATATTCGGGCCGCAGCGTGCGCCAGGATCCGGTGTGATTGATGAGCGAGGTGCCGACATCAAGGGTAATGGCAAAGGGATGTTCCATGATCGCGATCCTCACTCTTCGTCGGCCGCCGCGTTGACCAAGCCGTATTCCGCGATATTGGCGTCGCAGATCGCCTGCAGTCGCGCCACGCGGGGGTCTTCGCGGTCGCCTCGGAAAAGGTGTGCAAAACGGCGTTGCAGCTTCAGATAGTCTTCCACTGGCACCTGGCGGCGGATCTTTCGCACCTGCGTGACCTTGCCATGCTCCGCCTCGAAGATCGGATAGAGGCCGCATTCGACGGCAAGCCGCGCCAGGCGGATCGTATCCTGTGACGCCGCGCCCCAGCCGAGCGGGCAGGGCACGTCGATCTGGATATAGCGGGCGCCGTGAATGCTCATCGCCTTGATGACCTTGCGCTCGAGATCATGCAGATCGGCGACCGTCGCCGTGGCGACATAGGGAATTTGGTGGGCGACGGCGATGCGCGGCACGGATTTGCCGGTCCCGAACACATTGCCCGGCTCGGGCCCGACCGCCGGCGTCGTCGCGGTGCGGGCGGTCGGCGGCGTCGCGGAGGAGCGTTGCACCCCCGTGTTCATGTAACCTTCGTTGTCGTAGCAGATGTAGAGCACATCATCGTTGCGCTCGAACATGCCCGACAGGCATTGAAAGCCGATGTCGGTGGTGCCGCCGTCGCCACCCTGCGCGATCACGCGCACGTCGCTGCGCTTTTTCACGCGCATCGCCGCCGCGACGCCGGTTGCGACCGCGGCCGCGTTACCGAACAGCGAATGCAGCCAGGGCAATTGCCATGACGTCTCCGGATAAGGTGTGGTGAAAACTTCCAGGCACCCGGTCGCGTTGACAGCGATCAGGTTGTTGTTGGTGGCACGCATCGCCGCGTCAATGGCGTAGCGCGCGCCGAGCGCCTCGCCGCACCCCTGACAGGCGCGATGTCCGCAGGTCAACGCATTGGATCGATCGCGCGAGGCCTGAACCGAGCGCTCGGCTTCCGCGACCAGCCGGTTTCCGACGGTGAACGTGCCCTTCTGATAATATTTCAGCTTCTGGACGGCGTCCTCGGGGGCGAGTGTCGCGACGGGATTGGTCATGACATGTTCCTCGGCTAAACCTTTGGGGCGACCTCACTCGGCGGCCGGCAGGCCGGACGCGATGGCGAGCTGGCGCAGAATATTTTCGGCTGTCGGTCCCGAACGGCGGCTCTTGCGCTTGCGATGGATCTCGCGGCCCACCACGCGCTCGTTGAGGTCGAGAAAATGTGTGCCCTCCCAGGGCTGCACGGTGGCCTGCCGGAACAGATGATGCAGCGAGGCGCGTGTGATCGGCCTGCCGCCGAGCCCCGCCACGGCCGAATGCAGCCGCGGCGCACGAGCCAGATTGCGCAACGCGACGCCGACATTGTCTGCAAGCTGGCCGCCCATGCCGACGGCGACGCTCTTCTCGACCACGACGACGTCCTTGGTGCCCGCAAGCGCGGTGCGCAACGCTTCGACCGGAAACGGGCGGAACGAGACGATAGTTACGAGCCCGATGCGGATGCCGTCGTCGCGCATCTCATCGATCGTGTCCTTGATGGTGCCGCAGACCGACCCCATCGCGACCACCAGCAACTCGGCATCTTCAGTGCGATAGCAGCGCAGCAGACCGCCGGATTCGCGCCCGAATTTCTCGGCGAACTCGCGGGCGAATTCGGGAATGAGCCCGAGCGCCTGGGTCTGTTTGTAGTGCGCGAGGAAACGGACCTCGGTGAAGGCGTCGGGCCCGACCATCGCGCCGATCGAGATCGGAGCTGCGGGATCGAGCACCTGCACGGGATCATAGGGCGGCAGATAGGCATCGACGGTCGCCTGGTCGGGAATGTCGATCCGTTCCACCGCATGGGTCAGGATGAAGCCGTCGACGCAAACCATCGCTGGCATTGACAGCTCTTCGGCGATTCTGAAGGCCTGGATGTGTAGATCGACAGCTTCCTGGTTGGTTTCGGCAAACAGCTGCAGCCAGCCGGAATCGCGCGCCGACATCGCGTCGGAATGATCGTTCCAGATATTGATGGGGGCGCCGATGGCGCGGTTGCCAAGGGTCATCACGATCGGCAGGCCAAGGCCAGAGGCATTGTAGACGGCCTCCATCATGAACAGCAGCCCTTGTGAGGCCGTCGCCGTATAGGCCCGGGCACCGGCAGCGGACGCGCCGATCGCGACCGAAAGCGCAGCGAACTCACTTTCGACATTGATGTATTCACAATCGACCAAGCTGCCCGTCTTGATGAGTTCACCGAGGCCTTCGACGATATGGGTCTGCGGCGTGATGGGGTAGGCGCAGACGACCTCGGGCCTGCAGAGCGCGATGGCCTCGGCCATCGCGTGCGATCCCTCGATTTGCTTGAGCATCGCGGACTCCGTCTACGCCGCACTGGCGGCGTGTTGCTGCGACAGGACGAATTCGTAGGCTTCCACCGCCGCGCCGACATTGGCGGCGCCGACCTTGCCGGGAAACGCCTCCTCGATCGCGCGCCTGACGCTGTCGATATGGACGAACCGGGTCAGGGCGGCAAAGGCGCCGAGCAGGGCGGCATTCGGCACCGGGCGTCCGACATGTTTCAGCGCCAATTCGGTTGCCGGCACGATCACGGCGTGTCCCTTGGGCAGCCGATTGACGGTCGCGTCGAGGTGAAGTTCGGCAAAGCTCTTGTTGGTGTTGACGAGCAGATACCCGTCGCCAAGCAGGCCGGCGAACACATCGACCACCTTGAACAAGGTCGGATCCTGGACGATCAGGCAATCCGGCTCGAGGACGGGCTCACGCAAGCGGATCGCCTGGTCGGCAATCCGGCAGAAGGCGACGACCGGCGCGCCGGTGCGCTCCGATCCAAAACTGGGGAAGGCCTGGGCGTGGCGTCCTTCGCAGAAGGCGGCGACCGAAAGCATCTCGGCTCCCGTGACTACGCCCTGTCCGCCGCGACCGTGAATTCGAATCTGAAACATTGGCGTCCTTCGACCGTCGTGATCGGGTGCAATGACAGATTGGCGCAGTGGCAAGGCAGCCACCTTGCGTTTGATCAAACTCTGTTCGCGGCGACGTCGGCTTCTGAGGTTAAAAAATCGATTTTCGATTTTATATTGACCTGGGCGGGCTCTCTTGCGATCATCTGAAAATGGGTCCGCTTCAGTTTCATATGTCCGGAAGCTCCGGCGATGGTCCCCGCAGCCTGACCTCGGCCCTGCATGAACGCTTGCGTGCCGATATCTTGGCGACACGTCTGCTTCCCGGTCAGAAGCTGCACATTGCGGGGCTGGCCAAGCAGTTTTCCGTGAGCCTTGCCGCCGTGCGCGAGTCCCTTTCTCGACTGGTTGCCGATGGGCTCGTGCAGGCGTCCGATCAGCGCGGTTTCCGGGTGAGCCCGGTGTCGCTCGCTGATCTCGCCGACGTGACGCAGACCCGGATCGACATCGAGGGTCTCGCGCTTCGCCGCTCGATTGAGCGGGGCGGCGAGGCCTGGCTCGCGTCGGTGAAGTCCGCTTGGGCAGACCTGAAAGCCGTTCCTTATCACTATCCGGACGATCCGACGGTGCATTACGAGGAGTGGGTCGTCCGCCACCGCATCTTCCATCGTGCACTCGTCAATGCCTGTGGCTCGCCATGGCTGCTCGGCTTCCGTGATGTGCTGCACGAGCAAAGCGAGAGGTATCGGCGCCTCGCGCTCCGCAGAGCGGTCGGAAAGCGGCGTGACGTCGAGGCGGAACACAGGGCCATCGTGGCTGCCGTGATCAAACGCGATGCGGATGCGGCAGTTCGCGCATTGTCAAAGCACTTCGGCATCACCAAGGAGTTTGTCGAACTCGCCGCGTCGCGAATTGCGGAGGTCAGCGGCGGACCCTGAGGATCCGGAAAGATCCGGCAAGCAAGAAGCAAAGCAAGAAGCAAAGACCGGGAGGAAACGAACAATGAAAATCAATCGCCGTCATGCGCTCATGTCACTCGTCGTCGCCGCAATTCTTGCTGGGCCTGCGAGCGCGGCCGAAACCATTCGCGTTGGCCTGCCCACGAAGACCTACTGGCCGACGACGATCGCCGAGACGGCGGTGCGGCAGAAGCTGTTCGAGAAGGAAGGCATCCAGGCCGAGCTGACCGTCTACCGAAGCGGAGCCGAGACGTTTGAGGGTATGGCCGCCGGTGCCGCCGACATCATTCTCGATCCGCCGTCGCTGGTCTCAGCCGGACGGAAGAAGGGTGTGATGTCGAGGATTGTGGCCAATGCCTCGATGGGCAATTTTGGCTGGCAATTGATGGTCCCTACCAAGTCGACGCTCGACGTCAAGGATCTCAACGGCAAGAAAGTTGCGATCACGGCCGCCGGCTCTGGCTCTGACCTGCTGGCGCTGTGGACCATCCAGGACAGGAAGATCGACTTCACCCGCGTCCCGGTCGGGGGTGGCGGCCTGGTGCCGAATTTGCTGGCCGGCAACGTCGAGGCGGCCGTGGTCTATTCGCCGCTGAGCTTCCAGATCTCCAAATCCGGTGAGGCGCGCACCATCCTCGACTACGCGACTGCGGTCCCGCCGAACCTCACTGCGGGCTGGATCGTGCTCGACAAGTTTGCCGAGGCCAAGCCGGAGATGGTGCAGAAGGCGTTGAACGCGCTCTATGGCGCGGTCGCGTTCATGCGCGCCAATCGCGACGTCACGGTCAAACTGATCGCCGAGCTCTATGAGATGCCGCCGGAGATCGCTGGCATGGAATATGACAACACGATCATGAAGCTCGAAACCGATGGCAACATGGGCGCCGACAATGTGACGGCAGCCGTGCAACTGTCGCTCGACCTCGCCAAGCTCGGCGGGCTGAAGGATATCGTCCCGGTCGAGGACGTGATCTCGACCAGGTTCAAGCCGGTTCCGACCAAGCCGTGAACATGCAGAACAGGCTCGCCATCATCCTTGCCAGGATCGCGATCGTGATCGCGGTCCTGGGGCTGTGGGAGGTGTTGTCCCGCACCGGCATCGTCAATCCGCGTCTGCTGCCGTCGGCCTCCGACACCTGCGCAACGCTCGTCGAACTCCTCCGGCGCTCTTCCGTGCAGAAGGATCTGATGGTGACCGCGACCGAAGTCCTGGCCGCGTTCGCGCTGGCAGTTCCCTTCGGGGCGGTGATCGGTTTCCTGGTTGCGGAGAATCGCTATTTCGCTGAGGTGGCCAAGCCCCTGCTGTTTTTCGCCTTCAGCATCCCGAAGTCGATCTTTCTGCCGATGTTCATCCTGGTGTTTGGGGTCGGTTTTGCCGAGAAGGTCGGTTTCGGCTTCTTCTCCACCATCTTCATCGTGATCATGTCGACCACGACTGCCGTGGAGTCCATCAAGGTCGAGCATCTCACAGTCGCGCGCTCCTATGGCGCCACGCCGATGCAGACTGCGTTCCGGGTCTATCTGCCGAGTATGCTCCCGGTTCTGCTCGAAGCGTTGCGGATCTCGATGATCTTCAATCTCACCGGCGTGATCCTCGCCGAGATGTACGCCTCGCGCGACGGCATCGGCCACCAGATCGCGACCTGGGGCGAGAACTTCCAGATGAAGCAGCTCCTCGCCGGGGTCGTCATGGTCGCCGCGATCGCCATGACCTTCAACGAGCTTGTCAGATGGGTAGAAACGCGATGCAGCCATTGGCGAAAGTGACGCCGTTGAAGCCTCCCGGCCGCGCCGGCGCGATCGAGGTGAAGAATGTCGGCCAGGTCTTCAAGACCCGGTCCCAGGACGTCGTCGCGCTTGAGGACGTCTCGCTCGAGATCAAGCCGGGACGTTTCGCCGTGCTGGTCGGCCCAAGCGGTTGCGGCAAGTCGACACTTCTGATGATGATGGCAGGGCTTCGTCAGCAGACCTCAGGCACGATCACCGTCAGTGGCGCGCCGATGCCGCAGCCGGACCCGGACAGGGTCGGCGTTGTGTTCCAGGAGCCCAGCCTGTTTCCATGGCTGACGGCGGAAGAAAATGTGGAGTTTCCGCTGGCATTGCGTGGCGTGCCCAAGGCCGAACGCCGGGCCAGGGCACAGGACGCGCTGAAGTTGGTTGGCCTCGATGGCTTCGGCAGGCGCCATCCACACGAATTGTCCGGTGGCATGAAGCAGCGCGTTTCGATCGCGCGGGGGCTGGTCCAGGACCCGCCGGTGCTGCTGATGGACGAGCCGTTCGCAGCACTCGATGAGCAGACGCGCATGACCATGGGTGACGAACTCCTGCGCATCTGGGCGGCGACCGGCAAAACGGTCGTCTTCGTCACGCATAGCCTTACCGAAGCTGTCTATCTCGCCGACGAGGTGATCGTGATGTCGGCGCGGCCCGGTCGCATCGTCGATCATCTCCAGGTCCAGTTGCCGCGGCCGCGCACTTACGACATGCTCAGTGGCGACGCCTTCGGCGCGCTGCGCGATCGCATCTGGCGCCACATCCGCAAATCGGCGTGAGGCGGAGATGAGCATGAGGCTAAGTGCGAAGACGCTGCGACATCTGATCGTGATCGGCCTGATTGCGCTGTGGGAGCTTCTGCCGCGAACCGGTCTCATTCCCGAGCTGTTCCTGCCGCCGCTGTCGGCGACGCTGATGGCCGGATGGACGGAGGCTGCTGAATACGGTCATGCGCTTGTCGTAACGCTCTATGAAGTCCTGGTCTCCATGGCGTTCGCCTGCGGCGGCGGCATTCTTCTCGGTGCCATCGTGGGCAGCCTGCCGCGCCCGCGCATCCTGATCATGCCGATGGTGTCCAGCCTCTATGCGGTACCGCTCGTGATCCTCTATCCCGTCTTCACGGTGTGGCTCGGTATCGGATCCGAATCCAAGATCGCGTTCGCCTCGATCTACGGCTTCCTGCCGACGATGCTCGCGACGGCCGCCGGCATCCAGACCATCGATCCGCAGCTCCTGCTTGCGGCGCGCAGCATGGGCGCAACGCTGAGCCAGCGGCTGGTCCGCGTCATCATCCCGGCCGCGATACCGACGGTGCTATCAGGTCTGCGCGTCGGCGGCGCGCTGGTGATCGTGGGCGTCGTCGTCTCGGAGATGCTGATCTCCTCTGCCGGCATCGGCTATCTGATCTCGCGCTATCGTACGATCCTCGACAGCCCGCACGTGTTTGCCGGCGTTCTTCTCGTGCTGTTCATGGCGATCGCCTTCAATGCCGCGATCCGGTGGATCGAGCGCAAGGCGGCAATCTGGCAGACCGGCACGCGCGCCGGTCAGGCTGCTGACGACGTCTCGTCAGGCGTGATGCAGCCGGCGACTTGAGGTATCAGCGTGTACGATCTGACCCTGACCTTCGACAACGGCCCTGATCCTGTTGTGACACCGCGCGTGCTCGATATCCTCGGCGCACGCGGGCTCAAGACCACCTTCTTCGTCATTGGCGAGAAGCTTGCCGATCCGGAGCGACGCGCCCTTGCAGTTCGTGCGCACGGGGAGGGCCATTGGATCGGCAATCATACTTTCAAGCATAGCATTCCGCTCGGCGAGCAGCCGGACCGCGATGCGGCAACGGACGAAATCGGCCGCACACAGGCTGCGATCGGCGATCTCGCGCATCCGCAACGCTGGTTCCGGCCATTTGGTGGCGGCGGCAATCTCGATGCGCGGCTGTTGAAGCCGTCCGTGGTCGATCATCTCGTGCGCAACGCGCATAGTTGCGTGCTCTGGAACGCGATTCCACGTGACTGGGACGATCCGGATGGATGGACCGAGCGTGCGCTCGACCAGTGCAGCCGGCAGCCGTGGACATTGCTGGTGTTGCACGATCTGCCCACGGGCGCCATGGACCATCTGGAGCGCTTTCTCGATCGCGCTGAGGCGAATGGCGCGCGCTTCCGGCAGGACTTTCCGCCGCAATGCGTTCCGATCCGCAACGGCGCGATCGCACTCCCAATTCAAGATTACGTTTCCTGCATTGAAGAGAGTAACCGGCCATGAAAATCGCGAGCTTCACCCACGCTGGCACAGCGAGCTACGGCATCGTCACCGACCGGGGCGTGATCGATGCGGGCAAGCGCCTCAAGGTCCCGACATTGAAGGATCTGCTCACGAAATCTTCGGTCGACGAACTGAAGACGCTCGTGGACCAGCAGCCTGACTATGCGCTCGATGAGCTGACTTTGCTGCCGACCGTTCCTAACCCGGACAAGATCCTCTGCATCGGCGTCAACTACGCGACACATCTGGCCGAGAGCGGCCATCCCACGCCGCCGCACCCGATGATCTTCACCCGCTTTGCCAACAGCCAGGTCGGCAGCGGGCAGCCCCTGATCCGCCCGCTGGAATCCGAGCGGTTCGACTATGAAGGCGAGATGGCGGTCGTCATCGGCGCGGGCGGCCGCCGCATTCCACGTGAGACGGCCTTCAGTCATATCGCCGGCTACGCCTGCTACAATGACGGCAGCATCCGCGACTGGCAGCGGCATACCTCACAATTCGCGCCCGGGAAGAACTTCGTCGGCACAGGCGGCTTCGGGCCCTGGATGGTCACCACGGACGAATTGACCGACATCAGCAAGCAGACGCTGATCACTCGGCTCAACGGCGTCGAGGTGCAGAAGGCGCCGATCTCGGATCTCGTCTTCGATGTGCCGGCATTGATCGCCTATTGCTCGACATTCACCGAGCTCGTGCCCGGTGACGTGATCGTCACTGGCACGACCGGCGGCGTCGGGGCCTATCGCAATCCGCCGCTGTGGATGAAAGGCGGCGACGTCGTCGAGATCGAGATTTCCGGGATCGGTATTTTGCGCAATCCGGTGAAGGACGAGGCGCCCGGCGCTGCCACCCGCGCGGCCTGAGTACCGCCTTCACCAAGTATAAGGAGACCTCTCGTGCCGCTGCCAACACATGTCCTGCCGACCACCGTCGTCGGCAGCTATCCGCAGCCGGAATGGCTGGTGGACCGCGCCATGCTGTCGAAGTCGGTGCCACGCACGCGCATGCATGCGATGTGGCGGTTGCCTGCGGAGCATCTGGAGCAGGCGCAAGATGATGCGACCATCGTCGCGATCCGCGACATGGAGCGCGCCGGTATCGACATCGTGACCGATGGCGAGATCCGGCGGGAGAGCTATTCGAACCGCTTCGCGACGGCCCTTGAAGGGATCGATGCCGACAATCCCGCGATGATCACCGCGCGCACCGGCAACACCCAGACCCCTGTGCCGCGCGTCGTGGGGCCAGTGAAACGCAGGCAACCTGTGGAACTGCGCGACATGGAGTTCCTGCGCAGAAACACCGATCGCGCCGCGAAGATCACCCTGCCGGGCCCGTTCACCATGAGTCAACAGGCGAAGAACGAGTTCTACAAGGACGACGAAGAGCTCGCGATGGCCTTCGCGGAGGCCGTCAATGCCGAGGCGCTTGACCTGCAAAAGGCGGGCGCGGACGTGATCCAGCTCGACGAGCCCTGGGTGCGCAACAATCCGGAGCTCGCCAGGCGCTATGCCGTGAAGGCGATCAACCGCGCGCTGAAGGGCGTCACCGTTCCGACGGTGGTGCACCTTTGCTTCGGTTATGCCGCGGTCGTGCCGGGATCGAACAAGCCGGCCGGCTATTCCTTCCTGGCTGAGCTCGACGATACCATCGCCGATCAGATCTCGATTGAGGCTGCACAGCCGAAGCTCGACCTCGGCGTGCTGCAGGACCTCTCGTCGAAGAAAATCATGCTCGGTGTGCTGGATCTTGGCGACCCAAACATAGAAAGCGTCGAGATAGTGATGGACCGCATTCGTAACGGGTTGAAATACGTGGCGGCCGATCGCTTGATACCTGCACCGGATTGCGGAATGAAATACATGCCGCGCGCAACGGCGTTCGGCAAGCTCAAGGCAATGTGCGAGGCGGCGGCCAATCTACGTGCGGAGATCGGCTGACCCGTTTTCGTCCTCGTCGCGAAGGGCTCGCTCGATTGCACCGGCGATCCGTTGCGCCGCATCGGAACTCCATTGGCACGAAAAATGCTGACGTCATCCTCCGCCAGGGCGAGCGCAGATCTCGCCGGCTAGACGGAGGATGACATGAGAGCCCAAGTCTTGCGAGCGTATGATGAGAAATTGTCGGGAGAGCGATGGGTCCAAGAGGAACGCGTTCCCGATCCGAAGCTGACCAAATCGACCGACGTGATCGTGCGTATCGGCGGCGCCGGTGTGTGCCGCACCGATCTTCATATCGTCGAAGGAGTGTGGAAGCCCCACATGGATCCGACTGGAGACAAGCTGCTGCCGCTGATCATGGGGCATGAGAACGCCGGATGGATCGAAGATGTCGGCAAGGAGGTCGAGGGTCTCAAGAAGGGAGATCCGGTGATCGTCCATCCAAAGATCACCGGGGGGACCTGCCTGGCCTGCCGTCGCGGCTTCGACATGCACGGGCCGGGAAGCTTCCCTGGTCTTGACTGCAACGGCGGCTATGCCGAGTTTCTCTGCGCCTCGGAGCGCAACATCGTGCCGTTGCCGCGCACGCTTTCGCCGAAGGACGTCGCGCCTTATGCGGACGCTGGCCTGACCGCGTATCGCGCGGTGAAAAAGGCGACGCGCCATTTGCTGCCGGGTGAGACCTGCGTGGTGATCGGCGCAGGTGGGCTCGGTCATATTGCGATTCAATGTCTAAAGGCCATGTGCGCAGCCGATATCGTTGTCGTCGACAAGTCCGAGGCATCGCTCCAGCTCGCCAAGACCTCCGGCGCCGATCATCTCGTCAGAGCCGACGGCAACGAGGTGGAGGCCGTGCTCGATCTCACCGGCCGTAACGGCGCGGAAGCGGTGATCGATTTCGTCGGCGAGAAAGGCACCACCGCCAAGGGACTCGCGATGACGCGTGCCATGGGCAGCTACTATGTTGTCGGCTATGGCGAAGACATTCGCGTTCCCACCGTTGACATGGTCATCACCGAGAAAAACATCATCGGAAACCTGGTCGGCACCTGGGCGGAGTTGACCGAATTGATGGCGTTGGCTGATCGCGGCTTCGTCAAGCTGGCAACGACCGAATATCGTCTCGCCGACGCCAATCAGGCGCTGCATGATCTCAATGCTGGCAAGATTCACGGGCGCGCCGTTCTGATTCCGTGATGTCGCCGTGCCAATCCATCGCGGGCGGGAACGTCCGCGATGGCCGCGCGCGATGCGCTCCGTAGTTGCCTTATGCCTCTGGTCGCGAGCGTTCTGTGACGCCGATTGGACAGGGCTCCTCACTCATCTCTCCTTGCCAATATGTCGATGCTGCGTTGCAAATGGTGCGGCGCGGCTGATGCGCATGCGTGTGAGACTGAGTCGCAATTTGCGATTGTTGTCGCAATTTGCGTCTCGCGGCGCTGCGACGTCGATCCTTTCCACGCCACACGACCATCCGTTCTGCGGCCTTTCGGCTGATAACTAACAAGACCAACTCAGAAGCGGGTGTGGCACGTCCGTTGCTTAACGCAAGGGCAAGAGAAAAACGGCGACCGCGCATCTCAGCAGGTCGCGACAAGAACGAGGGAAGGGACGCCCAGGCAGAGAACGCAGCAGCGGCGGTGACCGATTGGGATCGAGGAGCAGCGAGGCTCCGGGGATCGCAAGTCATCCCAAAGCCTGTGCCCGCCGTTCCGAGACCCTTGCCGATATGCAGCGTGCGGCCGCGCGAGCGGTCGCAACATTGCCCGCGATGCGCGGGTAAGCGCCGCCCGGTCCGATCAGGTTCCTGTCGGGTGGCATATCGATGTGGTCTCTGACGTGAGCAGGAGGAAAGAATAGATGTCCGGAACTTTGACACTCAACAAGATCACTGCCCAGCGCGGCATTCCCGTCGCTGAGGCGGCCAAGCGGATCGCCGATCTCGGATGGAATCCGTCCTACGTCCAGGAGGCGATGACCTTCCCGACCGACTACAAGATCACCAAGGCGCCGAAGGACCCGATGAAGCAGGTCCTGCGATCCTACTTTCCGATGCAGGAGGAGAAGGATAATCGGGTTTACGGCGCGCTCGATGCAGCGCTCCGCGGCGACATGTTCCGCAACGTCGAGCCGCGATGGGTGGAATGGATGAAGCTGTTCCTCGCCATCATCCCGTTCCCGGAAATCTCGGCGGCCCGCTCGATGGCGATGGTCGGCCGGCTCGCTCCGGGCGAAGACTTGAGGACCGGCTTCACCATGCAGATGGTCGATGAGTTCCGCCACTCGACCATCCAGATGAACCTGAAGAAATGGTACATGGAGAACTACATCGATCCGGCCGGCTTCGACATTACCGAGGAAGCGTTCGGCAAGTGCTACGCGACCACGATCGGGCGGCAGTTCGGCGAGGGATTCATCACGGGTGACGCGATCACATCGGCCAACATTTACCTGACGGTGGTTGCCGAGACCGCATTCACCAACACGCTGTTCGTAGCGATGCCGTCAGAGGCCGCACGCAACGGTGACTATGCGCTGCCGACCGTGTTCCTGTCGGTGCAGTCCGACGAGAGCCGTCATATCGGCAATGGTCATTCCATGCTGATGTCGATGCTCAAGGAGCCGGAGAACCATCTCCTGATCGAGCGTGACCTCCGCTACGCGTTCTGGCAGAACCATGCGATTGTCGACGCCGCGATCGGAACTTTCATCGAATACGGCACCACCAACCGCGACAAGAACAAGGAATCCTATGCGGAGATGTGGCACCGCTGGATCTTCGAGGATTACTACCGGACCTACATGCTGCCGCTCGAGAAATACGGCATCAAGATCCATCATGATGACGTGCAGACCGCCTGGAAGCGCCTGACCGAGAAGCACTACGTCCACAGGGTCGCGCAATTCTTCGCGGTCGGCTGGTCGGCGAATTTCTGGCGCATCGAGGCCCAGACCGACAAGGATTTCGAATGGTTCGAGCATAAATATCCAGGCTGGTACGCCCAGTTCGGCGAGTTCTGGAAGTGGTACGAGAAGCTGTCGCACCGCGGCCAGACCAATATCCTGTTCAACAGTGATGTCGGTTATGTCTATCCACATCGGTGTTGGTCGTGCCTGGTGCCTTGCCTGATCCGCGAGGACATGGTCACGGATGAGATCGACGGCAAGCTCTACACCTTCGCGCATGAGCTCGATCGTTGGACCGCGGTCGAGGCGTTCGCCGGGGAATACCAGGGGCGCCCGACGCCGGCGATGGGACGGTTCAGTGGACGTCGCGAATGGGAAAGCTGCTACCACAACTGGGATCTTGCCGACGCCATCAAGGATCTCGGCTTCGTTCGCACCGACGGCAAGACGCTCGTCGCGCAGCCGCATCTTCGCTTCGACCAGAAGGAGATGTGGACCCTCGACGATGTCCGCGGCCATGTGCTGAAGAGCCCGCTGATCACCTTGCGGGAGATGACGCCGGATCAGCGTGAGGCGCATCTCGCGGACTACCGCAAGGGATTCACCATCAACCGTTGCAACTGAGCATCACCGAAGGAGCCGGCCTCACCGGCTCCTTCCCTCCCACGCTCGCGGCTCTCGAAAAGCCCAGCATCCATCTGCGTCGAGGAGCAGCCTATGGGCGCGCCTGCCAATGTTGTTCGTCTAAACCCGGTCGGGATTGAGTTCGAGGTCGAGGAGAACGAGACCGTGTTGGATGCTGCGTTTCGACAGGGAATCGCCTTGCCGCATGGCTGCAAGGAAGGCCAGTGCTCCGCATGCAAGAGCGTCCTGGTCCAGGGAGAGATCGAGCTTAAGAAGTACTCGACGTTCGCACTGAACGAGATGGAGCGCGGACAGGACTATATCCTGCTATGCCGGACTTTGGCCTATTCCGATCTTGAGGTCGACCTGCTCAACTACGATGAGGAGGTGCTGTCCAAATCGATTCCCGTCAGGGAGTTCGGCGGGACGGTCATGAGCGTCACGGCCCTGACCCACGATATCCGCCGCCTCGATGTTGCGCTGGATGAACCCCTGAAGTTTTGGGCGGGGCAGTATGTCGACATCACGCTCCCGGGATCAGAGGCGATTACGCGCTCGTTTTCCATGGCAAATCCGCCGAGCGAAAGCCAAGCGCTCAGCTTCATCATCAAAAAATACCCCAACGGACGGTTCTCCTCCAGGCTCGACGGAGAGCTCGAGGTCGGAGCCCAAATCAGACTCAAAGGACCCTACGGCACCTGCTTCCGCCGCGAACGGCGAACCGGACCCATGATCCTGGTCGGCGGCGGATCGGGCATGTCGCCGCTGTGGTCGATCCTGCAGGATCACCTTGCTTCGGGGGAAGACCGTCAGGTCTGCTTCTTCTACGGCGCGCGCACGCGCAACGATCTGTTTTATCTGGACCGCTTCGCGGCCATTGCAGCCGCCTGTCCCAGCTTCAGTTTCATTCCGGTTTTGTCGCATGCGGCAGATGACCAGGCGTGGGAGGGCCAGCGCGGTTTCGTGCACGAGGTCGTTCACGCGCATCTGCGCAGCGTGGGAGGCGGTGATGACGCGGATGTCTATGCCTGCGGTCCGTCGCCGATGATCGACGCGCTGACTCCGGTTCTGCAGATCAGCGGCGTCGATGCCGAGCGCATCTTCTTCGACAAGTTCACGCCGGCCAATACCTGATCGGCTGGAGCGAACGCAACAAACCGACAATTCATCAACCAAGGGAGGAATACGATGAATGCCGTGCAACGTCCTGCAGTGCGATCCGGCGCGGCCGGCGCCGCAGTGTTTCCAGACTCCGACAGCCGCCGCTACCGCTATTTCGAGCCGAGAGGAAAGCGGGCAACGCATTACGAGGACGTCACGGTCGACGTGCAGCCGGATCCCGAGCGCTATCTGCTCCAGGATTGGATCATCTCCTTTCCGAATGGCAAAGGAGCCTACACCAAGGACAACACCGCCGCTCTGAGCTCGAACTGGCACGCGTTCCGGGCTCCGGACCAGGAGTGGGAGCGGACCCACTATCAGCGGCAGTCCAAGATCGAGGCGATGGTTCAGTCAGTGATTGCGAACGGGCGCAAATCCGGAGCAACGCAGCTGTTCGACAAGGCCTGGATCAAGATCCTTCAGAACCACCTCGGTGCCTGGAAGCATGCCGAGTTCGGCCTGGCGACGTCGCTGATGCAGGCGCAGCGCTACGGCTACACGCAGATGATCAACAACGCCACGCTGACCAATTCTTCCTACAAGCACCGCCTGGCGCAGGACATCACGCTCTATCTCGCGGAAATCGGGATGGACATTCCGGGCTTCGACGATGCCGCCGGCAAGCGGGCGTGGCTGGAGGACCGGACCTGGCAGGGCACGCGCGAGGCGGTCGAATCCATCATGGGAGCGACCGACTATCTCGAGCAATATTTTGCCATCAATCTCGTCTTCGAGCCGCTGGTCGGCGAATTGTTCCGGAGCGGCTTCCTGATGCAGGTAGCCTCCTCGAACGGCGATTTCATGACGCCGTCGGTGATCTCGGCAGCCGAGGCCAACTACGAGCGAAATCTCGCCAACGCGATCGACCTGTTCCATCTGCTCGTGACGGACAATCAGCACGCGCAGCACAACAAGGGATTGTTCCAGAGCTGGTTGGGCAAGCACGTCGCGCTCGCGCGAAAGGCGGCGGCCGGCCTGCAACCCATCTGGTCGCAGCCACATTCCAAGCCGGTGCAATATGCCGACGCAAGGGATCAGTCGATCGAGCGCCTCAAGAAAATCCTGGTCGAGCTCGGCCTCGCCGCACCGAAGGAGTGAAGGACAATGTCAGTGGCATCACGAGCAGCGACCAATCAGAACATCTTTCACAAGATGAAAGACATCGTCTTCGAGCAGACAATCTCTCACCAGTGCGGCGTCACCATGAACGACAGCGTGGAAGCTCGCGCGATCGCGGAGTTCATGGCCAAGAAGCCAAATGTGACCGTGACCTACCAGCCGGCTCTGATCCGTATCGACGGTGAAGGCAAGCTGGTGTTCAAGATGGATGAGATCAGCGACATCCTTGGCAAGGAGATGACGGCCGAGATCTTCGAGGTGAACACGTCGACCCACTACGGCCGCATGGTGCGGATCGACGACAACACCGTGACGCTGTTCGGTAACATGGAGGAAGTGTTCGAATATATCGAGTGACGATGGCGTCCTCGCCTGGAGGGCGAAGCCGGGCATTCCCGAAGGCTCCGCCCTCGTTATCCATACCGATCAAAGCGCAGCATCACGAGCCTCGGAGGAGGACATCATGTTCGTAGCTCCCAACGGAGAGCAGGTCTTCGTCGTCGACGGGCACACCCATTTCTGGGACGGCAGCCCAGCCAATCAGCTCAACATCCATGGCAAGCAGTTCATCGATTGCTTCTATGCCTATCACACGTCGCTCAGCCCACCGGAAAAATTATGGCCGAAGGAGCAGTTCGAAAAGTACAGCGCCGAGCAGATGTACAATGATCTGTTCGTCGATGGGCCGGACGACATGGCGATCGTGCAGTCGACCTATCTGACCGAATTTTACAAGAACGGCTTCAACACGATCGATCGCAACGCGGAGATGGCGAAGCGATACAAGGACCGCTTTATCGTCAATGGGGCGTTCGATCCCCGCGACGGCGAGCGCGCGCTCGAATATATCCATTACATGAAGGAAACATTCGGCATCAAGGGTGTGAAGCTCTACACCGCGGAATGGAAGGGTGAATCGCGCGGTTGGAAACTGACGGATGCAAACGCTTACCGGTGCCTCGAGCTCTGCCAGAAGCTCGGCATTACCAATATTCATGTCCACAAGGGCCCGACCATCATCCCGCTCGACAAGGACGCTTTCGACGTGCACGACGTCGATCATGCCGCGACCGACTTCCAGGGGCTGAACTTCATCATCGAGCATTGCGGGCTGCCGCGGCTGGACGATTTTTGCTGGATCGCCGTGCAGGAGACCAATGTCTATGGCGGGCTCGCGGTGGCGCTGCCCTTCATTCACAGCCGGCCACGCTATTTTGCGGAGGTGATCAGCGAGCTCCTGTTCTGGCTCGGCGAAGACAAGCTGTTGTTCGGCAGCGATTACGCGATCTGGACGCCGCGATGGCTGGTCGAGAAATTCTGGAGCTTCGAGATTCCGGAAGATATCAGGAAAGAGCATGGCGTCGACCTGTCGCTGCAGGCCAAGCGAAAGATCCTGGGACTGAACGCCGCGCGGCTCTACGGCATCGACGTCGAGGCCCAAAAGGCCAAGCTCGATCAGCAGGTTCGAGTGGCAGCTGCCGAGTAGTCGCATGCGGAACAATCAGCAGGATGATCAACGGGTGAGCGAGGTGTGGGCACGCCTTGCTCTGGTGACGGACCCGGAACTCGACGAGCCTGTGACGGAGCTCGGATTCGTCGAGCGCATTGCCATCGATGATGCCGGAGCAGTCGATATCGATTTTCGACTTCCCTCCTTCTGGTGCGCGGCGAACTTCGCGTTCCTGATGGCCGACGACATGCGTCGTGCGGCGCTCGCACTGCCCTGGGTCCGGCAGGTACGACTTCGTCTGGAAGACCACATGGTGGCGGACGAGATCAACCGCGGGGTGGCGCTTGGCCTGTCATTCCAGGAGGCGCTGCGCGAGTTCGCACCGGGAGAGTCGTTGGAGGAGCTGCGGGAGACGTTCCGGCGCAAGGCCTTCCAGCGACGACAGGAGGCCGTGATCCTGGCTTTGAAGGACGCGGGATATGATGATCAGGCCATCACCGACATGGATTTGAAGTGGTTGGATCGCGTCACGCTGGGTAGCGCAGACGCGGCTCGCCACAAGCGGCGCTATCTCGAAATCCTGGCTGAACGGGGCCTCGCCGCTCATGCTGAGTCGCGTGTGTTCGTCACCTGGGCCGGGCAGCCGATCGAACGGCTCGAACTGGCCGCGCATTTGCGGAAGCTCAGGGGCGTCAGGATCAACATGGAGTTCAACAGCGCGCTCTGTCGAGGGCTGCTCGACGCGCGATACCGGCAGGGAGACGCGGGCGCCGGTCAGGCCGCAGCGGCGGACGGCGGGCATTGCGGAGGCTGTGGCGCGAGCTGCGGGAAGCCGCGGGTGACAGCACGATCGGAGCAAGGCGGAGTCGCTGCATCTTCGGTTGAGAGGATCGAGACGCTCCCTTTGGACGCATGAACAACGCGAGGCGGCGTCGTGCGCGCACGACGAAATAACCAATAGAAAGCATTCGGGAGGATAATCATGCCAAAGGCGCTGCTGCATGCGATCGAGGCGCGTCGTGCGCTCGCGAGAGGAGTCGAGAAGTTGGCGGCGGCGGTCGAGCCGACGTTAGGCCCGAAGGGGATGAATGCGATGGTCGACCGTCCCGTCGGCACGCCGATCGTGTCGCGCGACGGCGTCACCATTGCCTGCGAGATCGAGCTGCCGGACCGTTTCGAAAACATGGGCGCGCAAGTCGTACGCGAGGTGTCCATGCAGACCAACGAGGTGGCCGGCGACGGTACGACGACCGCCATGGTGCTCGCCAACGGGTTCATCCAGGCGGGCGTGACCGCGCTCGAGCGCGGCGCCAAGGCGGTCGATCTCTGCAAGGGGATCGACGAGGCGGTCGAGTTGGTGGTCGAGACGTTGAAGAAGAGCGCCGTTGAGGTTACGGACCGCAAGACCCTGCAGGCGGTCGCGACAATTGCGGCAACGGATGCCCATCTCGGAGCGTTGGTCGCCGAGGCTGTGGAACGTGTCGGCAAGGACGGGATCATCAGCTCAGACTATGGGCTTACGACCGAGACCACCCTCGAAGTGGTCGAGGGCATGTCGTTCGATCGGGGCTATATTTCGCACCACATGGTGACGGACGTCGAGAAGATGGAGGCGGTGCTCGACCGGCCGTACATTCTGCTCACCGACCTGAAACTCAGGAACCCCGCGGAGATTGCGGGCATTCGTGCGGCGGTCGAGGCGACGAAGCGGCCGCTCGTGATCGTCGCCGAGGAGATCTCGCCTGAGGTCGTCGTGACACTGCTGGGCGAGGGTAACCGAGGCAAGGTGCTGGTGGTTAATCCCCCCGATTACGGCCATTGGCGGAAAGCGATGATGGACGACCTCGCCATCATTACGGGCGGCCGGGTGATTGCGCGCGATCTCGGTGGCAAATTGGAAGAGGTCGCTCTGGAAGATCTGGGCACGGCGCGGCAGGTCAGGGCAAGTGCGCGCGAAACCGTGATCGTCCGTGGTGGCGGTAGCGAGCTGGCAATCGCGGCGCGGCGCCAGCAGGTGACCAGGCAATACGAGCTCGCCCCACCGAACATCGAGCAGGACAAGCTCAAGGAGCGACTGGCCAAGCTCTCCGGCGGCACGGCGATCATCTTTGCCGGCGGCGTTACGCCGGTCGAGCAGAAGCGGACCATCCAGCTGATCGACGATGCGCTCAGTGCGACGCGTGCCGCGGTGGAGGAGGGGATCGTCCCAGGCGGCGGCACCGCGTTGGCTCAATGTGCGCCGGTCGTGACCAGGATGCTCGGCAACATCAACGGTGATCTCGGTGCGGGCATCGGCCTGGTTCGCGATACGCTCTCGCGGCCGGCGGCCTTTATTGCCCGCAATGCCGGCCACAATCCCGAACGGATTGTGGCGGAACTGGTCGGAGCTCCAGCGGGGACTGGGTTCGACGCGGCCAGCGGCACCTTCACTGACATGATTGCTGCAGGAATCATCGATCCCGTCCGCGTGACCTACACGGCTCTGCGCAATGCGGCGTCGGTTGCTACCCTCGTTCTGACCACGAATACGCTGGTGGCCGACAGGCCCGAGTTCATCGATCCGACGGCTGGTCCGGCGCTCGGCGGCGGTGCCGAGAGGCTGGGGCGTGCGTGAGCGGCACTTAGGCGGAAGCACGTGCGGATGTGATGCCTCAGGATTCGCGATGAGCGAGTGACAAAAGAGTGGAAGGGACTAGACTGGGACAGTCCCGGCGATGATCAAGACAAGGGGAATCTAGCAACCCCCGCAGCCGTAACCGGAACAGGGTGGAGGAAACGTGTATGGTGGAGATCATCTCGAAGCGGGATGGACCCCGCAAGGAAGATGTTGCGGCCAAGGAGTTCATCCAGACCAACAGGGCGACGATCGACAAGATCGCGAACCAACTCACGGGCGGACGGTGGCAGGCGATGCGCAATCCGGTCGCTGCACCGCAGCCGGAGGCATCGGGCAAGCTGTGGTATACACCGCCCAGCAGGGCGTCTTCCGAAGTCTCGCCCTATGTGAGGATCAGCCTGAACGGGCGCATCGTTGTTGCTGATCTCGCATCGGGACGGCAGCTCCATTTCGTCGGAGAATTGCGAGGACGCGGCCCTGCACGGCGTCTCGCACTTGCAACATCACAAAATGGTTTGTTTGACCCGCTCGACAACCAGCTTCATGCTGCACTGGCAGACCTCGAAGGGCTGCACGTCCCGGATGAGGCTGCGGAAGAATGCCTGGAGCAGGAGGTAGCAATTCGGCTTGGCATCCAGGTGCTGTCGCGCGGTGGAGGATAATGCGGCCGATCGCGAGGTCCGATGAGTCTGACGCGCGCAGACACGACGTCACGAGCTTGAAGCGAGCGCCAGAAGCCGAGCTACAAATAACGATGTCGTGGCTCGGAGATGATCAGGCTTCGGCGGGCATGCGATGGTCGTTCGTATGATGTCATGGCGCCGGAGAATGGAAGCGACCGTTGCGGCAGTGGTCCAACCAGTCTGGATCATTGCGCCGGTGTCGTAAGGCCGGGCGGTCCGGCGGTGGGTGTTGCGATGTTGACGGATCTTCTCATGGCAAAGCCGCCATTTGGCTTCGACGGAAGTCACATTCCCGGCGACCAGGCGAGCGCCTGGGACGCGGATGAGGGGCATCCTTATAACGAGCGGCAGACCAGCAAGGCCTGGGAATCCTTTGTGACGTCGGGTGACCTCCGCAGGGGCGGTGCATCCGTGCGGGGCGTCATCGAGGAGTCGTGGCAACGCAGCGTACAGTCCGGCGTCGATGCGCGTTGTCGGGGCAGCAGTCTGATCGTCTCGGCTGACAATATCCACGAACTGCGCCTCAAGAATGAGGACCTGCTCAGCGCCAGCGCGAACACGCTGCGCCGAGTGGCCGAGGTCCTCGGCGACGCCGCCACCATGGTGGTCATTACTGACAGGAATGGCGTCGTTCTCGATGTCGGGGGCGATCAGCGGACGATCGAGTCCGGGCATGATATCCGCCTGGAGTTGGGTGCGGCCTGGGGCGAGGCGGTGACCGGGACCAACGGAATCGGCACCGCGCTGATCACGGGCAAACCGGTTCACGTCCACGCCGCCGAGCATTTTTCGGAAGGCATCAAAGCGTGGACCTGCGTCGGCTGCCCGATCCGCAGTCCGGTCGACGGAAGCATCATCGGCATCATCGATTTCTCCGGTCCGCAGGCGATCTTTCACCGACACAATGTAGCGCTGGCTGTGATCGCAGCGGGGCACATCGAGCTCACGCTGGCGGAAAGAATCCGCATCGAACGACTGCGCCTGCTCGAAGCTGGGCTGGAACGTTTGCCGGGAACGGGAAGCGCCGATGGCGTCGTGATTCTCGATCGCTTTGGTCGCGTTGTTCATCACAATGACATCGCCTCGACGCGCTGGAAGGCGGTGGCGCCGGCATCGGACCTGCGTGTCGGTGCCAGGCTTCTCGCAGATCGTGATGGCGTCGTACCAGCAGAGATCGCCAAGGATCTGCCCGAGGCGCTACGCGAGCAGCGGATCGAGCCGCTGGCGATCGACGGGGTGGCGCGAGGTGCGATGCTCGTACTTCCTGCGAAACCGCGGTCGCCAGCCGTCAAGACGGCAACTGGCGGGAGCTTGGCCGGGACGGCGGCCCGCGTCGCGATTGTCGGGCGCAGCGAGGCGCTCTTGCAGGCCGTGGACAGGACTGAGCGCGCTGCGCTGGGCAAGACGCCGATCCTGCTCGAGGGCGAGACCGGCGTCGGTAAGGAGCTGTTTGCCCGCCTGGTGCATGCCGTCGGCGCGAAGTCAGGCAAGGAGCCTTTTGTCGCACTCAATTGTGGTGCGGTCTCACGCGAGCTCCTCGGCGGCGAATTGTTCGGGCATGCTCCGGGGGCATTCACAGGAGCCACGCGCGAAGGACGGCCCGGGCGATTTGAGTTCGCACATGGCGGCGTGCTCAGCCTGGACGAAATCGGTGAAATGCCGCTCGAGCTGCAGCCTTATCTGCTTCGGGTGCTGGAAGAGCGCGCCGTCTGCCGGCTCGGCGAGTCGAAGCTGCGACCTGTCGACGTCCGTCTGGTCGCATCGACCAACCGAAACCTGAAGCAGGAGGTGGCCGACGGGCGGTTTCGCAAGGATCTCTATTTCCGCATCGGCGCGGTCAAGATCACGATTCCCCCGCTTCGGGAGCGTGCCGGTGATGTCGAGATTCTGGTGGATCACTATAATTGTCAGTTCGCCGGGTCCTACAATCGCGAGCCGCTGCGGTTTGAGCGGGAATGTCTTGATTTCCTGCAGCACTACTCTTGGCCGGGGAATGTGCGGGAATTGCGCAATCTGGTCGAGACCCTGGTGCTGATGTCGGTCGGCGATCCGGTGACGCTCAAGGATCTGCCGGAAGATATGTTTGAAGCGGACGCTCCCGCGACACCCGCGAAGCCGTTGTCTGAGCGTAAGGCTGCCCCGGACGACGAAGTGGCTCGGTTCGACGAAATGGAGCGGCGCGCAATCGAACGCGCGCTCGCCGCTGCGGGTGGCAACGTCACCGCCGCTGCCGAGAAGCTGGGCGTGTCCCGCAGCACGCTGTATCGCAAGCTGCATCAATATCGATCGAGGCCGTGAGCGAGTGGCCGAGCCCCAGGATGAGCGACGTGCCGCACCGAGGACAGGTCCGGGAAGGGGCGAGAGCCGCCGGCCTGGTCGCGTCGGAGCTTCTGGCGCGCGCCGATCGTGATTTCGCTTTCGTGCTGCGCGTGACCGGCGAAAGCCAGACCATTCTGGTCGAGCATTTCGTCGGGTTCATCGAACGTGAGCTCGGAGGACGTGGCATTGTCTACGGCGCCCATCCACTGCTGCGTCCGTTTGTCGAAACCCATGCCCGCGAACTCGCCGATTTCGTCTTGCATGGTCTGAGCCTTGATCATCAGTTCGGCTTGCAGGCGATCGAGACGTTCTCGGGTGACCCGCTCCGGCTGCTTCGGGTTGACCTTTGGGACTCTCTGCAATCGCACATCGCATATGCGGAGCGAGGATTTGTATCCGGTGTCGGAGGGCTGCAGCGGATCATGACCCAAATCGAGAGCGCACCATCAGAAGCGAAGGACGGTGCGTAGTGCTTGACAAGAATCGAAGGGAGGACCCGATGACAGACGCAGGCGCATCAGCGGAGCAAGAGAGCAAGGACCAATTCTTTAAGGAGCTCGCAGAACTCTCCGAACGGATGATCGCCGCGCATGGCAAGGACTTCTCAATGGGAGCGCTGGTCCTCGCCGCAAGATTCATCGCGGCGAACAAATCAACCATGCCGGCGGACGCGACATAGCATGGGCCCCGATCAGCTCATCTGCCTGTCCGAACGGAGCAGGCAGTGACCCCGCGTGCTTACGGGGCCACAGCTCGATCATCATTGCGGCTTCTTTGGCCCCATGTGATGGGGGACCTCGGTCTTCGGTCCGCCCTCGTAGTGATGGCTGCCGCCTGAGCCGCTGTTGGACCCGGCGTCGCTCTCCTTTTTGCCCATGTGGTGCGGGACTTCGGTCTTCGGTCCGCCCGAGTAATGATGGCCGTTCTGTTCATCGGAGGTGTTGGTCTGCGCTATTGCAGGCAGCGTGATGAAGGTCATGGCCGCGGCAGCGGCAATAACAAATTTGTAGCGACGCATTCTGGTTTCTCCTGTTTGAATTTGTGCAAGCAGCAATCAAGTCCCGGTGGCTTGATTGAGCAGCAACAAAACCCGAGAGAAGCCGGCGCTGGTTGAGAAAGATCAAACGTCACCACGCGTGCTTCCGTGCGCCGATGCGCAGATCGTTGCGCTTGCTGCGGGTGACGGAAAATCTCGATCTTCTTACAAAAATAAATTCCATTCTTCGTGGGAAGTCGAGAGCGGCATTCATCGGCCAGAATCTCCGCATTTGCGGCGGCGTCTGTCGCGAAGACCAAGTCGAGCTCACCATCTCGTCGTGCAATCGCGCCTGAGAGGGGACCGAATGACCTGTTATTGATCGCGCCGGCGCCGCCTGCGACGGGGACGGCCTGCATTTCTTACTCAATCCGAGCGTCGCGCTTGCCGAAATTTCACTATTTTGCGCAGCGAGGCTGTTGTCGGTTCAACGAGAGATATTGCTGAGAGACGCAACGGTGTGGACCGTATTGAGGACGGCGGCCGCCTCGGTTCATTACTCGACTGAGCTACAAAAAGATTTGGCTAGCGCGTCGTGGCTATTTGATATCCGTCAAACAAGCATCAATGACGCGACTTAGCGTGCCGCGCCAGTGAACGGCGAGCAAATCGCAAAGCGATCGAAACCCTCAATGCATGTCGCAGAATGGAGGATCCCCTTTGACTGACGAGACTATCGGTCATGTCTCCGGCCGGCCCCTGCAGGTCGCGTTTCTCCTGCGCCGTCGTATCTGGGAGACCATCACGATCAGGTCGGTGCTGGTGAAGCCGGAGCGCGACATCCGGCTGGATCTGTTTCGTGGACTGGCAAACTGGTTGATCTTTCTCGGACACATTCCGGATTCGGTGCTCGCCTGGTTCACGACGCGAAACTACGGCTTCAGCGACGGCGCTGATCTCTTTGTGCTGATCTCGGGCTACACGGCGACCTTCGTCTTCGGCAACATGATGATGGAGCGCGGCTTTGTCATCGGTGCAACAAGGCTGCTGCGGCGGGTGTGGCAGCTCTATGTGGCCCACCTGCTGCTCTTCGTACTCTATCTCACCGGTGTGCACTATGTCGCCCACCGGTTCGACGAACTTCACCTGATGGATCAGTTCAACGTTGCCCCGCTGATGAAGTTTCCAGTCGAGACCCTCGCGCAGGGCCTGATCCTCAAGTTCAAGCCGCTTAATCTCGATGTGCTGCCGCTCTACATCGTGCTGATGGCTGCGTTCCCGATCGTCCTCTGGTTCATGCTGCGGTGGCGCAATGCGGTGATGATCGGCTCGATCGGCCTCTATCTGGCGGTCAGGCATTATGGCTGGAACTTGCCGTCCTATCCGGCCGGCGTTTGGTATTTCAACCCGTTTGCCTGGCAATTGCTGTTTGTGTTTGGAGCCTGGTTGGCGTTGGGAGGGGCCGCGGCGAGCCGGTGGCTGCTGTCATCCCGCACGCTCTTCATCCTGAGTGCCGGGTTTCTGCTGTTCGCGCTCGCGATGACGCTGGCTGAGCGCATCCCGGAGCTGCGTGAGTACGTTCCCGATGATCTCGCCGGCGTGTTCATTCCAAACGACAAGACCAACCTGGGCCCTTACCGGGTCGTTCATCTCGCGAGCCTGCTGTTGATCGTGGTCTCGCTCGTGCCAATCGATTGGCCGGGTTTGAAGTCGCCGTTGCTGCAGCCGCTGATCAGATGCGGCCAGCAATCGCTGCCTGTGTTTTGCGTCGGCCTCTTTCTCTCCTTCGTCGCACACTTTGTGCTCGAGTTCGGATCGGAGGGAGTTTTGGCGCAGCTTATGGTGGGCGCCGCAGGCCTCTGGATCATGACGATCGTCGCCTACTACCGAACCTGGTCCAAGCGCGTCGACAGAAGCCATTCGCCCGGGGGAAGCGTGGAGGTGAGCGGATGATGGCTTTTGAGAGACAAGCACGCGTAAGAGTCGCAGGCGCCGCGCGTCTATATGCCTTGATCCGTACCGACCGAAACTCACCGCCGGATCAAAGAGCGGATGACCATCCGTATCAAAACTGGAGAATGACCATGGACCACCGGAGAAATGTTGTTATGAGCGCGGCGCTTGCCGTTCTCGTTCTGGCGCCGTTCGGGCTGGCATCGGCGCGCGCCACCGATCGTGTGCAGCTCGCGATGATGGACGACGACAAGATGTCGAAGAAATCCGATCCAAGCGCCAACATGAACATGGGACAGCCCAGTGGCCAGCCGAACGCCATGGGCGGCGGTATGGGCGGCGGTCGCATGAACGACGATAAGATGAAGATGCAGCCGCAAAGCCAGATGCGGGACTGCCAAGGCGCTGGCTGCCAGGAAGGCTCCAACATGATGCAGATGATGCAAATGATGGAGAAGATGATGCGCGGCCAGATGAACCCGTCCGCCGGCGGCAATGCGGTGAGCGGCCCGGCTGACGTGACGGAACGCCTTGAAGGAAGGATCGCCTTCCTGAAGGCCGAGTTGCAGATCAACGACGGGCAGATCGCCGACTGGAATAATCTGGCGGATGCGCTGCGTTCAAGCCGGCAGCATCTCCTGGAAGCGCGTAAGATGGTCGCGATGGATGACAGGCTGGGGAGCATCGATCGGCTCGACCATTACGAGCGACATCTGTCCGAGCGTCTGGAGGCGATCAAATCAGCTCGCTCGGCCTTCACGCGGCTGTATGCGTCGCTGAACGAGAGCCAAAGACAGACCGCAGACGCGGTCCTGCTGTCTCTGATCGCCACGTTCTGACGGCCGTTTGCGGAAGCAGAAGCCATGTCTGGATTCGGATCGCATTTTCAATGTCGACATGGCCTCTGTGTGTTCGCCCTGCTGATGGGAGCGCTGGCAGCCAACGCCGCGCTCGCATCGGACGTGCGGTTCGATGCAAAGCGCTCTGCCCGGCAGGCCGACGGAAGCTGGCAGTCGGCTCAGGCGGAGGAGGGACACTCGGCGCACCATCCCGAAGCCTCCGGCTCGGGCAGTGATGCGCCGTCGCAGTCGGACGGATCGGCCGGTAACCATGCGGCCGGTGCGCCGTCAAGTGGCGATGCGACGGGCATGATGAGCGGAATGGGCGACATGATGGGGAGGCCGCGCAAGGAGTTCTACCCGTCATTGATGGACATGCCGGCGCTATCCGCCGAGCAACGAAAAAATCTGGAATTCCGGGCGCGTGGATGGATCAACGGCGAGGTCGATCGTATCTCGGAGTCGGAAATGGACCTGCGCCATGCCATCGCCGCAGGCGATATTGTTGGCGCAGATCGGGTAGCGAGCCGGATTCGCGACTCGCTCAATGGGGTGCAGAGCGGCGTCACCGTGCTGCGATCGCTGAACGAAGGAAGGTCTCCCCAACAGATTGCGCAAAGCTGGCTCAAGGAACAGATGAACCTGCCGCCTCAGCCTGCTGTGGTGGACGCGGACGGCATGTTGGGAATTTCCTGGTTTCACGTGACCACTATGGCGCTGCTGGCGATCTTCTCGTCGGGGATGCTCGCCATCCATATGGCGCGCATGCGTCGCGCGAATGCGCTTGTTGATCGATTGACGCGCGGGCCCGTGCCGGTGTCGCCCGCTTCCATGCCGGCGATCGAGATACCGGGCGCCAGTGGGGCAGGACGTCATCCAGACGCAAGGGCGGGCGTCGCGCCGGCCCGACAAACGGCAGAGGCGCGTTCTCCAGAGCCGAGCCCTCATCGCGAGCCGGCCAAAGCGAGCGGACCCTGGAAAGGCAAGCTAAGGGTCTCTGCGATCTATCGGGAGACCCCGAACATCAAGACGTTCCGTCTGCAGGTCCCAGATGGTGGCGCGATTCCATTTTCATTCTTGCCGGGCCAGTTTCTGACCTATGCCATCGAGATCGGCGGAAAGGTTGTCAGGCGTTCCTATACGATCGCGTCGTCCGCCGCACAGACCGCCTTTGTGGAGACCACGATCAAGCGCGAAGACGGTGGACTGCTGTCTGACTACATGCACGGCAATGTGAAGACCGGAGACCTCCTGGAGGTCATGGCCCCCTCGGGAGCCTTCACCTTCACCGGGGTCGAAGCCGACAGCGTGGTCCTGATCGGCGGCGGGGTCGGCATCACCCCGCTGATGGCGGCGATCCGCTATCTCTCCGACATCGCATGGTCTGGCCAGATCTATCTGGTCTATGGCGCACAGACGACCGAGCAATTCATCTTCCGTGACGAGTTGGAATACCTGCAGAGGCGAATGAATAATCTGCACGTCGTCGCGACCATGGCGCGGGCATCCGGCACATCATGGATGGGAAGTGAGGGCCGGATCACGGCCGACTTTCTGAGACGGGCGGTGCCGGACCTGGTCAAGCGACGCGTTCATCTGTGTGGTCCACCGGGGATGATGGAGGCCCTCAAGACGATCCTCCGCGAGCTCGGGGTGCCGTCCGAACAGATCAGGACAGAAGCGTTCGGACCCGCGCGTGGGGCCGTTCCTCCGCCAACGAGCATCGCTGCCGGGGCGCAAACGGCCGAGTCTGCGGCGCGCGGCCAGGCCGCTGTCGCCATCGGTCCGGCGACTGCGACTATCCGCTTTGCGACCTCAGGCAAGGTCGCGGCACTGCCTCCGAACAGGAGTGTTCTCGAGGTGGCCGAAAGCATCGGTGTGCCAATCGACTATTCGTGCCGCGCCGGCATCTGCGGGATCTGTAAGACACATCTGCTGGAGGGGCGCGTCACGATGGAAGTCCAGGATGCCCTGACCGAGGACGACAAATCGGGGGGCATCATCTTGGCGTGCCAGGCCAAGTCCGTCGAAGATCTGGTCGTCGAGGCTTGATATGAGCGAAAAGCAGCGCCTGATCGTCGACATCGTTCTGGCGAGCCTGTTGCTGTTTGTACCGGCCTTCCTGCTTCACTCGGATGGCAGGTTTGCAGGGAGCCTGGCGGGCTTTGTCCTTGGCTCCTGCGCGGCCGCATTGCTCCTTCTCCTTCTCGTATACCCGGTCATGAAATACGGCGGGGCCTTGAAGGCGTCAGTCACTCGGCGGATGTCGATGCGGACGCTTTTGACTTTGCACGTTCATGGCGGAATTCTCGCAGCGTTCTTCGCGTTGCTGCATACCGGGCACAAGTTTCAAAGCCCGCTCGGCATCGCGCTCGTGATCAGCCTGTTGATCGTCGTCGTGACCGGATTTGTCGGTCGCTACTACCTGCCGCAGACCGCAGCGGAGATCCGCGAACAGCAGTCTCACCTTGCCGTCTTGCGATCGTCCTACGAGCGCACGGCCGCGCATCTGTCTTCACGCGAAGCCGCGGCTTTCGGCGACTCCGGCACGCACGACTTCGTCTTGCAGAACGTACCGCTGTTGCAGCTCGTCGATGGCATTTCCGACCTTGAATCTGCGATCGGGTCGAGCGAAACGATCAAGAAGATCTTCATGCCATGGATCGGGGGGCACGTGATCGCCGCGATCGTCATGTATGCGCTGCTTGCTCTCCATGTTTCCGCCGAGTGGTACTATGGTCTGCGGTGGTTCGCGTGAGCATTCGCGGCCCGCTGTATTCTATCGTCGCCACATTGGCGGTCGTCGGCGCTGCAGTCGTATCGGTCAGCCTCTATCGGGGCGGTTCTCAGGCCGTGTCGGGTTGGACGAGCGTCGTGACGCCCGGGCCGCTTTCCGCAAAGCATGCATTTCTGTCCGGGCGGTGCGAAGGCTGCCATACGCCTGTCAAAGGCGTCGATGCGGCCTCCTGCATTGCCTGTCACGCGCCGTCCGCGAAGGAGCTGGGCAAGCAATCGACAGCCTTCCACGGGGCGGCAGGGATGCTATGTCGTGGTTGCCATCTCGAGCACACCGGGAGTGCACGTCCGACCAGGATGGACCACGCTTCGTTAATGCTAGCCAGTAGGCCTTCTGGGGATCTGGAGCAGTCTGCGTGGATCTTCGCCGATCAGGTGATCGTGGATCTGAAAGAGTTTGTCGGCGTGCCGAAATCGGAAGATCGGGAAAAGGCGGAGCTCGATTGTGCCGGCTGCCACGGCAACCGGGAGCCGCATCGCCGACTATTCGGGCGGGAATGCGGCGGCTGCCACGAACTCGGCTCCTGGAAGATCGCCGGCTTCCTGCATCCCTCACCGACGTCAAAGGACTGTGCGCAATGCCATCAGGCGCCGCCCAGCCACTATATGGAGCACTTCGTCATGATGGATCGCATGATCACGGGCCAGGAGCACGCATCGGTCGATCAATGCTATTTGTGTCACAGGACTGACTCCTTCAACGAGATCAGGGGCATTGGGTGGATGAAGCATCATTGACGATACGCACCGCATTTGATGCAAGTCGGCCTGAGCCACATCTGTGTCGGGCAGAGATCGGACGGGCGACGGCGATTGGTGTAATTCATTACAGCTGCACCATAAGTTTTCTATAGATTCAATTTAGCGCTACCGAAGGTTGGACGATCACGCCGACTGCAAATTTCGCGAGGCGCACCACGCGCACTTCGCTGTCAGCTCGATCTGTCTTGTTTTTTTGTTGGCCGCTGCTGCAACCGGAGCTATACGTTCCGGATTGGCAGCGGGTGAAGAGATGATTGGCTTGAGAAGGCCGAGGCGCAGATGGTGGGGATGGCTTGTTGTCGTCGCCTATCTGCTTGCGTCGATGACGCCGTCTCTCGCGGGCTCGGTTTTTCTCGATGCATTGGTCCCATGCGAGCACGGGGCAGGCGCATCTGGAGATGCGCACCAACACGATCAGGCCGATGCTCGATCGGATGTGGATTCGCATGACGCTGCGATGGCTGATGACTGCGACGACGACGAACAGGATCAGCCCTGTAACCGGCATGCGACCTGTTGTGGTTCGGTGCTGTGTTTTAGCGCGGTTCCACCGCATGGCCCCTGGATCGTCCCGTTCGTAGCACCGCAGACACGCTGTGAGGCGCAGGCCGACAGCATCGGCAACGACGGCGCGCCCCGCCGTCACTACCGGCCTCCCATCGCCTGAGACAGCTCCCGCGTATCGAGCCGCCTCGCGCTATCGCTGCGCGCGGATAGTCGCGTCTCGTTGCCTCCCGGGGGGATCACGATGCCCATGCCGATGATCGCAAGGGACGCGATCGCACGCGCTGGTGGCTGAACGGCGGAAAAATGATCACCCGGCGCACCGAAGCGCAGCTAGTCGCGGTGCCACGCGTCGGGCGCGACGACAACTGTCGTCGCCGTTGTTCGGGAGTCCTCCCGTTCATTCAAGCATGACAACGCTGGCTCTCTCCGACCCGCTCGGCCGGAAGGAAGCGATCTGAGGAATGTCAATGCAAGGACGATGCGCCATGAAATCATCAAACGAAACGCCGGAGCCGGTAGCCGGTTGTTCGGAAGCATCGGATGCGATCGTTCGTGCCGCTCTTGTTGGGAGCTACGGCCGTCTTCGCAGCTATCTGCAGCGCCGCTTTGTAGGGCAGGCGGAAGCCGACGAGGTGCTGCAGGCGTTCATGTTGCGGGCGCTGGAGCGCTCCGGCGACATCCGTGACGCGGACTCGGTCCGCGGATGGCTCAGCCGGGTGCTTGCGACCACCATCGCCGACCATCACCGTCAGAGCTCGAAGAATAGAATACGGGAGATACCGTTCCCGAACGAACTTAGCGATCGTCTTGCCGCCGACCAGGACGGCACGGTGGATGCCGCCGCCTGCGAGTGTCTCTATACCCATCTCTCCCTGTTGAAGGCGGAGCATGCCGAGGTCATCAGAAGACTGGATCTTGCCGGCGAGCCCAGGGAGCAGGTCGCAGCGGATCTCGGAGTGACCGTGAACAATCTGACCGTCCGCCTTCATCGCGCGCGACAGGCTCTGAGAGAGCGTCTCGAGCAAATGTGCGTGGTATGTCTTGAGGACAGCTTCTGGGAGTGCCGCTGCGCCGACAATCGGGGCAGAACTCCGCCCTAGATGGTCGCCCCCTGCAGGCGGTGGCGGATCGCGCACCGTAATGCGCTGGGCCTCGGACCGCCATCCGAGCCCTCTTCCCGTGCCGACGATTGACAGACAAATATTACACGTCTAAAAATATGCAAATTCATATAATTCGAGATGCCTGAATGGACACGCATCCGCTCAAGCTTGAGGTGAGATCGTATGCCGCGGAAACGCCGCTCATACGGCGCCTCGTCTTCGGCGTGGAGGGCGGCGTGGTGCCACGATGGCAGGCGGGCGCGCATATCCGCGTGGCGCTGCCGAACGGAGGAGACCGGCCGTACTCGCTGATGGCTTTGCCGGGCCTTCCCGAGGGGGCGCTGGCGCTCGGGGTGCTGCGCGAGGTGGCTTCGACCGGTGGCTCGCAGTTCATGCACACGCTTAAGATCGGCGACGTCGTGACAGCAAGTGCGCCGGTCAACAATTTTCATCTGCACGTGGGAGCAGCGCCGGCGCTGCTTCTTGCCGGCGGCATCGGTGTCACGCCGATCCTGTCGATGGCGGCGGAGCTCAAGGCCCGTGCAACTCCGTTCCGCCTGCATTATGCAGGCCGTGCGCCAGGACTGTTGCCGTTCCTGCCGCAGTTGCAGGAGATTTGCGCCAAAGAGCTGTCCGTTCACTACGACAGTGACGAGTCCCGTCTGGACATTGCAGCGGCGCTCGGGGATGCTGCCGCAAACTCCCACATCTACGTCTGTGGTCCGGGGGGGATGATCGAGGCGGTGAGGGCAGCCGCGCTCGCCAAGGGCATCCCGGCGGACCGCATCCACTACGAACTCTTCAAAGCGGAGCAGGCGTCCTCGCCCGACATGCCGTTCGAGGTCCAGATCAACTCGACCGGGCAGGTCGTCAGCGTCGCAGCAGGTCAGACCATCATCCAGGCGCTGGAGGCGGCGGGTCTCGATGTGCTCTACGACTGCCAGCGCGGCGATTGCGGCGTCTGCCAGTGCGGCGTGATCGCAGGCGTGCCCGACCATCGCGACGTCATTCTCAGCGAGGACGAAAAAGCATCCAACAAGGTCATGCAGATCTGCGTGTCACGCGCGAAGTCGGAACGTCTGGTGCTGGATTTGTGAGGAAGGCGAGGGACGCCATGGCGAAATACAGAAGGAATGCCCACGCGGTTGCGGCGCTGGTGCGCGAGGCCGAGGTTCACCGCGACGTCTATGTCGACCCCGAGATCTTCGAGCTCGAGATGGAGCACCTGTTCCCGAACAGCTGGATCTATGTCGGGCATGCAAGCCAGTTGTCCAAGCCTGGCGATTTCATCACTGCCAATATCGGCCGCCAGCCGGTCCTGGCGAGCCGCCATAGCGACGGCTCCATCCACGTGTTCTACAATCGCTGTCCGCACAAGGGCGTGAAGATCGCTTCCGAACCCTGCGGCAACACCGGAAAATTCTTCCGTTGCCCGTATCACGCCTGGTCTTTCAAGACCGACGGCTCGCTGCTCGCGATCCCGCTGAAGAAGGGCTACGAGGGTACCGGCTTTGGCGATACCCAGGCGAATGAGGGCCTGTCGAAGGTCAGGAACGTCGTTGTCTATCGTGATTTCATCTTCGCCCGGCTCAACGACAGCGGCCTCTCCTTCAAGGACTATTTCGGCGAAAGCCTTTCGACGATCGACAACATGGTCGACCGCTCGCCGGACGGCAAACTCGCCGTCATGGCCACCCCGATCCGCTACATGCACACCTGTAATTGGAAGATGCTGGTCGAAAACCAGACCGACACCTGCCATCCGATGGTCGCGCATGAGAGCTCGGCCGGCACTGCCGTCAAGGTCTGGAAGCGCGAACAGGGCGAGGCTACGGAAGCGCCGATGGCGGTGCAGCTCTATGCTCCCTTCATGAGCCCTTACGAATTCTACGAGCAAAGCGGCATCAGGATCTGGCCAAACGGCCACGGTCATACCGGCGTCAACAACTCCATCCATTCGAACTACGCGGGCATCCCGGGCTATCTCGACCAGATGGTCGCGGCGTACGGAGAGAAGCGGGCCCTCGAGATTCTCGGCGAGGTCCGGCACAACACCGTGTATTTCCCGAACATCATGGTCAAAGGTGCTGTCCAGATCCTGCGCAACTTCATCCCGATTGCGGTCGACAGGACGCTGGTCGAGAGCTGGGTCTATCGCCTGGTCGGCGCACCCGACAAACTCTACGAGCGTGCGTTGATGTACAACCGCTTCATCAACGCGCCGACGTCGATCGTGGGTCACGACGACCTGGAGATGTATGAGCGGGCGCAGGAAGGGCTGACGACCAACGGCAACCAATGGGTCAACCTGCAGCGGCTCTATGAGGCCGGCGAGCAACCGGACGCGACTGCCGTCATCAACGGCACCTCCGAGCGCCAGATGCGGAACCAGTTTCATGCCTGGGTGAAGTTCATGACCATGGACATGGATCAGCACGTCGAGGCCGCCGAATGATCAGCGAGAAGACCATCACGGATTTCATCTATCGAGAGGCGGAGCTTCTCGACACCATGCAATGGCAAGGGTGGCTCGATCTGTTTCACCCCGAAGGGCGATACTGGATGCCGCTCGAGTGGCAGCAGCAGGATCCGGTGCTGCAGCCGTCGTTGATGTACGAGGACCTGCTGCTGCTCAAGGTGCGGGTCGAGCGCCTGGCCGGCGAGCGGACCTTCAGCCAAAAGCCGAAGAGCCGTTGCCACCATCTTCTTCAGGCGCCGCAGATCGTGGCATGCGACGCGACTGCAGGGGTCTTCAAGGCACGGACCTCCTATATCTATACCGAGACGCGTGGCGACGCGCTGGAGCGCTATTCGGGATGGGTCTCCCATGATCTCGTCCAGGTCGGCGACGACCTCAAGATCAAGCTCAAGCGGGTCGATCTCGTGAATTTTGACGCGCCCTTCGGCAACATCCAGCTCTTCATGTGAGTGCATCTTGACCGCCGCGACCACAGTCTATGCCCGCTTCCGCGAGACCGCCCTTCGTCGCGGCGAGGCGGGCTTCCTCAACGTGCTGCCGGAGACCGCCGGGATCTATGGCATCTCGGCAGGGGAGATCTCTTATCGCGTGATGCTTGATCGGGTCGAGCACTGGCGCTCGGCGTTTGCGAGCCAAGGATATGGCGAAGGCCACCGGGTCGGACTGCTGCTCCAGAACCGGCCGGTCTTCATCGAGCTGTGGTTTGCGCTCAACGCGCTGGGCGTCTCCGTGGTGCCGATCAATCCGGATCTTCGGATCAGCGAGCTCGAATACATTATCGCGCATTCCGAGATGAACGCGGCATTCGTTCTCGCCGAACGGCGCGTTGAGGTGGAGATGGCGGCCTCTCAGGTCGGCCGGCCGATCCCGGTCGTGACCGACGAGGGCGGCGTACCACCGCCATTCGGTGGCGCGCGGCCGGCAAGCGCGTGTGACGCGTCCGCCGAATGCGCGCTGCTCTATACATCGGGGACGACGGGGCAGCCCAAGGGCTGCGTGCTCTCCAACACTTATTTCCTGCATTCGGGAAACTGGTATCGCGATGTCGGTGGGCTGATCGATCTCAAGCCCGACTGCGAGCGCATGATCACGCCGCTGCCGCTGTTCCACATGAACGCGATGGCGGTGTCGCTGATGGCGATGCTGTCAGTCGGCGGCAGCCTGACCATGCTCGATCGTTTCCACCCGCGCACCTGGTGGGCATCCGTGCGCGATAGCCGCGCCACCTGTCTGCACTATCTCGGCGTCATGCCCTCGATGCTGATGAGCGCGCCGCCGTCGGTTGAGGACCGCGCGCACACCGTGCGCTTCGGGTTCGGTGCCGGCGTCGACAAGCTCTTGCATGCGCCCTTCGAGGAGCGGTTCGGCTTTCCGCTGCTCGAAGCCTGGGCGATGACGGAGACGGGAAGCGGGGGCGTGATCGCGGCCAATGTCGAGCCGCGCAAGGTCGGCACCAGTTGCTTCGGCCGCCCGGCTCCCGAGGTTGAGGTTCGTATTGTCGACGACGGCGGACATGACGCGCCGGCCGGGATGCCGGGCGAGCTGTTGGTGCGGCGGGCAGGCGCGGATCCGCGTTACGGGTTCTTCCGGGAGTATCTGAAGAATCCGGCTGCCACCGCGGAGGCGTGGGAGGGCGGCTGGCTGCACACCGGCGATATCGTGTCGCGCGATGCGGATGGCGATCTTCATTTCGTCGATCGCAAGAAGAACGTCATCCGCCGTTCCGGCGAGAACATTGCGGCAGTCGAGGTGGAGTCCGTGCTCAACCGCCATCCCGCAATCCGGCAGGCCGCGGTTGCGTCCACGCCTGATCAGGTGCGCGGCGACGAGGTTGCCGCGGTCATCATCATCGCCGAAGCGACCATCGCCGACCGCGCGCTCGCTGAAGACATTGTCCGCTGGAGCCTGGAGCAGATGGCCTATTACAAGGCGCCGGGCTGGATCTGCTTCGTCGACAGCCTGCCGCTGACGGCAACGGAGAAGATCCAGCGCGGCGGGTTGAAGGATTTTGTCGCCAGGCTGATGCGTGATGGCGCGTTTTTTGATCTGCGCGACCTTAAGCGGCGTCAGGTCTGACACGGGGCAGGGGACGTCATCATGAGTGAGATCCGCACCACCCTCATCACTGGCGGCAATTCAGGGATCGGCGAGGCCCTGGCGAAAAAGCTCGTCGAGAGAGGGCAGCGCGTCGTCTCGGTCGGGCTGGAGAAGCCCGGCTGGACGCATGATCTGCTCGCGGCCTATCGCGCTGATCTCACCAATATCGAGGAGACGCGCGCGATCGCGCAGGAGATCTGCCGGGATCACGCCATCGATTGCCTCGTGCACAATGCGGGCGTCATCCTGCCGAACCTGCTGCCCGATGCGACGCCGGAAGACATCCTGACGTTGGCGCAGTTGCACCTGGGCGCGCCGATGCTTTTGACCCAGGCAGCACTGGACGGGATGCGCTCGCGCCGCTTCGGGCGCATCGTGTTCGTCAGCTCGCGCGCCGCGATGGGCGCGCCCACACGCTCGGCCTATTCGGCGACCAAGGCCGGCGTGCACGGGATGGCACGGACATGGGCTCTGGAACTCGCCGCGAGCGGCATCACCGTGAACGTCGTCGCGCCGGGGCCGATCCTGACCGATAATTTCTGGGGCATCGTTCCGAAAGGTTCCGAGCAGCAGGAGCGGATGGCGCGCAATGTTCCGGTCGGGCGGCTCGGCTCGCGCGAGGATGTGGCGCACGCCATCGCATTCTTTCTCGATGAGCGCTCGGACTTCGTCACCGGCCAGGTGCTCTATGTCTGCGGCGGCACCAGCCTCGTCGGCCTTGGTCCCTGATGGCGCCGGTCAGATCTGGTTCTGGCGGATGTTCTCGACCATTTTGGCGAGCACGCGCGCGCAGATCTCGATCTCGTCGGGATCGATGCCTGCGGTGAGCCGGTCGTAGTTCTGCTCCATGATCGGCCAGATCTTGCGCAACAGCGCCTCGCCCTCCGGCGTCAATCCGACCACCCGGCGGCGCTGGTCTTCCTCCGCGATCTCGCGCTTTACGAGGCCCGATGACACCATGGACTCGACCATGCGGCTCGCCGTCGACTGCTCGGTTACCGCGAGGACGGCGATCTCGTTGACGGTGAGGGTCTTGTAGATGAAGAGGACCGACAGCGTCCGGAACACGACATTGTTGATGTTGTGCTCGCTCAGATCGCGGTTCTGGTCGAGATTCCAGCGATTGGCGAGCCGGTTGAACAGATACGGGATGTAGGCTTGCAGCTGGTCCCTTGTCCTCGGTGGACCCGACTTCCATTTGCTCTTGGATTCTCTGGCCATTATCTCTTGCGACTTTGCTTCTTGCTCTCGGTGCGAATTTTCGAGGAGAGGGATTTCAACACGGACAAGGCAGTGTCCAGCTCCTGGGCCGAGACGTTCTCGAGCCGTTTGCCGAGATGTTTCTTGTGAACGGCGGCTGCTTTCCTGAACAGCGCGTCGCCTTTCGGCGTCAGGCGCACGATGAACGACCGTCGGTCCTCACTGGACATCTCCTTGCTGATGAGATCGTCGGCGAGAAGACGCTGCACCAGCCCCGAGACGTTGCCGCCCGATACTTTCAGATTTTGTGACAGCTGTCCGAGCGCGAGTCCGTCCGGGTAGCGATCGAGCTGGGCGAGCACGTCGAACTTTGCGAGCGACAGCCCGAATTCCGAGCTCAGCATCGTATTCAGCGAGCCGAACAGCTCGCCATGCAGAGACAGCAATTGAAGCCAGAGCCGGGTTTCAATCTGCCCGGGGACAGGAACAATGTTCTCTTTGAGTGCTGCCGGCATTGCATGACCATCGAGTACAAAGTGTCTCGTCGATTTGGGGGATTGACCGCGGGGCGTTCGCTCCGATTAGCAACCTGAGAATCCTAGTCAAGCCGCGTGATCCCGACGTCCTTTTGGTTCGGCGGCAAAGCAATCGTGCGGCTCGCGTGCTGGCATCATGCGAAGCTCTTGATGGTCTGGATCACGCCGTCGAGCTCCCGACCGGTGGCGTCTTTCAGCGCGGCCTCGCGCAGGCGGCGCGCCCAATCCGCGGCATCCTCGCGCTGCTCGACCAGCTTGATCGCCGCCAGCGTCTTATCGAATTTCGACAGTCCCCGGCTGTGAGTATCGGAATAGCCCTTTACGAGGCGTCGGCATTGCAGGATCTCGACACCCAACTGGTAATTGGTGCCAACCGCGTCGGTCGCGGCTTTGAGCCATCCGTCCCGGTGGGCCGTCTCGACAGTGTGACGCAGCGAGCGGCGGCGCAGGCCGCGCAGCCCGCCCACGACATAGAGCGCCAGGAACCAGGGCAGCGAGTAGGTGCGCACCCGGCGCCCCTTGTTGACGCGCCGATCGAGCCAGCCGAAGAGACGCGGCCTTGCGCCGAGCCAGCGGCCGAAGCCGGCGGGGAGCATGCCCATGACCTCCTCCATCCGTGGATGCATGAATTCGGTGGTCTGGAGCAACTGGCCCGGCGACATCTCGAGCTCGCTCTCGATGCGCGCGCGTCGACCAGCGCGCGTCTTGAGGTCGGCCACGCGGATGACGTCGTCATAGGCCATGGCGTTAGCGAGATACTTTGCCGCGGTCTGGGTGAAGGCATAGGCCCGGGCAGCACCGCCGGAGCTCCGGTCGGTCGCGTGCAGCGTCTTCAGGATGTCCAGATACTCGGCGCCATAGGCGACGTCCTGGAAGTCGACCACCTTTCTCAGGCCGGCGCGGGCCATAGCGAGCGCGGGCTCGGGCAGCTCCTGCGTCAACCTTGCGACGAGCCCAGCGAGATGTGGATCGGGCGTTACGGGCGACGGGATATCGTCGGCCTGCTTCGGCTGTGTCGGCGCGACGATGCCGGCGGAGCCGATCTTGACCCGGTCGAAGGCGGCTTCGAAGGTTCGTAGGCTCGCCTTGGCACCTTTCTCGCCGGCGCGGATGACATCAAGATAGCTTTCGCGGCTGAAGGGCAGCACGCCGGCGCTTGCAAGCGCGCCGAACATCGCGGCCGAGATGACGCTGCCATGCTCGATCGCCAGCGCATTCAGATCGAAGATGATTTCGGTCTTTGCCGCAATCCCGATTGCGCCGGTAACGGCCCCTCCGTCGGCGATGCCGTTGCCGGGAGCGATCTTCTCGCCGATCGCAAATGACCGGTGATTGGACGCGATCAGCGTGGTGCGATCCGGGGTCACCAGGCCGCGCAGGATGGATCGACCGGCCTCCATGAATTCCGCCGCCATCACCACATCGACGTCGCCGGGCGTCGGCATCAGCGACAGGATCGGCTTGCGACCATCGAGCGGCGGCATCGCCTCGATGTAGTAGATCGTGGCGCCGGTGCGCTGGGCTACTCCCGGCACCGAGGTCGATTGCGCGACCCAGCCATGGTTCTCGGCAAGCTGGACGATCCAGTCGGTCAGGACGCCGCCGCCCTGGCCGCCCATCGCGACGATCGCAATCGAGATTGGCCGCTCGGTCGCCTCGCCTGCGGCGGGCAGGGCCAGCCGGACCGTCTCGTCCCTCATGCCAGTGCCTCAAGCGCCGGGCGCCGGCGATCTCGCCGCCGCTGCAGCCAGCCGATCGCGGCCATGGCGACCTTGGATCTGAACGTGTCCCAGCGGGTCGGATTATGGATGACGTCGGCGCGATAGAAGGAAGGGCAGAGCACCGCCGCCTCGGAGACCTCGCCGCAATTGCCGCATCCGACACAGGAATTGTCGATCGCCGCAACGGGATCGTCGCGCAGCGGATCATCGAGCTGCTTGACCGACAGCGACGGGCAGCCGGAAAGCCGGATGCAGGCATGGTCGCCCGTGCACACGTCCTCGTCGACGCCGAAACGCTCCTTTACGATGCGGACGCCGTCCTTGATGGCCTTGCTCATCTGCGGCTTCACGCGGCGCTGCTTGTTCAGCATGCACTCGGAGGAGGCTACGATGACCTTGGGACCCTCTTCCCTGGTCGTCAGCGCCTCCTTCAGCGTGTCACGCATCTTGCCGACGTCGTAGGTACGATCGAGCTGCCGCACCCATTGGCCGCCGATACCCTTCACGGCCTGGACAATCGAGTTGTTGGTGTTGCGCCGCTTGTTGATGGCGCGTGACGACAGGATGTCCTGCCCTCCGGTGGCCGACGTGTAGTAGTTGTCGACGATGACGAACACGCCGTCATGCTTGTTGAACACGGCGTTGCCGATGCCGCTGGTCAATCCGTTGTGCCAGAAACCGCCGTCGCCCATCACGGCGATAGAGCGCTTGTCGGCCTTGACGTTGAAGGCCGATGTCGAGGCCGGGCCCAGGCCGAAACCCATGGTGGTCGCGCCGATGTTGAAGGGCGGCAGAATCGAGAAAAGATGGCAGCCAATGTCGGCCGAGATGTGGTGCTGGCCGAGCTCCTCCTCGACGAGCTTCATGGCCGCGAAGATCGGCCGTTCGGGGCAGCCGGTGCAGAGCCCGGGCGGGCGAGCCGGCACGACCTGCTTGAGCCTCTCGACTGCCGGGTGATGGAGCACCGGAGTGGCGTCCGGCGCCGGCGGCCGGTTGCCGAGCAGCCGCGGCTCGGTCTTCTCCAGGAATTCTCTGATGCCGCCGAGCAGGACCTGCGCGGTGTAGTCGCCACCCATCGGAAGCACGTCCTTGCCATGGACGCGCGCCTGGATGTCCTTGCGGCGCAGCACCGTATTGATCGCCTGCTCCAGATATTCCGGCTGGCCCTCTTCGACGATCAGGATGGCGTCCTTGTCGAGACAGAACTCCGCAACCTCACTGTCGATCACGGGGTAGGTGACGTTCATGACGTAGAGCGGGATCTGCGTATTGCCGTAGGCATCCGACAATCCGAGATATTGCAGCGCGCGGACGACATTGTTGTACATGCCGCCCTGCATGACGATGCCGACCTTGCCCTGCTTCGGTCCCATCCACTCGTTCAGCTTGTTCTCCCGGATGAAGCCGATCGCCGCCGGCATGCGTGTCTTGATCTTCTCCTGCTCATGCTCATAGGCCGCCGGTGGCAGCACGATGCGATTGACGTCGCGTTTGGGATTGTTGAGCGCATCCTTGATGGTATGCGCCGGCCTGACATTGTCCTTGCAGGCAAAGCTGCCATGCATGTGACAGGCGCGAACGCGGACCTCCAGCATCACGGGCGTGTTCGAGAATTCGGAGAGCTCAAAGCCCTTTTCGATCAGATTGACGATGCATTCATGGTCGGGACGCGGGTCCAACAGCCACATCTGCGATTTCATCGCAAAGGCGTGGGTGCGCTCCTGCATGATGGAGGAGCCTTCGCCATAGTCCTCGCCGACGATGATCATCGTTCCGCCGGTTACGCCGCCCGAGGCGAGATTGGCGAGCGCGTCGGATGCGACGTTGGTGCCGACCGTGGATTTCCACGCCACCGCGCCGCGCAAGGGATACATCACCGAAGCCGACAACATGGCCGCCGCGGCCGCTTCGTTGGCGGAGCTCTGGAACACGACGCCGAGATCGTCGAGCACGTCCTTGGCGTCAGCCAGCACGTCCATGAGATGAGAGATCGGAGAGCCCTGGTAGCCGCCGACATAAGCGACGCCTGATTGCAGCAGCGCCTTGGTGATGGCGAGGATACCCTCGCCGCGGAACGTGTCGCCATCGCCGAGCCGGAGATCCTCGACCTCGCGAGCGAAAGACCGTTCAGCCATTGCACCCTCCAGAAATATGCGATAGCATACGTTTATATGTAAAATAAGTCAACGCCGCGCCATGCTATCACGCCTGCACATTTCTGCTGCGGAAGGCGGGCATAAGCCGGCGACAGGGTAGGGCCAATGCTGAAGCTGCCTCGCTTTAGAGCTGCCGCCGTCCAGGCCTCACCTGTCTATCTCGACGCGAGCGCGACCGCGGAAAAGGCGGTGTCACTGGTCCGTGAGGCCGCGGCGAACGGCGCAAAGCTCGTTGCGTTCCCCGAAGTGTTCGTTCCCGGCTATCCCTACTGGAACTGGATCACCGATCCCGTCACCGGGAGCGCGTGGTTCGAGAAGCTCGTCAAGGCGTCGATCCTTGTGCCGGGTCCGGAGCTTGATGTTGTCCGGAAGGCTGCGCGCGACACGGGATGCTACGTCGTGCTCGGCGCGAACGAGCGCAGCTCGGTTTCGCTGGGTGCGATCTACAACACGCTGGTTTTCATCGGGCCGGATGGCGCGCTGCTTGGCAAGCACCGCAAGCTGGTGCCGACCTGGGCAGAGAAGCTGACCTGGACTGGCGGCGACGGATCGAGCCTGCGCGTCTATGATACGGAGATCGGGCGTCTCGGCGGGCTGGCTTGCGGCGAGAACACCAACACGCTCGCGCGTTTCGCGCTGTTGGGCCAGGGCGAACTCGTGCATGTCGCCAGCTACATCTCGCTTCCCGTTGCACCCGCCGACTACGATATGGCGGAGGCGATCAAGTTGCGCGCGATTGCCCATTCCTTTGAAGGCAAGATCTTTACGATCGTCTCCTGCTCGACCGTATCGGAGGAGATCATCGCGGCGATGGAAACGGTCGTCCCCGACGCGAGGGCGCGCTTGCAGCGCAAATCGAGCGCTTTCTCAGGGGTCATCGGACCCGATGGCCGTGTGGTTGGCGCACCGCTGATCGACGATGAAGGCATCGTCTATGCCGACATCGACCTTGACCGCTGCATCCAGCCGAAGCAGATGCATGACATTGTCGGGCACTACAACCGGTTCGACATTTTTGATTTGCGTGTGAACCGCCGCCCATTGGCGCCGCTTGGCTTGGCAGAAACAGAGCGAGGCGCAGGGGAGGAGCAGGTGAGCTTTTCCTCGATCCCCGGCCAGTCGGAATGATGGTCGGGGACGTATCGAGCATGCAGGGTCGTGAGACAGGACTTGGAGGACAGGATGCGCGAGAACGTGATCGGCCGGGCCAATGTCGAAGACACCCCCGAGCTCATGGCCTACTACAAGGACCTCGAAAAATACGAAGCCGGCGCTCTCTGGACGGTCGCCAACAAGATCGAGCCATGGCAGCCGCAATCCGCGTCCGTTCCGGTTCTCTGGCGCTACAGTGATTTGCGCGAACATGTGCTGCGCTCGGTGGAGCTGGTCTCGCCGGAGAAGGCCGGGCGGCGGGTGATCTATCTTAACAATCCGGGTCGCCGCGAGGTGTCGGCCGCGGTCGGCTGGCTCTATTCGGGATTGCAGGTGATGCATCCCGGCGAGGTCGCCTCCGCCCATGCGCACTCCGCCTCCGCCTTGCGTTTCATCATGGAAGGGGCGGGCGCCTACACCATCGTCGATGGTCACAAGATGACGTTGGGAGCACGGGACTTCGTGCTTACGCCGAACGGCACCTGGCATGAGCACGGGGTCGAAGGCGATGGGTCGGTCTGCATCTGGCAGGATGGGTTGGACATCCCACTCGTGAATGCGCTGGAAGCCAATTTCTTCGTCGTGCATCCGAAGATCCAGCAGGAGCCGTCCGGTTATCCCGTGGACGACATGACCAAGACCTGGGGCAATCCCGGTCTTCGGCCGGCTGACACGCGCTGGTCGAAGGGCTATTCGCCCATGTTCAAATATGAGTGGGAACCGACCTATGAATCCCTGAAAAAATATGCCGCTGCGACCGAAGGCTCGCCTCACGATGGCATTCTCATGAACTACGTCAATCCGATCACCGGCGGGCACGTGATGCAGACGATCGGCGCGAGCATGCAGTTGTTGCGGCCGCGCGAGGCGACAAAGTCACACCGGCACACTGGCAGCTTCATCTATCAGGTCGCCCAGGGATGCGGCTATTCGATCATCGCCGGCAAGCGTTTCGAGTGGGAGGAGCGCGACATCTTCTGTGTTCCGTCCTGGGCCTGGCATGAGCACGGCAACGCGTCGACGAGCGAGGATGCCTGCCTGTTCTGCTTCAACGATCTGCCTGTCATCGAGGGTCTCGGGCTGTATCGGGAAGAGACTTATGGCGACAATGGCGGCCACCAATCGGTCGCCGCCTGACATCTTCTTGCTCGCTGGACATTCAACGGAAAAGAGTCGGATCAAGCTTCCATGCGTCTCGTGACCTATACTTTGGGCGCCAGCGGCGCCCGCCTCGGAGTTCTCCTCAAGGGGTTGGTCGTCGATGTCGAGCGTCTCGGCGCGTCGTCAGGTCTCGCATGGCCGAGCGACATGCTGTCCTTCATCGACAACAACGCCACGCTGTTACCGGCGCTTAGGGATGGCCTTGATCGTGCCAATGGGCGTCTGCCGGCCGGCGCCGCCGTTCCCGTCGAGGATGTCAAGCTGCAAGCTCCGATCCCGCGGCCCCGCAAGAACATCTTCGGCATCGGGCTGAACTACCGGGCGCATGTCGCGGAATCCGCCAAGAGCCTTGATACCGACAAGGACCTGCCAAAGCAGCCGGTCGTTTTCTCGAAGCCGCCGACTTCAGTGATCGGCCCGGGGGCGGCGATCCAACACAACGCCAAGATGACGCAGCAACTCGACTGGGAAGTCGAACTCGCGGTCATCATCGGCAGGACCGCGACACGCATCTCCGTCGAGAAGGCAATGGATCACGTCTTCGGCTATTCGGTGATGATCGACATTTCCGCGCGCGACAATCGCCGCGCCGGCCAGTGGATCTTCTCCAAGGGCATGGACACCTATGCGCCGTTCGGCCCGGGCATCGTGACTGCGGACGAGATTTCCGACCCACATGATCTGCGGCTGTGGTTGACCAAGAACGGCGTCACCAAGCAGGATTCCAACACCAAATATATGATCTTCGACATCCCGGGCCTGATTGCCGACATTTCATCGGGCATGACGCTGGAGCCGGGCGATATCATTGCAACGGGAACGCCGGAGGGCGTCGGAGCCGGCATGAGCCCGCAGGAATGGCTGTGGCCGGGCGATGTGGTCGAAGCAGGAGTCGATGGCGTCGGTGTGATCAGACACCCTGTTGTCGCGATCTGATGGCGATTTTCTCGTTCGATCGCGAGCTGAGGTTCGGGGATTGCGATCCCTCAGGGATCGCGTACTTCCCGTCCTACCTGAACATTCTCAACGGCGTCGTCGAGGAATTCTGGGCGACCATCGGTTTTCCGTGGCCGGAGCTGATGAGGGTCCGGAAGATCGGGACGCCCACGGTGCACCTGACCTGCGACTTTTCCCGACCGTCGATGTTTGGGGATGCCCTCACGTTCACGCTGCGCATAGGCAAGGTCGGCCGGGCATCGCTTCATTTGGCGCATGTCGTCTCGGGCGTGGATGGCATGCGCTGGCGGGCCGGCCAGATCCTTGCTGCAACATCGTTGGTGGATCATCAGGCGATTGCCTGGCCGGACGATATTCGCGCCGCGCTGGTGTCGCATCTGCACGCGGATGAGGACGTGCAGGCGGTGCCGTCATGATTTCGCTCTTCATGACATTCTCCGATCCGCGGGGCGAGCGCCAGGTCGAGCCCAATGATCTTGCCGCCGTTGCAGCACTCGTCGGCTCGGTCCCGGAGATGACCGAGGGCCTGCTATTCACGCCGCTCGAGCAGTCGGTCGACCATCCCTACAGGGCTGACGGCCTTGGACCAGCGTTCGCCCTCCAATTGCGATTTTCGAATCTGTTTGCTTGCGAGGCGGCGATGGATCGCGGCAGCGTCCTTGCCCGCTTGGCGGTGGGCGCCGGGTTATCGGGCCTCGCTGGATTGGACGTCACGCACCAGGTGATGCTGACGCGCGCGTTTCCGGTCGAGGCCGCGGCGTATCCCGCGAGTACGAACGTTTCATGCAGCTACCTCGTGCACTATCCAGGCCCGGCCGAGGACATGAATGCCTGGAACCTGCATTATCTGGAGCATCATCCGGCGATCATGCGGACCTTTCCAAACGTCCGCCAGGTCGAGATCTATACGCGTATCGATTGGGTCGACCGGCTGCCGTCGCGGCGGGTCGAGCACATGCAGCGCAACAAGCTGGTGTTCGACAGCCCGGATGCGCTCTCGCTGGCGGTGAACTCCGAGGTGATCAAGCGTATGCGCGCGGACTTCCTCCAATTTCCGCCATTCTCCGGCGGCAACAAGCATTTCCCGATGCTGACCCGCACGGTTCGGCCGGGCGTCTAGACACCTGCGATTCTAATGTCCGCCGAGATAGGCCGTGATCAGCCTGGGATCGTGGATGAGGTCCTTGGCGGGACCGGACTGCACGATCTCGCCAGTCTCGAGCACGTAGCCGTGGTCAGCCGTCTCCAGCGCGGCGCGCGCATTCTGCTCGACCAGCAGGATCG
>NZ_CAFK01000055.1 GCF_000239815.1 Bradyrhizobium sp. STM 3843 | reverse complement strand
CTGGCTTAACGACCTTTCCTGAGTGATATCAACTCGATCTTAGGAGCTCCTGCGATAGGGATCGCGCGAAGGAGATCGATGCGAAATGCCTGCTCCCAAAAGAATGCCTGCGCCCAAGAAACGCGAAGCGCGGAAATCGATGAAGCAACCGGCGTGGGTCACGCTGGACGGCGGCTTCGCCGTGCGCCACTGCCTGGTGCAAAACATCTCGAGCGCCGGCGCCAGGATTACGCTCGATGACGCGGTTGCCTTGCCTGCCACGATCCGGCTGGCATTCGCGCGCGACGCGCGCACCGGTCGGCTTTGCCAGGTGGTGTGGCGGCGTGGAACCTCGGCCGGGGTCAAGTTCATCGGCTGAACGTCAGGAGTGGGCTGGCGAATAGCCGCCGATGCGACTAAGACGTCGCGCATGTCCAAGCTGTTCTTCCTCGGCGCGGTGCTCTGCCTGTCATGGGCGACGGCGGCACTTGCGCAATCGCCCGGGCCATCTCTGCTCAGGCCCGACAATCCGACGGCGAACACGACCATTGCAAAGCCGGCTCCACGCACCCGCACGAGGGCCAATCCGTGTGCCGCCTATGGCCCAAGCTTCGCGCGTGTTCCGGGAACCGATACCTGCGTGAAGGTCGGAGGTGCCGTGAGCGTCGAGGCGGGGAGTTCACTCCGCCGCTGATGATCGCGACTGCGGCGTGACGCACTCTACGAAAGTGGCGGTGCGACGTAGCGGATGAAGGCCGGCCTGCCGGCGAGGGTCTGGTACCAGCGCGCCAGGTGCGGCAGGTCGGGCTTCTCGACGCCCTCGACGCCAAACCAGCGCCGCGCGAAGGCGCCGAGCGCGATATCGGCAAGGGTGAAGGTCTCGGCCTCGATGTAGCGCCGGGTCGCGAGATGCGCATCGAGGATCCGCCATAGCGCTCCGGCTTCGTCTGCGCATCTCTGCAAGGCGACCATGTCGCGCGCTTCGGGCGGCGTGCGGATCAAACCCCAGAACAGAGGCCGCTCGATCGGCTGCACCGTCGAGAGCGTCCAGTCGAGCCATTGCTCGACGCCGGCGCGCTGTCGCGGCTCCTTGGGGTAGATCGGCGTCTCAGAGCCATAGGCCAGGCAAAGGTAGCGCATGATCGCATTTGATTCCCACAATACGAAATCGCCGTCGACCAAGGTGGGAATCCGCCCGTTCGGGTTCATCGCGAGATAGTCGGTGTCACCGTTGCGGCCGAACTGCATGCCGGCATCAATGCGGTCATAATCCACGCCGAGCTCGGCTGCGCACCACAGCACCTTCTGCACGTTCACCGAATTAGGGCGGCCCCAGATCGTCAGCCGGTTCGCGTTTGACACGTGGCTCTCCTGCTTCAGCGTTGTTGAAGCCTTGAATAGCCGGTGCGTGCTGCACATGCAAAAAGCCCCGCCGGCGGGGCGGGGCTTTTCGCGGCACGTATCGATATCGGGATCAGTGGCCGAAGAAGAGCCACAACAGAATGATCACCGGAATCGGCACGCCCAACAGCCACAACAGAAGTCCTCGGCCCATGTCCGCCTCCTCGCATTCCTCTCCATTCAATCGGAGGGACAACGCAGTGGCGGCGGTGATGTTCCGGCTTCAAGGAGGTTCTCGGGCGAACTACCAGTGGCCGGTGTTCGGCATCGACAGCCACGGCTCCTGCGGCGGCTTCGGCTCGCCCTTCTGCAACAGCTCGATTGAATGCAGATCCGGCGAGCGGACGAACGCCATGTTGCCGTCGCGGGGCGGACGGTTGATGGTGATACCGAGCTTCATCAGCTGCTGGCAGGTGGCGTAGATGTCGTCGACCTCGTAGGCGAGGTGGCCGAAGAAGCGGTCCTCGCCATAGGTCTCTTCATCCCAATTGTAAGTGAGCTCGACCAGCGGCGCACCGCGCGTCGGCGGCAGGCTCTTCAGCAGATGTTCATCTTCCGGCGCGCACAGGAAGACCAGCGTGAAGCGGCCCTTGTCGTTCTCGATCCGCCGGACCTCCTTCAGCCCGAGCGCATCGGAATAGAATTTGAGCGCGACATCGAGATTGCGCACGCGCAGCATGGTGTGGAGATAGCGCATTGTTCTTGTCTCCTTGACGAAAGCTGGTGCTCGACGGGGACTGTCGGCCGCGCCGTCCATAGCAGCAAAAGGTAATGTCAGGCAGTGGGTCCGACTGGGCTTTAAATAGGCTCGCGCGGATTTGTTCATCTGTCCCGCGTCAGATTTGGCCGCGGTGCCGGACGTTCGCGTGCAGCTGCAACACGGCCGGACGAATCTCCTTACGGGCTAGAAGTACCGGCTGGAAGCCGCCGTCGCGAGCTTGGACGGGGCCGGATCTCGCGCCGCCGCGGCACGCGTCCATGTGTCGCAAAGGCCTATTTTGGCAGTGATTCGCGCATCGGCCGTGGTGCCGGCAGCGTCCGTTCCAGGTCATTTCGCCGCAATTGCGTGAGGAAAGTGTCGCTGAAATCACGCGCAACAGCCGAAAATGCCTTAAAACATAGGGAAAAATGAAACACAGGGCGCGATATGTGAGCATCCATCCTTGACTTCTGCGCGCGCCGTTGGAATTTTGGCGGCGCTGTGGGTGCTTCGGGGCCCTTAAAAACCAGGAGATTCCCGAAAGAACGCGGGGTCATACCACCAGACGACTGAAAGTCCCGGCTGCGCAATGCAGCCAGAAAGCCCCGACCGATCCGCGCTGAAATGCGTGCGAGAGCCGCGCAGTCGTCTAAATCTTTCGTCGGTACCACTCAAAGGAGATACGATGGCTACCCAACTTTCCAAGTCGCAGTTGATCGAGAAGATTGCGACCACGACTGAGCTGTCCAAGCGCGACGTCAAGAACGTCATGGAGACGCTCACCGATGTCGGCCACAAGGAGCTGAAGAAGACCGGAGTGTTCCTGGTCCCCGGCTTTGCGAAGTTCGTGGTGATCAAGAAGCCCGCCACGAAGGCGCGGAAGGGCACCAATCCCTTCACCGGCGAGGAGATGATGTTCAAGGCCAAGCCGGCACGCAAGATCGTGCGGGCGCGCCCCGTCAAGGCTGCCAAGGACGCGGTGGCCTGAGATCGACGGTCCGGCGCCAACATTCGCATTCCATTGGCGGATGTTGGCGTCCAACGGGTCGAGCGATCTTGCTGATGCGGGCGGAGCTTCGGATCTGGCGTTCGCATCTCGATCTTCCGGCAGGAAGGTCGCAAACGTCAAATCCGCTCCGTGAGAGGCCTCCTGCAAAGGGGGCCTTTTACTTTTTGCCGGGTCGTAGTGAACGCGCGCCGGCTTGCTGCTGTGTTCGGACGGATCGGGAAATTAGAATGGACCGATGTCGCGAGCCGTCACGGCGCATCGAGCACGCCAAGCCGTGCTGCGGGTGGCGAAAACGACAGCAGCGCCACAACGGCGGAATATGCTCGCCGCGTGACGCTGCCTCGAAGACTGGGCCCTGAAATCCCCAGCATCCGTAAGTCCCCATGCCCGGCAAAAGGTTCAAAGGAATTTCGCCAAGCGGGAGAGCGGGAGCACCCGCGACCTTTCGCGCCATGTTGGCTGAGGTGGCTTCCCAAGGAGCCGAGTCGCGCCGGAACATCGGGGGTGATCGAGGTTGGCCTGGCGCGTATTGGGGATAAGCTATGGTATTTTGCGCAGCAAGCTCCGGGTCGGACGGAAGATTCGAGTCATCGGGCGGCTGTGGATTTGCTGCGGATAAGTCGGTGGACAGCCTGGGGAGCGAAGCACGGTGAGCAACCGCGCGGTCAGCGCGGTCAGACGGGTTGCACGCGGCGCGTCGAAGGTCCGCCCGATCATCCTTCGTCCCGGCGAACTTCCTCTGAGGCGCCATCGGCGCCTTGCGGCCAATGCCGGGAGGCGATCACGACGAAGCCTCCATAGCCGATGATATTCAACACCAGTTCCAACCATGACGGCATTTGGGCACCTCGCATCCAACCAGAACGATCGAATGGCCCGCTCGTTCCGCCGCGGCAGTTCGCGCAGTTCCCGCAACCAAAAGCAGGGCGTTCGCGTTGATGGCGCGGGTTCAAGTGGAGGACATGTACATGAGGAAAACACTTGCAGTCTTGGCGACCGTCGGCGCCGTGGCCGCGACGCCGCTTGCCACGTCGGCACCGGCTGAAGCCCATGGCATCGGGCCGGGCTTGGCATTCGGTCTTGCGGCCGGCGCGCTGACAGCCGGCGCGATCGCGGCATCGCATCCGCACTATTATGGGCCGGACTATGGCTACGACTATGGGCCGCGCTACGCTTATGGCCCCGGTCCGTACGCCTATTACGGCGGCGGCCCCTACTACTACCGCCATCACTATTGGCGCCACCACTGGTAACGGCAAGGCCCGGAAGCGCAGCTTCCGGGCCTTCTGCATTTGGGACTGGCTGCCGCCCCACGCTATTCTGCGCGCTCGTTCTTCCCGGCTTTCGCCCAGGTCACGGTCGCATATTGCTCGCGCTCACGGGCGAATCGCTCCTGCGTCGCCTTGAACCTGGCGACCCGCGCCGTGATCTCCTCGCGCTCCCGCACAAGGCGCTCGTGCTTTTCATTTTTTGTCATGGGTCATCTCCAAATCCGCGAATCGCATGCGCGGATGAGCGGTCGTGATTGGGGCACGAGTGCGGACACGGTCCGCGCACTGAAATGTTGCTCACTGATTTCGCCCACCGGGGGCGGGTGCGAGCGCCGGAAATGCACCGTATTTCACGCCGAGCTCGCAACCGGATTTCGGCTTCGAGAGCTGGCCGCGCCGTTGATGAAGGAAAGGGCAGGGTCGATTCTTGTGAGGCTCGTCACTTCTCGCTCGCGATGAGGCTCAGGGCTCCGTCCCCGAAGCTGCATGACAGGGCTCCGCAGACCGCGGTCGGCGGGAAGGCTGCAACGTGTGGGGCCGTGCTATGATTGCTACGGCCTTTGTCGTTTGGAATGCCGTCCATGATTGCAACGGATCTCCAGAGCGGTGTCGCCGTGCTCGGCGACATGATCGCGGCTGCCAGCGTTATCGTGCCCTTTACCGGGGCGGGAATCTCGACGGAATGTGGCATTCCAGACTTCCGCTCGCCGGGCGGGCTATGGACCCGCAACCGACCGATTCCGTTCGATGAGTTCGTGATGAGCCAGGATGCCCGTGACGAGGCCTGGCGGCGTCGTTTCGCCATGGAGGCGGTGTTCGCGCAAGCCAAGCCGGGGCGCGGCCACCGCGCGCTTGCCTCGCTCTACCGGGCCGGCAAGATTCCCGCGCTCATCACCCAGAACATCGACAATCTGCACCAGGCCTCCGGCTTTGCCGCCGATCACGTTGTCGAGCTGCACGGCAATACAACTTATGCGCGATGCATCGGATGTCGGCAAGAATATGACCTGGCTTGGGTCAAACAGCATTTCGAGGCCGGAAAGGCCGCGCCGGATTGTCCAGCCTGTGGCGATCCGGTGAAGACGGCGACCGTCTCGTTCGGCGAAGCGATGCCGGAGGAGGCGATGCAGCGCGCCACCGAGCTCGCGCAGCATTGCGATCTGTTGCTCGCGATCGGCTCCTCGCTCGTGGTGTGGCCCGCTGCCGGCTTTCCGTTGATGGCCAAGAACGCAGGTGCGAAGCTTGTGATCATCAATCGGGAACCTACCGAACAAGACGACGTTGCCGATCTCGTCATTCGTCACGACATCGGAGAAACCCTGTCGCCCTTCGTCCGCAACTGAACCGAAACTGATTCGCGCCTGCGCAAGGCTGTTCATAGGTTCTAACCACTCCGATTTTTATCTATGCGCGAGGCAAGGGAATGTTATCTTTTGATTCGAGAGATTCGCGTGAATCATCGTGAGTAGTGGTGATGAGCGCGCGTCATGGGGGCGCCGTTGCAGGGGTGGCGGCTCACAATCATATGTGAGGTCCGGGGTTATGGGGTCGGACGGATTTGAGTCCAAGAAGCTCGGGGTACCGGTGCCTGGTGGATCAGCACCAAGCCGGCTCGGGGGAGAGTTTCCAGGCGGTACCACACGCGATTCGGCGATCGATGCGTTGTCAGGTCTCGGCGAGAATCTTGTCGAAATTAGCGGCGTGATCAAATGGTTCGACGCGTCGAAGGGATACGGGTTCATCGTTCCCGACAATGGATGGCCGGACGTGCTGTTGCACGTCACGGTGCTTAGGCGCGACGGCTATCAGACGGCGTATGAGGGGGCTCGGCTGGTCTGCGAGTGTGTGCAGCGCGCCAAGGGCTATCAGGCCTTCCGCATCGTCTCGATGGACGAGTCGACCGCGATCCATCCAGCACAGATGCTGCCACCGCGAACGCATGTCACGGTCACGCCGACCAGCGGGCTGGAGCGTGCGCAGGTGAAATGGTTCAACCGGTTGCGCGGTTTCGGCTTCGTCACTTGCGGCGAAGGTACCCCGGACATCTTCGTTCATATGGAAACGCTGCGCCGCTTCGGGATGACCGAGTTGCGTCCCGGTCAGTATGTACTCGTCCGCTATGGGCCGGGCTCCAAGGGCATGATGGCGGCGGAGATCCATCCGGAGACGGGATCGCCCGCGCTGTCCTCGCACTGATCCTGCGGGCATGGTGCGAAATGACGCAGTTGTGAACTGCTGATACCGTCTCCTTCAGGTTGAGCCGCAGCCGGCGGCCCCTGCCGAACCCGCCGGTCCGTATCGCCTTGCTGCGGACGCCGGGAGCGTGTAGGACGTCGGGCCATCAAGGCATCGGGGTATAGCGCAGCCTGGTAGCGCGGCAGTTTTGGGTACTGCAGGTCGTTGGTTCGAATCCAGCTGCCCCGACCAGTTAAGCATTTGAGTTCCTTTAGGTTTTCAGCTTGTGTTCTGACGGTGTTCTGACGTTCGGTTCTTACGCCGTTCCGTCGCCTTCGCCAGCGCCGCGCGCGAGCTTGCGAACCTCTGCGACGGCGGCAATCTTCTTTGTCCGTCGGCGGATGTAGCGCAGCGACATTTCCTTCTTGGTATGAGTAAGGTTGGCCTGGATGCCCTCGAGATTGGCTCCAGCTTCCTCCGCCTCGGTTGCGCCGCCGGCGCGCGCATCCATGCTTTGGACCTCGACAGGTATACCGGCGGCTGTCGCAATCTGTCTCCACCACTTGGCATAGGACCGGTACCGAATCGGCAACCCATGTTCGCCCTTCACGATCGCGCCGTGACGCTGATCCATCGGGACCATTTCGAGCAATGGGAAAAGCAGGTCATAGAGTGTGAGGTCGAATTCGGCCGGCGACCGATACTTCGATTTTGAGGTTCGGGTGCGCCAGCGCCAGCCGGGAACACTTTCCCAGGTGAAAAAACCAGACCAGGTCTCATCATCGAGATGGACGATGGAGATCCCCGCCGGGAATCGCGCGGTGGCGTTGCGCGGCGCCCAGTCGCCAATGATGTCCTTCTGACGAAGCATCAATTCGAATTGCGATGCAGTGCCAATAGCCATGTAGAGCGCGCGATCTTGCGGCATGACGCCTTTTTCGGCGAGATCGAAGGCGGTTCGAATGAAGGCGCGCACGTGCTGGTAGGTGAGTTCTTGTTCTCTCGCGCCTTCGCGCTCGAATTGCACGTTCGCAAGCTCCTCGGCGAGCAATTTGCAGTCGGGATGACGAAGTGCCGCCATAAAGCGAAGAACCATCCGCACCATCGCCACTGCATTGTGAGCGCGAGCGACCCGCTCCGGTCCGATCGTCTGGTTGCCTGCCTCGTCGACGTAGACCACACCCTTTCGCCATTGCTGGTACCAGTTTTTTACGTCCAGCACGGTGACGTTCCGGATCAGGCGCTGACCGACGCTTTCGACGATGACAGTAAGGTCAGCCAGATAGCCGCGGCGTGTGTTGTGCTTGACACTATTGAACGTAGAGAGCGGATGCTCTTGGTATATCTGGCAGGCCGTCCGCATCGTGCCGTCATATCGCGTCCGTGTCAGCGACGGTTCTTCCTTGCTGACCGTTTCGATCCAGGCTTGAAGCCTTGCAGTATGTTGCTGACAGATTTCGGCGAGCTGCACTTCTTCAGCGTCCTCGGGCAATGGAATGCACAGATCCGGAAAGCCGAGCGGGTTTCGAGTCACCTGACGCGCTATCCAATAGGGCTTGCCGGTTTTGTTTCGCTTGAGACCGGGGTAGTCGCCGCGGGGGGGCATCGAAGTTCTCCGGGCCGTCTTCTGCTAAGGGAGCGGTGGCATGGTCATTGAGCCGGTTGTCTTTGTCCAGCCAAGCGCAGACTTTCGGCCAATATCTTCCGCCCCAAAACTCGCTGAATTTCGGGAAACCCTGGAGTTCTGCCACGCGGAGCTTTGCCCGAAACCGGTCCCAGCCCATGTGTGGGCTGATGAGCTGATGCAGTTCCCGATCCGAGACGAAAAGTCCGTGATCCGACTTAGACTTAGCGGTCTTATTTGAAGTCGGGTCACTGCTGCTCATCGGTCGATCTCGCATTCCGGGCAGGCGTGAATCCAATCCCGTCCGATCTTCTGCGCCTTCCATTGCTTGCGCTGCATGATCGCGCGCGCATCGTCGAAATCGGGCGTCCCCGTCTCGAGGACGTCCTCGCAGCTGTCGCACTGCCAGATGATCTGGCCGGCCTGCCGGTCGATCATGCGGCACCCCGCGCCGCGCGCTCCGCCGGATCGCGACCGATCGTCGATTTAAGCTCGACCAGGTCGGTGAAGACATCCGCCTGCCGGCGCAGCTCGTCCGCAATCATCGCCGGCTGCGTCTTTATGGTCGATACTACCGTGACGCGCACTCCGCGCCGCTGGACCGCTTCGACGAGCGACCGGAAGTCGCCATCGCCGGAAAACAGGATGATCTGGTCAACGTGCTCGGCGAGCTCCATGGCGTCAACCGCAAGCTCAACGTCCATGTTGCCTTTGATCTTGCGGCGGCCGGCCGCGTCGGTGAATTCTTTCGCCGGCTTGGTCACTACCGAATAGCCGTTGTAATCGAGCCAATCGATCAACGGCCGAACGGTGTTGAATTCCTGTTCTTCAAGGGTTGCCGTGTAGTAGAGCACGCGCACCAGATTGCCGCGGCCTGCAAGGTCGGAAAGAAGCCGCTTGTAATCGATATCGAAGGCGAGCGCGCGCGTGGTCGAATATAGGTTGGCGCCGTCGATAAACACGGCAATTCTATTCTGCATCGAATTGGTCCTTACGGTTTTGGAACGTGCTGCGGCTTCTGAGCGGGCGGTGATCGCGGGAAAACCCTCGGGATGGGATTCTCGACCGCTCCCGCGGGGGCGCATCGATGTCGGGGTCTTTCTTCGCCAGCATGCGCAGCCGGAAGGCCTCGGCCTCGGCGCTCACGCGTCTGATTTTCGCGATCGTATGCTTGTCGCTGCCGTAGCTGGTTGCGCCGTTGCCGTTCGTCTTGAGGCCGTGATCCGGCTTCGTCCGGATGACGATAAAGTCCGGATCTAGCTGGGGTGGAATGAAGTCCCGTTTTTGTTCGTCCCAGTCCCGCAAGCCGAGCGCGGGATCGTGGTCGAAATCGACGCGCTGGCCTTTGACGAAGCCGAGCATCCGGAGCGCGACCGCGAGCTTTACGCGGAGCGGGATATCCTTGCGAACGTCCTTCACAAGCGGGCGCGTCATCGGCGGCGCTCCCGGCGGCCGGCCGGTCTCATGCAACCACCGTCAGCGTCTTCGCTGCCCTGGTGACGGCCGTATACAGATGCCGCTGGCGATCTTCGCGGAACACCGCGCTTTCATCGATCAGGACAACATTGTCCCACTGCGATCCCTGCGACTTGTGGACCGTCAGCGCGTACCCAAACGTGAATTGCTGGAATTTCTTGATCTCATCCCATGTGAGTTCACTTTCGCGACCCTCAAAGAAATAGGGGTGGACCTTGATCTCGGTCGACCGGCGCACGTCGCCGGCATCTTCGGGCCCGACCACCATTCGCACAGCCGCGCCGTTCTTCTTGCGCACCTTTTCGACCGTCCAGGTGCCGCCGTTGAACAGGCTCCTTGCGCGGTCATTCTTCAGACACACCAGGCGCTCGCCCTTGATCGGCGTCGGGCTGGCGATCTTCTTCAATTCGCGGTGCCGGCGGTTGCATTTGTGCCGGGTGTCGTTCTTGCCGACCAGGATCATGTCAGCGTTCAGAGCGACTTGCGGATCTAGACTGCCCTTCGGAATGACCTTGCACTGCCCGAAGTCTCCATATTCCAGCCGCTTGCCCTCGCGGATATCCATCGACAGCCGAACAATTGGGTTGTCCTGCGCCTGCCGGTGCACCTCGGTCAGCATGAAATCGGGCTTGTGGTTCGTGAAGAAGCCCGCATCTTGGACGGGCGGCAGCTGCGCGGGATCGCCGAGCACCAGGATCTTTGTGCCGAAGCTCAACAGGTCATGCGCCAGCTCGGCGCCGACCATCGAGCATTCGTCGACGATGACGAGCTTCGCGTCCTTAACGGCGCTCTCCTCATTCAGAATGAATTTCGGAATGTCCGTGCCGTCATCGTCGAGTTCATAAATAAGGCTATGGATAGTCGACGCCTTCCGGCAGCCTTTCTGCCGCATGACAAGCGCGGCCTTACCCGTGAAGGCGCCATAGAGCACCTTGCCGTCGCCATCGTCCTCGATGAGGTCGGCGACCTCGCGCGAAATGGTGGTTTTGCTGGTTCCCGCGTAGCCGAACAGGCGGAATATCTGCGGTGAAGTCGGATCAATGAACCATTTCCGGACGGCAATCAGGGCCTGTTCTTGCTGCGGCGACCAGGTCATTTCGCGCCGCCTCCCTTGATCGCTGCCGTCATTTGCTCGGGCAGGGCGCGGCCGCGCGTATCGTCTTTCTCGACATCCGCCCATTTGTGCGAACTTTCCCGCATGAACCGTCGATCGAGGCGCTGATCCTCCTGGCGGATGAGCTCCGCATCCTCTGGCTTCCGCGTGGAGCCATAGAGGTTATTGGCCGGGTCCCATTGGTGGCCGGTGATCGCCTCGACCAGGCGGACAAGATCGCCCACCGTTCTCAGGTGGCGAATATGGATGAAGCGGCAATAGCGCCCGGAAGCATCGGAGCGAAACCAGCAAAACCACTTGCCGACGTCACCGGCATCGTCGCTCTTGCTGTTCTTCCACCAGCATGGCGCCAGTTCGATGCCGATGTCTTCAAAGCTCGTAAACGAATGGCGCTCGCGGCTGGCATCACCGAGCCACAGGAGCCAATGCTTATCGGGCTGGCGCTCGAGCTGATGCCATTTGAAGCCGGCCGATTTGAGCCAGTCCTCGGTTATTGGGCTGGGGTCGAGTTGTTGCGGAGGCCGGCTCTGAACGGGTCGAGCAACGTAGTCGCGCCCGTTGCACCATCCCTCGACGTATTCCCGGGCTTGCGCCATCTTTTGCCGGTGCATCTCGTCATTGTCATAGGTCCAGCCGCGAAGCTCGACGCCGTCGAGCGAAACGGTGATCGAGTCTTTGTCGTCGTCGCTTACGCGCGGATTGGCGGTCATGTCAGAAATCATCCCCGTAAAATGACTGAGCGTGAAAGTCGGCGTCGTCCCGGCGCTGCTGGAGAAGATCGTCCGGATCAGGGCCGCGCTTGGCGTGCGCGCATGCCTCGAAATAGCCGTCGCCATGGAGCCATTCACGTGCCCAGGTCTGGACAAGGTCCTCTGTCGGATCGATGCTCCCGCCATTGATGAGGCGCGCGCTGATCAGGTCGATCTCATCCGGATCAGCTGGCTCGCCGGGACTGGAAAAGCTCGGCCTGGTCGCCGGGCTGCCGCGGAGAAAGGAATATTCAATCTCGATGACGGGATAATCGGTTTCATACTCGCCGTCGGCCAGTCCGGGAAACGAAAACCGGACTTCGATCTCGGCTATGATGGTGTGGGTGCTGCTCATTTTTCAATGCCTCCGCCCGCGGCGCTCATGTTCCCACCACAGGAAGCGGTGAAAGCCCCACCACATCGGGTTTGCGAACGAATGCCGCAGGACAAGCGCTTTCACCGGATGTCCGCGCGTCGGTGGTCGAGCTCGGCTTGGACCTCGGAGCGCATCTGCTCCGGAAGCTTCTCTAGGTGCGCCTTTGCATCACGTTCCCAGCTGTCGAAATCCGATCGCGTGCGCAGCTGTGCGACATCGGCCAGCAGCGCCGATTTCAGTTTTGCGGCTGCGTCGCTGGAAAGGCTGGGATCGGCCGCCCCGGTGTCAGGACCCGAGTCGGTCTGTGACTCTGATCGCGGGGCGGCCGTCCCCGCAGCGCCATCATGCCCGTTAGCTTGGGACGCGGGCGTGGCGGCGCTGGAGCGCGTTTCAAGGATGGTTTTCAGCGTGAGGGCGTCATTCTTGGCGCGCCCCCAAAATTCGCGCAGGGCTTCGCGGTTGCGCACCGCGAATGACGCGACGTCTTCGGGCTTCAGATTGCGCGTGTGGGCATCGACCCGATCGAAGAACTTGCCGATTTCCACGCGCTCGAGGGTACCGGCGGCATCGAACGCGGCGAAGATGGACGGGCCGCCGATCTTCTCTATGCGGGCATCTGTCTCCGCTTTCGCGACCATTTCGGAGGGCGTCAGGTCGACGTAGTCGGCATCAATGACCTGCGACCGGTGGACTTCCTCCTCGACGTAGAGCCCAGACAGATCTTCTGGCCAGCCGCGCCGGAGCGCCGCCGCTTCGGCGCACTTCTTCAACATGACATCGGGCATCCGATGCCATCCTTCCTTTTTCGGATCGAGGATTTCTTGCACTTCCGCGCCTTGGCGCAGCCGGCGCTTCTTCTTCGGCTTGCCGCTGTCCGCCCAGACTTCACCGGTGTCGACCCATTCATAGGCGTCGTCATCCGAGCCGGACTTGATGATCGGCGCGAAGGACTCCCAAAGGGCCTCCTCGGTTACGTTCTTCCAACCGCCGTGAATGAAGCGATCGGCGCCGCCTTCGGCCCGGACAAGACCGCGCGGATTGATGAGGCTGTTTTTGGCGCCAGGATCAAAAAACGCCTTCGTTGGTCCGGGCATATAATCGCCGGATCGGTTCGCGATCGCGCGATAACCCATGATCGACGTGACGATCACCATGTTGCGCTTCTTCGCATCGTCTTTATTGAAGACGAACGCGTAAAGCTGGCCGCTCATTGGCGACAAGTTCTTTTCCCGGCAGAAGGCAACTGCCTGGTCGAATTCGTCTTCGTTGGTTTCCTTGAAGGCGGTACGCCGGGCAAGCTTGACGAGATTCTTGTCCAGCCACCAGCCGCGGGCCGAATTCACCAAAGTGCGGACGGCGGCATCAGATGCAGATGATGAAAGAGCGAGTGCACCCACGACAAACTCCTATGAAAATTTGATTTGAACAGTGGTGCCGCCGCCATCGAGCTCGGCGCCAGGAATGTTCGGAAAGGCAGCACGCACGCGTTCGCGCTGTTCTTCGGCTTGCTCGGCGCTGATCACGCCGGCCTCGACGGCGGCTCTGATCTCATCGAGCTTGCCTTGAAGGGTTTGCTCGTGCGCCTTCAGTTCGTCGGCCAAATCCTTTTTGGACAGGACAGGATCCGGCCGCTTCCAGAACCGTTCCGGGATCTCTGACTCCTCGGTGATGAGCACCTTCCGCGGCGTCGGCTTCAAGGTGATGGTCGCGACCGGACGCTCGAAACGCCTCTCCTCAAGGATTTCCAGCGCGCTCGCGAGCATGGTCCGCATCGTGTCGACGCGATCCTCGAGGCGCTTCTTGCGCGCATCCATGGTCGACTTAGCCTTGTCTAGGCCGGTGAGGTTCGCGCCGTCGATCATGATCTGCATCAGCATGGCGTCGACCGTTTCAATCAGGTTGGTCGAGCCTTCGATCATGTCTTTGAGAAGGACCGTGTCGGTTTCGCCCTCACCGCAAAGTTCGGCAAGCTGAAGCTTAAGCGCGTCGGCTGCGGCCAATTCCTTCGCCAGGTCGCGGCGCGCGTCGGGGGCGGGGCCTTTCTTCGGGGCTGGCATAAGTCAGGCTCCTTCCGCAACGCGCGCCGCATTGTGAAATTCTTCCGCAGTCAATCGCTCGCGACCGGCGGCAGTCACGCGTTCGTAATTGGCGAGAGCCGCTGCGGCTTCGCCGATCGCCTGACGCAATTGCTCCATGGGATAGGCCATCATGGACGCAGAGGAGCCCAATGCCATGTGAGTCTTGATCTCGCCGATACGCTCGATCATGTCGGCGCCTGCGCTCGCAACGCGTGACGAAAGAAAAATAAACGGATCGTGTTCACGTTTGGACATCGGAGAATCTCCGGTTAACGGTCGAGAAGGATGGCGATGCACTCTTGAGGCGACGGCGTGGTGGGCCAGACGCCGACTCTCAATTCGCCGATGATCAGAAAGACGATGATCAGGATGGTGGCCGTGTAGCGAGCGACAGCGTTCGCGAAAGCTTCAATGCGGAGCATCACGCCGCCTCCGCTTGCGTCGTGCGCCTGATCTCGAGCAGGGGGGAAACACCCCCGCCGACGGTGATCATCAGCTTGTGTGCAAGGGCTCTGCGGGCGATGCCGTAGGCGATGAAATCGCCCGGGAAGCATTCGCGCAGCAGCACGGTTGACGAGAGCGTGTTCCCGGTAGCGACGTCGATAACGTCGACTCTAATGTCCTGGCACGCATAGTACGTGTCCCCGTGACGACGGGCGCGATCGGCACCCATCAGCGCGGCGAGCGCGTAGCGTATGGCCCGCGGTGTCTTGCCGACCGCGGGCGCGATTTCCGACACGAGACGGGCTTCCGTCTCGGAAAGCAGGCTTGCAACCTGCTCAATGACGCGAAAACCTGCCGGCATCAGTTTGGTCCCCTTGCAAAGACGATCGAAGCGACGGCCGTGAGCACGACGAAACCGATGGTGACGAAGCAGGCCGAAATGATCGAGGTGTGAGCGGCGGCGAAATGCATCAGCACGCCGCCACTACTCCGCAGCCTGGCGAACCCGCGTTGCCAGATCGGTCACAAGGCGCTTACGCCGACCGTCCGAGCTGGCCGCGGCGGCATCGAACGTGCCCGCGGCGCGGTCCAGGTAGTCGGCGGCGCCGGCGATCAGGTTCTCGTCAAGGAAGTCGCGAAGACGCGCTGGGCATCCCTCGCCACCATCCGCAAGGCGGGCGTGAACCTCGCGCGCAATATCCTGCGTCACGTCGTTACAGACGTGCTCGACCGGATTGCATTCGAGGATCTGGAGCGGCGGCGCGGCGATCTCGCCGGTGGCGATGTCCACGATGACCTGTCGCAGCGAGTTGCGCGCGACATCGGTTTCGACAAACGCATGACCACGGTTCCCGTAGTCGGCCAGCACGAAATAGAACATTCGATCGGTAGTGCGTCCCATTGTGTTCCCCATCGACGATGAAATTGCCGATAGGTGTACTTTTCCATCAGAAAAGTTTTCCGTCAAGGAAAATCGTTTCCAATGGAAAAGCGTCGAACTACCTAGGAAATTTGTAAGGATCGCAGGAGCGGGCGGGACCGGTCGAGCACAAAAAAAGTCGCCACGACGGGAATCGCGGCGGCTGAATTGAGCTAGCTTGGGGGTGTCACGCGTGACAAGCGTGACTCACGCGGTTCAGCGTGACATGTCACGCCTCAGACTCAGACACAGATATATAATTTCAAATCTTTCCTGAGCTACGCGCGAACCGATCATTTGCGGCTTCGCTGATCGAGCAATTGTTGCACAACAGCAGGCGAAAAGTCCTTCAAGTCATCGAGCGCCGAAATGCTCGGGGGCTGCTTGTAAAGATCGTTCACCGACAATTTGAGCCGGTCCGAGATCTCCAGCAGCAGGCTAATCGACGGATTGACCTTCTTTCCGGAGATCAAATTCGAGATGTACGACTCGGTAACCCCGACATCGCGCGCCAAATCGGCCTGCTTGACGTTAAGGCGCGCAAGCCATTCGCCAAGATGAAGTTTCTTATACTGAGGACGGGTGGTCGCTGGCATGCGCTCATAGTTTTCGCTTGGCGCAATCATGTCCATTTTCCATCAGAAAAGATTCTTGATTGACTTTTTGCTTTTCCAATGGAAAAGATTGGCCAACGGAATGGGGCCAATCGCTCATGGATGCCTTGGAAGAGCTTGCAGCAAAAATCGACGCCGCGGGAACGCGCGCGGAATTTGCCCGCAAGGTAGGCATTGGTGAGCCATATCTGTCCAACATCTTGAGCGGCAAGAGGCCGTTTTGGCGATTGCCGATCCAGACCGGGGCGAAGATCAGCGAGGCCGCAGGAATTTCGCTTGAGCAACTGACGGCGGGCACCAATCCGGCGAAGCGGAAGAGGGGCGTCCGGTGAAGAGTCAGCAGACAGGCCCCTGTGTCTATTTCGGCCGGGCAACGAAATTGGGTGCGCCGCAGCCGGAGGCCGCGGCATGACCCTAGTGTATCAAACCGAAGACCGAGACGGCCTTGAAAATCTGGCTCGCGTCGAGCGATCCGAAGATCCGCGGCGTCGACACGATCATTGTGAGCAGCGGCATGACTTGCTCCATTGGCATCACGACACGCGTCGCGATCTCGCGATCGTATTCGCCGCCGTCCTTCGGCCTGCCAGTGTAAAAAACAAATCTCACATTGTGCCCGGTTACTTCGACCCGGCCGATTCCGTCTACATACTTGTCTTCCACGGGGTATGCCTCGACCAGAGGCGGCCCCGCTTTGTCTTCTTGTGGTTCGTTCATCCTGATTCCCAAACGCATGAAGCGCGTTCCTTTCAACGGAACCGACCCTTCTACAAGTTGCGTCAGGAGTCACGTGCCCGGCCCTGCGGTTTTCCGGTATTTGGATACTCGGTGAAAACCGTCCTTCGAACGTTGCTCGAAAGCTGCATCAACAACTTTTGTATTGCTGTTTTCCTCGTGCGGTTCCGCGCGGCAATTCGGCTGCATTTGACCGCGGAGCTTTGAAACTAACCCGGCCGCCACTGTTCCTAGAGGCGTCCAAGTGTCGTGTGTGTACGGATCTTCGTCTTCGCTCATGTCCATCACCATGGACGAGGACGCCGACCAGGAAAGAACTTGAGGAGGCCCTTTTCGGGCAAGCCAACGTGACCGCATTTGCAAGAGACATTCCCAGTGCAAGCAGAATGCTTGAAATCGCCGAGACTATTAGGTCGCGGCAAACGGGTCTCTCAGAGGGAGATGTTCGTATGAGTTTTGCGAACAAGCTCGCCGTATCGGTCAAAACGCTGCGGCTCATCCGCCAGAAAAGGCGGAAGACCGTTCCTCACTTCCTGATGGCCGGCATCCGAGCTGTGATGATCGAAGTGCTGCAAGCGGAGATCCGGTCACTACAACATGAAATCGATATCTCTAACCAGATTGGCCTTGACCATCGTGAGGATGCGTTCGCAGAGGCAGCGGCTGCGATCGAAGCTGCTCGAAAGCTACTCGAAAGAGCAACTGAGAGACGCCGAACGCAAAGTGCTGCAGGGGCGGGGGAAAGATGAGCAGGGCACAGAGCGCAGCTGATGCGACCGCGACCGCGGCGCATGGCTGCGGTCGAGCCGCAACGAAGTGATTACTTCCACGGAAAATCACGCTTCAAACGAAAGGAATGAATATGCCTGCAATTGCTGAACAAGTTGCCAGTATCGAGCACGATCTGAGTGAAGCGCTCGCCAAGATCGAATCGCTCGAGGCCGAGAAGGTGGCTTTGACGAAGGCGCTGGCGGCGGTGACCGCAGAGAAAGACGATCTCGAGGTCAGGCAGAGCGACATGCAATTGCTGGTCGACGACACGCGAGAGGTCACGGACAAAATCGCCAACATGGCGCTGACCATGCTGCGCACATCCCGCCGGCCGGTCGCCGGGCCGGCGTCGACCGCCGGCGATATCGCATCCGGAGGTGACCGCGCCGCGACGGAACCGTCGGGCGAAATCGAAGCCGAAGTGCCTCTCAATCCCGCTTTGACCGGACGGAATGACGGTATGAGGCGCATCATCCAGGAGGCGACGGCATCCGATCGGCTACGCTCGCGCCTGCTCATGGAAACGGCTGTTGCCTCGATCGAGGCGCGCGCACCGCGCGGGACTCTGCCCGAGGGCATGCCGATGTTCCTGCAAGAGACGCGAATGGAGCGGCGGCGCGAGCGCGGGCACCGGGGATTGGCGTGACCGATCTGCATCCTACTTTCGGCCGCAACTGCATGGAATGCCGCATTCGGGAGGCGTTGCGCGCCGATGGCGCGCCGCCGTCCGAAGACGGTTCAATCCCCGTTCTCAGCGACCAGGCGCTCGAAGTGCTCTGCAAAGTCGCAGGCGAGATCCTTGCGCATCACCCGCCGGAAGACGCCAAGGCCTTCTATTTCAACGTCCTCGAATACATCAAGCGCTGGAAGAAGACGCCGCTCGTGATGGCGCAGCAAGAGCCGCTGGGGCGGGCATGACGATCGAATGAAGCGGCGGAGGAATATGGGCGGGATCCCCAAAGCGAAGGTGGCGTTCGGTAATAAGGACTCGAACCCCTTCGCGCCGCTCCACCGTCGGCTTGGAATTAGAAACTTTGTGCACCGCCAAGCTGGTCACTGATTACGTCGGCGGCTTCGACGCTGCCCGCGGCGTCTACTACAGCCCTCATGAGTATCGGGCGCGCGTGACACTCCCCAAGGTTCTCTGAATGAGCGAGAAGCTACCCCGCAAGCCGTGGTCCGACAGGCAAAAGCGGTACGACTGGTTTCGCCTTTATAACGATTTCCTCGGCCATCCGAAATTCCGCTATGTCGCGCGACAGTGCTCGATGTCGGTGTCCGAGGTGTCTATGATTGCGCTCGCGTTGCTGCGGACAGCGAACCGATCGAAGCCGCGGGGATGGGTGCGCGACTTCTCGGTTATCGATTGCGGCGCGGCGCTCGACATCGATCCGGAGAAGGTCGCCGAGGTCTTCCGGAAGCTCGAGGAGCTGGGCTGGATCGAGAACGATTATTTGGCGACATGGGACGAGCGGCAGCCGGACAGGGAAGACCCAACCGCCGCGGACCGCCAGCGACGTCGCCGCGAAAAGCTTAAGCTTGAGAGGGCAGGGAAGTCCGAGCGCGATCGACAATTCACCGAACGCGACGCGCCCCGCTATTGGCTAACGACGGAGGGCAAAGCGGTCGCGATCCGCAGGCTCGGCATTACGGCCACCGCTGCCGAGCTCACCATCGCGAGATGGATTCGGGAAGCCGGCCCATTGGTGGCGAAGCTCGCCGAATATGTTGGGGCCGCGGACCAGCAGGGCCTGAAAGGTGACGCTTTCCGCAACGGGGTCGGCCAGATGCTCGCGCTAGCAAGGAAGGAAGCGACGGTTGGTCCGCCTCTGCCGCTTGGCTTCGTGGCCGTCGGATCGGCGAGCTAGGGCGTGTGCTCACAAACGCGTTGCGTCTGCTTTTAGGTACAAACCGGAAAACATTTGCTCGAACCTCACCGCTTTTGCCCCGAAAGCTGAACTTCGATCTGCTCTTGACAGACTGTCTGCGAATGATGCCGCTGGCCGCCACCCTCATGCCGAAGGCGGCGACTATAAGGCTCTAACCTTTCGCATCCCGAACGGCGTCCGCGATACGCAAAATATCCTTCACAAAGCGCTCAGCGTAAGCGCAAATCGCCGACGGTATTTTGCACGTCGTTGGGCGCACAGAACTGAATCGCTTGCTCCATCATGTGAATAAATGCATCTAATCCGAATCTTAGAAGAAATTCCCGCGAAATAGCGGCCAGTATCGCGCGGTATGCAAGGTCTCACCGATCATCTGTTGACCAGGGTTTAGGGCTACGTGAAAGAGCTTTGTCGTTGGCGGATGATGCAACTAGTCATTTTGAGTGTCGGGGTGGTCCATCCAGTGCGTCATGTGCTCCGCTTCATCGTTCGACGCAAGGTTCATCCAGCGATCGCCAGCCCACTCTGCTGAGTAGACAAGTCCAATGTCGGCTTCGCAGCCGAGTATTTTTCGATCCTTAGGTGCCCCACCGATCGGATTCCAGTGATAGAGCAACTTCTCGTTGCCCTTCTTCAAGTCATAGGACCGTACCTTCGCGTGTGCCCCTAAGGCATTCTGCACGATTAGTCGCGCTTTGCTTTCCGTGTCAGTCTCGACCTTCACCGATAGCGAAATTTCCCAAACCTTGTCTGCCATATTTTCCCTTTCTTTTAGTTTTAAGTTGTGCTACTGTGATCTACCACCTCTGGAATCCATTTACGAGAACAAGCATTTTTATCCGACAACAACGAAATTGCGGGTGAATCTTTCCTTTCACATCGTCGCTTTCCAAAAGAGCACAGCTGAGCTAATAGGATAGATCAAGCCGTTCGGCTGACTTCCGGTTCTAGCCGCGTTCCGGGCCTCGCGATCTTTACCGTGGATGTCCGCTCCCCGAGCTCAACCGGAAGTCAGTGATAGGGATCTCGAAGCGTCGCTCTTCACCCGAAGCTAACATTGCCTAATGGAATTCGGCGACGCGTTCCCAAATCTACCAAGTGGTTCTCCAACTTGAGGTAGTCCGTATTGTCCTAATCGTTCTCTAATTTGTTCTCTGATGTGTCCTACTTTCAAATATGCCTAGCAAGCAAGGGCCGAACCCAGGAAAACGGTCCGTGCGAGCGCGCCTCCTATCGGAACTGCGGTTGGGATCGCAGGGAATATCCACCACAGGCCCCTCGGTTGGTAGGTGGCGCATGATCAGTAAGCTAAAGGCGACACGAATGGTGTCAGCCTTCAAATTGCTTGTCCCCGTTCTCAAAACGACTTGGAGGCAGCTCATGTACAATTACATTCGTAAGCCGCGCCTACACGACAGCAAAAGCGCGATTGGAGTCGTCGCAGCCTTGCTCCTTTTTGCTCCCGCCGTACTTGCGGGAAATTCCCGTACTGACGTGGCCGACTTGGCGATCGATACGAACTGGGCCGATAACACGGTATCGATCGTCAACCTGAATAGCGGCGGCGAAAAGAGCCGCATCGAGGTTGGCGCAAAACCCTACGACATCAAGAGCGATAAGCTCGGCCGATTCGTCTACGCAAGTCTTTCCGGCGCTGACAAGATTTCCGTGATCGACATGCAGGCAAATCTGGAGGCCTATAGGATTCAGGTGGGCGAAAGTCCGCGTGACATGGCCATGACCAAGGATTTCAGCCGCCTGGTTGTCGCCAATTCCGGCAGCAATTCGATCTCGGTTGTCGACCTCGCAAGCCGGCGCGAGCTTTTCAAGGTGCCCGTCGGACTCGTGCCTTACGGGGTGGGCTTGGCTGACGACGATCGCACGGCCATCATTTCCAACTGGGGCGAGGGAACCATCTCGTTCGTCGATCTCGTCGAGCAAAAGGAAGTAAAGCGGGTCCCGGTAGGACATCTGCCCTATACAGTCGCCGTATCCGAAAAGCAGGGATTGGCATTCACGGCCGCCTTCGGCGACGACAAGGTCGTGGCTCTCGATCTCAAAACGCGAACGGTGTCGCAAGAACTGCCGGTAGGTAAATCGCCATGGGGCATCGCGTTGAATCACGAGGGCACGAAGCTTGCCGTCGCCAATTTTTACTCGAGTTCGATTTCGATCATTACCGTGACCAATCCGTCCGCGAGGGACGGCTATTCGGTGAGGACCTATGAGTTGCGCGGCAAGCGACCCGGCGATCGTGTCGAACCTCAGGCCAGTGCCAAAAAGCCGACCGACGGGGCGATCGCGGCAGTGGAGGAGCCGCAGGACGGCATTATGCGTGCGAAGCACGTGGCGTTGGCCAGCGACATGATGGTCTTCACCGATCTCGCCGGCAACACCGTCAACACGTTCGATCTCAACACCAATACTCTGACGCAATCAATACGTGTCGGTCATGCACCCTATGGTATCGATTTCCTGCCCCAAGGAATAAAGAAGGTCACATCCAACGAGCAGTGAGCGAATCCGTGAATCCTCGGCTTGTCATTTCCTTGGCGTGCGCTCTGGCGGCCGGTCCCACCATGGGATTGGCTGCTGAGCCAGCGGCCGGATATTTTGGCGAACCGGCGCTCTCTTCGATCGCAGATTGGGACCAGTTTCGCAGAGGCTTGCGGCAGTTCTCGCGGGTCTGGAGTGAGTTGGACGGCGTGGGCGCGACATTTAACGAACGAAGCTGCCTCGCGTGCCACGCCGTTCCGATGCCCGGAGGCGCGGGATTGACGACGGGTACGTTCGTCTTCGTATCGGCCAGGGTTGTGGACGAGATGGGTGGACACGTATTCCAGCGGTTCAGGAGAACCGGTAGCGGCATATTCGAACAGCCGCCGCCCGATGGCTTCAGCCGTCGCAAGGCGCCCCCACTGTTTGGTCTCGGCCTGCTGGAAAAAATACCGCAAGAGACTCTCGTGCGACCGAGAGGCGGCCCGGATCACATACAAGGACGGCCGGGCGGCACGCCGGGCGAGTTCGGTCGCTTCGGCTGGAAGGCCGGCATTCCGGATCTCGCCCATTTCGTCCGCACCGCCTTTTCCGTCGAGCTTGGTTTCGGAGCAAAAGTCCAAGAAGGCAAAGATCGGGTTGATCTTGAGAACGCGTTAGACCAGGTGACGACTTTTGTCGAAATGCTGAGCCCGCCTCCCGGAAAAAGCCGCGGTTCCCCTCTTGAAATTACGGGGAAGGAGCTGTTCGAGAAAATCGGTTGTTCCCAATGCCATGTTTCGATCTTCTCCGGCAAATTCAACCGCAATGGCACTGCAGTCGAGTTTGAGATTCGCCCGTACACGGACCTGCTTCTGCATGACATGGGACCTGGACTGAGTGACGGAATAAGTGACGGAGCGGCCGGAGGTTCCGATTTCCGAACGCCGCCGCTTTGGGGGCTAACTTCGTTCGGACCGCCCTATCTGCATGACGGTCGTGCTGATAATCTAGCCCAGGCAATCGAGGAGCACGATGGAGAGGCGAGAGCGACACGTTCGCGGTGGCAGGCGCTGCAGGACGACGAGCGTCGCGCCTTGCTGTGCTTTCTTGAAAGTCTGTGACGAGTTGAAGCGTGCTTTCGTAACTGATGTAAACAAGGAGGGTCCAAATGGCTCAATCTTCGGCAGCGCAATCCCAACCTATGACCCACCCCGTCAAACCGATCGTAACAGTGAGTTTGATCGAAGGCGGCCACGTGCTGTACGTCCATATGAAGGACGGCCCAGATGCGCAGACTGGATTGTTCCTCCCCAATGATGTCCTTAATTTCGGTGAGGATCCTTATGCTGGGGCCAAGCGCGTGGCCAAGGAGCAGGCAGGTGTTGACATCAATAAGCCAGATTTGGTCGACGTTGAGTCGTTCGAGGGCCATGACGGCACCTGGCACGTATGCTTTCACTTCCGGGCGGACATTGCGGATCGAAACGCGCTGACCATGGCCTCATTCATCGGTCAAACGCGATGGAGTAGTGCCGGTCAGCTGCCACTCGACTCCGAGGTCGCTCATCGCGGCTGGTACAACAGCATTGCCAAATCGGCGCTCGCAAAGAAATGACGGAGCGACGTGCAACGCCTTGAAACCTGCGCCTCTCCGGTAGGTAAAGCGCGCGACGAGTTGACCTTTCCAGTGCTTTTCGGCTCGCCATTACTTGGCGACAGCAGACCTTCGCTGCTTCGAATTGGCCGCCAATTTCGACAATCAGGGTTCGATCGGCTCTCAAGCGTCGGTCGTCCCAAGGACCTCCTCGTCAAGAAACTGCAAGCGCCAACAATCGAGAACAAGCACTTTCATCTGGGCCGTGCGCCTGCCGGAGAGCTTGAAGTCGCCTAAAGCCTATCGCGAGGGCGATCGGGTGCTTGAGTGGGGAAGGTTTGCCTATGTATCGACGAGTGGGATAAAAATACTTGCCGCACGTCTCAAGTGAGGCGAACGCGGGCCCGGAGCGCCGCGTTTGACCCAGAGGGCGAACATTGGGGTTCTCGTCACGCCACGCTTCCAGGCAGCTGCGCCCAGCTTGAGCAATGCGAGGTCCTCGTCGACAAGGGTAAACTGTCCCGCTGAGCAAAAGGTTCTGAAGCTTCGGGGCTAAACCGCTATGAGCGGTGCTCTTGTTGCACTCTCTGCTAGTGGCCCTAAAGCAGCACTGCTGGAATGTCTGCTCTAGCGCTGCTGTTACGGCCTAAGTGGGCGTCAATCCCGCTTCTGCTTAGGAGTGCGCGCTCGAGGTCGTTCCGCTCGCGGAACGTTGACGTGTGTACTGATTAGTTGATCGTAGTGTAGCGCTTTCCCGTGAAACGTATCATATATTAAATGATGGCACGGGGGAGAATTGCATCATGGCTGCAAAGCGCGGTCGACCAGCGAAGGCGGGCGAGCGGTACGGTTGCGGAAAATTGAAACCGGGAGAAACATCGAAACAGCCGATCTCGCCGGTGCTCTGGCAGCGCATCAAGACGAACGGGCAGAAGATCGGATTGGATCCGCGCCTCGGCACTGAGCTGGGTCGGCTCGCTCTCCATGACGAACTCACATCGGCCGAGGTCTCCGCTGGCTTCCGGATCGCCGAGATTTATCACGCCTTCGAGACCTTCCACGGCCGCACGCGATCGGCGGCGGGGTCCTCGTTCTTCCGCCAGTTCGTTGCGGATCTCGAGAAGCCGATCGAGACCGGCCGGCGCAGGACCGATGACTATCTCGACATTGACCGCGAGATGCGCGAACGCGAGGCGCGCGAGGATTTCGATGTCCTGCAATACTACATGCCGGCGGCGCAGCGCGACCTGGTCGAGCAGGTTTGCGTGGCAAGCTGCCCCATCAACCCAGTATCGATGCCGGTACTGAAGATGGTGTTGCAATATTTTTTCGAGATCTTCCGCGATGACAAGAACTACCGATCGAAACGCAGCAAGAAATTCAATGCCGACGCCCCAAAGGTCAAATTCTACAGACCGAAGAAGGCGAAAGCGGAGGCTGCTGATAAGCCGGTTGAGTTGACGGAGCCTGCGCCGAAGCGGACCGACCCGCGAAAGGCGTTCTATGTCCAGACCCTGCGCATCCTGCGCCCCGATCTGGACGACGAACAGCTTGAGCAGGCGTGGGGCGTCTATCACGCCTTGATCGCGCGCGCGGACTTCCGCAAGCAGAAAGAGGCGGCGAGGGCATGAACGCGCTCAGTCGAAAGGAAGTCGCCGCGCTCCAGGAAGGCGATGTCGTCTTGGTCCGGATGGTGGTGCGCCGGCCGCTCGGCGAATACGGAACGGTGCATTGCCGGATCCACGATGAGGTGACGTGGCGATCGCACTATGTCCCGGTTTTCCCGGAGCATATCGTCCAGCGAATGCCGCAGGAATAATTTCCGAAATTCCCGGCCAGTGTGCGCGCTGGGACCGCGCGATTTGTCCACATCGCTGTTAACGAATTTGCCCGCGAATTTCTCGGAGCGATCGCCGCGACTCCCGCTTGCCGTTAACTAAGCGGCCCCGCGCGAGTTGACGAACCAAAATTTTTTGCTATTACTTCCGAAATTCGAGGTTGGACACATCCACTTCGCGGTCGCTGCGACCATCATTCCCCGGAAATCAGTACGACGAAACAAGTGTCCCTCTCGCGGGGCCTTTTTGCGTTGGTCGATGACGAGGACTTCGATCTCGTCTTGGCGCATGAGTGGCGCGCCATAAAAGGGCATGGAACATTTTATGCTCATACCTGGATCGACGGCGAATCTATCGGGATGCATCGTCTTCTGACCGATCCGTTGGCGACGGAGGTCGTCGACCACCAAAATGGGGATGGGCTGGACAACAGACGTTGCAATCTTCGACCATGCCTGCAGGTGCAAAATATGCAGAATAGGCGGAAGCAGACGACGCCGGCAACGTCCAGATTTAAGGGTGTTCATTTCGACAAAGGTAAATGGCGCTCCGGCATCGTTCATGATGGCGAGAGAGTTGATCTCGGTAGGTACAATTCGGAGATACTTGCCGCGCGCCAATATGATCGGGCCGCGCGACTTTTGTTCGGACGCTTCGCTCGGACGAATGAAAGCTTGGGCTTGTTCGTCGACGTGGTTGATCGCACTATCCCCGTCACCGGCATGAACTGATCCGCGCATGGTCTGCATTCCGCCCCCTCAGTCGGAGGCCGATCGCGTGAAGATCGTCACGCGACCATTCCCCGAAGATGCTGAATTGAAGGCATGGGCCGCGCGCATGATCGCCGCGGCGGATGAATTCCAGCGAAACAAGCGCCCCGATCCTCTGGGCGGCTTTGTTCCGAGATAGCGCGTTTTCCCCGGCGCGTTGTGCGACTGGACCAGGTTTTCATCCTTGGTCCGTTGTCGCGAAGGTCGGGCCCGCCCCCCTTTGGTGGATGATCAGGCTCTTACCGTAACCGTCCCGGTTGAAACGGCCGATGACTCAGATCGATTGGTTGAGCTGGGGGTCTCCGGATCTCGTATAACTTCGCCTGGCTTATCTCCCTTGATCACGGCCGCTGCATGCCTGATGGCACTACCTGAAATCGGTAAGCTACGCTCATTTAGCTGATTGAAGCGCAGGCTAAGTTCGCTGAGTTTGGTCTGCAGCGTGCCTTCGTCGGCGCTCTCGGCGAGCGATTCGATTCGATAGAAGAAACCGGCTTGACGATAGAGTGCTTCGTACGCCTTGGCTGAAGCATGATGGTCGGCGAATGTCTTTTTTGGGTCAATGAAGGTGGTTAGAGAGGACAGTATCGCGACGATGATCGATATGCTTCCCGCTACCAATTCACTATGAGTAATATTCGAAAAGGCTGCAGCGCCTGCAACGGCGGCCAAGACTGTTGCGGGAATCCCTATTATTAAATTCCAGTGCCACCAGGGCGTCTCAGCTGCGTAGTGCCGCTCCGCCGCAAGTAGGCTCGCGTTTTGAATGCTCGCGGCCTCAGCTCGAATCCTGGCTCGCCAAGAATCGTCAAGCGCACCCGGCGGCATGTTCGCCCCCTACGGTTTAAAATTACGTTTCACAGTCAAATGAACTCGCCTGGACACATCTAGGATTGCTTCATAAAAAACTCTATCGGAAGTTGTTGGCCTCAACAAGATGTTTCGTTTTCAATCCCATTCGTCCAATTCTTAGAACTACCCCCAAGGGACGGGGTCCGGAGTGCTAGCACACTCCGAACCGCGAGCTGTCACTCGCATGATCTTGAGCCGATCGCGCCCGCGATCACCCCGCCACCGTACGCACGGCGGGACCACAAGTGCCAGAGTCCATGCCCAAACACGAGTCACCGGCCGGCCTCCGTCCGTCCGAAGTCGCGCGCGTCGTTAAAGCGGCGCAAAAGCGAAAGAGAAAATTACCGGCACTCGCGCCGAACTCGACGCGCAGGCCACCGGACAATCGCTATCGGGAGCAATATGGGCTGATCGTGATCTGCCCGAATGCGGGAGTTCAGCGGTCGCTCTACGATGCGTTGCAGACGCTCACGAGCTGCAAGATTCGCGTGGTGACGACATGAGAGTTGACGTACATCATAAGTGCGCCGACGCGACCAGCTATCGCGCCGCTCGGGTAAAGTCCCTGTTCAATGTCGATGACGGCTCATCCTTCAACCTCGAGGCGGACCTTCCGATCGACGGTCTGGAGTGGAGCATTGGAGCGGTGGTCGGGCCATCCGGCTCTGGGAAATCGTCGATCGGTCGCGCGCTCTTTGGCGCGGAGGCTCTTTGGGGAGCCGATGATTGGCCCACTGACGCGCCCATCATTGACGCGATCGCGCCGGCCGCCGACTTCGACCAGGTCACGGGCGCGCTTTCTGCCGTCGGGCTCGGCACCGTTCCCGCCTGGTTGAGGCCTTACCGTGTCCTCTCGACCGGGGAACGGTTTCGCGCCGATCTCGCCCGCCTCGTATGCGCCGCGCCGGCGAGGGCGGTCGTCGACGAGTTCACCAGCGTGGTCGACCGGCAGATTGCCAAGGTTGGCGCGCACGCCTTTGCGAAAGCCTGGCGCCGCACTGGTGGCCAAGTCGTCGTCCTTTCCTGCCACTATGACATTTTGGATTGGCTGCAGCCGGACTGGGTCTTTGATACCCGCACCGGCAGCTTTTCCGGGAGGTGGCTTCAGCGACGCCCTCCAATCGAACTGCGGATCGTCGAAACCGACTGGCGATGGTGGCCCTATTTTGAACCGCATCACTATCTGAAAGCGCCAAAGATGATCGCCGCGACATGTTACGTCGGGTTCGTCGATGACGAGCCGGTGGCCCATGTTGCGTTCTCGACCCGTCAGGGTTTCGTCGAGGCGCGGGCGTGCCGCCTGGTCGTCATGCCGGAATGGCAAGGCGCCGGCGTCGGCATGCGCTTTCTCAATGCCGTTTGCGCAGCGTGGAGGAGGGGGCAGAATCGCTACGATCGGCCAATGCTGACCCTGTTTCACACCAGCCATCCCGGCCTTGCCGCGGCTCTCCGGCGTGATCCGCTATGGGCCCAAGTTTCGGCGCGGCTTTACGGGGAAAGCAAGGCGCGGTCGCAAGCGACGCTACAGGCCTCCGGCAAAGGACACTGGCAAGGAACTGGATACGGCGGGCACTTCCGCGCGATCCAGGGCTTTCGGTACGTCGAAGGCGCGTGACGAGATTTCATCGGCGTGTGGGGTCTGGCGGATCTGTTCTCAAAAATCTTGCCGCGCCAGCTAACTGAGATCCGCCCTGATAACCAACGCCATCAACCTGGGCGAGGATGTACTGCGGGTTGTCGCCCAGCGTGGGGGCGATTGCAGCTACAATCTCTCTAGCCGACCTCTCGGTGCGTATGGTGAACAGTTCGAAGGTGACCAATCCGACCTCCGAGAAATCCCTAATAGCGTTCATAGCCTCGACGCCGTTTTTCGGCACGTAAAGCATGTAGCAGTTCATTTTTGTGCCTTTCCGGACATCAGGAAAAATCGTAGCGGCCGAGGCAGAAGCCGCTGATCTTACTGAATTCGCCACGGATTCCCCTTATCCTTTATCGGCCGCGTGTCGAGTAGAACGCGCGCGTCTCGCAGGTGCAGGAAACCACGCTGTCGCACTTCTTCAGCCTGAAGGTCCTCTGGGCGCGGATAGATCTCTTGGAATTGCGAGAACATGCGGCCAAGGTCTGCGCCGAACTCTTCCGGGGACGATCGCGCGATCAACCCACCGATCGATTCGAAATATTCTCGGCCTCCGATTGCCGTACCTGTAATCATCGATCCTTCAGTCGTCACTGTCAGAGGCAGACTAAGGCCCTTCTCGACTAGGTCGACGATGTAATTGAGAAGCCAATCAACGCCGGCCGGTTGCTCGAAAATGCTGAGGCGCTCCTTCTGGCCATCGGGAAGCTCTGTCATAATCAAAACCTTTCTTGGGTAATCCGGCGCGGTCTAGGGTTTGCTGAAGACGAGCCTCGCTGCGATTGACGGTCAATGACTTTCAATTTCGGATCGGTGTTCACGCGGATGGCGGTTTGTGAAGGCGTCCGGCGGCAAGCAGGGTCAGCTTGGCAGTAAATGTCACGCCCGGCGCTTCGGCAGCCGTCCCGGTAGCAGTCATCGAGTTCCCCGCCACGGTGCCGTTGAGATCGATCGTAACTTGATCTCGCTGAAATACGCTGATTGCTCCCGGAGCATGCCGTGCTGTCTTGACCTTCGCGGTGAATGCATCGCCGTTCAGGTCGTAGGTACCGGTATAATATAGGGCCGCGTCTCCGCCGGTGAGATTTCCGTTGGCGAGAGTGACGACGCCGTAACCGAAGCTGAACGGCGTGCGGAATTCGACGGAATAGAGCCCGTCCTGCATATGTTGTCTCCTGAGTTTCTCGATTCGAACGATACAACATATGCGTGCGGTGGATGACCGGCAGATTTCGAAGATGACTTATCCACCACAATCGGTGCTGGCTGCGCGGCGACTTTTAATTGGCTTTAACTGAAATGGAGAAAGGCGAGCAGCTCAGTTTCGTCCACAAACGCGAAATCGTGCAACGGCTTGCTCGCTTCGACACGCCGACTGAAGTCGCGAAGGCATTCAAGACGGATTACGGGCTCAATCTGAGCCTTCCGCGCATCCTGTTCTACGATCCGACCAGCAAGGCCGGCGCCGCCCTCAGCGAGGAGCTGAAGGCGCTGTTCAAAGAGACGCGCCAGGCTTTCTTGAAAGACCTCGAGGCGATCCCGATCGCGAACAAAGCGGTCCGGCTGCGTCGCCTCGACCGCATGGCGGCTCGCGCCGAGGAAAGCGGCAACATGGTCTTGGCCGCCGAACTCGGCGAGCTCGCGGCGAAGGAAGTGGGCGGCGCCTTCACGAACAAGCACCAGCATGAGCTGACGGGGAAGGATGGCAAAGACCTTCCAGCCACGTCCGCTGCGACGGTGACCGTCTTCGCTTTGCCAGACAATGGGCGAGGGTAGCGCGGACGTCCGTCAGGCGTTCAATATTCGGATAGGCCCGCAACCGGGTCCTCAGACTCAATTTCTGGCGAGTGCCGCGGATATCGCCATTTACGGCGGGAGTGCGGGGGGCGGGAAAACATACGCCGAACTGCTCGAGCCGCTTCGGCACGTCAGTAACAAGGATTTTGGCGCCGTCATCTTCCGGCGCACCACGCCGCAGATTACGAACGAAGGCGCGCTCTGGGACGAGAGCGTCAAGCTTTACCCGCTGCTCGGCGCCAAGCCGAACCAGGGTGACCTTTATTGGACCTTCCCGTCGGGCTCGACGGTATCGTTCAAGCACCTCGAGCACGACAAGACGGTGCTCAATTGGCAGGGATCGCAGATCCCGCTGATGTGCTTCGACGAGCTGACGCATTTCACCCAGAAGCAATTCTGGTACATGGTCAGCCGAAACCGCTCGATGTGCGGCGTGCGGCCGTATATCCGGGCGACCTGCAACCCGGATGCGGACAGTTGGGTTGCGCAGCTGATTGCCTGGTGGATCAACCAGGACACCGGCTATCCGATTCCCGAGCGCGCGGGCGTGCTGCGCTGGTTTGTCCGTGTCGGCGATGAGATCGTTTGGGCCGATCGCCCGGAGGAGCTGGCGGCATACACCGCGCCGGATGAGAACGGCAACCAGGCGCCGATTCCGCCGAAGTCGCTGACGTTCATCCCGGCGAGGCTCACGGACAACCGCGCCTTGATGGCCGCGGACCCGGGCTACATCGCCAACCTGATGGCGCTGCCGCTGGTCGAGCGCGAGCGGCTTCTCGGCGGCAATTGGAAGATCCGCGCCGCGGCGGGCCTGCTCTTTCGCCGCGAATGGTGCCAGGTGGTCGACGCGCTCCCGGAGGGGACGCAATTCGTTCGCGGCTGGGACTTGGCGGCGACGCCCAAGACCGAAGGCAATGACCCGGACTGGACGGTCGGCACTAAGATTGGCCGCATGCCCGACGGTCGATTCATTGTCGCGCATTCGGTCCGCATCCGCGGCACGCCTTCGGAGGTCGAGCGGCTGCTGAAGAACACGGCGTCGCAAGACGGCGTCGCGTGTGTGATCGCGCTGCCGCAGGACCCGGCGCAGGCCGGCAAGTCGCAGGCCGCGCATCTGCTCAAGCTCTTGGCCGGCTACCGCGCGCGCTTCGCACCGGCATCAGGCGACAAGGTGGTCCGCTTCGGCGCGTTCTCTGCGCAGGCGGAGGGCGGCAACGTGGTGGTGCTGCGCGGCCCCTGGAACGAAGCCTGGTTCACGGCGCTGGAAAGCTTCCCGCCAGCGAAGAACGCGGGACATGACGACGACGCGGACTCGACGAGCGAAGCGTTTAACGAACTTCTTGGAAAACGGCCAATGGTCATCAGCGACGACGTTTTGCGGCGCGCTGGCACGCCGGCCATGGGCGCGAGGCGCTGACTTTGAAACCGTCGGAAATCCGCAGACTCGTCCTTGAGACGATGCTCGAGGTCGAGCGCGCCAAGGTCGAGAAGCCTAAGCCGAAGCGGAAGCGGAAGAAGCCGGCGGCGAAGAAGGTCGCGCCCGCCAAGGCCGAGGCGGCGATCGACCTGCCGGCGTTCCTGCCGAAGATCACCGACGAGATGATCTTGCGCGCGGCCGGTACCGGACCAGCGCGGCAAAAGTTCAACCCGTTCAAATTTGCCGTGCCGCCGCCGGGCGTCCTGCCGGCCGATGTCGATCCGCCGACAATGGCGCAAGACAGCGCTATGGGCGGCGCGCTCGGCTGGGCTGGCACTTTCGCCAACCAGGTCTTTGCCGAAGGCCTCGAATTCCTCGGCTATCCGTACCTCGCCGAGCTGGCGCAGCGCGCGGAATATCGCGTCATCACCGACACCATCGCGACGGAGATGACGCGGAAATGGATCAAGTTTCAGGCCGTCGGCGACGTCGACAAGACCACGAAAATCAAGGAGCTCGAGGACGAGTTCACGCGCCTCGGAGTGAAAGAGGCATTCAAAAAGTCGCTTGAGGTCGATGGCTTCTTTGGCCGGTCTCATCTCTATCTTGACTTGGGCACCACCGACGATCGCGAGGAATTGCGCTTGCCGATCGGCGACGGCACAAGCGCAGCCAGCAAGCTGAAGGTCGGCAAAGGCTCGCTCAAGCGCCTCCGCGTCATTGAGCCGGTGTGGACCTATCCGTCGAGCTACAATTCTGCGGATCCGCTCAAGCCCGACTGGTACAAGCCGTCGTCATGGTTCGTGCAGGGCAAGGAGGTGCATTCAAGTCGCCTCCTGACCTTCATCGGCCGTGAGGTCCCGGACCTGCTCAAGCCTGCCTATTCGTTCGGCGGCTTGTCCATGTCTCAGATGGTCAAGCCCTACGTGGACAACTGGCTCCGCGTGCGGCAGTCGGTTTCCGACCTGGTCGGCACGTTCTCGACCAGCGGCATCAAGACCGATATGGCGCAGATGCTCGCGGCCGGCGGCGAGCAGCTGTTCAAGCGCCTGGTGCTGTTCAACAGCAATCGAGACAACCAGGGCCTCCTGGTCCTGAATAAGGACACCGAGGAATATTTCAACGTCTCGACGCCGCTCACCACGCTGGACCAGCTGCAGGCGCAGGCCCAAGAGCACATGGCCAGCGTGAGCCGCATCCCGCTGGTGAAGCTGCTGGGCATCTCGCCGGCAGGCCTCAACGCGTCATCCGAGGGCGAGATCGAGACGTTCGACGACACGATCAACGCCGGGCAGGAAGTGCAGATCCGGCCAAACCTGACAGTGGTGATGCATTTCGTGATGCTGTCGCTTTGGGGCCAGGTCGACCCGACCATCACGTTCACGTTTGTGCCGCTGACCGAGCTGACGCCGAAGGAAAAGGCAGAAGTCGACAAGCTCGAGGCCGAAACGGCGGATATCCGGATCAATAGCGGCGTGATCGATCCCGCAGAGGAGCGGAAGGCCGTCGCGAGCGCGCCGGACTCCCGATATCAGGGCATCGATCCCGATGACGTCCCGGACCTTCTCGATGAGGAGGAAGAAGGGCTCGAGCCCAAGGGCGGCGCGGCGCGGATCGCGGAGGAAGCCGGCGGCGATCGCGACGAGCAGCAGGATGAAGGCGAGGGCGCCGAGTTGGAGCGCGAGGCCGCGTGACCGCGTTCAGCTATGAGACGGCCGTCTATGTCGAAGACGTCCAGGTGCTCACCAATGAGCTCTTGTCCGTGATCGACGAGCAGACCGGGCATATTCCGGCCGGGCATATCCGTGACGCGATCATTGGAGCATCGCTGATCACGGCCGCTCAAACGCTCGACGAATTGCCGTCGTCGGTCTTTTGGAAGCGCGGCGGCATCACCGGCATGATCCGCCACATGGCAGCGAAGTGGCTTTGATGCCCAGGCGCCTGCAGACGAAGAAAACCGACAAGGTCCTATCGGCAGTCCGGCCCAATGCCGGCATCGAGGACGCCTATCGGAAGAAGATGCAGGCCTTGATTGCCGAGATGGACAACTCGGTCCGGTATTGGCTGCGCGCGGCGTACCGGGCCAATGAGCCGGTCATGGCGCAGGACCGCACGCCGGCCGACGAGCTCCGAGACGCGATCCGGAAGCTGGCCAGGCGGTGGCAGAAGAACTTTGACGAGGCCGCGCCGGAGCTGGCGGAATTCTTCGCCCAATCGGTCGCCTCGCGCTCGAGTGGCGCGCTGACAGCCATCCTGAAAAAGGCGGGCTTCACCGTGAAGTTCAAGATGACGCCAGCGATGCGCGACATCATGGCGGCAACGGTCAGTCAGCAGGTCTCGCTGATCAAGTCGATTCCGAGCCGGTATTTCACGAACATCGAGGGCCTGGTGATGCACTCGGTCCAGACGGGCCGCGATCTCGCGCTGCTGACGCAGGATCTGCAACAGCAATTCGGCGTCACCCGCCGGCGGGCCGCCTTCATTGCTCGCGACCAGAACAACAAGGCCACCGCCTCGATGACGCGGGCGCGCCAGGATGAGCTGGGCATCACGCAAGCGATCTGGGTGCATTCCGGAGGCGGCAAGCATCCGCGCCCGACGCATGTCGCCATGGACGGCAAAAAGTACGACGTGAACAAAGGTATGTGGGACTCTGCCGTGCAGCGCTGGATCTTCCCAGGCGAGGAAATCAACTGCCGGTGTATCAGCCGGCCAGTCATTCCGGGGTTCTCGTGAGGGCGGAATGATGTCCGCTCTGCCTTCAACACGGGACGAAAATCGGACTTCGCCGGAAGTCCGAGTCGGGGCCACAAGCGGACTTGGCGAGGTAAATGCTCTTTTGACCTGATCCGATCCCTTGAACCAGCTAGCGCGATACAGGCAATAGAGCCGCTTCTAAACAATGCCCGCGAAGGCCTCACAGAAGGCGGCTAAGCAATCAGGCCTTCATTCGACGGAAGAAATCGATGACACGATCACCCATTTGACGACCCGAAGCTAATAGCTGCTTTGAGATTGTTATGAGCTGTTTGGTAATCGGTGTGAATTCGAGAGAGATTGACCTTAATGTTGCGAAATCCATGCAGCATGATGACAATGGATGCGGCCTGGACAACGAGGCTGACGGTGAAGAGGATCGGCAACTTGTAGAAGTCATCCCGAATGCCGGCTGCCGCCGTTTCGAAGCTCACCTGGCTAAAATGCGCCCGAAGTATATCGGTTAGATAAAAGTCGTCGCAGATCCACATTAGACCCGCCGCGACCGGCAACAGAATCACGGATTGCAACAAGAATCTCTTCGTCAGAGTATATGATATTGGTGCATTGCCATCCTGATCGGACGGCGACGACAGCATTTGGGTCATAAGAACAAGCTGAAGGCGTGCAATATCGCTCCCGGCGGCGGCCACCATGAAGCCGAAGAGATATGCTTCGTTTGCTAGCGCCGACAGTAGGACAAAATAGATGACAACGCCGATCAGAGAGTTCATCAGCCAGAAATAACCGCGATCCACACTCACACCAAACAGCGGAAAAGTGAATTTTCGGCTCGCGGCGATCTCGTCGAGATAGGTGTCCCGGCGGTGCTGCTCCTCCGCCTGTGCGAATTTCTCCAAGAATCCGGAACTCGGCGGCAAGTCCACCTGTTGTTTCTGAATCCCGACGGCTATAGCGATGCAGTGGTCATCTCGCTGCTTTTGTTTTTGTGGATCTTCGCATTCAGCCACGAATTGCCGGATGCGTATTAGGCGTTCATCGGGGAAGGAAAACATGAATGTATTGACGGCATAAAGGGTGATGGAGATATAGATGATGGCAAACACGTAATAGACTGAACGGGTCCGGTTGGAGCTTTTCTCCAACGTATCAAGCAGGGTTTTGAAATCGCCGTCAGCAATCGACATGCCATTCCCCATGCCACATACTGCCCACCGAACTCCGTGTGCAGTATCTCACGATATGTCTATATCAAAGGGCGCCTTTACAGAGAACGCAATAAGAAAAGTCAGGTAGGCTCTGGATCTTCCTAGAGCGCTAAGGGTGACAGCCCGCAGTGGTCGCGCAACGGCCGCTGCGGCGCGTTTGCGTCGTCCTCTGTAGCCCGCAGCCAGACATTGTAGTCCGCCGGAGTGGGTAAGGATCGCCGACATGGCCTTTGGATAGAGCAGTCTGACGACCGCGTTCGCGCTCAGTGGTTATACAACGGTGGACGTCAATCCAGACTTCGCTTTCCTTGCCTTGCACACGAAGGGCTTGCGCGTTGCTGGTCGGATATCTGCTTTGGGTCAAAGGCCGCAATAGTCTGATCAAGCAATGAATTCCGCTTAGGCCCCAAGAGCCGACCTCGGTTCTTTGACGAGCACGCCCCTCCAAGGAAACAGCCATGCTTGACCCAAAAGCGCCGGCCGCCCCGGCGGCCAAAGCACCCGTCGTACCCGTAGCAAACTCGCCCGCGGCCTCCGTGAACGCGCTCGCGATCGATGAGCGTTTCGCCCAGCTGGCGGCGCAGTTCATGGCGCAGGTGAATGCCCAGCTAGACGCCTTCCGCCAGGAGGTGCAGACGCAGCTGGGCACTAACGTGGATCCGCTGCACAGTGATTTGCACGAACTGCTCGACGCGCAGACCGCGCAGGGCGCCCGGCTGGACAAGCTCGAGGCAGCCGATTTCGTCACGCCGCAGGCGCTGCGGCAGCTCGGCGATGCGCTCGCAGAAACGCTGGCGCCGAAGTTCGCGACAGTGGTTCAGCACGTTATAAATACCGTCGACCCGATCATTTCGGATCGCCTCTCGAAGATCGAGAGCAAGCTACGCTTTTTCTGAGGGCAAGGAGCCGGTGGCGCGAACGGTCGAGGTAATCGCAGTCCTCAGCCGGCCGGCAAAGCGTGTCGGCCGCCCCAGCCAGCCTCGGACTGTCCGCACTTCTCGACTACTGCGAGCGCAGAAAGCGGAATGGCTATTTGCGCCGGAAGTTTACCGAGTTTTATTCGAGACCGAACGAGGCGCCTCGTGAGAGATCGATGTTGACGAGTTGTTGCGCGGGAAAGCAACGGGTCTACCTAGCGGAAACTCCGGCTCGGCCGCGGTGGGCGAAAGCCCCGATAAAGTGCTTGCAAAGGCAGCGCGTTTGGGATCCGGAATCGCTTCAATCAACGGTTGCAACCATTGGTCAAAATTGGATATCTCACCCCACGGCCGTGTTGAAAAATTCGCGCCTTCAAGCACAGTTGGATCGATGTCCTCAGGCGAACCGCTTGCGCGCCACAGGTACGCCTTATCTAGCTTGACGCCGGCAAGGTGCGCACCGATCACTGATGCGCCTTGCAGGCCGGTTTCAACAAAAGTCGCTCTCTCTAAAGTGGCTTTGAAAAGCGACGCTCCTTGCAATTGTGCATAATCGAGTGTGGCCTTCGAGAGATCACTTAAGCTAAGATTGACGGCCTGAAGATTAGCACCAAAAAAGTTGGCTCTCTCGAATTTGGCATCCATAAGATTGGCTCCTTGAAGCTTAGCGGAGTTAAAATGCGCATCACTAGAATGAGCGTACTGTATTGACGCTCCGATTAGGTTCGCCTCATCGAAATGCGCATCCTCCAATCGTGCGCGATCATGGGTGGCTTCCAGCAAATCAGCAGACCGGAGCGAAGCGTGTGCCAATTGTGCATACTCGAAATCGACGTTCCGTCCCGCTGCAAAATCGAACGCCGCACTATCAAGGCGTGCAGACTTAAAATTAGCTCCGTCTAGTTCCGTAAATCGTAAGTCCGCATCGCGCAGCCAAGTACATTCATCACGAGGCCATGGGATGGGATCCGGTCGTGCGGCTGTCCCGCCATAGCAGCCGAAACGTACCCGCTGAAGGTGGGCACCAGATAAACTGGCCTGATCGAGCATCGCACCGGTGAAATCGGCTCTCCGCAGGTCTGCCCTGTCTAAAATAGCACCCTTCAGGTCGCGTCCACGGAAGGACCGACTGATTTCGAGCTTTTCTAGCTTATCGGGGTCGATAAATGACTGATCAGCTAAAACAAGACGATTTGAAAATGGGCTGCTTAGTCGCCCATTGTGCATGTCTCCGTCGAAGAGTGTAGCCCGAAACGGGACGGAAAATCGATCGTTCAAGAACTCTCCGGGGAAGGTAGCTACGAAGATGCTAAAGATAGCGACAAGAAAAGTGCCTGCGCCGCCGACTATCCACCAAGCCCGTGGAGAAATATTCTTGAATACCGGCTGATCGTCGGCCCGGACCGGGTCCCAAAAACACCAGATAATGATGAGACTGACGACCACACAAAGACGCAGGAACCACTGAACCTCGGCCAAGTGATAAGGTAAAAAGGCTAACTGTGCCTGTAGCAAAATAACGACTGGTGCGCCCGCGAGCGTGATCCACGCTATGAAACGTAGCGAGACGCTTATCGGACCTCTCCTCTGAGACTTTGTGCCAACGAGGAATTGCAAGATCAAAAATGGATCAAGCCGTTGCCGCAGAAGCTCGCTACTATGTTCGCTTGGGAATTCCCTTCTCAAGAGGCCATCGAAATCTGTAGCCTTGTACGCGAGCGCAAGAAGCTGAAGGAAAATGTAGAATTGAAACACAAGTAGGACGCTGGGGGCTACCACGAAGAAGCCGACCAATGGAAGATCGACATTCAAGAGCGGCAGTTTGATTGGTTCTTCGAGAAAGAGGTTGCGATGTGTCACAGAGCCGAACGCAATCGCTAGATAGAGTTCAAAGGTTACAAATGTGATCCAGAGTACGGACGCTTTAGCGGACGCGTCGTTTAGAGCTTTTTGTAGCTCACCGATATCCTTGGGATCAGTCGGCATGTCGATCTATTGCACTCCCGTTTTCCCGGACATTGGCGTCGCCGCTTGGACACCTCAGCGGGGCCGAGTGACGAAGGCCGATGCCCCTCCTGTTGGTGGGACACACTGCATCGAGTGAACCTTTTACTTTAAACTCCACGTTGCGTCCATTGATACCACAATCGCGCGCGACGTGTGACGCTAGTAAGACGGTGTCCGACAGATCGGCAACGGGCCGGGGGGGCGAAATGGGGGACCCACAACGGCGACGATAGTGGCGCAGCGGTAAAATGTGAACGCCGACGTTGGATTGTAGCCCTTCTGAAACCTCGGCGAAGGGAGCTGTTGCGCCGCCATCAGGGGACAAGCGGAGCGGCGCCGACCGCTTTATGACTGCACAACTTAAGAAGCACGACTAATGCGAGATAGCCGGCTTCTTTCCCGCCTCTAGCGCTGCCATTCGCAGAGCCGACCGCCTCCTGGATCGCCGCGGTCGCTCGACGGTCACCTCGGATTCTATTGCTTGACCAATAAGTCCGCCGAGCTTGGAACGTCCGCGCGTTCGATACCACCATAGCCACGGAGACAACATGCTGAAGCTCGCACTTGCTGCCACCCTCTCGCTCGCGTCTGCCGGCGCTGCTTTCGCGCAGGCGCCGACCGATCACGTCAAGCTCGACGTGACGCGCGCCGATCTGCAGACGATCGGGCAGGGCATCATGAAATTGCCGTATGAGACGGCCGCGCCGCTTCTGCTCGAGCTGCAGAACCAGTTGCAGGCGCAGACGCCGAAGGCCGCGGCCCCCACGGCCGCAGCGAAGCCCGAAGCGCCCGCGAAGAAGTAAGAGTCCTGCCTATGTCGCCTGTCTCCGAGCGCCAGCACCGCGCGGAGGCGCGGCCGCACGGGCTTGCCTTCGACCGCGCGAGCGTGCGGACCTATGACCGCGACGGCCGCTTGCACGTCGAGATCACGAACATCAGCAAGGCGACGGTCAATCCGTACATCGGCCGCGAGATTCCGGATTGGCAATCGCTCGGGCTCGATCCGGACAAGGTCTATAAGCTTCTCCGCGATCCGGATGAGCTCGCGAAGGCCGCGCCGACCTTCAACAACATCCCGCTGTTGTCGCGGCACAAGCCCGTCACGGCTGATGATCATCAGCCGGATCTTGTGATCGGCTCGACCGGCACGGACGCAGTTTTCCAAGCCCCGTTTCTGCGCAACAGCCTGGTGATCTGGGCGCGCGATGCAATCGACGACGTCGAGAACGACGTCAAGAAGGAACTGTCCAGCGCGTACCGCTACCGCGCCGACATGACGCCCGGCACCTATGAGGGTGAAGATTATCACGGCGTCATGCGGGACATCGTCGGAAATCACGTAGCGACTGTCCGCGAGGGCCGCGCCGGCAGCGATGTCGTCGTCGGTGATGCGGCAATCCCAAAACTCGAGGAGTTGTTTCTAATGTCGAAGAGAGACCTGCTGACCCGCAAGGGCGCCGTCGCTATGGGCGCGCTGATGATCGCGCTGCGCCCCAAGCTGGCGATGGACGCAAAGATCGATCTGGCACCGCTGTTCAAGGGCGTCACGTCCAAGAACTTCAAGGAAAAGAAAGCCGGCATCGTCGAAGGCATCACGAAGCTGACGGCCGGCAAGTTGGCGCAGGACGCCTCGATCGATGACGTGGCGGCGCTGCTCGATAGCCTCGATGGCGTCGACCCGGCGGAAGGCGCCGCGGCCGACAATGACGCGACCGAGGGCCTGCCGGTGGTCGGGCAGGGCCCGAATGAGACCACCATGGACGCCGGTGCTGAAGGCGTCCGCCAGTTTCTCACGGGCAAGCTGTCCGATGAGGATATCGCGAAGGTCTGCGCGATGATCGACGGCGGCGGCGCTGCCGACGAGCTCGACGACGACACCACCACCGCGCCCCCGGCGCTCGACGAAGACAAGGATAAAGAAATGGTCGACAAGCCCGCCATGGATGCGGCGATCGCAAAGGCGGTTGCCGACACCACTGCACAGGTCACGAAAACTCAGCGCGAGATCCGCGACGCCGAACGCAAGGTCCGCCCCTATGTCGGCGAACTAGCGATCGCATGCGACAGCGCGGAGGGCGTCTATCGCGCCGCGCTCAGTGCAATGGGCCTCGGCGACAAGATCAAGGGTGTGCACGCCTCGGCGCTGCCGACCATCCTCGAGATGCAGCCGCTGCCCGGCAGCAAGCCGAAGCCGACGCCCACCGTCGCAATGGACGCGGCAAGCGCCAAGGGCTTCGCCGACCGCTTCCCCGAAGCCAGCCGCATCAAGCTCGCCTAAGGGGCCATCTCCCTCAACTGACGCGCCAGATTCGTCTGGCAAACATCTGACTTGAAAGGACAAACCCCAATGGGTGGTTTTCAGACTGTCGTGAACACTCAGCCGGCGCCCGCCGTCGAAGGTGACTTCTGCAACGCCAATCCGCGCTTCTCTGTCGACGCAGGTCCCGGCGGCCTGGTCGCTGGCGATCAGGGCGCGATTGTCGGTCGCTTCGCGTGGCTCAGTTTTGAGGAAGTCGACGCCAACGACGCGCCGGCCGTCGTGAACAACTTCGGCTCGGGCAGCCCGGCCGGCTTCGTTCATCGTGAACAGCAGGGCTTGATCACCGGCTATCTGCAGGAATCGAGCATGGTCATTCCGCGGGGCTTCCAGATGAGCTTGATGGCTCGCGCGGGCCTCTGGGCGCGCAATGCGGGCAACACCGAAGCGCTGCCGGGCATGAAGGCCTATGCGAACTTCGCTGACGGCACCGTGCTGTTCGCGCCGTCGGGCACCGTCGAAAGCGCCTCGGTGACGGGCTCGATCGCCCCGGCCACCGCGGCGGTTACCGGCTCGATCAATGACAACATCCTGAACGTGTCGGCCGTCACCAATGGCACGCTCTACCCGGGCGCGACGATTGGCGGCGCGGGCGTTGCCGCGGGCACCAAGATCGTCGAGCAGCTGGACGGCATTCCCGGCGGCGTCGGCGATTATGCCCTGAACATCGGCGAGCAGAACGTCCAGGGCGAAGCGATCAACGCAACCTATGGCGTGCTGAGCGTCACTGCGGTCGCTTCCGGCAAGCTGGCGCTCGGCGACTCGATCAGCGCATCCGGCATCACTGCCGGCACTTCGATCACCGCGTTCATCACCGGCAACGGTGGTCTCGGCACTTACGTGGTCGACCCGACGCAGACCTTTGCGGCCGGCACCATCACCGTCGGCATCGCCATCGAGACCGGCTTCTATGCCCGCTCGGCCGGCGCGCCGGGTGAGCTCGTGAAGATCGACGCCACGATCTACGGCTAACCGCCGAAGGCCTTCCCCCAACATCGTAACAGTCTCGCCGGCCAGAAAAGCCCGGCAGCAAGCGGAGTGAGAGAACCATGAATCTGCAAGAGGCAATTGCCGCTTGGCGGGCCGACCAGGCTCATCTGGCCGAGCGCGGCGTGTTCCTGCCGGACGTCATCGGCTATACCCCCGATGGCTTCGGCCATAACTATCAGCTGGCGATGGACTCGGCGGCTGAAATCCAGATGGCCATGGACGC